>JBFXAZ010000061.1:0-31805 GCA_050183765.1 Reyranellaceae bacterium | reverse complement strand
GGGATATCTCGGCGTCATCCTCGTGATTTTTTCGTTAACCGCCTTCGTCGCGTGGCGGCCGCATGTGGCGGCGCGCCACGAATGGTGGGCCAATCCGCTGAGCGGCCTGGCCACCGGTCTGATCGGCGGCGTGACGGGCATGGCCGCTGTTCCGTTCCTGCCCTACATCCAGTCGCTGACGCTGACGCGCGACGAATTGATTCAGGCGCTCGGCATTCTGTTCGTGGTGTTCACCGCCGCGTTGACCGTCGCGCTCGCCGATGCCGGCGCCTTCACGATCACCAACGGAGTCGGCACGTTGGTGGCCACTGGACCGACATTTCTCGGCGTATGGCTGGGACAGAAGCTGCGACGCGCGGTTTCGCCCGAGGTGTTTCGCCGGATCTTCCTCGCCGTGATGTTCGGCGTCGGCATTCATCTTTCACGCGGCCTGTTCTAGGACAATTTTTCCACAGCAGCGCGCATCGAAATCAACGCGCGCGTCGTCAGCGTTCAATCAGCATTTGTTGGCATGTTGGGTCCTGCACATCGGCGGTTCTGCCCCAACGGGCCGACCGGTGGGCGACACACCCCCTTGGGCGCTCTCCTTTCCGTCAGGCGAGCGCCCATTTTCTTTGCGCGCGGCATTCGTAGTAAAAAGAGAGCGCGGCGCACGCCAAAGGGGAGCCACGCCATGCCGGGATTTCTCTCACCCGACGAGGCAAGATCGGTCAGCCTCGACCTCGGCGACAAGGCCGTGATCCTCGAGAAGAACGGAAAGACGCAGGAGGTCATTCGCAACCTGTCCGGCGCCGCCATCATCGGCAAGCACATCTACCTGGCCAACGATGAAGGACGCGAACTGCTGCAGCTCGAACGCACACAGCCGCGGCTCTACGACAAGGTGCGCGCCATCAAGCTGGCGGCGCTCTTCGACATCGCGGACGAGACCACGAAGAGGAAGGAGTTCGATCTCGAGGCGCTCGCGCTCGACCGGATCGACGAGGGCAGGAGCCGCCTGTGGCTGATCGGCTCGCACGCGATGGGGCACACGATACCGGACGGCAGCAAGCTCAAGCTCAAGCGACTGGGCCTCAAACGCGAACGCAACCGTCTGCTCTTCGGCTGCATCAATGTCGGCGAGGGCGGCCTGGACCCGAGCAGCGGACGTCATCTGCGCATCCGGCCTGTCGGTCAGACCCATACGACGGACTTCCTCGACGCGCTGCGCGCCGCGCCACCGCCGGCGAGCGGTCTGCTGCAGGAGGTTTCCGCGCTCGCAGACCTGCGCTTCGACAAGGATGCTGTGGGCAACATCGGTTGGTTCACGCCCTATACGCTGGCGAGCACCAAGGAGAACGGCCTCGATATCGAAGGCCTGGCGATCCGGCGACGCGATGGCGACGATACTCAGGTCATCGCCCTGGTCGGCCTGCGCGGCCCGGTGATCGATGGCCTCGCGGTCCTCATCGAGGTCAAGATCCGCGACCACCACGCACGCGGCCTCAAGGTCGTCGGCGCACCGCGCTTTCATCTGCTCGATCTCGATGGCTTCGGCGTGCGCGACCTGGAGTGGCGCGGCAAGGATCTTCTGATCCTCGCCGGCCCGACCATGACGCGTCAGAAGGAGTCGGCGCTGTTCCGCTGGAACGACGCCTGGAAGGACATCAAGCAAGGCGGCAAGAGCGTCGTCGAGGTCCACGGCATCCAGGAAATCGGCTCGCTGCCGATGCCGGAGGAGCACAGCGGACCCGAGGTCATCACCCGCATCGCGGAGGAAGAGCCCGAGTACATGGTGCTGCGCGACGGCGTCGGCAGGGCTCGCCTGTGCAACAACGACGGCACCCCCACCGATCTCGGGCCGGTCTATCGCACGGAGGTCTATCGCATCGACGACCGATAGGCTAAGCAGCGCGCATGACGTCGAGCGCGCCTTCGCTTACCCCGTTCAAGGTCACCGTCTGCGGCATTCCCGAGCTCGTGCAGCACGGCACCAGCGGCGTCAGCCACGTGCTGTCGCTGCTCGACACCCATCACGGGCTGCCCGAGGCGCTGGGCGGCTACGGTGCGGTCGACCACGAGCTGGTGCGCTTCGACGACGTCGTCGCCGAGTTCCCCGGCTTCGTCGCCTGCAGCGAAGCCGATGTGCGCCGCATCCTGGCGCTGGGCGAGCGCATGCGCGCGGCCGGCGAGCGGGCGCAGCACCTGCTGGTGCATTGCCACGCCGGCATCTCGCGCTCGACGGCGGCGGCGGCCGTGCTGATGGCGCAGTTCAACGCCGGCCGCGAGACCGAAGCCTTCCTACGCATCCTCGATCTGCGCCCGCATGCCTGGCCCAACACGCGCATCGTCGAGTTCGCCGACCGCCTGCTCGGGCGCGACGGCGCGCTGCTCGAAGGCCTCGTCGCCTATCGCCGCGCGCTGCTGGAGCGCAAGCCGCACCTGCGCCAGGTCATCGTCAACATCGGCCGCGGCCACGAATTGCCGTAGTCCCTTCTCCCCGCGCAGGCGGGGAGAAGGTGCCGAGCGCCAGCGAGGCGGATGAGGGGCTTGCTCGCGCAACGGCAAACAACGTCGATGTCGACACGCCGCGAAGCCCCTCATCCGCCCTTCGGGCACCTTCTCCCCGCCTTCGCGGGGAGAAGGAAATTCACCGCGCCTTCAGTGGTGCCGCGGCCAGATGTGCGCCGGCGTCGACGATCATGAACTCGCCGGTGACGTTGCTGGCGCTGGTCAGGAAGAAGACCGCCGTCTCGGCCATCTGGTCGGGCGTGCCGGCCTGTTGCAGCGGCGTGGTGCTCTCCTGTTGCGCCAGGGCGGCGGCGTAGCCTTTCTCGCCGAAGACGCCCAGCAGCCAGCGGCCCTGGATGAAGCCGGGGCAGATCGTGTTGACGCGCACCGCCGGCGCCAGCCATTTCGCCAGCGCGAGCGTGAGCGTATTGAGCGCGCCCTTGGAGCACATGTAGGGGATCGACGAGCCGACGCCCATCACGCCGGCGATCGAGGAGATGTTGACGATCGAGCCGCGCTCCTTCTTCTCCTCCCACTGCTTCTTCATGACAGGGAAGACCGCGCGGCTCATCTGGTAGGGGCCGACGACGTTGATGCGGTTGATGCGCTCGAAATCCTCGGCATTGACGCCGTCGAGGTCGCCGGCCGCCTGGGCCTTGGTGGTGCCGGCGTTGTTGAGCACGCCGTCGACGCGGCCCCACTCCTTCATCGCCGCCTCGACCAGCTTCTTGCAGTCGGCATCCTGCCCGACATCGGCCTGCACCAGGATCGCGTTCACGCCCTTGGCCTTGACGGCCGCCATCGTCTCGTCGGCTTCCTTCTTGCTGCGCGTGTAGTTGACGACGATGTTCCAGCCGAGATCGGCGAGCTGGACCGCCGCGGCGGCGCCCAGCCCCGTTGCCGATCCCGTCACGATCGCGACCTTCCCCTTCTGTGCGGCCATGCGTTCCTCCTGCTGATAGCGTGCGGCCGCACCCTAGCGCAGATCACGCCCGCCAGTCGCGCAGGTCGCGCCAGAACGGCTGGGCGATTTCGTAGTCCACCAGCTCCGGCGCGATGCCGACGTCGCGCAGGTTGCGCGCGTCGATCCGCGCCAGCTCCCGCCGCGCCACGCGCCGCGCGTGCCACAGGCGCAAGGTCGCGACGATCCGCGCCGCCAGCCCCGGGCGCGGCGCCGGCTGGATCTCGCGTTGGACCAGCGACTGGAATGTCGGGATGGCGGTGTGGAGATCGGACCGCATGTGGGACATGGATGCCTCCTGGCTCAAGAACCTGTCGTGCATCCGAGATAGGCCGCTATCATCGGCCTCTCAATTACGTGCCGGATCAAGCGGGGGGCGTTTCGTGATCGACCTGTTTTCTCTCAAGGGCCGCGTCGCGCTGGTGACCGGCGCCTCGCGCGGGCTCGGCCGCGACTTCGCGCTCACCCTGGCCAGGGCCGGCGCCACCGTGGTCTGCGCCGCGCGCAGCGCCCCGGACCTCGAGGCCACCGTGGCCACGATCGTCGGCGACGGCGGCAAGGCCGAGGCGCTGGCGCTCGACGTCAACGACGAGGCCGCGGTCGTGCAGGCGGTAGCCGGCATCGTCGCGCGTCATGGCCGCATCGACGTGCTGGTCAACAATGCCGGCATCACCGTGCGCAAGCCGGTGATCGATTTCCCGCGCGAGGACTGGCAGCGCGTCATCGACACCGACCTCACCGCGCCGTTCATGCTGGCGCGCGAATGCGGCCGTCACATGCTGCGCCAGAAGAGCGGCCGCATCGTCAACATCTCCTCGATCCTGGGCATCCTCGGCCGCGAGACGGTGGCCGCCTACGTCGCCTGCAAGCACGGGCTGATCGGGTTGACCAAGACGCTGGCGGTCGAGTTCGGGCCCGACGTGACCGCGAACTGCATCTGCCCCGGCTACATCCGCACCGAGTTCAACGTCGTGCTGCAGCAGACGAAGTCGTTCAACGACATGCTCGATCAGCGCACCGCCGCGCATCGCTGGGGCACGCCCGAGGACCTGCGCGGCACCCTGCTGCTGCTGGCCTCGGACGCCGGCGCCTACATCACCGGGCAGTCGATCGTCGTCGACGGCGGGCTGACGACGATCCTGGCCTGACCTGTCGTCCTGGGCGCAACGCTGCAGCCGGCGACCATCGGCGCCGCCGCGCCCGATCGTTCCACCGCAAGGTCCTTCGCTGCCGCTCAGGACGACGGGGTGCCCTACTCCTCGACGCCGAAGGTCTTGCGCAGGGCGGCGAGGCCCTGCTGGTGCGGCGTCCACATGCGCCCGCCGACCAGGCCGCCATCGACCACGAGGTCGTGGCCGTTGATGAAGTTCGACTCGTCCGACGCCAGGAACACCGCGGCCTGGGCGATGTCGTCGGGCAGGCCCGAGCGCGGGATCGGCTGGTTGGCGGCGAACACGCCCTTCATCACCTCGGCGGTCTTCTCGGCCTCTTCGTGCGTCAGGCCGAGCGCCTTGCCGAAGATGCCGGTGGCGATCGCGCCGGGCGAGATCGAGTTCACCCGGACGTTCTTCTCGCCCAGCTGCATGGCGACGCAGACGGTGAGGTGGTTCACGGCTGCTTTCGCCGCGCTGTAGATCATCGAGCTCGACATGCCGGCGCGCCGCGCCGCCACCGAGCCGTTGTTGATGATGCTGCCGCCGCCCTGGCGGATCATGACCGGCGCCACGTGCTTCATGCCCAGCATCACGCTGCGCACCAGCGAGGCCATCGCCGCGTCGAAGCCGTCGACCGGGATGGTCTCGATGCCGCCGACCGGCGCGGGGCCGCCGGCATTGTTGAACAGGCAGTCGACGCGGCCCCATTTGGCGACGCAGGCATCGATCAGCGCCTTGAATTCGGCCTCCTGCGTCACGTCGGTGCGATGGAACAGCACGTGCTCGGCGCCGAGTTCCTTCTGCAGCGCCTCGCCGAGATCGGCGCGACGGCCGGCGGCCACCACGCGCGCGCCCTCGGCGACGAAGATTTCCACCGTCCGCCGGCCGATGCCGCTGGTCGCGCCGGTGACGATGCAGACCTTGCCGTCGAGCCGCGCCATGCCGTTACTTCTTGGTCAGCTGCTTGGCGTCGAACTTGCAGTAGCCGTCGAGCACCACGTTGCCGCCCGCCGGCGTGATCCGGCCGCTGACCCGCATGCTGCCGTCCTGCACCTTGGCGGTGGTGCGGAAGGCGCCGCCGCCATCCATGTTCACCGGCGCCCAGAAGCGCTGCGTGCGGCCTTCCTGCTGGAAGGTGCCCGAGACCGCCGAGCCGGCCACCGTGACATCGATGGTCATCTTGTAGCGACTGCAGTTGCCGGAGCCCTGGCCGTAGCCCGTCCAGGTGTACTGGGTCTGCGCCATCGCGGGCACTGCCAGAAGCAGGCCCGCGACGACGATGGAACCGGTCATGAAAGCGCGCATGTGATTTCCCCCCGTTGATCCCGCGCGATCAGGGTTTCGGCGCGAGCTTGAAGTCGAAGAGACAATAGCCGTCGAGTCTGACGGTAGCCTCGTTGGGCGCGACCTTGCCGGTCACCTTCATCTTGCCGCCGCCGCCGACGATGGCAACGGTGTTGAAGGTGCCATCGGGATTGGCCGTGGCGGCGAAATTGCGCTCGTCGCGGCCGGCCTGCTGGAAGGTGGCCTTGATGTCGGAGCCGTTCACGGTGAGATCCATCTTCATGGCGTAGGTCGGGCAGCGTGACGATCCCAGCTGGTTGCGACCGGAACTCACGGAGCCGGCAAAATGCTGCTGCGCATAGGCCGGCGCGGCCAGGACGGTAACGGCCAACAGGGAACCCAGAACGACACGGTGCATGATGCCTCCTCGAGGTAGTGGTGGTCGGTGTTGGTCCAAGGCTTGGACCATGCCCGCCGACCGGCCCAGAATCCATAACATTGTGGCGAGATCGGGCTATAAGGTCGCCGCCGCGTTACGCCAGGTTGCCGTGCCCGATTTCGACAAGTCCGCCCTTCTCCACAGCCTCACCGAGCTCGCCCGCGAGGCCGGCGTGGCGATCCTCGACATCTATGCGCGGCCCGACCAGGGCGAGCGGCGAAAGTCCGATTCCTCGCCGGTGACCGACGCGGATCACGCCGCCGAGGCGATCATCCTGCGCGGCCTGCAGCAGCTCACGCCCGACGTGCCGGTGATCGCCGAGGAGGAGGTCGCCGCGGGCCGCATGCCGGAGGTCGGCGCCGGCCCGTTCTGGCTGGTCGATCCGCTCGACGGCACCAAGGAGTTCATCAAGCGCAACGGCGAGTTCACCGTGAACATCGCCCTGATCGAGAGCGGCGTGCCGAGCCTGGGCGTGGTCTCGGCGCCGGCGCAGGGCGTGCTGTGGCGCGGCGCGGCGGGCCATGGTGCGCAGCGCATCCTCGACGGCGGCGCGCCGAGCGCGATCGCCGTGCGCCGGCCGCCGACGCAGGGCTACACCGTCTTCGCCAGCCGCAGCCATTCGGTGTTCAGCCAGCTCGACATCTGGCTGCGCAACAACGGCATCCCCGTCGCCGAGCGCCGGCAGGCCGGCTCGTCGCTGAAGTTCTGCCTGCTCGCCGCCGGCGAGGGCGACATCTATCCGCGCTTCGGCCCGACCATGGAATGGGACACCGCGGCCGGCCAGGCGGTGCTCGAGGCCGCCGGCGGCGAGGTGATCGACGACAGCACGCGCAAGCCCATGCGCTACGGCAAGCCCGGCCATCGCAATCACTGGTTCGTCGCGCGCGGCTGGCCGGCTTCGCGCGACTGGCAGACGCGATGAGGGCGATCATCGAGCAGGCGGCGGCGCTGATCCGCGCCGGCCGGCTCGTCGCCTTCCCCACAGAGACGGTCTACGGCCTGGGCGCCGACGCCACCAACGACCGCGCCGTCGCCGCGATCTTCGCCGCCAAGGGCCGCCCGGCGTTCAATCCGCTGATCGCCCACGTGCTCGACGCCGAGGAGGCACGCCGCTTCGTCGTCTGGAACGACATCGCCGAGCGTCTCGCCGCGACGCTGTGGCCCGGCCCCCTCACTTTGGTCCTGCCGCGCATCGCCGGCTGTCGCCTGTCGCTGCTGGCCTCGGCCGGCCTCGACACCGCCGCCATCCGCGCGCCCTCGCATCCCATCGCCCGCGAGCTGATCGCCGCGTCAGGCGTGCCGATCGCCGCGCCAAGCGCCAACCGCTCCGGCGCGATCAGCCCGACACGGCCCGAGCATGTCGTCGAGTCGCTGGGCGACGCGGTCGACCTGGTGATCGACGGCGGCCCGTGCGAGGTCGGCCTGGAGTCCACGGTGCTCGATCTCACGACGCCGACGCCGACGCTGCTGCGGCCCGGCGGCACGACGCGCGAGGCGATCGAGGCGCTGATCGGCGCGATCGATCAGGGCGCGGCCATCGGCGTCGCCGGCACGCTGCATTCACCGGGCCAGCTCGAAAGCCACTACGCGCCGCGCGCGGCCGTGCGGCTCAATGCGACAGCGGCGGAAGCCGGGGAGACGTTGCTGGGCTTCGGCAGCATAGCCGGCACGCTCAACCTCAGCCCCGCTGGCGACCTCGTGGAAGCCGCGGCGAATCTGTTCGCCATGCTGCGCCAACTCGACGCACCGGGCACCGCGCGAATTGCCGTGGCCGCCATACCGGCGCAAGGCTTGGGGATCGCGATCAACGACCGCCTGCGCCGGGCCGCCGCGCCGCGGCCACCGCCGCCGTAAAGAGGCCCGCGCATGACCGACGACGAGATCCTTCAGGCGCTGAACTGCGAGTACCCGTTCCCGCGCGAGGCGCTGTTGGCGGCGACCGCCAATCGCGCGACGATTGCGCCGCGCCTGATCGCGGAAATAGACCGCTATGTAGCCGCCCCGGACGATGAGTCCAATCGACCGCAGCGCCTGTTCTTCGCCTTCCACCTTCTGGCGGAGTGGCGCGAGAAAGCAGCCTATCGTCCGCTATGCAGGCTGACGCGGCTGGAGGTCGACGGATTTCGCGAGGTCATCGGAGGTGCGCTGACGGAAACCGGCCCCAGGGTCCTGGCCTCGGTCTTCGATGGCGATCCGCAGCCGCTCTACGAGCTCATCCACGACCAAGGCGCCGACGAGTTCGCCCGAGCCATGGGCTGCGAGGCGCTGGCGATGGTGAGCGCGCGCGGCGAGCTGCCGATCGGGGAAGCCGAGCGCTTCCTTCGCGAGTCGTTCGAGACGCTTCAGCCGCGTGACATCAATTTCGTCTGGTCCGGTTGGCAAGAAGCCATCGGAATTCTCGGGCTTGAGTCCCTGGCCCCTCTCGTACGCCGAGCCTTCGACTCGTTCATCGACCCGACGTGGACCGAGTACAAGTATTTTGAGAAAGACTTGCACGACGCCCTGGCGACCGGCCTCGCCGCAGCCAAGGGAAGCGATCGACGCAGAACGCTGTTCGACGACACTGTCGCGGAACTCTCTGGCTGGCATTGCTTTTCCGAGGCGTACCAACGCGAGCGCCGACTCGCGGCTTCGCGGCCCGAGCTGCAAGATGAGCCGTACGTCAATCCCTACCGTCATGTCGGGCGCAACGATCCCTGTCCCTGCGGCAGCGGCCTGAAGTTCAAGCGCTGTCACGGCAAGAGCTAAGCAGCCACGGCTCGCGCGCCCAGTCGAGCGCAAGGTCGAGGCGGTCGTTGCCCCAGAACAGCTCGCTGCCGACGATGAAGCTCGGCGCGCCGAAGATGCCCAGCGCCATGGCGCGCTCGACGTCGGCGCCCAGCGCCTTCTTGTTGGCGTCGGCGAGCGCGGCCTTCAGCGTCGCATCCACGTCGAATCCTGAACGTGCCAGCACGTCGCGCATGACATCCATCTCGGCGATCTCGCGATCTTCGACGAAGCTGGCGCGATAGATCGCCAAGGTCAGGGCCGGCCGACGCTCGGCCGGCACCACGCGCGTCACGCGGGCGCCCAGCAGGCCGTTGCGCGGATAGTTCGACGGCCAGCGCATCGCGAGGCCGTGCTTCGCCGCCAGCCGCTCGACGTCGCGGCGACGATAGGCGCGCTGGGCCGGCGGCGCGTTCTGCAGCGGCGACGGATTGTCCGGCCGCAGGCGCAGGATCGGGCCGATGATGAACGGCACCCACTCGACCTCGATCCCGCGCAGCCCGGCCAGCCGCTCGGCGGCCAGCCAGGCATAGGGGCTGGCGAAGTCGTACCAGAACTGCATCGGGGTCATGCGCGCATCATACCCTTGGGGCTGCCAGGCAATGCCGCTAGATTGACCGGCCTCGGAGGAAACCAAGACCATGCCCGACACCTACATCTCGCCACCCTCGTCCGCCTTCCACGAGGCGCTCGGCGCCATCGTCGGCGAGAAGGGGCTGGTCACCGATCCGCAGGCGGTGCAGTTCCACACCACCAACTGGCAGGGCCTGGCGCCGGGGCGCGCCGCGGCCGTGGTCAAGCCGGCGAGCACCGAGGAGGTCGCCGCGATCGTCAAGCTGTGCAACCAGCACAACGTCAAGATCGTGCCCCAGGGCGGGCTCACCGGCCTGATGACCGCCGGCATCCCGGTGCGCCAGGGCGACGAGATCGTCGTGTCGCTGGCGCGCATGAACCGCATCCTCGACGTCAACCCGCAGGCCTACACCATGACGGTCGAATCAGGCGTGGTGCTGCAGACCATCCAGCAGACGGCGATGGAGCACGACCGCCTGTTCCCGATCAGCCTCGGCGCGCAGGGCTCGTGCATGATCGGCGGCAACCTCTCGACCAATGCCGGCGGCGCGCAAGTGCTGCACTACGGCAACACGCGCAGCATGGTGCTGGGGCTGGAGGTCGTGCTGCCCGACGGCCGCGTCTGGGACGGCATGCGGGCGCTGAAGAAGGACAACACCGGCTACGACCTCAAGGATCTCTTCGTCGGCGCCGAGGGCACGCTGGGTATCATCACCAAGGCGGTGCTGAAGGTCTTTCCCAAGCCCAAGGACGTCGCGACCTGCTGGCTCGCGATCCCGAATCCCCAGGCCGCCTTCGAGCTGCTGGCCGAGGCGCGCATGGCGTCGGGCGACTGCGTGACCTCGTGCGAGCTGGTGCACGGCATCGGCTACGAGAGCGTTCTGAAGCACGTGCCCAACCTGCAGCGGCCGATCGAGGGCTCGCCCGAGTGGCAGCTCCTGATGGAATGGTCCTCGACCCGCGCGCCCAGCGGCAACGGCGCCGGCGGCATGGCCGAGCGCATGGAGGAGTTCCTCACCGGCGCCTTCGAGCGCGGCCTGGCGGTCGACGGCACCATCGCGCAGTCCGAGGCGCAGGCGCGCAACATGTGGGCGATCCGCGAGGGCCATGCCGAAGCCAGCCGGCGCGATCCCAACCCGAGCGCCTCCTTCGACATCTCGGTCGCGGTGCACGAGATTCCGAGCTTCATCGAGAAGTGCAACGCCGCCTGCGTGAAGGCCGTGCCGGGCATCCGGCCCAAGCCGATGGGCCACATGGGCGACGGCAATTTGCACTACTCCTTCGGCGCGCCGCTCGACGTCACGTCGCGCGAGGCATTCCTGCCGATGGTCAGGACGCTCGACCGCATCGTGCACGACATGGTCAACGAGATCGGCGGCTCGATCTCGGCCGAGCACGGCATCGGCTCGGTCAAGCTGCTCGAGCTCGAGCACTACCGCTCGCCGATCGAGCTCGACGTCATGCGCGCGATCAAGAAGGCGCTGGATCCCAAGGGCCTGATGAACCCGGGCAAGGTGATCCGCGTCGATCCCAGCGAGCCGGTCGCCGAAGCCTTCCCGATGCGCTGAGCGCCCAGCGGGCCGTTCATCGGCAGAAAATGAGCCGCGCTCACAATTGAACACTGTTCATAATTCTGCCGTGATCTCCACCGATAGTGACTGCTGGGGCGGTTGCGCCCGGGGAGAGGCACGATGGTGTTCATCACGGCGCTGGGCAGCCACCTGCCCGGCCCGCCGGTCGAGAACGATGCCATGGAGGCATATCTCGGCCCACTCGATCAGCGGCAGCGCCGGCTGAAGGCCGCGGCGCTGAAGCGCAACGGCATCCGCCGTCGTCACTACGCGCTGGGCACCGACGGCCGCGCCGAGACCACCAGCGCGGCGATGGCCGCCGAGGCGGCGCGCGCGGCGCTGGCCGCCGCGGAGATCGATCCGCAGCGTATCGGCTTCCTCGCCGCCGCGTCCTCGCAGAACGACCTGCTGGCGCCGGGCATCGCCAGTTCAGTGCATGGCGAGCTGCGCACGCGGCCGCTCGACATCGCCAGCTTCAACAGCTTCTGCGCCTCCGGGATGATGGCGATGGAAGCGGCCTGGACGCGCCTGCTGAGCGGCCGCGACGAGGCCGCCCTGGTCTGCGCCAGCGAGTTCGCCAGCCGCTTCCTGCGCGCGGGTTACATCGGCGACGCGCCGACCACGCCCGACTCCGAGTTCCTGCGCTGGACCTTGTCGGACGGCGCCGGTGCCGCGGTCCTGGAGAGCCGGCCGAACGAGCACGGCCTGTCGCTGCGCATCGACTGGATCGACCTGAAATCCTACGCCGATACGCACGACACCTGCATGTGGGGCGGCGCCTCGCGCGACCGTGCCCTGCCGTGGAGCAACTATCCCACGCTCGAGGAGGCGCGCCGCGCCGGCGCCTTCCTGCTGCAGCAGGACCTGGAGTCGCTCGACGCCATCGTGCCGCTGGGCGTGCGCCGCTATTTCGAGCTGATCGAGGACGGCAGGCTCGACCCGCACGCGGTCGACTTCGCGCTCTACCACTTCTCGACCGATCATTTCCGCAAGCGACTGATCGAAGCGAGCCGTGCCGCCGGCGCGCCGTTCGATCCGGCCAAGCTGTTCACCAATCTCTACGAGCGCGGCAACACCGGCTCGGCCTCGATCTTCGTCATGCTCGACGAGCTGTTCAAATCGGGCCGCCTGAAGCCCGGCCAGCGCATCCTGTGCATGGTGCCGGAGAGCGGCCGCTTCATCATCAGCTTCATGCATCTCACCGTGGTCGGCGAGGTCGAGGCGTTCGAAGTCCCTTCTCCCCGCGCAGGCGGGGAGAAGGTGCCGAGCGCCAGCGAGGCGGATGAGGGGCTTCCTCTCGCCGCCACAACCGCCGTCGACATTGAGACGCCGCCAAGCCCCTCATCCGCCCTTCGGGCACCTTCTCCCCGCCTGCGCGGGGAGAAGGAAAGATTGCTGCGTCGCCTCACCTCGGTCTGGGGCGAGTTCGAGTCGGGCCTCAACAGGGTGCCGGTGATCGAACGCATGAAGCGCGGCCGGCTGCGGCTGGAGGACTACCGCCTGCTGCTCGGCAACCTGCGCCAGCAGGTGATCGAGGGCGCGCGATGGATCGCGCGCGCCGCCTCGAGTATCGAGCCCGAGCGGCTCGACCTGCGTTCGACCTTCCTGCGCCATGCGCAGGAGGAGCACCGCGATTTCCTGATGCTGGAGCGCGACTATGTCGCCGCCGGCGGCGCGCTCGACGACATCCGCTCGGCGCCCAAGAACATCGGCTCCGAGGCGTTGTCGGCCTGGATGTTCCATCGCGCCAGCCAGCCCAATCCGATCGACCTGCTGGGCGCGATGTTCATCATCGAGGGCCTGGGCAGCCGCTTGGCGGCACGCTGGGGCGAGGCCATCCGCCGCCAGCTCAAGCTGCCCGAGCAGGCGGTGAGCTTCCTCGCCTATCACGGCGGCAACGACGAGGGCCACCTGGAGAAGCTCTGGCGCACCTTGGGCGACAACGCCTTCACGCAGGCGATCGAGGACTCGATCGTCAAGACCGCCAAGGTCACGGCGCGGCTCTATCGCCTGCAGCTCGAGGAGCTGGGCAACGCATGAGCATCAGCGTCCCGCCCCTGCCGACGGCAACACCGCCGGCACTCACGGCGCACGACCCGCGCGATCCCGATCCGTGGCTGGCGCTGGCGCTCGATCAGTCGCTGCCGGTCGATCCCGAGGCCAGGCGCGCGCTGGTGCACACTCAATCTTCCTGGTCGCGCCGCTGGATGTTCCCGATCGTGCGCACGCTGGCGCGCGTCGCCTTGGTGGCCAACCACGCGCTGCGCGCCGTGCTGCCATCGTCGTGGTCCTCCTCGCGCCTGCTGCACCGCGCCATCGTCTGGGGGCTGCGTCGCTTCGTGTCGCCGGCGGCCAACCACCTGATCCTGCGCCACTTCCATGTCGGCAGCGAGATCCTGGCCTTCATCGCCGCCAACGTGCCGGGCTTCACGCCGCAGACCGTGCCCCTGCGTCCGCGCCGCCTTGACGATCTGCTGCCGCACGCCTTCGTGCAGCACGACATCAACCTCTACAATTTCATCATCGGCCTGAACGCGCATCTGCAGCAGGACTGTCATCCCGAGCGCAGCGAGGGATCTAGTGGCGGCCCTGGATCCCTCGCTGCGCTCGGGATGACAGAGGGGTCGACACTGCGCCCGCCGGCGCGCGTCGACTTCTCGCCGATCACCGACGGGCCCTTCGACATCGAGCCCTTGCCGGTGGGCCGCCTCAACCGGGTCGACCTGCAATCGGCCATCGAGGCCTATACGCCGGTCTATCAGCTCTTCCTCTCGGCGCGCGATTTCCGCCGCGCCACCGACTCCCTGCAGCTCGACGAGACCATCGCGCTGTATGTCGGCACCATCCTGGGTTCGACGGCGAACCTCGCCTTCGTCGCCAACCGCCATCCTTTGGTCCCGGAATCGACACTGGATGCCGCACGTCGGCTGGTGCTGCACGGCCTGGCCGCCGAACAGCTGCACTACCACCTGCGCCTGCTCAAGCGCCGGCAGGGCAATGCGGACAAGTTCGCCGCCGACAGGGACATTGTCCCTGCCTAAGTTCGGATTGTGCCAGACACCTACACGACAATCCCCGCCGCCGTTCCCGCCTCCGTTCTCGAGGCGATCCATCGCGTCGTGGGCGATCGAGGATTCACGACCGATCCCAGGGAGATGGAGCCGCATGTCGTGGAGTGGCGCGACAATTACCACGGCCGCGCCGCCGCCGTTGTGAAGCCGGCGAACACCGAAGAGGTGGCCGCCGTCGTGAAGATCTGCCACGAGGCCGGCGTGCCGATCGTGCCGCAGGGCGGCATGACCGGGCTGACCGGCGCCGGCATCCCGCACGAGCACGGCGGCGAGATCGTGCTGTCGATGCGGCGCATGAACCGCATCCTCGAGGTCAACCCGATGGCCTTCACCATGACGGTCGAGGCCGGCGTGGTGCTGAAGACCATCCAGGAGACGGCCGCTTCGCACGATCGGCTGTTCCCGCTCAGCCTCGGCGCCGAGGGCAGCTGCGCCATCGGCGGCAATCTGTCGACCAACGCCGGCGGCGTGCAGGTGCTGCACTACGGCAACGCGCGCAGCCTGGTGCTCGGGCTGGAGGTGGTGCTGCCCGACGGGCGCATCTGGAACGGCCTGCGCGCGCTGAAGAAGGACAATACCGGCTACGACCTGAAGAACCTCTTCATGGGCGCCGAGGGCACCTTGGGCATCATCACCCGCGCCGTGCTGAAGATCTTCCCCAAGCCCAAGGACGTCGCCACCGCCTGGATGGCGGTGCGCGATCCGGCTGCCTCGGTCGAGCTGCTGTCGCGCGCCCACGAGGCGAGCGAGGACAACGTCACCTCCTGCGAGCTGATGAGCCGCCAGGGGCTGGAGTTCGTCTTCAAGCACATATCAGGCTGCAGCGATCCGCTGCAGGGCCGCCACGACTGGTACGTGCTGCTCGAATGGTCCTCGACCCGGCCGGCGCCCGAGGGCGGCCCTGGCATGACCGAGCGCATGGAAGCCTTCCTCGGCGAGCTGCTGGAGGAAGGCCTGGTGCTCGACGCCACGCTGGCGCAGTCGACGACGCAGGCGCAGGCCTTCTGGAAGATCCGCGAAAGCCACTCCGAGGCGCAGAAGATCGAGGGCCCCTCGATCAAGCACGACATCTCGGTGCCGGTGGGCGTGATCCCCTCCTTCATCGAGCGCGGCATCGCGGCGATGAAGCAGGTCGTGCCCGACCTGCGGCCAGTGCCCTTCGGCCATGTCGGCGACGGCAACCTGCACTTCAACGCCCAGGCGCCCGAAGGCATGAGCAAGGAAGCCTTCTACGCCCACTACGGCGCGATCAACCGCGCGGTCTACGACATCGTGCGCGAGGTCGCGGGCTCGATCTCCGCCGAGCACGGCATCGGCCGCTTCAAGCTCGAGGAGCTCGAGCACTACCGCTCGCCGGTCGAGCTCGACGTCATGCGCTCGATCAAGCGCGCGCTCGATCCACGGAATTTGATGAACCCCGGCAAGGTGATCCGGGTCTAGCCAATCGAAGCCTGGAAGTTTCGGTGACGTTTTCTATTGCCTGTGAGAGGTTATGTTATAACATTGCTCGTCACTCAAACCAGATCGAAGCGGGCTGACGACGAATGATCTCGCCTCCTACATCGACCCGATTGCCCGTCACGGTGCTGTCCGGCTTCCTCGGCGCCGGCAAGACGACGCTGCTCAACCATGTCCTGCACAACCGGCAGGGCCGCCGCGTGGCGGTAATCGTCAACGACATGAGCGAGGTCAACATCGATGCCGCCCTGGCACGGGACGGCGGCGCCGGGCTCAGCCGCACCGACGAGAAGCTCGTGGAAATGTCGAACGGCTGCATCTGCTGCACCCTGCGCGACGATCTGCTGCGCGAGGTGCGCCAGCTCGCGACGCAAGGCCGCTTCGACTATCTGATGATCGAATCGACCGGCATCTCGGAGCCGATGCCGGTGGCCGCGACCTTCGATTTCCGCGACGAGGACGGCGAGAGCCTCGCCGACGTGGCGCGGCTCGACACCATGGTCACGGTGGTCGACGCCTTCAATTTCCTGCGCGACTACGCCAGCACCGGATTTCTCCGCGATCGCGGCCAGACCGCCGGCGCGGGCGACGACCGCACCGTCGTCGACCTGCTGGTCGAGCAGGTGGAATTCGCCGACGTCGTCGTGCTGAACAAGGCCGACCTCGTCTCGAGCGAGGATCTGGACACGCTCGAAGGCATCATCCGCGCCTTCAACACGCGCGCACGCATCGTGCACAGCGTGAATGGCGACGTGGGCCTGGAGGCGATCCTCGATACCGGCCTGTTCGACATGCGCGCCGCGTCGATGGCGCCGGGCTGGCAGCAGGCGCTGCTCGGCAATCCGCTGCCGGAGACCGAGGAGTACGGCATCTCGAGCTTCGTCTACCGCGCGCGCTCACCGTTCCACCCGACGCGGCTGCTGGACTGGCTGCGCAGCGAATGGCCCGGCGTGCTGCGCTCCAAGGGGTTCTTCTGGCTGGCGACGCGGCCGGCCTTTGTCGGCGTCTGGTCGCAGGCCGGCGCGGTGACGCGCCACGAGAAGGGCGGCCGCTGGTGGGCCAGCGTGCCGCGCAGCCGCTGGCCGCGCGACCGGGTGGCGCGCCGCATGGTGCTGGACAACTGGACGGAGCCGTTCGGCGATCGCCGGCAGGAGATCGTGATCATCGGCAAGGACATGGACCGCGCCGCGCTGACCGCCGGCTTCGACGCCTGCCTGTTGAGCTCGAGCGAGATCGCCGCCGGCCCCGCAGTCTGGAAATACATGCACGACCCCTTCCCGGCCTGGACCGAGGAGGCCGCGTCGTGAGCGCCGCCACGCTGTCGCGCCCACGCACGCACGTCGCACGCTGCGATCGCCTCGATGATCTGTCGGCGATCAAATCCGAGGATGTCAACCTGGCGCTGTGGCCGCGCCGTCTCCCGGCCGCGCTGGCGACAAGCATCGAGGCGCACCGCGCCAGACCGATCTCGGGTGAGGCATGGTTCGACGCGTGCGACGGCGAGGCGAGCACCGCCGGTCACTACGCCGTGCTGCTGCGGGACGTCGCGTCATCCGATCGGGCGATGTGGCAAGCGGACATCGAGCCCCTGGTCCGCCTGTTCGCGGCAGTCAGCGCCGCACACGTCGTGCGCGCGACGATCGAGACCGTGACCGGCTCGGGCTGCCGCAAGTTCCACGTCGATCATGTCGGCCTGCGGCTGCTGTGCACCTATGACGGCACCGGCACGCAATGGGCACCCGAAGCCGCCGTGCGGCGCGCCATGCTCGCGGTCGGCGACAACGAGGACATCGTCACCGACACAACCCGGGTCGAGACGATGGCGCGCGGCGATGTCGGCCTGTTCAAGGGCGAGGCATGGCCCGGCAATATCGGCCGCGGCAGCGTGCACCGCTCCCCGCCGGAGCCGAAGGCCGGGCACCGCCGCGTGCTGCTGTGCCTGGACGCCGGCATGGCCGACCATTCCCGGCTCGGGAGGATGACGCGTGTCTGACCCCGCGACCAGCCCGGCCAGGGCGATCGAGACCATGCACAAGGCCGACACCGAGCGGGCACTGGCCCATGTGCGCCGCGCCCGCGCCGCCTGCGCCGACGATTGGCTGCCGCGCGACGCGGTGCTCGACGCGCTGCTGCTCGCCGTGATCGAGGAGGCGCGCGATCCGGCGACCGCGTATCTCGTCGCCGCGCATCTCAGCAAGGCCGCGCAGCTGCTGTCGCTGCTGTCGGCCAGCGAACCCGACGGCGCGACACACTAGGCGAAGCAACAAACGGTCGCGACCGCGTTGTCAGGCGTGGCTCGAGGTCGGCAACCGAAACACGAGCGGCTTGGATTCAACGATGCAGAGGATTGCTGAACTTTGCGCCGTGACGTTCTCAAGCCTGTGCGCCGCCCATTGCCTTTTCGCCCCCATCGCTCTCGTCCTGGTCCCGGCGCTCGGCGCCCAGGTGCTGGACGATGAGGCGTTCCATGCCGCGATCCTGTGGCTGATCCTGCCGATGTCGCTGCTGGCACTGGCCATCGGCTGCCGGCGCCACAAGGATCGGCGCGTGCTGCTGCTGGGTGGTATCGGTCTTGGCATCATCACCCTCGTCACCTTCTTCGGCCATGACGTGCTCGGAGAGCTCGGCGAGCGGGCGGCAACGCTTGTCGGCAGCGGCATCCTGATCGCCGGGCATCTGCGGAACTACCGGCTGTGCCGGGTCGCCGACTGCCCGGACGACCGGGCATAGAGCGGGCTCGGAGGTCGCATGCCCAGACAGCAGCACGATCCCCCTGATCTGGACGTCGCGGCAGCGATCTGCGGCGGGCGAGGCGCGCAGATGACGGCGTTGCGCCGCGTCGTCTTGGACGCGCTGTGCCAGGCTGGCCGACCTTTGGGCGCCTACGAGCTTCTGTCGCAGCTGCAGACCAGGCTCGGGCGCAAGCTCACGCCGCCGACAGTCTATCGTGCCCTCGAGTTCCTGCTGGGCCATGGCCTGATCGCTCGGATCGAGAGCCGCAACGCCTATGTGCCCTGCGCCCACCCGGAGCGGCCACACGGCTGCGTCTTCTTCGTCTGCGATCAATGCAGCACGTCTGTCGAGATCGAGAATCCCGAACTGGAAGTGCTGATGCAGAAGGACGCGCGAATGCTCGGCTTCCAGATCGCCCGCCGGGTTGTCGAGCTCCAGGGAACCTGCGCTACCTGCCGGTCGGCGCCTGTCGGCCCAGCACCTCCGGCGCGATGAGACGCGCACACTCGGCGATTCAGCCGCCATCAGGATGATGCACGACCATGAGAGACAACGGCGAGGCAGCCTCAAAGCCGTTCCTGAGCGCCTTTTCCGATCCGCAAGCCGTGGCAAGCTACGCCGACGGACCGCGACGGTTCGTGCCGGGCCTCGATGCCCTTCACACCATGACGGGCCTGTTGCTGGCGGAGCGCATGCCGCCCGATCCCCGCCTGCTCGTCCTCGGCGCCGGCGGAGGCCTGGAACTGACGGCGCTCGCGGCGGCCTATCCGGACTGGCGATTTGTCGGCGTCGATCCATCGGCGCTGATGCTGGACGAAGCGCGACGCGTGCTGGGACCGCATGGCGACCGAGTCGAGCTCGTGCACGGCTTCATCGGCGACGCACCCGCAGGGCCGTTCGACGGCGCCGTCTGCCTGCTGACGCTGCACTTTCTGGATGCCGAAGCCCGACGGGAAACGGCGGCGGACATCCGGCGACGACTGAAGGCGGGAGCGCCCTTTGTCGCGGCGCATGGAAGTTTCCCGCAGGGACCGATCGAACGGACACGCTGGCTGGCGCGATACGCGGCCTTTGCGGTCGCCTCCGGTGTCGCGGTCGAGCAGGCCGAGAGGTTCCGCGCCGCTGTCGAGTCGAATGTGCCCATGCTCAGCCCGGAAGAAGACGAGGCCATCTTGCGCGCCGCGGGCTTCGCCGACGTGAGCTTGTTCTACGCCGCCTTCACGTGGCGCGGCTGGATCGCCCACGCGTGATGGCGTGTGCAAGTTCGAAGCGTGAAAGCGCTCCCGGTTGGGCACGTGACACTTGTCTCAGACCGAAACCAGCCTGGCCCCGGGCGATCAATGCGGCGCCTGCAGTCGCTACTCGCGCGCAACGAGTCCAACGATGCACTGCGAGAGGATGGCGGATCTGCGGCCAGTCGCATTGCTGCGCGCTTCACCTCGGCTTGCCGCGAACGCCAGCGAGCAACTCGTCGAACCTGGCCTGCCCCAGCTTTGCCGCCAGCTTCGCTGTGGTGTCCTGGAAATACTCGAACTGCCGGTTGCTGTCGTCGTGGGCTTTGAAGAAGCGCACCAGCATCTCTTCCGGCTCCCTGTCGATCAGAATGTCGCGAAACGGGTTGAATGCCGCCGGTGCCACGGCGATTTCTTCGCACATGGTGCTGAGCGGCGGGCGCATCAGTTCACGAATCCGCGGGCGAATGCCGGGGTGCGCGACAAAGCTGCGCGGCTCCGGCAGGGATCTCTCGTCCGACTCTGTCGCGTGATCCTTCCTCAGCTTGTACACTCCCGGAGCGTCGCGGCGCATCACCCCGAGCGTTGGCGGCGGCGTATAGAGCCAGTTGCTCTTGTTCTTCTCCGAGACGTAGATGTTCACGATCAGGATCGAATAGAGTTCCTCGACGCGATGGAACCACAAGAACCGATTCGGATCTGTGTCCTTCTTCGTCGGCAGGTAGTCGATCTTGGGCAATGCGATGTTCTTGTCGACCTTGTGCACCTTCAGCATGGCATTCACGATCTCGTCGAGCAGCACCTCGTCGGGGTTGTGGTTGAGCGCGCGCGGATTGCCCGCGTAGAAGTCAAAGCGCGGCGGGTTTCCCCTCACATACAGCATGGGCGTAAACCGAATATTGCCGCGCTGGTCGACGTGGGCGTGCTGTACTGCCGTGCTTGGTTCGGGCCGTATCTTGATCGTGTTGCTTTGGATCGCCCGGATGACGGCCTGGCCGGTCTGCCATTTTCGAATCTCCGTGATCCAGTGACGAACCGCGCGCACGTACTTGGCGGGCGTCCAGGAATTCTTCTTGACGTCGAAGTCAGGCGGCGGCGTGTCGCCGTTGATGTCGAACGGAGTATCCATGGCGACCCTCGTCCGTGGGTCCAATCGCGGCGAAGACGGCAACCAGGCAACCGCCGCCGCGCCTCACATCTTTCACATGGATGGGATGGTCGGTTCAATCCCTGCCACGCGCAGTTGAGTGCATGCGCCCTGCACCCTTCCGTACTCAGGCTCGACCGGGTGACACGATTGACGCCGCGAGGCGATCAGGTCTGAGGCATCCACCGTAGGGGCGCAAGAGTTGACGCCGGCACAGAGTGAAACCATGCGAGTCGGACAACCGTAGAGGCGGGAATCGGAGCGGCGACGTTCCAGCGGTACAACGGCGCCCATCATTTC
The DNA here is from genome assembly GCA_050183765.1 of Reyranellaceae bacterium. Classification (GTDB taxonomy): domain Bacteria; phylum Pseudomonadota; class Alphaproteobacteria; order Reyranellales; family Reyranellaceae; genus JAFAZJ01. The sequence goes on along the minus strand of JBFXAZ010000061.1, from coordinate 10,626 downwards.
GAACCGGAGTCCGCCCCATGGCCCGCAACCGCACCATCTCCCCCGAATTCTGGACCTGCGAGGCCGTCATCGACTGCGCGCCGATGACCCGCCTGCTTCTCATCGGCCTGTGGAACTTCGCCGACGATTTCGGCGTCCAGCCGCTGCGGCCCCGCACCATCCGGCTGCAGGTGTTTCCCGGCGATGCGATCGACAACGACGCCGTGCGCGCGATGATCGAGGAGCTGGCGGCGCGCCAGCTGGTGCGCGTCTACGAGGTCGACGGCGTGGAATATCTCGCCATTGTCGACTGGGAACACTCCCAGCGCGTCGGCAAGCACGCCAAACGCCGCTACCCGCCCTACCCTTCTCGCCACGCGGGTGGGGAGAAGGCGCCGAGCGTCAGCGAGGCGGATGAGGGGCCTTCCGCAACAGAGCCCGAGACTGCTGTCGTCGAGACACCGGCAAGCCCCTCATCCGCCCTTCGGGCACCTTCTCCCTCGGGGCCGTCCGCGGCCCCTGTCATGCGTGGGGAGAAGGAACAAGAGGAGCGTCCACCGCCTTTGGCGGCGGCGGCGTGACGCAGTGGTCAGCGCGCCACGATGTACTCGCCGCTCAGCCCCAGCACGCGCGACATCTCCTCGGCACCTTCGCGCACGGCGGCGGCCAGCACCGCGCGCTTGCGCCGCGCCCGGTCGACCGGCGCCGCGATCATCAGCGAGGCCACGACGTTGCGCTGCGCGTCGAAGACCGGCGCGGCGAAGCCCCACAGGCCCAGGAACATCTGGTCGCGCGTCTCGGCCACGCCGGCGCGGCGCACCTCGGCGATGATGTCGAGCAGCGCCGCCTTCGAGGTCGCGGTGTGCGGCGTATGCTGCGGCCGCGGCGCGTGCGCGAGGTAGTCGCGCACGACGGCGGGATCGCTGAAGGCCAGCACGGCGCGGCCCGAAGCGGTGCAGTAGAGCGGCCGGCGCAGGCCGATGGTGGCGGCGTAGCGCACCGCCTGCGGGCCGTCGGCGATGGCGATGTAGCGCACGTCGCGATGGTCCTCGGTCGGCACCGCCAGCAGCACCGTCTCCTCGGCCTTCTTCACGACAGGCGCCAAGAGCGGAGAGAGCCTGCGCTCCAAGGTGTCGCCACCGCCGATCAGGGCGCCAGGCGCAGCGCCGCCGGGCCCAGGCGATAGACACTGCCCACGGTCTCGACATAGGCCTCGCCCTCCAGCGCGCGCAGCATGCTGAACAGGCTGGTCTTGGGCAGGGCAAGGAGACGGCCGAGATCGGCCAGGGCCAGCCCGTCGGGCTGCAGCGCCAGCGCCTCGATCACGCGCATGGCGCGGGTCGGCGCGCGCGGCGGACCGGCGGATATCCCGGTTGCGTCTCTGGGCATTTCGTGTCCACAATTCCTGTACCGGAACAATGTTCCGATATCAGAATACCTGTCAAGGCGGGAGGAACGCCATGAACCACATCGTCGTCAACGAGCCCAACAAGTGGCGCCTGGAGACTCCGGGCTCGGCCGGCTGGCAGCGCAGCCCGCGTCCGGACGCCGCGAAGAAGTACTACATGGTCTCGGCCGACTGCCACGCCAACGAGCCGGCCAATCTGTGGGCGGAGCGCATCGACCCCAGGTATCGCGACCGCCTGCCGCGCGTCATCACCGACAAGGACGGCGTGAAGTGGCGCGTGTCGGAGGGCCATCGCCCCGACCGCCTGCGCATCCACGAGATGGAAGGCGAGGACGACGCGCGCAACAAGGCCGGCGCCGATCCCAAGCTGCGCATCGCCGACCATGACGGCGACGGCATCGACGTCGAGCTGTTCTTCCCGAACAAGGGCCTGTCGATGTGGGCGACGCAGGACGCCGAGTTCGCCCAGGCGCAGTGCCGGGTGTGGAACGACTGGGCGTGGGAGCAGTACTCGGCGCACCAGGATCGCGTGGTGATCGCCGGCGCCATCGCCACCGCCGATCTCGAGGGCTCGATCGCCGAGGTGCAGCGCCTGGCCAAGCTCGGCTTCCGTTGCCTCACCCTGCCGTGCAAGCCGGTGTGGGGCGATCACAACATCGATCACCCGAACTACAATTTGCCGGTCTTCGACCGGCTGTGGGCGGCGATCCAGGATGCCGACCTGCCGATCACCTTCCACATCTCCACCGGCCGCGACCCGCGCGCCTCGCGCGGCAACGGCGGCGCGGTGATCAACTACGTCACCCACTCGCTGTCGCCGACCATCGAGCCGGTCGCCAACATGTGCGCATCAGGGGTGCTGGAGCGCTTCCCCAAGCTGCGCTTCGCCACCATCGAGGCCGGCATCGGCTGGATCCCGTGGATGCTGGGCGCCATGGACGAGGCCTACAAGAAGCATCACTTCTGGGTGCGACCCAAGCTGCAGGGCCTGCCCAGCGACTACTTCAAGGCGCATGGCTACGCCTCGTTCCAGGAGGATCCGGCCGGGCTGGCGCTGTGCGAGGCGCACGGGCTGTCGAAGAACTTCATGTGGGCCAACGACTACCCGCACCACGAGGGCACCTGGCCGCATTCCGCCGAGGCGATCGAGCGCACCATGGGCCACCTGTCCGACGCCACGCGCGCCGACATCCTGGGCCTCAACGCCGCCCGGTTCCTGAACCTCGAGGTGCCGGCGAAGTACCGGGCGTAGATTCAGTCCCGTCGTCCTGAGCGCAGCGAAGGACCTTGCGGTGGCGCAACAGGTCACCACGCAAGCGCTTGACCGCCATACCGCGGGATCCTTCGCTGCGCTCAGGATGACGATGGCGTTCGTCGTCGCGGTGCCGCCGCGTTCCTCTCTTCATCACCAGGAGCATCCATGACCGACCGCACGTTGCGCGGCAGGGTGGCCATCGTCGGCATCGGCGAGACGCCCTACTACAGGCACGGCAAGTCGCCCGATCCCGAGTTCGTGCTGGCGCTGAAGGCGATCCTCGCCGCCGCCAAGGACGCCGGCATCGATCCGCGCCGCATCGACGGCTTCGCCTCCTACAGCAACGACCGCAACGATCCCTCGCGGCTGGCCGCGGCGCTGGGCCTCCCTGAATTGCGCTTCTCCAACATGCAGTGGGGCGGCGGCGGCGGCGGCGGTTCGGGCGCGGTGGCCAACGCCGCGGCGGCCGTGGCCGGTGGCCTCGCCGACTGCATCGTGGTCTTCCGCGCCCTGGCGCAGGGCCAGTTCCAGCGCTTCGGCGCGGCGGCGCCCGGCGGCGTGGCCTCCGGCGAAGCGGCGCTGAACGCACCCTACGGCGTGATGTCGCCGGCGCAGCGCTACGCCATGCGCGCCATGCGCTTTCTCCATGAGAACAAGATCGGCGACAGCGCGCAGCGCGCCATCGCGCTGGCCTCCTACGCGCACGCCCAGAAGAACCCGCGCGCGGTGATGCACGGCCGGCCGCTGACGCCGGAGGCCTACGACAACTCGCGCTGGATCGTCGAGCCGTGGCGCCTGTTCGACTGCTGCCAGGAGAACGACGGCGCCGCCGCGCTGATCATCGTGCCGGCCGAGCAGGCCAAGGACTTCCCGCACAAGCCCGCCTACCTGCTGGGCGCGGCTCTCGGCTCGGAGTACCGCAACGGCGCGCGCGGCCACAACGCGCCGCTCTACGCCACCTCGAGCTTCACCACGGTGGCGCCCAACCTCTACGCCATGGCCGGCGTGAAGCCCGCCGACGTCGACGTGCTGCAGAGCTACGAGAACTTCACCGGCGGCGTGCTGATGAGCCTGGTCGAGCACGGCTTCTTCAAGGCCGAGGAGGCCAACGACTTCCTGGTGCCCGAGAACCTGATGGCGCCCGGCGGCAAGCTGCCGCTCAACACCAGCGGCGGCAATCTCGCGGAGTGCTACATGCACGGCCTCGAGCTGCAGGTCGAGGCCGTGCGCCAGCTGCGCGGCCAATCGACGGCGCAGGTCAAGGACCCCGAAATCTCGATGGTGATCTCCGGCCCGATGGTGACGCCGGTGTCGAGCATGATCCTCGGTTCGGCGGAGACGCTGTGATGTCGTACCTCAAGCCCGGCCTGCCGGTTCCCGTCGCCGAGAACGACGGCCTCGACGCGCCCTACTGGGAAGGCACCCGACGCGGCGAGCTCATGGTGCAGCGCTGCAAGGCGTGCGGCACGTGGCAATGGGGTCCGGAATGGATCTGCCACAAATGCCTGTCCTTCGACATGGACTGGGTGAAGGTCGAGGGCCGCGGCCGGATCTACAGCTGGGAGCGCCCCTGGCATCCGGTGCATCCCGCGCTCAAGGACCAGGGCCCGTACATCGTGGTGCTGGTCGAGCTGCCGCACGCCGGCAACATCCGCATGCTGGGCAATCTGCTGGGCGATCCCAAGCAGGCGGTGCGCATCGGGGCCGAGGTCGAGGCGGTCTTCGAGGCGCACGACGACGCCAAGCCGCCGTTCACGCTCGTGCAGTGGCGCTACGTCTGAAGCCGAGCAGGAGCAGCGGGACGACGAGGAGAACGGCGAGGCGCAGCCACAGCAGCCGCTCGAGCCTCGCCTCCGACAACTGGACCCGTGCGCCGGGGATCAACGGGCCGAGGATCAGGTCGTCGCCGCAGGCGCCGAGACCGACAGCCGCGCCATCGGCCTCGTAGGAGACCGTGCCGACCGGTGCCCAGCGCACCGCCAGATACGGCCCGGTGGCGCGCACCTGGCGCCGCAGCTCCGCCGCCGCGGCTCTTTGCGTGTCCGGGCGCAGCGCGTGGCAGACGTCGGGAAGGTGGGCATAGCTGGGCACGAACTCGCGCACGCCCCAGCCCAGTCCGTCGGTCCCATAGCTGCGCATGAGGACCGCCTCTTCGTTGGCGCGCGCCTCGAGACCGAAGAAGCTGCCGGGCAGCGCCTTGACGAACGTCACCAGCAGCGGCGCGACGGCAAGCAGGCTGACGGCCGCGAGCGCGCGCCGCGGCCAGACCGCCTCCGCCGGCCAGCCGACGACGAGGACGCCGAAGGCGGCGAACGCCGTCGGCAGCATCAGGCGCCAGACGAACAGCGATTCGTTGAGCACCGGAACGAGGCTGACGAGAGGCTCGAGCGGTCGCGTCTGCATCGCCAGCAGCAGGACGACGCACGCCAGGCCGAGCCATGCCCGCCCCGGCAGGCCAAGACGGCGCAGCGCGAGCATGGCCAGCGGGGCCAGCGGCAGGAAGGGGCCGATGCTCAGCGCAAGGCGCGGGTCGAACAGCGCGCCGACGCTCATGAACGATTGCGCGAAGCTCGTCGGCAGGGCGCGGCTTCCCAGGATGTGATCCTTCCACAGCAGCAGCGGCAGCCAATAGGGCGACGACAGCAGGAACGCGCCGAGCAGCGCCGGCAGGCCGATGCGGATCAGGTGTCGCGGCTGCGACGCGACGAGCACCACCGCCACCAGCAGCTCGGCCGCCAGGGCCTGCGCGAAGACAAGCGGGTGCGCACAGAGCTGGACGAAGAGGAGCGCGACCAGGGCGGCGAAGTTGCCGCGCAGCAGGAAGAGCGTGACCCAGGGCGCGAGACAGTAGACCCAGATCTCGGCGAAAGCCGCGCGGGCGATCCACAAGCCGAACACGTAGTTGGCGGTCAGGAACAGGACCGCGACGAGATAGGCGGCGGGATCGGGCCGGCCGTCGCTGCGCGCGGCGTGCTCGTCGACCAGCGCGCGCACGCCCGCCGCCATCGCCAGCAGGGCGGCGCCGGCGACCACCTTCACCGCGACGAAGGCCGGCACGCCGAGCAGATCGAGGAGCACCGAGGGCAGGTAGAGCAGCGGGCTGTAGTAGACGAAGGTCGGCAGGACCGTGCCTGTCGCCGCGTCGGCCAGCAGCAGGCTGGGCGCGCCGGCGCGCAGCTGGCCGGCGATCGCGGCGACCCGGTAGACGTGGTGGCCGATGTCGTCGCCGAAGGAGATCAGCTGCAGCGCGACGACGAACACCGCGACCAGCCCGAGCGCCGCGCGCATGTCGCCGCGCCGATAGACGCGCCCGAGCTGGACCGTCAGGGCGACGCCGACGGCCAGCCACAGGCCGACCGCCACGGGATGCGACGTCAGCAGCCGCTGATAGGTGCCGCTCCACGCGGCGACCTGCTCGACGAACGCCTGAAGCACCTCAGGCCCTGCTGAGCAGCGCCGCCGACTGCAGATGCAGACGCTGGACGATGCCCTCGGGCAACGCCTGCGTGCCGCGCTCGATGGCGTCGACCAGCCCGTAGGGCAGGATCGGCGAGAGATAGCGCGTCTTGAGATTCTCGGCCGTCAGCGGGTTGTTGAAGAACGACAGCCTGTCGACCTTCAGCCCCGCCTTGGCGGCCAGCGAGACGATTTCGTCGGGGTAGAGCAGGAATATGTGGCCGTCCGCGTCGGGCTTGAATTGCACCGCCTCGAACTGCGAGGGATCGGGACAATCGGAGAAGCGCGGCAGGGTGTTGCGGAAATAGCGGCCGTTGGGCGTGGTCAGCACGATCACGCCGCCGGGCTCGAGGAAGCCGGCCAGCTTGCGCAGGAAATCGTCGGGATGCGCCACGTGCTCGATGATCTCGGTGGCGACGACCGCGTCGAAACGCCCGACCCGCTCCACCGGCAGATCGAAGATGTTGCCGGGCAGGAAGCGGATGTCCTTGCGCTCGGTCTTCAGCCGCACGTAGTCGATGATGTCGTCGCGCAGGTCGTTCCACGTCACCTGGTAGCCGAGCGCGGCCAGCACGATGGAGAAATTGCCCTGCGCGGCGGCGAGGTCGAGCACCCGCGCGCCGGCCGGCTTGGCCGCCAGCAAATAGTCGACGGTGCGGGCGAAGCGGTTGCGATAGGCGACGCGGAAGCCGCGGGCGCTGCGGCCCGGCCAGACCGAAAAGCTGTCATAGTCGTAGGAGTCGATCCACGATTGCGGCCAGGACGGATCGAAGGCCGGTCGCTTGATATGGCGGTACATGCCCTCGCTGAATCGCCGGGGCTCATCCATCACTGAGGCAGGCCGTCATGTTGCAGGTCCAAGTTGTCTTCATAGCACGATTTTGGGACAATGCCGGCAATCGCCAACACGCCCACGGAGCATCGTGAGAGTCCGCCCGACATGAAGGTCGTCGTCACCGGCGGCGCCGGATTCATCGGGTCGGCGGTCGTGCGCCGCATCGTGCGCGAGACCGACTGGCAGGTCACCACCATCGACAAGCTGACCTACGCCGGCAACCTCGAATCGCTGGCCGAGGCGCGCGAGCATCCGCGTCACCGCTTCCATCGCGCCGACATCTGCGATCGCGCGGCGATGGATCGCATTCTCGTCGAGGAGCAGCCCGACGCGATCCTCCATCTCGCGGCCGAGAGCCATGTCGACCGCTCGATCGACGGCGCCGCGCCCTTCATCCAGACCAACATCGTCGGGACCTGGTGCCTGCTCGAGGCGGCGACCGCCTACTGGCGCGCGCTGCCCGAGGACCGCCGCGCGACATTCCGCTTCCAGCACATCTCGACCGACGAGGTGTTCGGCTCGCTCGGCCCCGAAGGCGCGTTCCGCGAGGACACGCCCTATCGCCCCAACTCGCCCTACTCGGCGAGCAAGGCCGGCTCGGACCATCTGGTGCGCGCCTGGCACCACACCTACGGCCTGCCGACGCTGGCGACCAACTGCTCCAACAACTACGGTCCCTATCATTTCCCCGAGAAGCTGATTCCCCTGATGATCATCCGCGGCCTGCGCGGCGAGACGCTGCCGGTCTACGGCAGGGGCGAGAACGTGCGCGACTGGCTGCATGTCGAGGACCATGCCGGAGCGCTGCTCACGGTGCTGCGCAGGGGCCGCGTCGGCGAGACCTACAACGTCGGCGGCAACGAGGAACGGCGTAACATCGACATCGTGCAGGCGATCTGTCGCGCGCTGGATGAGTTCCTGCCCGACTCGCCGCACCGGCCGCACGCCGGCCTGATCCGCTTCGTCGCCGACCGGCCGGGCCACGATTTGCGCTACGCCATAGACGCCGGCAAGATCGCGGCGGAACTCGGCTGGCGGCCGAGCCGTTCCCTGGACGAGGGCCTGCGTCAAACCGTGCGCTGGTTTCTCGACAACAGGGGCTGGTGGGAGCGCGTGATGAGCGGCGCCTATCGCGGCGAGCGCCTGGGCCTCGCCCCCTCCGGCGGCCCGGCATGATGCGCGTCAGCGCCTGCGCGCTCTACGACGGCGATTACCACATCGGCGCGGCCGTGCTGGCCAACTCGATGATCGCCTCGGGCTTCACCGGCACGCTGTGAATCGGCCATCGCGGCGAGCCGCCGGCCTGGGCCGCGCCGCTGACCGATCACGGCAACTGGCTGAGCTACGCCGCCACGCGCGATGTCGAGCTGCGCTTCGTGCCGATCGATCACCCGAGCCTGCACACCGCGTGGGCCAAGCCGCACTTCATGCTGCGCATCCTCGACGAGCTCGACCCCGGGATCGACGCGGTGGTGTATTTCGACGTCGACATCGTCACCATCTCGCCGTGGTCGTTCTTCCTCGACTGGCTGGAGAACGGCGTCGGGCTGTGCACCGACATCGGCTTCCCGATGATGGCCGCCAGCCATCCATTCCGCCGTCACTGGCGGGCGCTGGCGAAGGAGGCCGTCGGCCGCGACTGTCGCTCGCTCGATCTCTACTTCAACAGCGGCTTCGCCGCCGTGCCGCGCGCCCATCGCGACTTCCTCGAGACCTGGCGCGCGGTCACCGATCTGTATGCCGCCCGCCACCCCGACGCGCCGCGCGCGCTGCGCATCGAGGGCCGCGAGCACCCGTTCTCCTCGACCGACCAGGACTTCATGAACGTCGCCGCCATGGCGAGCGACGTGCCGCTGTCGATCCTCGGCCAGGAGGGCATGGAGTTCCTCGACACGACCTACGGCATGTCGCACGCGGCGCAGGCGCCCAAGCCGTGGCACGCCAGCTACATCCTGCGCGCGCTCGACGGCACCGTGCCGGGCCGCCACCAGCGCTGGTGGAAGCACGCGATCGGCCCGATCCGTCCGTTCTCGCCGGGCCGCCTGTTGTGGATGCGCTTCAGTCTGCGGCTCGCGGCGATGATCGGCCGCTTCTACCGCCGTCGATGACGGCGCGGCGTCCGGCCTGGCCGGTCAATCGCGTGCCAGCCGGGCGGCGATGACGGCACGCACCTCGTTCCAGCGCCGCGGACCGGCGAGGACCACCGGGACGATCAGGGTCAACACGGCCAGCGGCACCGACACCGCCCAGCTCGTGGTGCGATCGCCCCAGGTCGCCGCGGCGCAGACCACCACCATGGCGAAGCCGCCGAGCCAGATCGCCTGGACGCGGCGTCGAAGGCGGACGCCCAGCGCCGCGTGCGCGTACCACATGGCGCCGAGCAGCGTGGCGATCTGCACCAGGGCGAAGGCCATGCCGATGCCCTTCAGCCCGGCGAACCACGACGGCGTGAGCGGGTTGAGCGACAGCGCGACGAGAGCGGAGAAGCTGCCGTACCAGGCGATCTCGATCGTCATCATCACGCGCACCCGCGCCGCCGCGACGGCGACGTTGTAGTAGAGCGACTGGATGACGCGGAAGTAGTTGCCGATCAGCATCCAGGTCAGCGCGTCGGCCGCCGGCAGGAAGCGGCGCGAGAACAGCAGCTCGAAGATCAGCGGCTGGAACAGGAGCGCGCCGCCGATCAGCGGGATCGAGCACAGCGCCAGCATCTCGACGGCGTCGTTGACCGTGCGGCTGCGCTCCTCCGCGGTGGTGGCGGCCGCCATGGTCGGCAGCAGGTAGGTGATCGCCGCCGAGGTCAGCAGGCCGACGTTCTGCTGTGCCAGGGTCCACGCCGCCTGGAACAGGCCGTGGAACTCCTGGCCGCCGGTCTCGACCAGCAGGGCGCGCATCGCCATGAAGCACGCCGCCGACAGCACGCCGGCGCTCAGGCCGGCAGCGAAGAAGCGCAGCTGGTGCGCCATGTCCTCGCGTGCCGGCCGGCGCGTGAAGGCCTCCAGCACGGGCTCCATCCAGCCGAGCTTGCGGATGTACCAGGTCGCCGCCACGAACTGCGCCACGATCGGCAGCAGCACGAAGCCGACGAAGGCGAGGCCCTCGCCGCCCACCGCCAGCTGCGCCAGCGGCCAGGCCACGATCGCCATGGTGAGCGAGCCCAGCACCTGCACGATCGCCAGCCGGCCGATGGCGCGCGAGACGTTGATCAGGCCCTGCAGCGTGACGGCGACGATGGCGATGCCGACGGTGAGCGCCAGGCAGCGCACGCCCAGCACGGTGCCCGGCGAGCGGTCGCGAAAGATATGCTCGGCGATCAGTGGCGCGGTCAGCAGCAGGGTCAGCGCCGCGAGCACCACACCGCACAGCGACAGCCAGACCGAGGTCACGACGCGGCGGCGGCGCGCCTCGCCCTCGACCGAGCTCAGCGCCTGGATCTGGCCGGCGCCGGCGCCGAAGATGCCCAGCCCGGTCGCCGTGTCGTGCACCTGGCGATAGGTCGCCAGCAGGCCGACGCCCATCGGTCCCAGCGTCACGGCGAGGATCTTGTTGGCCACCAGGCCGAAGAACAGGCCGGCGATGCCCGCGCCGCCCGACTTCGCCATGGCCGCGAACAGCTTCAGCACGAGACCACGTCCCGTCGTACTGTGCGCAGCGAAGGTCCTGGCGTTCGGGCACGACCAATAACCGCCGGGT
>JBFXAZ010000060.1:0-32762 GCA_050183765.1 Reyranellaceae bacterium | reverse complement strand
CTGGGCCAAGCTCTGGGGCAACATGAACATGAACCCGTTGAGCGCGCTGTCGCGGGGCACCATGGCGCGCATGCTGGGGGATCCGATGATGTTCGGCCTCGCCGCCGGCATGATGCGCGAGATGGACGAGGCCGGCGCGCGCATCGGCCTGAAGATGACCATGACGCCGGAGGACCGGCTGGCGCTGGCGGCGAAGCTGGGCGACTTCAAGACCTCGATGCTGCAGGATCTCGAGGCCGACCGGCCGCTCGAGATCGAGCCGCTGCTTGGTGTCGTGGTCGAGATGGCCGACGCGTTGGGACTGAAATTGCCGCTGTGCCGCGGCGTGTTGGGCACGATCCGGCAGCTCGAAGTGAGCCGGACGATGGCGAGGCAGGCCAAGCCGAGTGAGGGAGGCGCGTCGTGAGCAAGGGCATGCGCAAGGGATTGGCGACCTACGGCGATCCCGGTTTCTCGCTCTTCCTGCGCAAGGCCTTCATCAAGGCCATGGGCTTCAGCGACGACGCGCTCGAGCGGCCGATCGTCGGCATCACCAACACCTTCTCCGACTTTAATCCCTGCCACGGCAACGTGCCGAGGCTGATCGAGGCGGTGAAGCGCGGCGTGATGCTGGCCGGCGGCCTGCCGATGGAATTCCCCACCGTCTCGATCGCCGAGTCGTTCTCCAATCCGACCAGCATGTTCCTGCGCAACCTCATGGCCATGGACACGGAGGAGATGATCCGTGCCCAGCCGATGGACGCGGTGGTGCTGATCGGCGGCTGCGACAAGACGGTGCCGGCGCAGCTCATGGCCGCCGCCAGCGCCGACGTGCCGGCGATCATGCTGGTTACCGGGCCGATGCTGGTCGGCCACTACAAGGGCGAGGTGCTGGGCGCCTGCACCGATTGCCGCCGCCTGTGGGCGCAGCATCGCGCCGGCGAGTTCTCGGAGGCCGAGATCGAGGAGGTCAGCGGCCGGCTGGCGCCGACACAGGGCACCTGCATGGTGATGGGCACCGCCAGCACCATGGCCTGCGTCACCGAAGCCCTGGGCATGTCGCTGCCCGGCACCGGCTCGATCCCGGCGACGCATGCCGATCGCTTCCGCGCCGCCGAGGCCACCGGGCATCGCGCGGTGGCGATGGCGAAGGCCGGCGGACCGACGCCCCGGCAGATCATGACCAAGGCCGCCTTCCGCAACGCGCTGGTGACCTTGCAGGCGCTGGGCGGCTCGACCAACGGGCTGGTGCATCTCACTGCGGTGGCCGGACGCTGCGGCATCAAGATCGATCTCGATGAGGTCGACGATCTCGGCCAGAAGGTGCCGGTGCTGGCCGACCTCAAGCCCTCTGGTTCGCACTACCTCGAGCACTTCCACTGGTCGGGCGGCACCATGCGCATGCTGCGCGAGCTGAAGGAATTGCTGGTGCTCGACGCGCCGACCATCGACGGCGGCACGCTGGGCCAGTCGATCGACGCCGCCGCCGACATTCCCGGCCAAACAATTATCCGCACGCGGGAAACCGCGCTCAGCCCCACCGGCGCGATGGCCGTGCTGCGCGGCAACCTCGCGCCCGGCGGCGCGATCATCAAGCAGTCGGCCGCCTCGCCGAAGCTGATGAGCCACGAAGGACGCGCCGTCGTCTTCGAATCGGTCGAAGACCTTACGAACCGCGTCGACGATCCCAATCTCGACGTGCGCGCCGAGGACGTGCTGGTGATGCGCAACGGCGGGCCGCGCGGCGCGCCGGGCATGCCCGAGGCCGGCTACCTGCCGATCCCGCGCAAGCTGGCGCGGCAGGGCGTGAAGGACATGGTGCGCATCTCCGACGCGCGCATGTCGGGCACGGCCTTCGGCACCATCGTGCTGCACATCACGCCGGAATCGGCGATCGGCGGTCCGCTCGGCCTGGTGCGCAGCGGCGATCGCATCAAGCTCGACGTGCCCAACCGGCGCATCGACATGCTGGTCGACGACGCCACCCTGGCGCAGCGGCGCAAGGAGTGGCAGCCGCCGAAGGAGATCGACGATCAGGTGCGCGGCTATGCCGGGCTGTTCCAGCGCAGCGTGTTGCAGGCCGACGAGGGCTGCGACTTCGACTTCCTTGTCGATGGGCCGCGCGCATCCCATGTGAAGCTGCGATGAGCGCTCTCCCCTCGATCTTCGTCTCGCACGGCTCGCCGATGATGGCGGTGACCGAATCACCGGCCCGTGCGTTCCTCGTCGCCTTGGGCAAGACGCTGCCGCGCCCCAGGGCGATCGTCGTCGCCTCCGCCCACTGGGAGGAGCGCGGGGCCGTCGTCGGTGGGGCCACACAGCCCGGCACGATCCACGATTTCTATGGCTTCCCCGAGCCGCTCTACCGCATCCGCTACCCCGCGCCCGGCGACGCCGCGCTGTCGCGGCGCGTCGCTGACATGCTGGAGACCACGGTCGATGCAAAACGCGGCTTCGACCACGGTGTGTGGAGTCCGCTGATCCTGATGTATCCCGAGGCGGACATTCCGGTCATTCCGGTCGCGCTCGACGAGGCGGGTGACGCGGCAAGACACCTCGAGATTGGCCGCAAGCTCGCGCCGCTGCGCGAGGAGGGCGTGCTGGTGATGGGCAGCGGCTCGTTCACGCACAATCTCGGCGCGCTGCGCTCGTTGCCGCCGGGCCAGCCGACGCCGGCCTGGACCACCGAGTTCATCGACTGGACGGTGAAGACGCTCGAAGCCGGCGACTGCGAGTCACTGGAAGACTGGGAAGAGAAGGCGCCGCACGCGCTGCAGAACCATCCGACGCCGGAGCACTTCATGCCGCTCTTCGTCGCCGCCGGCGCCGGCGGCAAGGCCGAGATGCTGCACGACAGCGTGCAGCACGGCATCCTCGCCATGCACGCCTTCGCGTTTCATTGAGGGGACGCCGGCGCTCCCAGGATCAGACCTCGACGATGAAGTCGAAGCGCGCCGTGACGGCGGCCGCCGTGCCCATGCGCATCTGCAGCGAGGGCCTGAAGAGCATATCGCGCGCATTGCCGGGATCGCCGGGGAAGTAGAGCTGCGTCGTCAGGGTGCGGCCGCCGGGCGGTGTCACCTTGACATGGTAGTGCCGCGTGCGGCCGGGGTAGCGCGCCGGCGCGATGGTCTCGAAGCGCCAGGCGCCGCGCTCGTCGGTGATCTGGTGGCCGCGCAGCTCGTAGCCGCGATGGTCGTAGTCGCCCGCCGCATCGGCATGCCAGATGTCGACGATCGCGCCGCGCACCGGCTGGCAGGTGCGCGTCATCACCAGGCCGTCGAGATTGACACGCTCGCCGCGAATCTGCCCGGCGAGGTTGACGCGCTGCGGCGAGCCGCCGCGGAAGAACGGCCCCTCGGTCTGCCGTTCGGTGGCCGCGACTCCCGGCGTGCAGGCCAGCGGCTGCGCCAGCGCCGGCCTCGCGGCGGCGACCAGACCGCCGGTACCGAGAAGCAGAAGATGCCGACGCGACGGCATGCCGGGCCTCAGCCGCCGGTGACGCTCATGTGCCGTGCCACGGCGGGCGCGCGACGACGGCGGTCGATGACGAAGTCGTGGCCCTTGGGCTTGCGCGCGATCGCCTTGTGGATCGCCTCGATCAGCTGCTCGTCGCTCTCGCTGGCGCGCAGCGGCGCGCGCAGGTCGGCGGCATCCTCCTGACCCAGGCACATGTAGAGCGTGCCGGTGCAGGTCAGACGCACCCGATTGCAGGCCTCGCAGAAATTGTGGGTGAGCGGCGTGATGAAGCCCAGTCTGCCGCCGGTCTCGGCGACCTGTACGTAGCGCGCCGGGCCGCCGGTGGTGAAATCGAGGTCGGTCATGGTGAAGCGCCGCGCCAGGTCGGCGCGCACCATCGACAGCGGCAGGTACTGATCGACGCGCTGCTCGCCGATCTCGCCCATCGGCATGACCTCGATGAAGACCAGATCCATGCCGCGGCCATGGCTCCAGCGGATCAGCTGGTCGAATTCCATGTCGTTGACGCCCTTCAGCGCCACGGCGTTGATCTTGATGTGGATGCCGGCCTTCTGGGCCGCGTCGATGCCGCGCAACACCTGGTCGAGGTCGCCCCAGCGCGTGAGCATGCGGAACTTGTCGCGGTCGAGCGAATCCATCGAGACGTTGATGCGCTTCACGCCGCAGGCCGCCAGCGCGTCGGCGTGCTTCGCCAGCTGGCTGCCGTTGGTGGTGAGCGTCAGTTCCTCCAGCCCGTCGCCGAGGTGCTTCGACAGGCCGCGCACCAGCGACATCACGTTCTTGCGCACCAGCGGCTCGCCGCCGGTCAGGCGCAGCTTCTTCACGCCCAGCCGGATGAAGGCGCCGCACAGCCGCTCCAGCTCCTCGAGCGACAGCACGTCGGCCTTGGGCAGGAAGGTCATGTCCTCGGCCATGCAATAGACGCAGCGGAAATCGCAGCGATCCGTCACCGAGACGCGCAGGTAGGAGATGTGCCGGCCAAAGGGGTCGATCATGGTACGCAATATATAGGGAGATATGACGGGGGCACGACCCTTAAACCGTTGCGAATGTTTGCCGCCCCTTGAAAGTGGGAGGCGCACGTCTTACCTTTGTCTTACTCGATTGAGGAGATGAGCGCGATGCGGACACGTCTGTCGGCCAAAGGCCAGATCGTGGTGCCGAGTGAGGTGAGGCGCGCCAATCAGTGGCTACCGGGAACGGAATTCGAGGTCGAAACCCGGGGCGGCGCTCTGGTGCTGACGCCTGTCGCGTCGGTGAGGCCCACCACGATGGATGAGGTGTTTGGCTCCCTCAAATACGACGGCCCCGCGCTGTCGATCGAGGAGATGGACGAGGGTGTCGCGCGGTCGTTCCGGCGGCGCCAATCGTGACGGCTGCCATCGACACCAATCTCATCGTCCGGGTGCTTGTACAGGACGACGCGGTCCAGGCTGCCGCGAGCCGGCGCTTCATAGAGAGCAACACCGTGCGCGTCCTGAGCACGGTGATGCTGGAGACGGTCTGGACCCTTGAGCGATCCTATGGTCTGGAGCGAACGGCGATCGTGCGCAGCCTGAGTGGCTTCATGGGATTGCCGACCGTGCGTGTCGACGAGGCCGCTTCCGTCTCGCGCGCACTGGAGCTCTATGCGGACGGACTCGACTTCGCCGACGCGCTGCACCTGTGCCTGGCGATGGACTCCGATCGGTTCGTAACCTTCGATCGTGCACTCATTCGCCGGGCCGCGAGGCTGCGGCGCTCGGAGCCCGTGGTCGAGCTACCCTGAACCCGCCGGCAACAGGCGGGTCAGGGCGTCGAGCCTGTCGGCCTCGGCGTAGGGCTTGTCCCAGCGGATGCGATGCACCCTGGGGAAGCGCATGGCGATGCCGGACTTGTGGCGGGTCGAGCGCTGCACCGCGTCGAAGGCGATCTCCAGCACCAGGCCGGGCTCGACCTCGCGCACCGGGCCGAAGCGGTTGGTGGTGTGGTCGCGTACCCACTTGTCGAGCCGCAGCAGCTCCTCGTCGGTGAAGCCGGAATAGGCCTTGCCCACCGGCACCAGCTCGTCTTGTCCGGATTCATCGGGTCGCCAGCAGCCGAAGGTGTAGTCGGAATAGTAGGATGAGCGCTTGCCGTGGCCGCGCTGGGCGTACATCAGCACGCAATCGGCCGTCAGCGCCGCGCGCTTCCACTTGAACCACGGACCCTTGGGCCGGCCGGCGACATAGGCGCTGTCGGCGCGCTTGAGCATCAGGCCCTCGATCTCCGCCGCGCGGGCGCCGGCGCGCAATTCCGAGAGCTCGTCCCAGGCGGTGAAGCGGATCAGCGGCGAGAGGTCGAAAGGTCCGCGCGGCTTCTCGCCGAACCAGGACTCCAGGCGCGTGCGGCGCTGGTCGAAGGACAGCGGCCGCAGGTCCTCGCCGCCGAGGAACAGCGCATCGTAGAGCCGGACATGCGCGGGATGGTCGCGCAGCATTTTGGGGGTGATGGTCTTGCGGTTGAGGCGCTGCTGCAGGTCGTTGAACGGCGCGATGGCCGGGCCGTCCTCGCCGATTCCGGGATGCGCCACCAGCAATTCGCCGTCGAGCACGGCGTCGAAGTCCATCGCCTCGACGATGTCGGGGAAGGCCGCGGTCGCATCGTCGCCGCCGCGCGTGAAGATGCGCCGCTGATCGCCGCCGGCGGCCAGCTGCACGCGGATGCCGTCCCATTTCCACTCGGCGCGATAGGCCAGCGGATCGAGGCTCGCCAGCTCGGCCTCGTCGAGCGGATTGGCCAGCATCAGCGGCCGGAACACGGCCGTCGTCCCGGCTATCGCCGGGCGCGGCGCGCCCCGGGTCAGCCAGTCGAACAGCGACTTGTACGGCGGCTTCAGGCCGTGCCAGACCTCCTCGACATCGTCGATGCTGACGCCGCCGAGATCGGCCGCCGCCTGCTTCGCGAGCCGTGCCGAGACGCCGACCCTGAGCGCACCCGTCACCAGCTTGATCAGCGCCCAGCGGCCGGTGGCGTCGAGCTCGTCGAGCCAGGACTCGATCAGCCTGGGCGTCTCGCGCTTCGAGGTCAGGCGCAGGCGGTCGACCACCTCGCCCAACGACGGCGGCGGGCGGTTGTGGCCGGCCTGCGGGCCACTCGATTCGGCATTGGGGCTGACATTGGCGTCCCAGACCAGCGACAGGGTCTCAGCGAGATCGCCGACATAGTCGTAGGACAGCGTGAACAGTGTCTCGCCCAGACGCCGCACGCCGAACTCGCGCAGCAGCGCCGGCTTGGCATTGGGCAGGTCGAGCGTGCCGGTGAGCGCCGCGAGCGCGTAGCCGCGATCGGGATCGGGCGTCGCGGCAAGATAGGTCGTGATCAGCCGCAGCTTGGCATTGCGCGCCGGCTGGAACGCCAGCGAATCGAGCAGCTCGGCGAAGCGCTGCATGGCGCCTACGCGCCTTCCTCGTCGCGGCCGGCGACGTGCAGCGCCTCGGCCTCGACGCCCATGCTGCGCGCCTGATGCACCAGCGCGTCCTCGCGGCCGTGCGTCACCCAGAGCCTGGGCGCCTGCACGTCGCGGATGGTGCGGCACAACTCATCCCAGTCGGCGTGGTCGGAGATCACCAGCGGCAGCTCCGCACCGCGCTGCCGCGCGCGGGCGCGCACGCGCATCCAGCCCGACGCCGCCACCGGCAGTGGATCGGGGAAGCGTCGCGACCAGCGATCCGCCAACGCGCCGGGCGGGCAGAGCACGATCGCGCCCTTGAACGCATCGCGGCCGAACAGATCGTCCTTGGGATTGCGGCCCATCTCGCCCACTGGCGCGATGTCGCCGAGATCGACGCCCTCACGGGTGTAGAGGTCGCACAACGGGACCAGCGCGCCGTGCAGCCAGATGCGCTTGTCGTATCCCGCCTCGCGCAGCAGGCGGATCACGCGTTGGCACTTGCCCAGCGCATAGACGCCGACGAGATGGCAACGATCGGGGAACGTCGCCAGCGATTGCAGCAGCCGGCCGATCTCGTGGCTGTCCGGCGGATGGCGGAACACCGGTAGCGCGAAGGTCGCCTCGGTGATGAATACGTCGCAGGGCACCGGCTCAAAGGCGGGACAGGTCGGATCGCGCCGCCGCTTGAAATCGCCGGAAACGACGATGCGCGAGCCCCGCCAGTCGAGAACGACCTGTGCGCTGCCCAGGATGTGGCCGGCGGGCACCAGCCGGACTTCGACGTCGCCGATCCTGACCGTCTCGCCATACCCAAGGCCCTGGGTGACGCCCAGCTCCTCGCCGAAGCGAACCTTCATGATCTCGATGGTCTCGCGGGTCGCCAACGTGGCGCCGTGACCGGACCGCGCATGGTCGCCATGACCATGCGTCACCACCGCGCGCTTCACCGCCCAGGCCGGGTCGATGTGAAAATCGCCCGGCGCGCAATAGAGGCCCTGCGGCGTCGTGAACAGCCACGAACGCGGATCGGACGGTGTGGGATCGGACGGCATCAATGCCAATATAGGTGGCCTAGATGTGAAGGGGAGTGGTGCGTCGCGTGGCCAAGGCCAAGGTGCGCAAGGTTGCCGATGACCTGCCGCTGTTCGAGGCGGCGGCGCGGGCGGTGCTGCCGGCGACCTTCGCCGACTGGTTCGCCCGGCGCGGCTGGGAGGCGCGGCCGTACCAGATGGAGATGGTGCGGCTGGCGCAGGCCGGGAAGTCGGCGCTGCTGATTGCGCCCACCGGTGCCGGCAAGACGCTGGCCGGCTTCCTGCCCAGCCTGGTCGAGCTGACGGCGCGCAAGGCCGCGACCGGCAGGCTGCACACGCTCTACATCTCGCCGCTCAAGGCGCTGGCCACCGACGTCACGCGCAACCTGCAGGCGCCGATCGAGGAGATGGACCTGGCGGTGCGCGCCGAGACGCGCACCGGCGACACGCCGCAGAACCGCCGCCAGCGCCAGCGGCTCAACCCGCCCGACATCCTGTTGACCACGCCGGAATCGCTGGCGCTGCTGCTGTCGTATCCCGACGCCGCCGACTATTTCAGCGCGCTGTCGACCGTGATCGTCGACGAGCTGCACGCGCTGGCGACGACCAAGCGCGGCCATCTGCTGGCGCTGGGGCTTTCGCGGCTGGCGACGATGTCGCCCAACACGCGCTTCGTCGGCCTGTCCGCGACCGTGCACGATCCCGCGGCATTGGCGGACTGGCTGGCGCTGGGCGGGCGGCCGGTCGAGACGGTGCGCGTCGCAGGCGGCGCGCAGCCCGACCTGTCGATCCTCTCGCCCGAGGCGCGCGTGCCGTGGGGCGGGCACATGGCGCGGCACACCTTGCCCGATGTCTACCAGGCGATCCGCCAACACCGCATGACCATCGTCTTCGTCAACACGCGCGCCACGGCGGAGATCGTGTTCGACGATCTTTGGCGCATGAACGACGACAACCTGCCGATCGGCCTGCATCATGGCAGCCTCGAGGTAGAGCAGCGCCGCAAGATCGAGGCGGCGATGGCGGCGGGCAAATTGCGCGCGGTGGTCGCGACCTCGTCGCTCGATCTCGGCATCGACTGGGGCGACATCGACCTGGTGGTGCAGATCGGCGCGCCCAAGGGCGTCAGCCGCCTGCTGCAGCGCGTGGGTCGCGCCAATCACCGCATGGACGAGCCGAGCCGGGCGATCCTCGCACCCGGCAACCGCTTCGAGGTGCTGGAATGCGTCGCGGCCCTGGAGGCGGTGAACGCGCACGAGCTCGACGGCGATCCGCCGCGGCCGCCCAGCCTCGACGCGCTGGCGCAGCACATTCTCGGTTCGGCCTGCTCGCAGCCGATCGACCGCGACCAGATGTTCGAGGAAGCGCGGCGCACCGGTCCGTACCGCGAGCTCACGCGCAAGGATTTCGACGACACCTTCGATTTCATCGCCACCGGCGGCTATGCGCTGGGCGCCTACGAGAAATGGCGCCGGCTGTTCCGCCGCTCCGACGGGCGCTGGCAGGTGGCGCGGCCCGACGCGATCCGCCAGTACCGGCTCAATGTCGGCACCATCGTCGAGCTGCCCTTGCTGAAGGTGAAGCTCAGGGGCGGACCGGTGCTGGGCGAGGTCGAGGAGGCCTTCATCCAGGGACTGGTCCCCGGCGACACCTTCATCTTCGCCGGCCGCCTGCTGCGCTACGAGGGCATCCGCCAGCTGCACGCCGAGGTGACGCCGGCCAAGGGCGGGGAGGATCCCAAGGTGCCGGCCTATGGCGGCGGCCGCCTGCCGCTCAACACCTACCTCGCCGAGCGCGTGCGCGGCATCATCGCCGATCCCGAGCGCCATCATCTGCTGCCTGATGACGTGCAGGAGTGGCTGCGTATCCAGAAGCTGCGCTCGCGCCTGCCGCATCCCGACCGGCTGCTGATCGAGGGCTTCCCGCGCGGCAGCAGGCAGTTCCTCGTCGCCTATTGCTTCGAGGGCCGCAACGCGCACCAGACCTTGGGCATGCTGCTGACACGCCGCATGGAGCGCATGGGCCTGCGACCGCTGGGCTTCGTCGCCACCGACTACGTGCTGGGCATCTGGGGCCTGCGGCCGGCGACGCCCAGGCAGATCGAGGCGCTGTTCGACGAGGACATGCTGGGCGACGACCTCGAGGCGTGGATGGACGAGTCGTCCATGCTGCGCCGTTCGTTCCGCAACGTCGCGGTGATCGCCGGCCTGATCGAGCGGCGCCATCCCGGGCAGGAGAAGACGCGCCGCCAGGTGACCTTCAGCGCCGACCTGATCTACGACGCGCTGCGCAAGCACGAGCCCGACCACATCCTGTTGCGCGCCACCCGCCAGGACGCCGCGTGGCAGCTCGCCGACATCCGCCGCCTGGGCGAGCTGCTGCGCCGGGCGAAGGGGAAGATCGACTATCACAGGCTCGACCGTGTTTCGCCGCTGGCTGTGCCGGTGCTGCTGGAGATCGGCCGCGAGCGGGTGATGGGCGACGACACGGTCGACGAGCTGCTCGACGAGGCGGCACAGGCGCTGATCGCGGAGGCCACGCGGCGGTGAACGAGACGATCAGTCGCCGAGTTGCCGCGCCGGTCCGCTGATCGTCTGAGCAGCGGACCGGCAGGCGAGGGTGCAGAGGGCGGCAGCGACGATCAAGGCGCGCATGATTGGTGAACGTCACTGCGGCCGCAGTCATCCCCGCTCCTGCATGCTCTGGTTTCCAGCGAGCGTCCCGCCGTGTGTGCCGCAGGGAACAGCGCGCCCTCTCGGGTTGATCGATTATGCCATCGTCGATCAACAAGGGAGAAAACGAGATGGGCCACCCCACCATTCTGGATGATGCGGGACGCTGAGTGACCGCCCGCAACATCGGAGCCAGCGGCGGCAACTTCCGATGCTTGTGGTGGCGATTGCGCGGTCCCAAGGCCGGAATGCGAAGTATGGTGCTCCAGTGGAAAGATTTCGAAAGCCCGACAATGGAGGTGAGATCACGATGGCAAAATACGACTCAATCGGCGGTCCAGCCGCATCCTTCACGCCCTACCTAGAGGCCGGCGAGCAGGTCAGGCATGTGGCGTACGGCGTCAAGCAGCCGAACATCTTCCTGATTATCGGCCTTGTCGCGCTGGCCGTGTTGCCCGGTCTCATCGCCGTGGTGCTGCTGTCGCGGGAGTACCTTGTGGCCCTGACTGACCGCCGGGTGATCGTGCTGCGGGTCAAGGGTGGGAAGGCCAAGGTCGAGGAGATGATGGAGTATCGCCTCGCCGCCCTGCCGCCGGCGAGGACATCGACCGGTGCAATCTTCACGCACATCCGGATCGAGGACCCGGCCAAGCCGTTCATCGCCAAGTTCCACCGCGCCGGGCCGGTACCGGCCAACCGCGACAACGCCATGGCGATCGCTGCGGCCCTGACCGGCCAGGCCGCCGTTGCGCCCGTTGGCAATGCCGTGGGCGGCCTGCGGCCGTCCTGAACCAGGCCACCGAACCTAGGGAAAGCGTCGATATCGACGCGCATCGCTTTGGCGCGCCGGCTCGCTGTCGACCTCAGCCGGCAGCGCGGGCGCATCAGTGGCGTCCGGGTCTGCGCGGCCGTCTGGTCGAGGCGCGAAGGCCTGTCGTTGCCGGTTATAGGGGGCGGAAATTCTCCTCAACGCGATATGTCGATCCATCCCTGCCAATCAATGACGCCGCGCCATAGATTGCACGCGCACCTCGAAAACGCGGCGCGTGGATAGCCGGTGGATACATCGACTGGGATGCCCACCAGGGGATCGGCATATTATTGGACGGTGAAGGAGTGAATCCTGACCGTATCGCCGCATTTGCCCACGGCGTCCACAATCGACCGAGGCACCGTCAAGAACAGGCCGATGTGATGAAGGGTGAAGTGCAGGAGCGCCGGCCGCACCAGCTTGCCTGTGAAGACAAGGGATACGGCGAGTTCGTCCGCAGCCCGGGCTATACGAGCGGCTGTCCCTTCATCGGGCTTGGCCATGAGCAGTAATTTGTTGGTGGGGCGGCCGGATGAAATTTTGGCTGCTGAAGCAGGTGGGAGCGGTCGCGTTGGCGACTCGAAACCGAAGGAATATTGCAGCGACATCGTTTCCTCCCTCCGCGTCAATGGAAATCGCGCGAACGGGCGCCGATACGACGGACGGCGCCATAGGGGCGGGCGGCTTCGGCTTCCCGGGCGCGTTGGACGTCCCGAGGCTCGGGCTCGCCGTGCTTGACGGCATCGGCGCGCGTCCAGACGACCAGGTCCCGTGGGTGATGGAAGCGGTTGCGCGGCGGCGACGGCGAACGCTGGCTGCGCTTGTCGCGTGGCGCCGGGTCGAGCGTCTCGTCGATGTCCGAGAGGTCGTCGAGCCAGCCCGACAGGTCCTGCAGGCGGTCGGCGACGAGATGGATGACCTCCTTCTCGCGCTGCAGCCTGCCTTTGACCAGCAGCAGGCGTGAGGTCATCACGATGCGGCGGTGCTTCTCGAAGACATGCGGCCAGATGACGATGTTGGCGATGCCGGTCTCGTCCTCGAGCGTCGCGAACACCACGCCGCTGGCCGTGCCCGGGCGCTGACGCACCAGCACCAGGCCGCAGACGCTGACCGACCTGTCGAGCGATGCCGTCGCGAGCTGTGAGGCCAATGTCACCTTGTCGACGTCCAGGCGCGGCCGCAGCAGCGCCAGCGGATGCTGGCGCAGCGACAGGCGCAGGCTGACGTAGTCGTCGACCACCTGCTCGCCCAGCAGCGCCGCAGGCAAGGCGACCTTCGGTTCGCGATCGGTGACAGCGGACCCGTCGAGCAGCGGCAGGCAGTCATCGCGCAGGCTCCTGGCCGCCCACAGCACGTCGCGCCGCGACAGGCCCAGCGAACCGAAGGCGTCGGCGCGCGCCAGCACCTCGATCTGCTTGCGCGAGACCCTGCCGCGCCGCCACAGATCGGCCACGTCGCGATAGCCGGCGCCGCGTTGTCTGACCAGCTCCTCCATCTCCTCCTGCCTGGCGCCTTCGATCTGCCGGAAGCCCAGGCGCAGCGCAAAGAGCGGCGGCAATGACTTTCCGGTCCCGAGACGCCGCGCGTCCTTTTCCAGCGCCGCGGCGGGCGGCAGCGGCTCCAGCGTGTTGTCCCAATGGCTGATGTTGATGTCGGGCGGCAGCACGGCGATGCCGTGCTCGCGCGCGTCGCGCACGATCTGCCCCGGGGCGTAGAAGCCCATCGGCTGGCTGTTGAGCAGGGCGCAGGCGAAGACGTCGGGGAAGAAATACTTGATCCACGACGAGGCATAGACCAGCAGCGCGAAGCTCGCGGCGTGGCTTTCAGGAAAGCCGTACTCGCCGAAGCCTTCGATCTGCTTGAAGCAGCGCTCGGCGAAGTCGCGCGGATAGTCGTTGGCGACCATGCCCTCGATGAAGCGCCGGCGGTAATTGTGGATGGTGCCGTTGTGCCGGAAGGTCGCCATCGCCTTGCGCAGGCCGTCGGCTTCCGCTTCGGTGAACTTGGCGGCGATGATCGCGATCTGCATCGCCTGCTCCTGGAAGAGCGGCACGCCCAGGGTGCGCTTGAGCGCCTCTTCCAGCTCCGGCTTCACGTAGTCGGGCTTCTCGATGCCGTCGCGCCGGCGCAGATAGGGATGCACCATGTCGCCCTGGATCGGGCCGGGCCGCACGATCGCCACCTCGATGACGAGGTCGTAGAAATTCCTCGGCCGCAGGCGCGGCAGCATCGACATCTGCGCGCGGCTCTCGACCTGGAACACGCCCAGCGAGTCGGCCTTGCACAGCATGTCGTAGACGGCGTCCTCTTCCTTCGGGATCGTCGCCAGATCGAATGTCTCGCCGTAGAGCGCGCGGATCAGGTCGAGTCCCTTGCGGATGCAGGTCAGCATGCCCAGGGCGAGCACATCGACCTTCAGGATGCGCAGCGAATCGAGATCGTCCTTGTTCCACTCGACGACGGTGCGGTCCTTCATCGCCGCGTTCTGGATCGGCACCAGCGCGTCCAGCCGGTCGGCGGTGAAGACGAAGCCGCCGACATGCTGCGACAGGTGTCGCGGGAAATCGATCAGGGTCGATGACAGGCGCAGGGCCAGGGCCAGCCGCCGGTCCTGCGGGTCGAGGCCGGCTTCGCGGACGTGCTTCTCGTCGATGCCGCCGACGCCCATGCCCCAGACGGTGTCGGCCAGCGTTCCCAGCGTGTCGGCGGACAGGCCCAGCGCCTTGCCGACATCGCGGATCGCGCTGCGGCTGCGATAGGCGATCACCGTCGCGGCAAGACCGGCGCGCTCGCGGCCGTACTTGCCGTAGATCCACTGGATGACCTCCTCGCGCCGCTCGTGCTCGAAATCGACGTCGATGTCGGGCGGCTCGTTGCGGTTGCTCGACAGGAAGCGCGCGAAGAGCAGCTTGTGCCGGCTGGGATCGACGGCGGTGACGCCCAGGCAGTAGCACACCGCCGAATTTGCCGCCGAGCCGCGGCCCTGGCACAGGATGTCCTTCGACCGTGCGTATTGCACGATGTCGTACACGGTGAGGAAGTAGGAGGCGTACTCGCGCTCCCTGATCAGCGCGAACTCCTTGCGGATCTGGTCGCGCACCTCGTCGGGCACGCCGTCGGGATATCGCCAATCCGCTCCCTGCCACGTCAGCCGCTCCAGCTTTCCCTGTGGCGTTTCTCCATCCTCGCATTCGACGGGATAGACGTATTTCGGTTGGTCGAGATCGAAGGTGCAGGCATCGGCGATCTCGAGCGTGCGCGCGATGGCGGCGGGGTGATTGCGGAACAGCCGCGCCATCTCGTCGGGCGATTTCAGGTGCCGCTCGGCATTGGCGAAGCGGTGGAAGCCGAGCGTGTCGACCGTGCGGCCCAGCCGGATCGCCGTGACCACGTCCTGCAGCGCGCGGCGCTCGGGTGCGTGGTAGTGCACGTCGTTGGTCGCGACCATCGGCGTGCGGTGCTGCCGCGCCAGCATCTCGATGGCCGCCAGTCGTTGTGCGTCGTCGCCGCGGGCCGAGACCGAGCCGGCGAGATAGCAGCGACGGCGAAAGACGTCGGACAGGAACTGGAGCTTGTGGGGAAAGCCCGGGTCGTCGACATCGCGCGGCGGCAGGGCGATGGCGATCAGCCCGTCGGCGTGCCGGGCCAGGTCGTCGCGCAACAGATGGCACTGCCCCTTGGGCGCCCGGCCGTTGCCCAGGGTCAGCAGGCGCGTGAGCCGGCTGTAGGCGGGCAGGTCGGTGGGATAGAGCAGCAGCGACAGGCCATCGCGGGTGTCGATGCGGCTGCCGATCAGCAGCTTGATGCTGCCGCCCCGGGCGTTGACGTGCCGTGCCGCGACATGCGCCTGCACGACGCCCGCGAGCGTGCAGCGATCGGCGATGCCGATCGCCGTCAGGCCCAGGTCCGCCGCCCGGCCGACCAGCTCCTTGGGATGCGAGCCACCGCGCAGGAAGCTGTAGTTCGACGTGACCTGCAGCTCGGCATAGCGGAACGGCCCGAGCACGGCGACACCCTAGAGGCCAAGAACGCGGACGGCATCCGGCAACCGAATGGCCGTGACATGGGGCGTCAACGAATGAGCGAGGGTGGCGAGTCGCGTGTCGGCAGTAACGAGAGGCGCTTTGCGCTGGTGCGCGCAAGCCAGATAGAAGCAGTCATAGATGGGATGCTTCAGCGCGATGGCCATGTCGAGGGCATTGGAAACCATGGAGTCGGATGGAACGATCTCGTGGAAATAGGCGCTGATCCTGTTGCCGATCAGCTGGCTCTGTTGAAGGTTGATCTCCCCGCGCACCTGTTTTTTCCAGGCGATGTTGCCGATTTCCGCGATCAGGATATCCGGTGCGATCAGCTCGAATTCCATCCTGACGAGCGCAAGGGCGTCCTGCCGCAGATCCTCCGGCACGAGCCACTTGATGGCGACGCTTGCATCGATGACGAGCTCGGTCATCGTTCACGATCCTCGCGCAGCAGGACGACGCTGTCGGTCTGCTTCACGCCCTTGGGAGTCATGGCCGCGATGCGATCGGCTTCGGCCAGCAATTCTGTCGTCGAAGGCCGAAGGGCGGATCGAGTCAGGGTGTCGCGAAGCTCCGCTTCGAACGAGCGATTATTCGTCTTGGCACGCGCCTTCAGCCGCTTGACGACTTTGGCATCCAGGTTGCGGATGGTAATGCTGGTCATGATGGCCTCGTGTGCTGAGCAATGGTGCCATCATTATGATAGCATTTTGCTGTCACGCGCAGAAGCCATGGACGTACCAGCGCGAGGCCGGCGCGACGGCGGGCGTGTTGATCGGGCCGTCGCGGTAGAGCCAGAAGCGTTGGCCGTCCTCGTCCTCGACGCGATAGTAGTCGCGGCCCGACGAGGCTTTCTCGACCTGCTCCGTCGGCACCGAGTCCTGCCACCACTCGTCGACCAGGCGCTCCGGTCCCTCGACGCGCTTCAGGCGATGCAGCGTGCCGCGCCAGTTGAACTGGCGTGGCGGATCGTCGGGCAATTGCGCCGTGGTCTGGATCGCCTCGGGCTGCGCCAGCAGGCGCGTCGGGCGCGGACCCTTGTAGGCGGCGACCTTGGCCCACAGCCCGGCGCGCACCGCCGGCCGGGCGACCGGCAGCGCGATCACGGCACGTTCGGGCAGGTGGCTGGCTCGCGGCGCGAGGCGCACGACATGGGCGGTGCCCAGGCGCTGGGCCAGGCGGTCGACGAGCTGGATCACCTCGGTTTCGTCGCCGCGCGCCGCCGCGACGGATGGATCACTGCCCTGCGCCAGCATCATTTCGCCGCCCACGGCGTGGGCCAGCGCCACCTGCTGGGTGTCGAAGGGCTCGACGGCGGCGGCCGACAGCATCATCAGCTCGACGCCGAAGCCGGCATCGAGACGCGACAGCGGCTCCTGGAAGAGCTTCATCAGATGGACGTTGTCGCGGCTCGGGCGGCCGGTGCCGATCGCGGTGCGCTCGATCGAGCCGTCGACGCGAAACAGCGAGAGCTCGAGGCGGCGCGCGCCGACGCCGGCCTTCTCGAACTGGCCGCAGAGCGCGGCGAGCAGGCGGCTGGTGGCGGCGGCGATGTCCTCGGCGCGGCCGATCGGCTCGGCGAAGGCCAGCCGCGTGCGGAAGGCCGGCGCCGGCAGACGCGGCTGGATGGTCTCGGCGGCGCTGCCCAGCGCCTGGTCGAGACGGCGCACCAGCAGGTCGCCGAAGCGCTGCGCCAGGGGCGCGCGCGGCATGGGCAGCAGATCGCCGATGCGGCGCAGGCCCAGGCGGCGCAGGGTCTCGGCCGTCGTGGCGTCGAGGCGCAGCGCCTCGACCGGCAGCGCCGACAGCAGCGTGCGGTGGCCGGCGACCGGCGCCAGCAGATCCTTCTGCCGCTCGGCGAAGCGCGCCAGCGCCCAGGCGGCGCCGGCCGTATCGGCCATCGCGGCGCGTACGGTGAAGCCATGCCGCGCGAGGCGGGCGGTGAGATCGGCGAGCAGGGCGCGCTCGCCCTCGATGCCGGGACCGAAGAGATGGCCGCAGCCGGTGACGTCGAGCATCAGCCCGCCATCGCCGCCGAAGCTCGCCGTCGCCATGCGATCGACCAGCTCGGCCGCCGCGTCCATCTCGAAGCCGGAATCGACCAGCGCGCCGCCCAGCGGGTCGATCGCCACCCAGGGCGTGTAGCGCTCGCACCAGCCAGCGAGAGTCTCGAGCAACTTGAGGTCGGACTCGGGCTCGGCATGCGCCGTGGTGAGGTCGGGCACCAGGGTGCGGGCATCGGCCAGGCGCTGACCGGCGCGGATGCCGGCCGAGCGCGCGTGCTCGTTGACCGCGACGATGCGCGGGCCGCCCTGATGGAAGCCGATCAGGGCCGCCGTCTTAGCCAGCCAGTCTTTGTGCCGGCGCGCCATGCGATCGGCCGACAGCTTCGGAAGCCACAGCGAGATGACCCTTTTCATTGGTCCACTCCACCAGCCACGAGGGGGTTTCAGTGCGCGCCGGATCGCCGAAGCGATTGCGCAGCAGATCGAGGCGCCAGCGCAGGCCGCCGATGTCGTCGAGCGACTGGCCGTCGGCATCGAGACGCGAGCGCGAGGGCGCCGAGGTGACGCGCCAGCGCGTGACAGCGGCCGAGATCGCGGCGCTTTTCCTGTCGGCGGCGCGCAGCAGCAGGGCCGGCACGCCGCTCTTCTCGGCGGCGAGCTGCAGGCGGCGGGTCGCGGCCAGCTCGACGCGATCGATCTCGCCGACGACGGCGGCGAGCGCGCCGCAGCGCAGGCCTTCCTCCATCGTCCACAGCGCGTCCTCGACGCGCCGGCAGCAGGCGAGGATCACGCGCGCCGGATCGACGAAGGCGGCGAGAGCGGGGGCATAAGGCGGTGCGGTCAGCCCGCCGGCATGACGATGGATCCACAGGATCTGGCCGCGCCGCGCGGTGGCGAAGCGGCCCAGCGCGGCGGCCGTGAAGCCCAGCGCCGCACCGTCATGCGCGACATCGCCTGGCACGATCTCGTGCAGCGCGCCGCAGGCCAGCCCGCCATCGGGCAGCACGGCATCGATCTCGGGCATATCCAGCGGTACGGCGGGGAGGGCGGTCACAGCACCACCGCGCTCCAGCCGGCGCACCGTCTCGCGCAGCCGCCGCAACTCGTCCGTGCGCGAGGGTTCGGCGCGGTCCAGCACCAGCACCGGCGCGTCGGACCTGATAGCGTTGGCGGGAGCGAAGGCGTTGGGGAAAATGATCGTCACGATCCCCTCGGAAGGCTGCGCTGGCAGAGTGAATGTTCTGTGTTTGTTCTATTCTTCTGGGCCCTCAGAGTCAATCCACAGCCCCTTGTGGGATAC
Organism: Reyranellaceae bacterium; assembly: GCA_050183765.1. Taxonomy (GTDB): domain Bacteria; phylum Pseudomonadota; class Alphaproteobacteria; order Reyranellales; family Reyranellaceae; genus JAFAZJ01. The sequence continues at coordinate 14,049 of JBFXAZ010000060.1, read as the reverse complement.
TCGGAAGACAGCCGCTAAGGCTTGGATTTCGCAGGCTTTGGCCCGCATCATGCTGGGGAAGAACGGGTCCGTTCACACGGGAGCCGGCCATGCGACTGTTCTCCGCCTTCGTCACCCTGGTCCTCTGCGCTCTCTTCGCCGACGGCGCGGCAGCGCGCTGCAACAAGAACCTGGTCGAATGGATGCCCGGCGTCGGCCCGGCGAATTTCATGGTGGCGCAGGAGAAGATCGTCAGCGCCATGCGCGTGACTTTCGTCGGCCACGCCAGCTTTCTCATCGAGACGCCGCAGGGCGTGCGCGCCGTGACCGACTACAACGGCTACAACGGATTCGGGAAGCGGCCGGACATCGTGACGATGAACAACGCGCACTCGACGCACTTCACCGACCAGATCGAGTCCGGCGTGAGCCACGTGCTGCGCGGCTGGGCGCAGGCCGGCGTCGAGGCGCGGCACAACGTGACCATGAAGGACCTGCAGGTCTTCAACGTGCCGACCAACGTGCGCGAATGGGGCGACGGCAGCACGCGCTTCAGCGGCAACTCGATCTTCGTCTTCCGCGTCGGCGACCTGTGCGTGGCGCATCTCGGCCACCTGCATCACCGCCTGACCAAGGAGCACCTCGAGGATCTCGGCCGCATCGACGTGCTGATGGTGCCGATCGACGGTGGCTACACCATGGGCCAGCCCTTCATGGCCGAGGTGGTCAAGCAGATCCAGCCGCGCATGGTGCTGCCGATGCACTACTGGGGTCCGGGCGCGCTCGAGCGCTTCCTCGGCTACCTCGGCGAAGGCTTCGAGGTTGTGCGCCCCGACAGCCGCACCCTGAACCTGGTCAAGGCGGACCTGCCCGAGACGCTCACCATCGTCGTCATCGCCGGTGACGGCGGCGACTAGATATCTGCGGGCCGCGCCGCTCCCGCGGCGCTCGAGATGCGTCGCCGGAGCGGCGCGGCCCAGACGCCTCAGGCGGCGAGGCGGTCGCGCATGAATTGCGCGATGGCGGCGTTGGCGCGCTCGCCCTCATCGAGCATCGGGAAGTACCAGTGCCAGACGTGAATCATTGCGGGCCAGACCTCGAGCCGCGTCTCGACCTTGGCGGCGCGCGCCTTGTCGGCCAGCATTCGCGCATCGTCGAGCAGGATCTCGTCGCCACCGACCTGGATCAGCAGCGGCGGCAGGCCGTTGAGATCGGCGTGCGCCGGCGAGACCAGCGGGTGGCGGCGATCGCCGTCGCCAATATAGCACTGACGCCAGCGCGACAGGCCGTCCATGGTGACCAGCGGATCGACGGATGCGCGCTCGGCAAAGCTCGCGCCGCTCGCGGTCATGTCGGTCCAGGGCGAGATGCAGATCGCCGCCGCGGGCATCGGCAGTCCGGCGTCGCGCGCCGCCAGCAGCACGGCAACGCAGAGCCCGCCGCCGGCGGAGTCGCCGGCGATGGCGATGCACTGCGGTGAGAATTGCCTGAGCGCGTCGCGATAGACCGCCAGCGCGTCGTCGACCGCGGCGGGAAAGGGGTTCTCCGGCGCCAGCCGGTATTCGGGCACCAGCGCGACGATGCCGGCGCGCTTGGCGATGTCGCCGGCGAGATGACGATGCGAGCGCGGCGAGCCGGTACCGTAGCCGCCGCCATGCAGATAGATCAGCGCCTGATCCGTGCGCGCGGTCTGCGGCGTCAGGCGCTCCGCCGGCACGCCGCCCAGGGTGACGTCCTCGCGCGCGATGTCGGACGGCAGCGGAAAGGCGCGCGTCGCCTTGTCGTAGATCGCGCGGATCTGCTCGATGGACTGTTCGCTCGACCGCGGCAGCTTGGCAAGTTTCTCGCGGACCGCTGCGATTCCCCGTTCGCTCATGGCGTCTCTCCCAAATCGTCGATCTTGATCGCATTGGCGCTGGCGAGGGCTGCGATGTCGTCGTCGCTGTAGCCGACATCGCGCATCAGCTCGCGCGTATGCTCGCCCAGCCGCGGCGCCAGGCGATGAACCTGGAACGGCGCGTCGGACAGGCGCAGCGGGTTGCGCGCCGTCACCACCTTGCCGATGCCGGGATAGTCCATGCGCAGCACGCTGCCGCGCGCCTGCTGGTGCGGGTCGGCGACCATGTCGCTGACCTTCTTCACCGCCGCGCAGGGCACGCCGGCCTCGACCAGCTTCTCGAGCAGCGCTTCGCGCGCATGGCTGGCGAAGACCGTCTCCAGCAGCGGCTCGAGCGTGGCGCGATTGGCGACGCGCAGCGCGTTGGTGGCGAAGCGCGGGTCGGCGCCGATGTCGGCGATGCCCAGCGCACCGACCAGCTTCTTCCAGAAGCTGTCGTTGGTGCAGGCGACGTAGACGGTGCCGGTCTTGGTCTCGAAATTGCGCAGCGGCACGATCAGCGTGTGCGACGCGCCCATGCGCTGCGGGTCCTCGCCGGTATGGCCGAGATTGGTCAGCCAGTGGCTCATGATCTGCACGCCGACATCGTACAGCGCGAGATCGATGTGCTGGCCGCGGCCGGTGCGATGGCGCTGCAGCAGCGCCATCGCCACGCCGAGCGCGCCGTAGGAGCCGGTCATCTGGTCGATCGGCGCGGTGCCGGCGCGTGCCGGCGGACCGTCGATCTCGCCGGTGGCCTCCATCAGCCCGACCTCGGCCTGGATGCAGGGATCGTAGCCCGGCCGATCGCTGTAGGGGCCGGTCTGGCCGTAGCCGGAGATCGAGAGGTAGACGATACGCGGGTTGAGCGCGTGCACGGTGTCGTAGCCGAAGCCCAGCGAGGCGATCACGCCGGGCACGAACGCCTCCATGAAGACGTCGGCCTTCTTGACCAGGCGGCGCAGCACCTCCTTGCCGCCCTCGGATTTCAGGTCGATGGCCAACCCGCGCTTGTTGCGGTTCATGCCCGGCACCCAGGCCCCGCCCAGTTGCGGTCGGAAGTGATCGCCGCTCAGCGGCTCGACCTTGATCACATCGGCGCCCATGTCGCCGAGGATCTGCCCCGCGGTCGGGCCGGCAATCACCTGTGTCAAATCGAGGACCAGAGTCCCCTCAAGAGGCAGCATCCCCCCATCCTTCGTTCCTGGCCAGCGGCGGCTAACCTGATGCGTTGCCGTGGCGGACCGCAAGCGATCATGCGGCGCGACCGATATGCATCGCAGAGGGGGCTTGGCTGTCATAGCCCGTTACCGATCCGCCGCGAGAAGACCCCCGTTCCGCCACGCAACGGCCCGTGCGGCTTGGCGTTGTGCGTGTGGCTTTTTGCGGAGGAATCGCATGGGCAAGTTTCTGCGTGGCCTGGGTGTGCTGGCAGCCGCCGCCCTCGTCACCGCCGCGATCTCGTCGGTGCGGGCGCAATCGGCGGATCCGCCGGCACGGGTCGGCCGTATCGCTTTTGTCAACGGCACCGTCTCGTTCCATGACCGCGACGACACCAACTGGCAGCCGGCCGCGATCAACTATCCGATGACGTCGGGCAACGCGCTGTGGACCGAACCCAATGGCCGGGCCGAGCTCTTCGTCGGCGGCACGCGCATTCGCATGCAGGGCAGCACCCAGCTCGAGACGCTGGCGCTGACCGACGATCAGTTCCAGCTGCGCATCTCCCAGGGCCGCATCGACGTAAAGCCGGTCGGCCTGCAGCAGGGCCAGCCGATCGAGGTCCTGACCCCGCGCGGCTCGGCGATGCTGATCGGTGACGGCGACTACATGGTCGAGGCCGGTACCACCGACGACGCCACGCGCGTCGGCGTGCGCGCCGGCAGCGCGCGCGTCGTCGCGTCCAACGGCAGCGAGCTGGTGGTGCATGCCGGCGAGATCGGCGTGCTGACCGGCACGTCGCCGCCGCGCTTCGAGACCGTGCGGCAGGCGACTCCGTCGATGCCGTCGGAGTGGGCGGCGCGCGATCGGCAGATCGTCGCCACCCAGGCCGCGCAGTATGTGCCGACGAGCATGACCGGCTATGAATCGCTCGACTACTACGGCACGTGGAGCACGGTCGGCGATTACGGTCGCGTCTGGTCGCCGCGCAACGTGCCGGTGGGTTGGGAACCCTACCGCCAGGGCCGCTGGCGCTGGGTCGATCCGTGGGGCTGGACCTGGATCGATGATCAGCCCTGGGGCTTCGCTCCGTCGCACTACGGTCGCTGGGTGAACCAGAGTGGCCGCTGGTACTGGGTGCCGCCGGCGCGCGAGGCGCGTCCGGTCTATGCCCCGGCCGTCGTCGGCTTCGTCGACGTCGCCGCCGGTGCTGCAACCCTGGCGATCGCCGCCTCGATCGGCACGCCGGTCGGCTGGTTCCCGCTGGGACCGCGCGAGGTCTATGTCCCGCCCTACACGGCCGACCGCGCCTATATCCGGCGGGTCAACGCGGCTTACGTGCGCAACGAGGCCGACATCGACCGGCGCATCGACTACGCCGCGCGCTATCGCAATCGACACGTGGACGATCGGCGCGACGATCCGCGTCGCCCCGGCGTGCGGCCCGCTCCCAACAACGACCGGCCAACCTTCATCAACCAGCGCTTCGCCACCGTCGTGCCGCAGCAGGTCTTCGTCCGCGGTGATCGCGTCGACCGCGCGGCGATCCGCGTCGACGCCGATCGGCTGGCGCGCGTGCAGGCGGCGCCGGTCGCGGCTCCGGTCGTCGCAACGACTGCGCCGCCGGTGCAGCCCGGCAAGGCGCCGGCACCGGCCGCCAAGCCTGGCCAGCCGCCAGCACCGCCGCAGGGTGCAGCGGTGCAGCGTGCGCCGCTGGCCGATATCCCGGTGCTCGGTCGACCCGAGCCCCAGGCGCGTCCGAACGTGCGCGCGCCGGGCCCGCAGATCTCGCGCACCCAGGCTCCGGCGCCAGGCGCGACCGGCACGCCGGCCGAGCGCCAGCTGCCCAACCTGCGCACGCGCGACGGCCGCGAGGTCGAGCGCGCCTCGCCTGGGCGGGCCGCACCTGTCGCACCGCCGACGAAGCCGGGCGAACCGCAGAAGCCGGTCGATCAAGTGAAGCCGGGCGCGGCGGCGAAGCCGCCCGAGCCCCCGGTCGCGACGCCGCCGGCCAAGCCGGGCGAGCGGCCCAGGCCGGGTCAGGCGGGCCCGGCTCATCCGCCGGAAGGCAAGCCGGGCGATCGTCCCCAGGCTGCCGAGCCGCCGAAGCCGCCGGCCGCGCCGCCGAAGGCTGCCCAGCCGCCGAGCCCGCCCGCCGCGCCGCCTGCTCAGCAGGCGAAGCCACCTGCGCCACCGCATCCGGCGCCACAGGCCGCGCCGCCGAAGGCTGCCCAGCCGCCGAGCCCGCCCGCCGCGCCGCCTGCTCAGCAGGCGAAGCCACCTGCGCCGCCGCATCCGGCGCCACAGGCCGCACCGCCCAAAGCTGCCCAGCCGCCGAGCCCGCCCGCCGCGCCGCCTGCTCAGCAGGCCAAGCCACCTGCGCCGCCGCAGCCGGCGCCACAGGCCGCGCCGCCGGCACAGCACAACCGGCAGACGCAGCCGCCGCAGGCCAGACCGCCTGAGCCGCGGCATCCGGCACCGCAGGCCGCCCCGCCGCAGCAGGCGCATCCGCCCGCGCGTCCGGCTCCGCCGCCGCAACAGGCGAAGCCGCCGGCACCGCAGCCGCAGGGCAGGCCGCCGGAGCAAGCCAAGCAGCCGCCAGGCCGTGATCACGACGACAAGGGAGGCGACGACCGTCGTCGCTGATCGGCCATCACAGACGAAACGGCCCGCCAGGTGGCGGGCCGTTTTGATTCGCGCAGCGCGGCGCGCCTATGTCACCGACACGACCTTGAACGGCCGCATCACGCCGTCGTGCTCGGTGATGGACACGTACTCGCCCTCGCGCAGCAGATGGGCGCCGAGCTTGAAGATCGGCTCGTCGTCCTCGTCGGTGTCCTGGTCGTAGGAGAACACCCAGCGGCCGCCGCGCGTGTGCACGAGAAGGCCGTGCTCGTCGTCGGTGTTGCGCCAGAAGCGGCGCACGACGCACTTGTCCTTGTTGGTGCGCCAGACATCGACGTCGAAATGGCCCTTGGGATCGACCGGTGCCACGAACTCGTAGCCGCACAGCGCGTCGCCTTCGGGTGTCTCCGGCGTGCGCGCGAGCTCGAGACGGAATTTCCTCAGCATACCGAGCTCCTTTCCAGTACCGTCCGCTCGTGAAGGAGAGTGTGAATGAGCAGGATCGATAGCGGCAATCTCAGGATCAACGCCGACCGGCTGTGGGACAGCCTCATGCAGATGGCGCAAATCGGCGGCACCGACAAGGGTGGCGTATGTCGCATCGCGCTCACCGATCTCGACCGCCAGGGGCGCGACCTCTTCGTGAAGTGGTGCCGCGAGGCCGGCTGCGAGATCTGCGTCGATCAGGTCGGCAACATCTTCGCCCGCCGGGCGGGTCGCGACATGGGCAAGCCGCCGATCATGACCGGCAGCCATCTCGACACCCAGCCGACCGGCGGCAAGTTCGACGGCTGCTACGGCGTGCTGGCGGGGCTGGAGGTCGTGCGCGCGCTGAACGACGCGGGCTACGAGACCGAGGCGCCGGTGGAGGTCGCGGTCTGGACCAACGAGGAGGGTTGCCGCTTCGCGCCGGCGATGGTGGCTTCGGGCGTGTTCGGCGGCGTCTTCAGCATCGACTACGCGCTCTCGCGCACCGATCCCGACGGCGTCACCTTCGGCGACGCGCTGAGGAAGATCGGATACGACGGCAAGGAGAGCGTCGGCGGCCGCCCGGTGGGCGCGTTCTTCGAGGCGCATATCGAGCAGGGTCCCATCCTGGAGCGCGAGAACCGCACCATCGGCGTGGTGACGGCGGCGCAGGGCCAGCGCTGGTACGAGATCAATTGGACCGGCATGGAAAGCCACGCCGGCACGACGCCGATGGAGGGGCGACGCGACGCGCTGCTCGGCGCCGCGCTGCTGATCGCCGAGGCGCGCCGCATCGGCGCACGGCCCGACGGTCGTGCCACGGTGGGCGTGATCGAGAGCAAGCCGCAATCGCGCAACACGATTCCGGGCCGCGTGTTCATGACGCTCGATTTCCGCCATCCCGACGACGCGCAGCTCGCCGACATGGACGCCGAGATGCGCGGCGCGGCCGCGCGCATCGCCGCCGAGCATCGCCTCGAAGTCGCCATCGAGCAGATCTGGTACTTCCCGCCCACGCCGTTCGATGCCCGGTGTGTCGGGGCCGTGCGCGCCGCCGCCGAGCGGGCGGGCATGGCGCACATGGACATCGTCAGCGGCGCCGGCCACGACGCCTGCTACGTCGCCAAGGTGGCGCCGACGGGCATGATCTTCGTGCCGTGCAAGGACGGCATCAGCCACAACGAGATCGAGGACGCGCGCAAGGAGGACGTCGCCGCCGGTTGCCAGATCCTGCTGGAGGCGATGGTCGAACGTGCGACCTCGTGACGGAGGGAGACGCGCTTGTGCTCCAGGCGCCGGCGTGGCGGCCGATGCATGCCGGCGACCTGCGCGACGTCGAGCGCATCAGCGGGATCGTCCATCCGCTCTATCCGGAGCGCGAGGCGGTGCCGCTCGAGCGGCTGCGGCTGTTTCCCGCCGGCTGCCTGATCGCGGCCCGTGACGGGACGACGATCGGCTACGCCATCGCGCATCCCGGAATCGTCGGCCGCCCTCCGGCCCTCGACACGCTGCTGGGCGCGCTGCCGGATCGTCCGGACTGCCTCTATATCCACGACGTCGCCTTGTTGCCCGAGGCGCGCGGCCTGCGCCTTGGCGCGGCGGTCGCCGCCATCCTGGCGGACGTGGCGCGGAGCTGGGACCTGCACCGGCTGGCGCTGACGGCGGTGAACAACTCCGCCAACTTCTGGAAAGGGCAGGGATTTTCGGCTGCGCCTACCGACGGGAGCCTCGCCAGCTATGGCGAGGCGGCCTCCTATTTGGTGCGCGAGATCTAAATCACGCATGATTTTATGTGATAAGCGCGGCGGAAATTTCCGGGGCAGGTGTGTTTGCGAATCATGAGTTCGTCAGGTTCCTGTCGGGGATTGCAGGTAGCAATGTGATGAACCTGACAAGAGCCTTGGGCTCGCGGAGCATCACATGCGTCTCCTCATCGTCGAAGACCAGGGTGAACTGGCCGATCTCGTCCGCAGCAACCTCGCGCGCGAAGGCTTCGCCGTCGACGTCGCCGGCACCGTCGACGAGGCGCGCGCCGCCGTCGCCGCGGTGCGCTACGATGTCGTGCTGCTCGATCTGGCGCTGCCCGATGGCGACGGGCTCGACCTGTTGCGCGACTGGCGCCGCGCCAACGATCCGACGCCGGTGATCGTCACCACGGCGCGCGACGCGCTCGACGAGCGGGTGGCCGGGCTGAACGTCGGCGCCGACGACTATATCGGCAAGCCCTACGCCATGGCCGAGCTGCTGGCCCGCCTGCGCGCCATCATGCGCCGGCCCAACGGCGCGCTGGGCATGCGCCTGCGCGCCGGCAACCTGGAGTTCGATGCGACGACCAGCGCGGTCGCCGTCGAGGGCTCGGCGCTCACCCTGCCGCGCCGCGAGCTCACCCTGCTGGAGCTGCTGATGCGCCGCGTCGGCCAGGTGGTGACCCGCCGCTCGATCGAGAACGGGCTGTACGGGTTCGACGATGAGGTCGATTCCAACGCCATGGAGGCGAGCGTCTCGCGTCTGCGCAAGCGGCTGGTGGGTGCGGGCGCCAGCGTCGCCATCCACACCATCCGCGGTGTCGGCTACATGCTCACGGCGGAGAAACCCGTCGAGACCGTGTAAGGCTCTGGGCGTATCCTCCGCGTGTGCGGAGGCGCCGCAGGGAGAGGGTGTGACACCGAAGCGGACGATCTCGATCAGCACACGCCTGCTGAGGAATTTTCTGCTGCTGGCGGGACTGTCCGTCGTCGGCCTGACCGGTCTGTATGTCTACTGGTTGTGGGATGCACGTGACGTCTTCGCCGACGACGAGCTCGGCGACATCGCCACCGTCGTGGTGCGAGACGCGCGCCGCGCGCCTGACGGCACGATCGAGCTGAAGTTCAGCGACCGCACCAAGCGCGACCTGGCGGCGGTTGACGGCTTGCGGGTCTTCGTCATGGATCCGCGCACCGGCCGCACCATCATGGATTCGCCGCAGGGCACCGGCGCCCTGCTGCCGATCGCGCCATCGACCGCCTGGCGGCTCCCCTACATGGTGGTGGACGCACCGCCCGGCATGCCCAGCAGCAAGCGCCAGGAACTGGCGATGGTGACGCGCGACGTGCGCGGCGTCGGCACGCTGCGCGTGGCGATCATGCGGCCGGAGCCGCTGCATGACGATATCGGCCACTGGATCCTGACCTCGGTGTTCCCCGAGGTGCTGCCGGTGCTGGCGCCGATCTTCCTGATCATCGTGGCGATCGCGCTGTGGACCGTGCGCACGGCGCTGCGGCCCGTGACGCGTGCCGCCGAGCAGGCCAACCTGATCGACGCGTCGCGGCCGGAGACCCGGCTCGAGACCGTGGTTCCCGCCGAGATTCGCCCGCTGGTCGACGCCGTCAACAAGGCCTTCGACCGTCTGGCGCTGGGCTTCGCCGAGCAGCGGCGCTTCACCGCGAACGCCGCGCACGAGCTGCGCACGCCGTTGGCGGTGCTGCGCGCGCGGCTCGACGCGCTGGAAGACCGCGGCATGGCCGACACCATCCGCGCCGACGTCGAGCGCATGAGCCGGATCATCGAGCAGTTGCTCGCGGTGTCGCGGCTCGATTCGCGCCTGCCGGTGGCCAAGGACCCCGTCGATCTGGCGGAGGTCGCCAGCGACGTGGTGGCCCGCCTGGCGCCGCTGGCGGTGGCCGCCGGCAAGCAGCTCTCCCTGCAGGCGCCGGACAGGCCGGTGCGTGTCATCGGCAACGCCGAGATGCTGGCCGCCGCCGCTCGCAACCTGGTCGAGAACGCGCTGCGCTTCACGCCGCGCGGCCAGTCGGTCAACGTCGTGGTCGAGGGCGAGGATGCGGACGTGCGGCTCGAGGTGCACGACGCCGGGCCGGGCGTGAACGCCGATGCGCAGCAGCACATCTTCGAGCGGTTCTGGCGGGGCCAGGACCGCGGCGGCGGCGCCGGCCTGGGGCTGGCGATCGTGCACGAGGTCGCCGTGCAGCACGGCGGCAAGGTCGAGGTGGCGCGCAGCGCCATGGGCGGCGCGCTGTTTCGCCTGACCCTGCCGCCGCTGGACATGCGGGCGGCGGCATAGGATTCAGGCCAGCGCGAGCGCGGCCAGCTTCACCTTCTCGCGTTTGCCCGCCGCATCCGCCGGCGGCAGCGGCTCGACGGTGAGTCCCTCGGGCAGGGACAGCCGGTCGAGCAGGGCCTGCGAGACCACGACGTCGCGGCCGGCGTCGCGCGCCGCGTCGAGCAGGCGCGACGCGGTGTTGAGCGTGTCGCCGACATAGGCGATCTCGCGCCGCTGCTGGCCGATTTCGCCGGCGGCCACGAAGCCGATATGCAGCGCGGCCCGGAACGACGGCACCACGCCGAAGCGGTCGCTATACCAGTCGGCGCGTCGCTGGATGGCCCTGGCGACGGCGAAGACGCAGAGCGCCGCGCGGCTGTCCTTCAGGCCTGAAGAAACCGGCCAGGACAAGATGGCCTCGTCGCCGACGTATTTGTGGATCTCCGCGTCGTAGTCGTACGCGGCGTCGCCGATATCGGCGAAGAACGCGCGCAGCAGGGCGTGGAAATCGAGATCGCCAAGGCGCTCGGCGGTGCTGGTGGACTTGGCCATGTCGATGACCGCGAAAACCCGCTCCTCGCGGCGCGGGTGGAAGTAGCGGCCAGTAAAAAGGCGGCGCAGCACGCCGAAGCCGACCAGGCCGCCGATCTCGATCACCAGGTTGCTGCCCACTGCCATCAGGGTGGCAAACAGCAGGTTGTCGCGGAATCGCTCGTCGAATCGGGTCGATTCGGCGAACAGCCAGCGCGTGACCAGGATCGTGGCGACCATGATCGCGAGATAGAGCGCGATCTTGAACAGGAGGAACCAGGCGAAGGGCAGGCGCCGCAGTCGCGACACCGCGGCCAGTCGTCGGCCTTTGATTTCGAAAGCGATCAGAGGCACGGCCGCCATCAGCGAATTGACGATTCCCTGCAGGCCGGAGACGATCGCCGGGTATTGCTCGCCGGCGTGGACGTAGCCGTAGACGAAGCTGGCGGCTGCGATCGCCGTGCAGATCGTGACGATCATGCGCGTCTCGGCTGCGCGCCGGCCGGCGCCTCCCCTGGCGAGGATCTGGCGTGCGTTCACGCCGCGCGCCTGCGCGCCGTCGCCAGCGCGTCGCAGAATGTCGCGCCGTCGACGTTGCCGCCGGAGCATACGACGCAGACCACGCGGCCGCGCACCGGCAGGCGTCCCGTCAGCACCGCGGCCAGCCCCGCCGCGCCGCCCGGCTCGACAACCAGCTTGAACTCGCGGAAGGCCAGCTCCATCGCCTCCGACACCTCCTCGTCGTTCGAAGCGATGCTGCCCGACAGCAGGCGCCTGGCGATGGGGAAAGTGATTCGCCCCGGCTCCGGCGCCAGCAGCGCGTCGCAGAAGGAGCCCACCAGCTTCTCGTTGCGCCTGATCTCGCCCGCGGCGAGCGAACGCGCCAGATCGTCGAAGCCGGCCGGCTCCGCGGCGTAGCATTCGGTCGCCGGGCTCAGATGCTTGACCGCGGTGGCAACGCCCGTCGACAGGCCGCCGCCGCTGCACGGCGCGATGATCGCGTCGAGCGCGAGACCGATCTCGCGCGCCTGCTCGACCGCCTCGATGCCGGTCGTGCCCTGGCCGGCGATGATCCAGGGATGATCGTAGGGCGGAATAGGTGTGCGACCCTCGCGCGTGGCGAGGTCGCGCGCGATCGCCTCGCGATCCTCCTTGATGCGGTCGTAGCTGACGATCGTGGCGCCGCTTGCCCTCGTGTTGGCGACCTTGATGGCCGGCGCATCGGCCGGCATCACGATGGTCGCCGGCGCGCCCAGGATGCGCGCCGCCTCGGCGACGCCCTGCGCGTGGTTGCCCGAGGACCAGGCGACGATCCCGGCCTTGCGCTGCTGCGGCGAGAGCTGGGCGATGAAGTTGTAGGCGCCGCGGAACTTGAACGAGCCGGTGCGCTGCAGGGGCTCAGCCTTGATCAGCAGGCGTCCGCCCAGCCTGTCGTTGACGCGCGGATTCTCCAGCAGCGGCGTTCGGATCACCGCGCCGGCAAGACGACGCGCGGCGGCTTCGACATCGGCGTAGACGGGCGAGGGGATGTCCACCGGGGAACTCTTGGAGACGGGTGCTCACCATAGCAGCGCGGCGCTTGACCGTGCCACGCTGGGCCGGTGTGATCGTGCCCGGATGCAGGGAGAGAACGTGATGCAAACGCTGCTGGCCGCCGGGCTCGACGAGGCACGTGTGCAGGCCTGGCTGGCGGCGCGGCCGCAAGCGGCCGGCGGCTACGCCGAGGATGTCGCGCATTTTGGCCAGTTCTGGCGGATCGAGCGCGAGCTGCGCGCGATGCTGCCGGCCAAGCCGCGGCGCACACCGGCGCAGCAGCAGGCGGCCGCGAGGCTGCTCGAGAGCGCGCGCGAGAGCAGGCGCCTGTTCACTGCGGCGCATGTCGCGGAGGTCTATGGCCGCATCACCGACGGCATGCACAAATTCGTGCGCGTCGAACGCCTGATCTACGATGCGGCGAGGCTGGTGCCGGGCCTGTGCCCGAGCGAGGCCGAGGTCGAGGCCGAGCGCGCCGGCAAGCAGGGCGACAAGGACGGCGTCGAGATCGACCAGGGCATCCTGTGCAATGCCGTGCTGGCGCGCGCCGACATCGGCACGCATCTGTGCCACGCCATGCTGCTGCCGCGTGCGGATTCGCTGGAGCGCTTCGCCGCCTACGATCGCGACGGCAAGGCCGATCTCGAATTCGCCACCGTCGAACGGCGCGGCAAGGCCTCGTACGTCACGCTGCGCAATCCGCGATATCTCAACGCCGAGGACGCCGCGACCATGGCGCCGATGGAGATCGCCGTCGATCTGGCGCTGCTCGATCCGCAGACCCAGGTCTGCGTGCTGCGCGGCGACTATGTCGAGCATCCCAAGTACAAGGGCCGCCGAATCTTCAACGCCGGCATCAACCTCACGCATCTCTACTACGGCAAGATCGACTACATCTGGTACCTGTGGCGCGACCTCGGCTGGGTCAACAAGGCGATGCGCGGCCTGGCGCGTCCTGACATCAATCCCGACGAGGCCGGCGGCGACACCAAGGAGAAGGTCTGGATCAGCCAGGTCGACACCTTCGCGATCGGCGGCGGCTGCCAGGTGCTGCTGGTCTGCGACTACAACATCGCCGGCGCCGATTCCTACATGACCCTGCCGGCGCGCAAGGAAGGCATCATTCCCGGCATGGCCAATCTTCGCCTGCCGCGCTTCGTCGGCGACCGCATCGCGCGCCAGGCGATCATGTACGAGCGGCGCCTGGACAGCGACAGCCCGGAGGGCCGCATGATCATCGACGAACTCGCGCCTTCACAGGACATGGAGGCGACGGTGGAGGAGGCGGTACAGGGTCTCTCCAGCTCCGGCATGGTCAGCGCGCGCGGCAACCGCATGGCGCTGCGCGTGGGCGTGGAGCCGCTCGACACCTTCCGCCGCTACGCCGCCGTCTACGCCCGCGAGCAGGCCTTCTGCCATTTCAGCCCGGCGCTGATCGCCAATCTCGAACGCCACTGGAACGCGCAGAATCGGAAGGTCTAGGGCAGCACCAGGGTCGGCAATTCGGCCAGCGAGCGCAGTTCGCCGGCCGGCGTGCCGGGCAGGCCTTCCGGCGCGGCGCCGGCGCGGTTCACCCACAAGGTGCGGAAGCCGAAGCTTGCGGCGCCATGGGCGTCCCAGCCGTTGGAGGACAGGAAGCACACCTCCGCCGGCGCGACCGAGAAATGGTCGGTGACCAGGCGGTAGACCTGCCGGTCGGGCTTGAAGACCTTCACGACATCGACGCTCAGCAGCGCGTTGAAGTAGCCCGCGAGCCCGGTGTTGCGCACCACCGCCTCGAGCATCTCGGGATTGCCGTTGGACAGGATGGCCAGCGGCATCTCGGTGGCGTGCAGCG
>JBFXAZ010000059.1:0-33058 GCA_050183765.1 Reyranellaceae bacterium | reverse complement strand
CCACCCCCGGGAGGTCCTTCGCTGCGCTCAGGACGACAGGGGCGTCAAAGCAACACAGCAGTGAGGGCGAGCAGGATCGCGGCAGCGAGAACACCCTGCACCGCCGTGCCGCCCGACAGCGCGATCAGCGCGCGCGATGGCGTCAGGCGCTGGGCATGCGCGGTGAGCCAGAAGTGCGGATCGTTGATGTGGCTTACGGTCATCGCGCCGGCGCCGACGGCGGCGACCGCGAGCGCTCGGCCGGTCGGCGCGTCGAGGCCGAGCGCCGGCAGCAGCGGCTCGATCATGCCTGATGTCGTCAAGGTCGCGGTGAGCGAGGAGCCCAGCATTGTCTTGACCAGCGCCGCGACGAGGAACGGCGTCAGCACGCCCCAGCGCTTCAGAGACAGCGCCTCGCCCAGCAGATCGGCGGCGCCGGTCTCGTCGAGCACGCGGCCGAAGCCGCCGGCGATGCCCATCACCATCAGCGCGCCGGCGGCGGCGGTGATCGCCTCGCCGGCCCAGCCGCGTTCGGACAGCGCCGCGGCGTCCCAGCGCCAGACCAGCAGCAGCGCCAGCCCGGCGGCGAGGACCATCAGCATCAGCGGCCGGCTGATGCCGGTGAACAGCTCGCGCATGCCGCCGCGGCCCAGCGGCTCGCTGGGGATCTGCGCCACCGACTGCACGATCAGCAGCGCGATCGGCACCAGCACCGGCAGGACGACGGCGATCCCGTCGCGGGCGCGAATCGGGCCGATGGCCAATGGGGCGTCGCGGTCGTCGATCCGCGGCAAGGCCCGGCCCGCATAGAACCAGCCGGCGAGTGCGACGACCACCGCCAGCGGCGCGCCGATGGCGAGCACCGTCATGGCGTCGGCGCCGAGTACCGAGGACCCCGCGATGGCGATGGGCGAGGGCGGGACGAACGCGAAGGACGCCAGCAGCGACAGCGACAGCACCAGCGCCGAACGGCCGCGCAGGGTACCCACCAGCGGCAGCAGCAGCGCCAGTCCCGATGTCGGCGAGGCGCCGATGCCGGCGACCAGGCCGACCGGCACGGCGATCACCGACGGCATGCGCCGGCGGGCGAGGGCGGCCGCCACGCGCGCCGCCGCGCCGGAGCGCTCGACGAAGGTCGCGGCGACGATGCCGCCCAGCAGCACCAGCCCGGCCTGGTCCAGGGTATGCACGAAGCCGATGCTGAAGGTGCGGCCGATCGAGCTGATGGTCATGTCGGCGGCGAAACCGAAGGCGACGACCACGCCGGCGAGCGCCAAGGTCTTGTGCAAGCGGACGCGGCCGGTGAGCACGGCCAGAAGCACGACGGCCAGCGCCAGCAGCGCGGCGCAGTACAGCAGGCCCGTCATGCCATCCCCGGTCTTTTCATCGCGCTGCAGGTTGGGGCAATTGGCTGCGGACTGCTAGTGTGACGCGATGATCCGGCTTGTCCTGTCGCTGGTCCTGATCGCCCTCGCGCTGCCCGCGTGGGCGGCCGATCCGCCGTCGGGCTTCGTGCGCGTCGAGGGCAAGCGCTTCGTCGCGCCCGACGGGCGCACGCTGCAGCTCAAGGGCATCAACCTCGGCAACTGGCTGATGCCCGAGGGTTACATGTTCAAGTTCGAGCGGGCCAAGTCGCCCCGGCAGATCGAGGGCGCGATCGAGCGGATGGTCGGCGCCGAGGCGGCGCAGCGCTTCTGGCGGACCTATCGCGAGACCTACATCACCGAGGACGACTTGGCCTTCATCAAGTCGGTCGGCTTCAACCTCGTGCGCATTCCGCTGCACTACAGGCACTTCGTGCGCGGCGACCGCTTCGAGGGCGAAGGCTACGCGCTGCTCGACCGCGCCATCGGCTGGGCCAGGGCGCATGGCCTCTACGTCGTGCTCGACATCCACGCCGCGCCCGGCGGCCAGACCGGCATCAACCACGACGACGGGCCGGGCTATCCGCTCATGTTCTATGTGCAGGCGCACCGGCGCCTGACGATCGCGCTGTGGCGGCACATCGCCGAACGCTATCGCGACGAGCCGGCGATCCTCGGCTACGACCTGCTCAACGAGCCGATCGCGCCTTACCACGACGTGGCCTGGCTCAACCCCAAGCTCGAGCCGTTCTATCGCGAGGTCACCGCGGCGATCCGCTCGGTCGATCCGCAGCGCATCATCTTCCTCGCCGGCGGCCAGTGGAGCTCGACCTTCGACATGTTCGGCCCGCCCTGGACCGGCAATCTCGCCTTCACGTTCCACAGCTTCTGGGCGAGCACCAGGCGCGATTCGATCCAGCGTCACCTGACTTTCAGCGCACGCTACGACGTGCCGCTGTTCATCGGCGAGACCGGCGAGCTGACCGACGAATGGAACGAGGGCTTCCGCACCCTGCTGGAACGCCACGGCATCGGCTGGAGCTTCTGGACCTACAAGAACCTCGACACGCCCTCGACCGTGGTCTCGATCCCGCGCCCGGCCGACTGGAACCACGTCATCGCCGTCGCCGACCGGCCGCGTGCGCGATGGGCCGATCCGCTGCCGGTGTCGCGCGAGCGCCTGTACGACGCTCTGGGTCAGTACCTCGAAGGCGCGCGCTTCGCCAACGGCACGATCCGCTGGAGCTACTTGAAGTCGCTCGGTCTGAAGTCGCAGCCGTAGCCGATCAGCGCGACGCCGGCGTGGGCATCATCGGGAAGCCGGCCTGCTGCCAGGCCGTAAGCCCGCCGCGATACCAGTAGACGTTGCGGTAGCCGGCGTTCCAGGCGCGCAGCACGGCGTTGTAGGACTCCCAGCACTGCACACCCTGGCAGAAGAAGACGATCGGGAAGTCCTTGCGCCCGTTGGTGAGCTGGTTGAGCTCGTTGGCCAGCGAGGTCTGCACCTGGTCGCTGAAGCTGCCGCCGCGGCCGCCATAGGCGATATAGCGCGCCTTGACGATGGTCTGCGCGTGCTGGCCCTCCAGCACATCGACCAGCAGGAATTGCGTGCCCTTGCGGATCTCCTCCTCGAGCAGCACGGTCGAGATGATCTTGCCTACCGGGATGGCGTTGGGTGTCGGGCTGCCGACATTGCTCTGCAGGGTGCTTTGCGGCGATACGCCGAAATCGCGCGTCTCCTCGCCATAGACGCGACCGCCCGGCGATGGCTGGGGCTGTGGTTGCGGCTGAGGTTGCGGTTGCGGCTGGCCCTTGGGCAGATCGGCCGGCTCGGGCTTGGTCACCACCGTCTTGCCCGGTTCTGTCTTGGGCTCGGTTTTCGGCTCGGTCTTCGGTTCGACGCGCGGCTTTGGTTCGGTTTTCGGTTCGGTCTTTGGCTCGACGCGCGGCTTGGGCTCCGGCTTGGGGTCCGGGTCAGGCGTCGGTCCGATCATGGTGCCGATCACGTACAGCGCGACGAGCAGCAGGATCACGCCGCCGGCCACCGCCAGGATGATGGCGTTGCGCCGACTGCTGCTGGCTGCGGTGGCGCCGCCGGAACCGGGCGGTACATAGGTTCCCGTGGGCGGCTGGCTGCCTGCCGGCGTGTAGCCGGCCGGCGGCTGTCCCTGGGGCCCCTGCGACACCGGTCCGCTGGAGTAGCCCTGCTGGGGCTGGCCGTAGGCGCCCTGCGAGGGCATGCCCTGCGGGTAGGCGCTGGGTGGATTGACCCAGGAACCCTGCTGGGTGCCGGGCTGGCTGAGACCCGGCGGCCGCTGCACCGGTTCCGATACGCCGACCCAGCCGTCACCCGAATCGGCCGCCGGGGTCTGCGGCATCGCGCCAGGCGACGCGTCATAGGCGGAGGGCAACGGTCCGCGTCCCAGACCATGGGCGCAGGCGCGCACGACGGGCAGCGCGATGTCCTTGCGGACGCCGAGATTGCCCTCGATGCGCGCCGCCAGCCGGTCGATCTCGAACACCACCTGGTCGGGCCGGGTCGAGCTGAGCGAGTCGAAGATTCCGTCGTCGATGCAGCTGCCGATGACGCGGATCTCGCGCCGCGCCTCGGGCACGCGATCGGCCAGCACCGACACGACGCGGCGGCGGTCGCTGAACACGTTGGCGCCGAAGCGTCCCGGCAGCTCGGCCAGAACCTTGGCGATTGCGTCGTATGCGTCGTCGGCCATCGGCGATCTCTAGCGCGCATCCGTGTCGAACGGAAGGCGAGGGTAATCGATACCACGTGTCCGCATCATTGCACGATCCCGCAGCCGATCATGCGCTGGCAATTGTCGGACAGGATGCACAGCCGGCTGTTCTGCAGCTGGACGTCCTGGCCGCCGCCGCTGCCGACGAACACGGCGCAGGAGCCGGCGACGTTCAGCCCGTCGCGCTGCCACTGCGGATTGAGCACGCGGAACACCTCGTTGCCCTGCTGGCCGAGCTGGAAGGGTGCGACGACCGAGAGGCTTTCCGGCTGGTCCGGCGGCGCGTTGACCGTCGAGACGCCGATGATGCCGCCACTCCATCCCTGCTTGGAGACGCCGACCATGACGCGCAGCGGCTGCTGGCCTGCCGGCGCGAGGAACACGAATACCCAAGCCCGACCGCCGTCATTGGGCCGAAGCGCAGGCAACTGGCCGCTGTTCGGCGCGGCGATCGTCGGCAGGTTGTCGCCCTGCGGCGGCTGGCCCTGGGGTGGCATGCCCTGCGGCGGCCGGGCCTGCGGCGGCATACCCTGCGGCGGCATACCCTGCGGCGGTTGGCCTTGCGGTGGCTGGCCCTGGGGCGGCACGCCCTGCGGTGGTCCGGCCTGCGGCGGCTGCTGCTGGGGCGGGCGCGTCGGCGGCGGCTCGTCCTGCCCGCCACCACCGCCCAGTTGATAGGCGACGACCAGGGCGATCACCGCGCCGATGCCGATCAGCCATTTCATGGCGTTGTTGTTGTTCGCCGCCGCTGTCGGTGGCGCCGACTGATAGGGCTGTTGCGGTGGCGGTGTCGCGGTGGAGGCGGGCTGGGGCGCGGGGGAGGCCGGGGTACCGACAGGATTCGAGACGCCGACCCACTCGGTCTGCCCGGTCGGTTGTGCGCGCGGTTCGGGCATTGCCGGCATGGCCGGCGCCGCGGCGGCCGGCGGTGCGGCGGCGGGCGCCGCGAACATGGCGCCGAGCTGGGCGGCGACCTGCACCCCGGCCATCGCATCGGGCGCGCCGATGCCTTCGGCCGCCGTGATCTCCTGGGCGATGCGCTGCATGTCGCCGGCGACATCGCGGCTGGCGCGCAGCCGGTCCACCGCACCCAGGGCGATCGCGGCGGCCGACGCCTTGATCGCGCCGCGCATGTCGGGCGCCTGGTCCGACAGCATGGGCACCAGCCGGCGCGGGTCGCGCAGCACGGCCTCGCCGAAGCGCTGCCGTGCATCGGCAAACAGGGCTGCGATCCGCTGCGGATCAGCGCTCATACTGGCACTCTCCCCGACGCGGCGTTCACCAGACGACGTCGCTCGCGGTCTTCTTCTGGCGCTCGGCGTCGCGTGCCAGCACGGTCACCGGGTCGGGCGCATTGGTCGAGTGCGACACCGTCTTGACCGGCACGGTCGTCGCCCACTTGATGCGGTTGACCAGATCCTGGGCGTTGTTGGCGCGCAGCGGCTTGAAGTCGGGATGGGCGATGAAGCGCTCGAGGATCTCGATGTCGGCGTCGCCGCCGATCGCCACCGCCACGCGCAGCGAGCGCTGGCCATAAGGCGCCGCCAGCAGCCGTTTCATGCCGATCTCGAAATCGTCGGAGGGCTGGCCGTCGGAGACCAGCACGATCACCGGCGGCAGCTGTCGTCCGGGCATGTGATCGGGATCGAGGATGTCGGCGATGGCGCAAAGCGCCTCGCCCATGTGGGTCTCGCCGCCGGCGGCGAGGTCGGTCCATTCCAGGTCGTCGACCAGGGTCGGCTCGGGCACGTGCCATTGCGCGCCGGAGGCGAAGCGCAGCACGCGCACCATCAGGTCGGTTTCGGGATTGTCGGCCGCGGCGGCGCGCATCTCGGGAATCGCCGCGCGCATGGCGTAGTTCAGCGAGGCGATCTTGTCGCCGGTCATCGAGCCGGAGCAGTCCAGCGCCATGATCACCTGGAGCTGGCGGCGGACCAGCGCGGTGTGCTGGAGGTTGGGAAGGTCGATCACCATCAGCCGCTGACCGTCCCGAGAATGCCGCCGCCGAAGTCGATCGCCGTGCCCGGGACCAGGCGCACGTTCTTGTTGGGCTCGACCGGCTGGACCGAGTTGTCGCGCATGCGCACATACCAGACGCCCGAGCCGAGATTCTTCAGGCCGATCACGCCGGGGTTGCGCGGATGAGCCGTGACCTCGCCGACGATGCCGTTGCCGCGCCCGGCGAGCGAGGCGACCGTCGACAGGTCGAGGCGCGCACCCGGCGACAGCGGCACGTTCATGCCCGCGACCTGAAGCATCTGCGGCACGTTGGACACGGTCTGCGCCACCGCCGGCTGCGGCGCGGGCGGCGGCGACATGGGTGGCGCGGCATGCGGCGGCGCGCCGATCGGGTTGAGCGGCCCCGCGGGCGCCCAGCCCGGCGTCGCAGGCGGTGGCGCTGGCGGTGCCGATGGTGGCGCCATGGCCTGCGGCGTGGCGCCGACCGGACTGAGCGGGCCGGCCGGCGCCCAGCCCGGTGCCGCCGGAGGCGGGCTCGCGCCCATTGGCGGCGGCACGTAGGAGGGACGCGGCGGCATCGGCCCGGCGCCGGGCGCGCCGACGACGATCGAGCCGCCGCCATCGGTGCTGCCTCGCCCGAAGATGCTGGTCTCGATCTCGCGCGCTTTGAGCACGCAGGCGATCATCGCGATCACCGTGAGGCCGGCGATCAGGTAGTTGAGCAGCGGCGAGATCGTCCCGACCGAGTTCCACAGCCCGTGCAGCACAGCGGAGGTCACCCAGCCGATGAGCAACAACTGGATCGCCTTCTTGGGGCGGATCACCGCCAGGCCGATGAAATAGGCGAAAATTACCGCATACCCGATATGGCCGGCGAGACCGTTGAAGACGCGCGGCAGCAGCAGCATCAGACCCAGGCCGAAGGCGCCCAGGTCGTTGCCACGGGTCTCCTTGAAGACCTGGGCGACGATGTTGGGCACGTACTGCCCCCAGGTCTCGATGAAGATGAAGCTGGCGCCGGCGCCCAGCGCCATCAGCACCGCGTCGAGCGGGCCGCGCACGCGCAAGAGGTCATAGAGCCACGGTGGCAGGGTGGTGCGCAGCTTGGCGAAGTAGACGGTGAGCGCCGCGCCCATCAGTATCGGCGTCGCCTTCATGAGCTCTTCCATCAGGCCGGCGCCGAAGAACATGCCGACGAAGGCGACCGGGAAGCTCGACGATCTCGTCATCGCGATGTTGCCCGGCAGGACCTCGCGGAAGATCAGGAAGAAGGGCTTGCCGAGCGGCGTCATCAGCAGAATGGCAACGACGACAATCGGGAACGCCAGATACCAGATGCGCCGGTCGCTGCGCGAGTAGATCATCATCGCGACGACGGTCAGCAGCAGGATGTAGAATGTCACCACCATGGTGAGCGAGCGGAAGACACCATAGCGCGCCTGTGCGCCCTGTGCGGCGATCAACTCGTTCATCAGGCCGAAGAGCGCCACCGTCACCACGGCCGTGACCAGGCCGAAGATGAACAGCGGGCTCTTCCATAGCTTGATCTTGCTCGACCGGATGGGAACCATCTCCGAGAACGAAGCCTCGTCGTGGTCCCGCGGTACCGGCGGCATCATATTGTTGCCGGTCATCCACTACTCCCGTGTCTATCCCGGGCCACGCCGCCGCCGGCCCCGTCCCCTGGATTCCGGCGATGATGGCCGATCGGCGCGGCCGTGGCTACCAATCGCTGTCGTCGTCCGCGGCCGCGGCCTGGCCCGGCGCCCGGTTGGCGAGGCACAGCGTGACGTCGTCGCCGCTGCCGCGCCGCGACACCTCCGCCAGCCAGTCGTCGAGGCGCCCCAGAACCTCCGTCAGGCCCACCTTCCGCACGGTGTCGCGGTACTGCCGGGCGACCGCCAGGAAGGCTGCCTCGTCGGCGAAGGACTTGGCCACCCCGTCCGTCGACAGCATGACGAAGTCGGGCCAATTCGGCGCGTCGACGGGCGTCATGGTCCGCACGCGAAAGCGCAGCGCCGCGTCCGGCGCGCACATCGAGTAGGTCTGCTCGCCGACCAGTCCGTGATCCACCGGCAACGGCCGTTCGATCCGTCCGTCCGGATAGCCGAACAGCACGTCGCTGTCGCCGATCTGCAGCACCAGCAACCGCCCCGGCGCCATCGCCACGGCGGCCAAGGTGCAGCCGTAGGGCATGAACACGTCGGCGCCCGCCTCGACCCGGTCGCCGGAGCCTCCGGCGCGGGTCTGGTGGTCGCTGACCACCGCCTGGCGCCAGCGCGCCAGGATCTCGTCGACAATTCCCTCGCCGCCGTCGCCGCCGACGAAGCGGCGCAGGGCCTCGACGGCACAGGTCACCGCCAGGTGCGCGCCGATCTCGGAGAGGTGGTAGGCAGCCGCGCCGTGGCCGTCGGCGATGGCGGCGATGAAGGCCTCGGCATCGAGCGTCGGCCCGCCGTTGGCGGCGGCCGGCGCCAGGGCGAGCGCGTCCTGGTTGGGCATCGAGCGGCGCACATGCGAGGCGCCGCGCACCGACGAGCCGCCGGTCGCCCACACCCCGCCGGCCAGGCTCATTGCGTGCGCTCCCGGGTCGCCGCGCTGGTGTCGCCGGTGACGAACCGGCCGGTGCGGCGGCCGAAATCGACCGAGGTCTCGTCCATGATGCGCACGGCGCGGCCGGGATCGACCGTGACCGAGGAGCCGTCTGCCAGGGTCACCTTCCATGCGTTGCGCATCAGGTTGCGCAGGCCCCAGACGTTCTTGTTGGTGGGATGTTCCTCGACGACGCCGGCCATGGTGCCGAAGTCGACCGGCCGGTCCGGGTCGACGTGGTGGATGGCGACGCCCATGCCGGGCGCCAGGGTGATGGTGTCGCGGCCGATCAGCAGCACCGGGGGCAGCATCATCGGCCGGCCGCAGGCGACGCAGACCGTGGGCATCAGCGTCTGGCCCTTCACGCCCTGGCGCGGCGCCTGGTCGTAGCCGCAATGCTGGCAGGTGACGCAACCGTCGACCATGCGGGCGAAGTTGGTGCGCCATTCCGGTTCCAGCACCCGTTCGCCGGGCTGGCGCAGGCCGACGGTGAAGGAGCGCGTGAACAGCGAGCGGATCGCCGGGGTGAGCGAATTCCAGCGCGCCACGATGGCGTCGTGCACGCCGGGCACCGGCCCGTTCGACTGGTCGTTGGGATCGAAGATGAACACCGGGTTGCGGCCATAGAGGCTGGTCTCGGCGCTGGAGTCCATGATCTGGACCTCGTTCTCGCGCCGTCCGTCGAGCGGATGCCAGCTATGGATGATGTAGAAAAACAGCACCGCCATGGAAAACAGGTCGGTCTTGGTGCTGGGCAGCGTCTCGCGCCGCACCACTTCGGGCGCCATGAACTTGCGCGTGCCGAAGACGGCGGCGTCCATGCCGTCGATATCGACGTTGTCGTTGTCGCAGATCAGGATGTCGCCGGTCTGCGCGTGGAAGAAGATGTTGCCGAAATTGATGTCCTGGTAGCAGAAGCCGCGCGCGTGCAGCTCGAGGAAGTTCTGGGCGATGCGCAGGCAGACCATCACGCGCTTCGACAGCGACAGCTCGATGCGCTTGGGCGGCCGCGCGATCAGGTCGCGCATGCCGTGGTAGTCGCCGTCGCGCAGCGGCATCACGTAGCCGAAGCTGTTCGAGCCGGCGATCTCGACCAGGTCGATGGGCCACAGAAACCGGTCGGTCGGCGGGCCAATGCCGATGGCGCGCGACAGCCTCGCCCGCAGGGTGCGGTCGATCGAGGCGATGTCGTCGTGATACCACTTCAGCGCGAAGCGTGTGCCCTCGATGGCGACGGAATAGACCGCGCCCTGGCCGCCAGCCCCCAAGAGGTTCTCGACATGCCCCTGGCGCCGCCCATGCACGGTCACCAGCGGCGTACCGCGTGGCAGTTCGTCGTTTGTTGTACCGCTCATCCGATCAGCCCCGACCCGCTCTCCGGCGAGGGGCGGCAAAGCCGCCACCCGACCGAGCCGGAACCTCCCGTAGAGTACATGCCGCGTCCTCGGTTTTCTAGCGCCGGGAATCGCCGGGTGGTAAGACAGGGCCTTCCGTTTCCGCTTCGGGCCGCGCCGTTGATCCGCCGTCTGTCAACCCTGCTGCACGGAGACCTCGTCGGCTTCAGCCGGATGATGGAGGCGGCCGAGACGACGACTGTCGCGGCCGTGAAATGGGCGCAGACGCAGGTCTGGGAACCGGCGATCCAGCGCGGCAGCGGCCGGCTGATCAACACCGCCGGCGACGCTTTCCTGGTCGAATTCGACCACACGGCGCAGGCGATCCGTTGCGCCATGGAGATCCAGGCCGATCTCGCCTTCCGCCAGCGCGAGGTGCCGGCCGAGCGCCGGCTGACCTTCCGCATCGGCATCAACCGCGGTGAGGTGCGCGTCGACGGCACCAACATCTTCGGCACGTCGATCAACGTCGCGGCGCGCCTGCAGGCCCTGGCCTCGCCGGGCACGATCTTCGTCTCGGCGGCGGTGCGCGACGAGATGGGCGAGCCCGAAGGCTTCGCCTTCACCGATCGCGGCGAGATGTCGCTGAAGAACATCGCCCGGCCGGTGCGGGTCTACGAGATCGTCGTCGATGCCGCCGGCCAGGTGCGCACCCAGCTGGTGCGCGAGCGCTGGCGCATCGTCGGCCGGCGGCGCAACGGCGGCCCGATCGACGTCACCCTCGACGCCGCCGCGCTGGCCACGGCCGAGGGCATCATCGTCGGCCGCGTGCCCGACCAATGCCACCTGACGATCGACGACATCAGCGTCTCGCGACGGCATTTCCGCCTGCGCCAGCTCTCCGGCGAAATGCTGTCGGTCGAGGATCTCGGCTCGACCAACGGCACCTACATCGCCGGCCGTCGCCTGACGCCGGGCCAGCCGGTGCCGATCCCGGCCGGGACCAGCGTCAGCTTCGGCGAGGTCTCGATCAACGTCGCGCGCGTGCCCATCGGCGGCGAGTCGACGAAGTACTGATCCTCGCTTAGCCTCGCGCCATGGCCGGATCGTTCGAAGTCCTCACAATGTCCGCGGCCGATCTGGCGCGCGCGCTCGACTGGGCCGCCGCCGAGGGCTGGAATCCCGGCGTCGACGACGCGCGGGCGTTTCAGATCGCCGATCCGCCGGGGTTTCTCGTCGGCCTGCTCGATGGCGTGCCGGTGGGCTCGGTGTCGGTCGTGCGCTACGGCGCGGATTTTGGCTTTCTCGGCTTCTACATCACGACGCCGGAGGCACGCGGCAAGGGCCACGGCATCCGGATCTGGGATGCCGGCATGGCGAGACTCGCCGGCCGCAATGTCGGGCTCGACGGCGTGCCGGCGCAGCAGGACAACTACCGCAAGTCCGGCTTCCGGCTGGCTTGGCGGAACATCCGGTACCAAGGCCCCGCCGCGGCGCGCGGATTGCCGCCGCCCGGCATCGTCCTGGCCGACGCCAAGACCCTGCCGTTCGACGCGATCGCCGCCTATGATCGACGCTTCTTCCCGGCGGCGCGCGATGCCTTTCTCGCGAACTGGATCGGCGCGCCCGGCCATACGGCGCTCGCGGCGCTGCGCGACGGCGCGATCCATGGCCTGGGCGTGATCCGGCCCTGCCGCGCGGGCTTCAAGATCGGCCCGCTCTATGCCCTCGATGCCGCCGTCGCGGCGGCGCTGGTCGGGGGCCTGTGCGAGCGCGCCGGACCGGGCATCGTCGCGCTCGACGTGCCGGAAACCAACGCGCGGGCGGTGCATCTGGCGGAGTCGCTGGGCCTCGTGCCGGCCTTCGAGACCGCGAGGATGTACACCGGCGCCGATCCCGAGATCGACGCCGCCGGCCTGTTCGGCGTCACAACCTTCGAGCTGGGCTGATGCGCCTGCTGCTGAACAATCCCAACACCACCCAGGCGATGACCGACAAGGTGCTGGCGGTCGCGCGCGCCGGCGTCAGCGACGAGGTCGAGCTGGTCGGCGCCACCGGCCGCTTCGGCGCCGCCTATGTCGCCAGCCGCGCCGCCTACGCCATCGCCGGCCACGCCGCGCTCGACGCCTGGGCGAACGCGTCCGGCCCCTTCGACGCGGTGGTGCTGGCCTGCTTCGGCGATCCCGGCCTCGACGCGCTGCGCGAGATCTGCCCGGTGCCGGTGGTCGGCATGGCCGATGCCGCGCTGTTCGTCGCCGCGCAGCTCGGTGCCAGGATCGGCATCGTCACCGGCGGCGAGCGCTGGGGGCCGATGCTGCGCGAGTTCGTGGCCGTGCGCGGCCTTGCCGATCGCGTCGCCTCGATCCGCACCGTGGCGCCCACGGGCGCCGACATCGCGCGCGACCCCGAGGGCTCGCTGGCCCTGCTGGCGCAGTCCTGTGTGGCGACGGTCGAGGAGGGTGCCGACGTCGTGATCCTCGGCGGCGCCGGCCTCGCGGGCCTGGCCGACCGGATGCGCGATCGCGTGCCGGTGCCGCTGGTCGACGGCGTGATCGCCGCCGTCGGCCAGGCGCTGACCCTGGCCGGTCTCGGCACCGGCAAGGCCACGCGCGGCAGCCTCGCGCCGACACCATCGGTCGACAGCATCGGTCTCTCGCCGGCATTGGCGGCACGTCTCGTTTCAGGGGGGAAATCATGACAAAGCCGCTCGACGGCAAGATCGCGCTGGTCACCGGCGCGGGCAAGAACATCGGCAGGGCGATCGCGCTGAAGCTCGCGGCCGACGGCGCGGCGATCGTCGTCAACGGCCGGTCGGACCGCGCCATCGTCGATGCGGTCGTAGGCGAGATCGCCGCCGGGGGCGGCAAGGCCATCGCGGCGATGGGCGACGTGTCCGACGCGCGTTCGGTCGGGCAGATGATGGGCGGCGTGATCGCCGAGATGGGTGGCGTCGACATCGTGGTCAGCAACGCCGGCCTGCGCCGCCAGACGCCGTTCCTCGACATGCAGCTCGCGGAGTGGCGCGAGATCCTGTCGGTGGCGCTCGACGGCGCCTTCATCCTCGCCAAGGCCACGGTGCCGTCGATGGTCGCGCGCGGCGGCGGCGCCTTCGTCGCCCTGTCGGGCATCTCGACCCATGTCGGCACGCCCAATCGCTGCCACGTCTCGGCATCGAAGGCCGGGCTCGAGGGCCTGATGCGCGCGCTGGCGGTCGAGCTGGCATCCAAGCGCATCACGTTCAACTGCGTGGCACCCGGCGCCGTCGATACCACGCGCGGCGCGACCGCGGGCCCGATGCCCTCGACCTTGGCGGATCGCGGCATCCCGCTGGGCCGCAAGGCCACGGTCGACGAGATCGCCGCCACGGTGCGCTATCTCGTCGGGCCCGAAGGCGCCTACACCACCGGCCAGACGATCCACGTCAACGGCGGCGTGTACCTGACCTGAGTTGTCGTCCTGAGCGCAGCGAAGGACCTTGCGGTATCAAGAGCAGGCCTGCCGCCAGCGCTTGCTCGCCCGACCGCTGGATCCTTCGCTTCGCTCAGGACGACAATGGTTCGTTGAGGAACCTGTCGACCAGCCGGTCGGCGCCGCCGCGGTCGGTGAACACCAGGTGGCGCGCGAGGTTGCGCGCCGACGAGGCGAGGTAGAAGCGCTCGTACTGCTCGTTGCGGCTGGCAAGCGCGCTGCCGGTGTAGTCCCAGGCGAGCCGGAAGATGCGGGCGCGCTGTTCCGCCGGCATGCCCTTGGCGCCCGGCAGGTAGCGGTCGATCAGCGGACGCAGCGCCGCGTCGGCGAATTGCGCCGCGGTCGGCGCGGCGAAGAGATTGTGCGAGCCGATCATGCGGATGATCTCGTTCACCCGCGGGAACCACAGCGGCAGGGTGCAGCGCAGCGCATGCAGCGGACGCTGGTCGCAGGCGAACATCCCGCCGCCCCATTCGTGCGCGCCCGCCTCGGCGGCGAGCACGGCGGAGCGCGTGAACTCGGCATAGGTCCAGATCTCGCCGAGCATCTGCATCGTGTTGGGATCGGCGGCGTTGATCGCCTCGGCCATGCGCGAGGCCAGCGCCCAGGCGAACTCCAGCTTCACCAGCGCGCGGATCATCGTCTGCTGCTGGATGTTGGCCGGCCAGCTCGAGCGCATCACCGTATTGTAGGCGTTCATGTTGCGGTCGATGAACACGCGGTCGCGCGGCACCTCGACATCGTCGAAGATCACGAAGGCGTCCTGCTCGTCGAAGCGGCTCGACAGCGGATGGTCGAAGCGGCTGGTGCCGGTACTGACGCTGTCGCGGCACAGGAACTTCAGGCCGGGCGCCGACATCGGCACGCAGAAGGCCAGCGCATAGTCGTCGGCACCCGGCGGCAGCGGCAGGCCGGGATAGACCGCGAGCTCGTCGGCGAAGGGCGCCAGGGTCGCGAGGATGCGCGCGCCGCGCACGACGATGCCGTGCTCGGTCTGCCCGACGACGTGCAGGGCCTGCTGGTTGCCGGCCTGCGGCGCGTCGCCCATCGCCTTGTCGACGGTCGGCTGCACGATGGTGTGGGTCAGCGAGATGTCGTTACGGCGCAGGAACTTCTGGTACTCGACCAGCCGTGCGGCGCCCTCCTCGTTGCCGTGCGCGCCCCATTCGTCGGGGCGTCCGGCGAATCCCGCGTAGGTGACGTTCATGTAGTCGGGCGTGCGGCCCATCAGGCCGACGGAGTACTCCGCGACGCGGCGCAGCGCCTTGTGCCGCCGGTCGAGATCGGCGCGCGAGCGCGGGATCATGTGGCTGACCGCGATCGGCTCGCCGGTCTCAGGATCGGGCATCAGGCATTCGTCGGCGTGGCGGTGCTGCAGGTCGTAGACCTCGGCCAGCGCGTGGGCTGCGCCGCGCAGCGCCGGGTGGTCGACGACGTCCGACACCCGCTCACCGTCGACCCAGACTTCGCGGCTGCCGCGCAGACCCTTGAGGAACGCCTCGCCCGTGCGTGCCGGCATGTCGCTACTTCGCGCCGATCACGGCCGTCACGTCGCACTGCACCAGCGCGTCGCCTTCACCGCCCAGTCCCTGCGTGTGGCGCGCCGGGCGCGCATGGGCGTCGGGGAACATCTTCACCCACTCGGCGTTGATGGCGTCGCGCTTGTGCGGCGCGCGCAGCCAGAAATTCATCTTCACGATGTCGTCGGTGGTGCCGCCCGCGGCCTCGACGAGGGCGCGCACGTGGCCGAACAGGCAGGCGAGCTGGCCGTCGAGCGTGTCGGGCAGCTTGCCGGTCTTGGGATCGCGGCCGGCGATGATGCTCGACATCATCAGGTTGCCGACGACGCTGGCGCCGGGAATCGGGTTGCTGTGCTTGAAGCCGTCGATCTCGATGCTGCGCCGCTTGGCCATGCGTTTCCCCCTTTGGTGATGTCGCCATCGATCCACCGCCGGGGGCATGCCGTCAAGGCGGCTCGTCGGCGACCGCCGGAAAATGCAGCGAGAACGTGGTGCCCTGGCCCGGCGCACTCTGCAGGGTGATGAAGCCGCCGGACTGGTGGACGAAGCCGTGCACCGTGCTCAGCCCCAGCCCGGTGCCGCCGCGTTCGCCCTTGGTGGTGAAGAACGGCTCGAAGACCTTGTCGCGCACCTCGGCCGACATGCCCCGGCCGGTGTCGGCGACCCGCAGCACGACCCAGCGTCCGGCGCGCAATTCCGGGGCGGCATCGGCTTCGGCCGCCGTGATCTCCATGTTGAAGACGCGCAACGCGATCTCGCCGCGTTCCTCGATCGCATCGCGCGCGTTGACGACGAGGTTCAGGGCCGCCGTCTCGAGTTGCGCCGGATCGACGACGCAGCGCCACAGGCCGGCGGCGATGTCGATGGTCAGCCCGATGTCGCGGGGCAGCGACGTCCTGAGGATGCCGTCGATCTGCCGCACGACCGTGCCGATGTCGGTCCGTGCCGGCGCGAGTTGCTGCCGCCGGGCGAACGCCAGCATCTGCTTGAGCAGCGCGGTGCCGCGATCGGCGGCGCTCATGGCGGTGTCGATCGTCTCGCCGGCGTCGGCGCCGGTCGTGTCGCGCAGGTCCTCGAGGCAGGCGACGATCACCGCCAGCAGATTGTTGAAGTCGTGCGCGATGCCGCCGGTGAGATGGCCCAGCGCCTCGAGCTTCTGCGCCGAGCGCAGCCGGGCCTCGGTCTCCGCCAGCTTGGTCTCCGCACGACGCTGACGCGAGATGTCGCGGACGTGCACGAGGCGCGCCGCCTGGCCGCGAAAGCTCGTCGAGACGGCGTCGATGATGACGTCGATCAGGCGGCCGTCCTTCGTCACGTGACGCATGCTGCGGCTGGTCGGCGCCGTGACCTTCGAGCTTCTGAGCGCGCGCCCCACCGCCGCGCGCTCCTCCTCGGGATGCAGGTTCGACACCGGAAGAGCGCGGAACTCCTTCTGATCGTAGCCGTAGGTCGAGCAGGCGGCGCCGTTGACGGCGAGGATGCGCAGGTTCCGCCGGGTGTAAACGAACATCGGATTGGGGTGGCGCTCGAACAGGTCGCGGAATGTCGCCTCGCTCTCGCGCAGCGCCTGCTCCGCCTGGACGCGCTCGGTGATGTCCGATGCCGTGCCGCGGTAGCCGAGGAACCTTCCTTGTGCGTCGAAGCGGGGCCGGCCGTTGATGCGGAAGGCGCGCAGGCCGTCTTCCTCGGTCTGCACCTGGTACTCGAAGCCTCTGAACTCCTCGTGCCGGTCCATCGTGCCGATGTGATCGGCCCATTCGCCATGCAGCGTCCTGGCACGGGGCAGGTCCCAGCGCCGCCGGCCGTAGGCCATGCGGCCGGCCGGCCCCGCCCGGTGGTACCCGGTGCCCTGCACGACCCGATGCTCGGCGTCGGTCTCCCAGGTCCAGTCGGATGCCAGCTCGAGCAGCTCGCGATAGCGATCGGCGCTGTCCTGCAGCGAGCGGGTCAGCAGGCGGATCTCGAGCTCCGACTCGACCAGCCGCGCCAACGCCTCGAGGCTGGCGACACGATCGTCGGGCAGGTCGGGGCGCGGGCGCGTGTCGGAGACGCCGATCGTGCCGATCGGCTGCCGGTCGGAGGAAAAAACCGGCGCCGCGGCGTGGAAGCGGATGCGCTGGCCGCCGGCGACCTGCGGGTCGTCGCGCAGGCGCGCGTCTTCCAGTGTGTCGCGGATGACTTCCACCCGCCCGCTGGCGATCACGGTGTCCGAGAACGCCTGGGCGCGCGGCATGCCCGTCAGGTCGTGGCCATAGCGCGCCTTGAACCAGAGATGGTCGGAATCGTGAAACGCCAGGGTTGCGAGCGGCGTATCGAGCACGCGGGCGGCGAGCGCAACGATGGCGTCGAACTGGGATTCCGGCTCAGTCCGTACGATGTCGTAGCGATACAACGCGGCAAGGCGCCGGACTTCCCCCAACGGTCGTCCCCTCCTGCGAGCCGATGCAGCATAAGCATCTTATCACGATCGGGCACCCGCCGGTCGCATAAGTGGCATTCCCTATGCGCGCCGCGCCTGCTCGATCGCCGCCCAGACCCGATCGCTGGTGGCGGGCATGTCGAGCTCGCGCACGCCCAGCTCGGCGAGCGCGTCCATGATCGCGTTCATCACCACGGGCATGGCGCCCACCGTGCCGGCCTCGCCGGCGCCCTTGGCGCCCAGCGGATTGAACCTGGTCGGCACCGGGTTGCTCTTGATCTCCACGCTGCACAGCGTGTCGGCGCGCGGCATGGCGTAGTCCATGAAGCTCGCGGTGTAGAGCTGGCCGGTGTCGCGGTCCCAGACCACGCGCTCCATGAGGATCTGGCCGACGCCCTGCGCGACGCCGCCATGGATCTGGCCCTTCAGGCCGATCGGATTCATCACCGTGCCGACGTCGTCGACCACCGCGTAGCGGTCGAGCCTCACCTCGCCGGTCTCCGGATCGATCTCGACCTCGCAGATGTGGCAGCCGTTGGGGAAGGTGTCGCGTGCCGGCAGATACGTGGCGTTCTCGTACAGGCCGATCTCGACGCCCTTGGGCAGGCGCGGCGGCTGGAAGGCGGCGATCGCCACCTGCTTCATGGTCACCGAGCGGTCGGTGCCCACGACCTTGAAGGCGCCGTCGGCGAACTCGATGTCCTGGTCGCCCGCCTCCAGCAGATGCGCGGCGATCTTCTTGCCCTTGGCGATCACCTTGTCGGCGGCGAGGAAGAGGGCGGATCCGCCGATCACGGTCGAGCGCGAACCCATCGTGCCCATGCCGAAGGCGACGCGGTCGGTGTCGCCGTCGATGAACTTCACGTCGGCCGGATCGATGCCCAGCTTCTCGTTGAGGATCTGCTTGTACATCGTCTCGTGGCCCTGGCCCTGGGCCTTGGTGCCCATCAGCATCAGCGCCGTGCCCGAGGGCGTGAAGCGCACCTCGGCATACTCGGGCATGACGGTGCCGGCGGCCTGCTCGATGGCGTTGACGATACCCAGGCCGCGCAGCATGCCGCGCTGCTTCGATTGGGCCTTGCGCTTCTCGAAGCCCGCGACATCGGCGAGCTCGAGCGCCATGTCGAGGTTCTTCTCGAACTCGCCGCAGTCGTAGTAGGGGCCGAGCGGCGACTGATACGGCAGCGCCGAGGCCGGCAGCATGTTCTTGCGCCGCAGCTCGAGGCGGTCGACGCCCAGCTCGCGCGCGGCGTCGTCGACCAGGCGCTCGATCAGGTAGATCGCCTCGGGCCGGCCGGCGCCGCGATAGGGCGCCGTCGGGTTGGTGTTCGACAGCAGCGCCGTGATGTGCACGTAGGCGGCGGGGATGTTGTAGACGCCGACCACCGTGCCGATCTGGCCGAAGGGCGTGAGCAGGTTGCGGTCCGAGCCGATATAGGCGCCGATATTCGCCAGCATGTTCAGGCGCAGGCCGATGAACCTGTTGTCGGCGTCCAGCGCCAGCTCGATGTCGCCGATGTTGTCGCGGCCGTGCTCGTCGGCCATCACCGCCTCGGAGCGCTCGCAGGTCCACTTCACCGGCCGGCGCAGCCTGCGCGCCGCCCACACCGTCAGGCGGTGCTCGACATACTGCCAGCCCTTGCTGCCGAAGCCGCCGCCGACATCGCCGGCGATCACCCGCATGTCGCCCTCGGGCACGCGGAAGATCGACTGCGCCAGCAGGTTGCGCACCCGGTGCGGGTACTGGACGTCGGCGTAGAGAACCATGCGGTTCTCCTGGGCATCGAAATTGCCCAGCGCACCGCGCGGCTCCATGTACTGCGCATGCACGCGGGTCACGACGTAGCGGCGGCGGATGATCTTCGCCGCCCGGGCGAAGGCCGCGTCGGTGGCCGCCTTGTTGCCGCGCTCGGTGACGTGGGAGATGTTGTCGGGGCATTCGTCGTAGACCGGCGGCGCGCCCGGCGCGGTGGTCGTGCCGGTGTCGGTCGACGAGGGCAGCGGCTCGTAGTCGACCTCGACCAGCTCGGCGGCGTCCTTGGCCTGGGCCAGCGTGTCTGCGATCACCATTGCGACCGGATCGCCGACATAGCGCACGCGATCGACGCACAGCGCCGGACGCGGCGGCGCGAACATCGGCGAGCCGTCGGCCTTCTTGCGCTGCTGGTTGACCCTGGGCATGCCGAGCTTGTCGGCGGCGTAGTCCGCGCCGGTGAACACGGCGGCCACGCCGGGCGCCTGGCGCGCCGCGCTCACGTCGATCGAGCGGATCGTCGCGTGCGCGTGCGGCGAGCGCACCAGCACGGCATAGGCCTGCCCGGGCAGGTTGACGTCATGGATATAGCGACCTTCGCCGCGCAGCAGGCGCGGATCCTCGAAACGCAGGACGGGCTGTCCGATACCGTACTTGGCCATGCCGACTGATCTCCTCGCTCCCGTCCATCCTAGCGCACGGCGTGCGCCAGGGGCCTCCACTTCGCCAGGTCCGACATCACGCGCGCGCGGAAGGCTTCCGGCCCGTCGGCCAGCACATCATTGCCGAGATCCTCGAGCCTGGTCCTGATCTCGGGCCGCTCGGACACCTGCCTGATCGCCGCCACCAGCCTGTCGCGGATCGGCTGGGACACGCCGGCGGGCGCGGTGAAGCCCAGCCACGACACGACGTCGAAGCCAGGCAGCGTCTCGGATACTGCCGGCACGTCGGGCGCGAAACGCGAGCGCTCCTTCGACGTCACCGCCAGGCTGCGCAGCTTGCCGGTGCGCACCAGCTGCGTGCTGTTGGTCAGCGTCGAGACCAGCAGGTCGAGCTGGCCGATGGTCATGTCGGCCAGCGGCTGCGCCAGCCCGCCGCGATAGGGCACGTGCAGGATGTCGATGCCCATCTGAGCGCGCAGCAGCTCCATCGCCATGTGCAAGGTCGAGCCGACGCCCGAGGAGCCGTAGCTCAGCTTGCCCGGGCGCCGCTTGGCTTCGTCGGTGAAATCCTTGAAGGTCTTGAAGCGCGATTCGGCGGTGACCACGAAGTTGAACGGGAAGCGCGTGACGATCGACAGGAAGTCGAAATCCTTGTCCAGCTTGTAGGACAGGTCGGGGTCGGTGGCCGAAACCACGGCCTGGCCGCCGGTCATCATGTAGAGGGTGTAGCCATCGGGCGGCAGCTTGGCGACTTGCGTCGCCGCCAGCCGTTCGGCGGCGCCGGGCTTGGGGTCGACGATGATCGTCGTGCCCAGGATCTCGCCCAGGGCCGGCGCCATGTGGCGCGCGACGGTGTCCGGGTTCGAGCCGGCGGCATAGCCGTGCACGATGCGAATTGGCTGCGCTGGCCAGGTCTGTGCCGAGGTACCGCGCGAGACAACGACAAGGGCTGGTGCCGCCAGCACCAAGGCCCGCCGCCTGAGGACCATGTTTCTCTCCCGACCGGCCGCTCTGGGGCGGCTCTCGGCGCGGATCGTGGCGTCAGGACGGCGACTTGTAAACGAGCTCTCGGCTAGAACTCGACGTCGAGCTCCTCCAGCTCCTCCGGCTCGGCGTGCGCGGCCTCGATCCATTCGACCATCGCCGGCATTTCCAGGATGCGGGCGCGATAGGCGGCGCAGACCTGGTCGAGCTTCACGTCGTAGGTCATGAATCGGGTGCAGACCGGCGCGTACATCGCATCGGCCATGCTCGGCGCGCCGAACAGGAACGGTCCGCCATACCGCGTCAGGCAGTCGCGCCAGATCGCGATGACCCGGTCGATGTCGGCCTGGGCGCCGGCCCACACCTTGAAGCCGGGATAGTGCGCCTTGAGGTTCATCGGCAGGGCCGAGCGCAGGTTGGCGAAGCCGGAATGCATCTCGCCTGACACGGCACGGCAATGGGCGCGTGCGATACGGTCGGCGGGCAGGAGCGCGGCTTCGGGCTTCAGCTCGTTCAGGTACTCGGCGATCGCCAGCGTGTCCCAGACCGTCGCGCCGTCATGTCGCAGGCAGGGGACGAGGAAGGACGGCGACAGCAGCAGCAGCTCCGCGCGCGTCGAAGGATCGTCGATAGAGGCGACCCGTTCCTCGAAATCCAACCCTGCCATTCGGCAGAGCAGCCAGCCGCGTAGTGACCAAGAGGAATAGTTCTTGCTACTGATTGTGAGCGTCGTCTTGGCCATGTGCGTTGTCCCTTTGTTCCAGCGGTGTTGTCATCCCGCCCGGTTCTGGGTCCGACGTCCAGGTCGCTTGCAATAAACGAGCCGGACCGCCCGAATGTTGTATCTGGCCTACCAGGCGCAAGCCGACATGATGGAACCGGTTCGCTCGTTGGCGCGCACCATGCTCTCGGGCCTGGTCAATGGCTCCGCCATCGCCCCGCCGGCCCTGCGCAATCTGGCGGCCGCCTACGAGCTGATCTCCCGCGCCGGGCTTACCCACCACCGTCCCGCCTACGGCATCGATCGCGTCAAGGTCGGCAACCGCGAGGTCGGCGTGCGCGAGGAGGCGACCCACACGACGCCTTTCGGCACGCTGCTGCGCTTTGCCAAGGACATCGACCTCGACCAGCCCCGGATCATGCTGGTCGCGCCGATGTCCGGTCATTTCGCCACCCTGCTGCGCGATACCGTGCGCACCCTACTGCCGGAAAATGACGTCTACATCACGGACTGGCACAACGCACGCGACGTGGCGCTGACCGAAGGCCGCTTCGGCTTCGACGAATATGTCGAGCACCTGATCTGGTTCCTCGAGGCGCTGGGCCCGGGCGCCCATATGGTCGCGGTCTGCCAGCCTTGCGTCCAGGCGATGGCGGCGGCGGCGATCATGGCCGAGGACGACAACCCGGCAACGCCGCGCAGCATGACCCTGATGGCCGGGCCGATCGACACGCGCATCAACCCGACCAAGGTCAACGAGCTGGCGACCTCCAAGCCGATCGAATGGTTCGAGCGCAACCTGATCGCCTCGGTACCGGCGCGCTACCCCGGCGCGCGGCGGCGGGTCTATCCCGGTTTCGTGCAACTCGCCGCCTTCATGAGCATGAATATCGACCGCCACATCAAGGCGCATGTCCAGCTCTACGACGATCTCGCCAAGGGCGACCACGAGAAGGCGGCGGTGACCAAGGCGTTCTACGACGAGTACTTCGCCGTGCTCGATCTCGACGCGGATTTCTACCTCGAGACCGTCGAGTACGTGTTCCAGGAGTTCCTGCTGGCCAAGGGCGAGCTGACCTGGCGCGGCCGCAAGGTGCAGCCCAGGGCGATCCGGCGCACGGCGCTGCTGACGGTCGAGGGCGAGCGCGACGACATCTGCTCGATCGGCCAGACGGTGGCGGCGCACGATCTGTGCTCCGGCCTGCGGCCCTATCGCAAGAAGCACCACATGCAGGCCGGCGTCGGCCACTACGGCGTCTTCAGCGGCCGGCGCTGGAGCGGCCAGATCTATCCGCTGGTGCGCAACGTCGTGCTCGCCAACGACTAGCCGGGCCGCCGCGCCGGCGTGTGCGCCGGACCCTTGAGCTCGATCTGGTTGCCTTCGGGATCGTCGAAGTAGATCGAGGGCCCGTCGCCTTCGGCGCCGTAGCGGTCGACCGCCTCGCCCGGATCGATGTTGAACGGCTTCAGCCGCGCGGCGATGGCCTCGGGATCGAACGGATCGACGCGAAAGCAGAGGTGATCCATGTTCCTGCCGCTGCGCGGCTGCTCGCTGGCGACCAGGTCGAGCAGGCAATCGCCGGCGCGCAGCTGCACCAGGCTGATGCGATCGAGCCGGCGCTCGACCTTGCAGCCCAGCGCCTGTTCATAGAACGCAATCATGCCCGGCATGTCGCGCACGCGCAGCACCACGTGATCGATGCGGCGGATCTCGAAGGACATCGGCGCCTCCTTGCGGTCACAGCCACTTTGCCATGCCTTGTTGACGCCGTATTGCCCATCCTTGAATCGATTGTCCGTCGACAGGGAGAGACCGCTGCTCGCGCTGCGCGCCATCACCTCGCTATGCACTGTCGCCCTGGCGGTCGGCGCCGCCGGGATGGCGGGCATTGTCGGCCGCGGCGACTGGGAGCCGGCGTTCTACAATCCCAGGCCCTTGCCCGACGACTTCGTCCTGCCGATGCCGTGCGGCGGCGCCATGGCGTTCCGGCGCGTCGAGGTGCCGAGGCCCGATCCGAAACGTCATCGCAGCCTGGTGGTGCTGGGCAGCGACGATCCGCGCCATGCCGTTTCCGAGGGCAGCCGCGAGGAGCCGATCGAGGGCTCCTTCACCGATCGCGGCGATCCGAAGCGGCGCTACTTCTTCCTCGCGAAGTATGAGACCACGGTGCTGCAGATGGCGGCGCTGAACGGCGAATGCGCGACGCCCGCACGCGAGCGCATGGTCCCGGCCACCGCCGTCACCTGGTTCGACGCGGTGCAGGCCGGCCAGAACTACTCCGAATGGCTGATGAAGCACGCACGCTATCGGCTGCCGCAGGAGGTCAACGCCATCGGCTATGTCCGCCTGCCGACCGAGGCTGAATGGGAGTATGCCGCGCGCGGCGGCAGCGAGGTCTCGCCGAGAGAGTTCGCGGCGCGCACCTTTCCGATGCCGGGCGGCATGGAGCAATATGTCTGGTTCCGCAGCACGCGCTCCTCGAACAGCGAACTTCAGATCGTCGGCGTGCTGAAGCCCAATCCCCTGGGCCTGCACGACATGCTGGGCAACGCCGACGAGATCGTGCTCGAGCCGTTCCGCGTGGTGCGTCAGTCGCAGGCGCGCGGGCAGGCCGGCGGCTACACCATCCGCGGCGGCAGCTATCAGACCGCCGAGCCGGATATCCGTTCGTCCTACCGCCAGGAGCTCTCGCCCTTCGACGAGAACGGTGCCCGGCGCGCGCCGACCGTGGGTTTCAGGCTGGCGCTGGTGACATCCGTGCTGTCCTCCTCGGCGCGCTATGACGAGCTGCGGCGTATGCCGCCTGTGCCGCCGCCCCGGCATCCTGCCGCGCGGCCGACAACGGAAAACCAGCGCCGATAGTTCACACCAGCCGATAGACCAGCTCGGGCTCCTGCCGGCCGCGAACGGTCTGCTCGCCGACGAAGACCGGTTCGACGCCAAGGGCGGCGCGATCCTGCAGCATGCCCAGCGTGTCGCCGCTGACCAGCACGATGACCTCGTCGGCATCGACCATGTGCTGCTTGCCGAGCTGTTCGAAGCGCTGCGCGACATTCACCGTGTCGCCGACGACCGTGTAGTTGACGCGGCCCGGCGCGCCGATGTTGCCGACCACCGCCGGCCCGGAATGGATGCCGATTCGCAGGCGGATCGGCTGCAGGCCATTGGCGCGGCGCCTGGCGTTGTCCTCATGGATCAGGCGGGCGATCTCCAGCGCCGCGCGGCAGGCGGCGTCGGCATGGTCGGGCATGCGCCGGATGCCGCCCCACACCGCCATCACGCAGTCGCCGATATACTTGTCGATCACGCCGTGCTCGTGCTCGATCGCACCGCCGAGCATCTCGAAATGCTGGTTCAGCAGCTCGGCGCTGCCGATCTCGTCGAGTTCCTCGGCCTGCGGCGTGAAGCCGACGATGTCGGTGAACATCACCGTGATGACGCGACGGCGCGATACCAGGCTGTCGGTGCCTTCTTCCATCAGTCGCGCCACCAGCCGGCGCGGCACGTACAGGCCGAACCACTTCAACGCGCCGTGCGCCTTCTCCAGCGCCTCGCCGGCGTCGTCGAGCTCGCGCAGGCGCGAGTGCACGCGCGGCACGGCCGCGAAGTCCAGCCGCTCGAGCGCCGCCGCCGCGGTTCCCAGATCCCGGATCGAGCCGCCGACGCGGATGCCCATGATGACGGCCAGCAGCAGCGCGCCCAGAAGCGCCGCGCCGCCGCCGAGCACGCCCCAGCGCAGCCGCTCGAGATCCTGCGTCGCGACCTCGATCGGGAAGTAGCGCCCGACCAGCCACTTGCCGCCGTAGATCGTGATCTCGCGGTACAGGAACACCCATTGCCGGCCGTTGACCTCGACGATGTGGCCGGAACCGCGCAACCCCGGCGTAAGGCGGCTGCGCACCGGCGGCTGCCAGATCGCCGCGAGGACGGGATCGCCCAGGCTCTCGATCGTCGGCAGCGGGTGCTTGTCGTCGAGCGCCAGCCCGGCGGGGTTCACCAGGCGGCGATGGGCGAGGACGAACTTGCGGTCGACGAGGATGAAGCTGCCGTCCTGGCCGCCGAGTTCCGGATCGGATACCTGGCGGGAGAGGTCGCCCATGGTCACCGCCGCGACCAGCCCGCCGAGGAAGGCGTTGTCGTCGCGGCGCACGGCGACGCGCACGTTGAGCATCGGCTGGCGAAACTCGGGGTTCCAGAAGATGTCGCCCCAGATCGGGCCTTCCTCGCCGTGCATCTTGACGAAGCGCTCGTACCCGCCGGGCACGTCATAGACCGACTGTGTGTCGAACAGCACCTGGCCCTCGATGCGGCGCGCGCGATATACCGTGAGGTCCAGTCCGGCGAAGGCGGCGGCCGACGTCTGCGGCAGGCGCTCGACGACGGTGCCCAGGATGTCGGACATCGCCGCTTTCGAGGTGATGTCGATCCGGCCCTTCGCCGCCAGGCGCGCCAGGTAGGCCATCTGGTCGGCGACCGGATCGAGGCGGTCGCGCAGGATGCGGGTCTCGGCGTCGAGGATGCGTCGGCTGCGGTCGAGAAGCAGCCGCTCGGTGGTCTCGCCGGCGCCGAACACCGTCCAGGCGAATGAGCCAGCGGCGATGCCGGCGACGACGAGGAAGCCCAGGGTCAGCGCCGTGACGATGCGGACCCGCAGACGGCGCACCTGCAGGCGCTCGCGCACAAGGCTGCGGGCGCGGGCCGTCCTGTCGCCAACGCTGAGGATGCGCCTCAGACGGCCTTTGCGGGTTCCCTGATCGAGCGGCAAGACGGCTCCGGCCAATGACGGAAGGTCATTGTAACATGGGGTACCGCCCGCGGATTTGCCCCTGCCGTCACCTAGATGTGCGAATACATCGCCTTGCCCGCGACCGGCATCTCGGCGCGCAGGATGGTGCCGGCCGGCACCTTGCGGCTGGAGCGCGAGACGACGCAGAACAGCGACCGGTTGGCTTCGCCGCCGAAGGCGATGTTGGTGCAGAAGATGTCGTCGCCGGCGTCCAGCACATGCGTGGGGCGGCCCAGCGCGTCGAAACGCCAGACACTCGTGCTCGGCACGGCGACGATCACACCGCCCTCGGCATCGAGCGCGACGCCGTCCGGACCGGAATGGCTGCCCGAGAGCTGGATGAAGCGGCCGACCTTGCTGACCGTGCCGTCGGGCATGATCGGCAGGCGCCAGATCGCGTTGTCGCGCGTGACGCCGACGTAGAGGACGTTCTCGTGCAGGTTCATCACCAGCCCGTTGGGGCTGGGCACGGTGTCGACCAGGCGCTCCAGCCTGCCCGAGGTGTCGTAACGATAGACCCGGCCAGTCGGGTCGTGCAGCCCGGTCTGGCCCTGATCGGTGAAGTAGAGGTCGCCGTTGGCGGCAAAGAACAGGTCGTTGACGCCCTTGAAGCTCTCGGACTTCACCGTGTCGATCAGCGGCGTGACCTTGCCGCTGGCCGGATCGAGCAGGACGATGCCGCGCAGGTAGTCGGTGATGAAGATGCGCCCGTCCCTGTGGATCTTCAGCCCGTTGGGCCAGCCGTCGTACTGCGTCACCAGGGTCCATTCGCCCTGCGGCGAGATGCGGAAGATGCGGCCGAAGGGGATGTCGGTGACCCAGA
This sequence comes from Reyranellaceae bacterium, assembly GCA_050183765.1. Taxonomy (GTDB): domain Bacteria; phylum Pseudomonadota; class Alphaproteobacteria; order Reyranellales; family Reyranellaceae; genus JAFAZJ01. Next base: position 5,943 of record JBFXAZ010000059.1, on the reverse strand, counting down.
GGTTGCCGGCGCGATCGAAGCTCGGGCCCTCGAGGAAGCTGTCGAGCTCCTGGCCGGCGGCGTTGAAGTCGCCCCACTTGGTGCGCCGTTTCTCGCGGAACCGCTCCGGCATCGCGGTGAAGATCGTGGCCGGGATCGGCTGGGGCGGGGCGTACATCGGCGGTCCTCCGGTATCTGCGACGGCCGCCAACCTACTACCTTCCCCCGCTGGCGGGAGAAGGTGGCGCGAAGCGCCGGATGGGGGTGGCTGTCGAAGACGAACGAGATGTCGTTGTCCGATCGCGTCTGACCGCGCGAGCCACCCCCGTCCGTCAGCGCTTCGCGCTGCCACCTTCCCCCGCCAGCGGAGGAAGGCGGAGAATGTGCTACACAGGGCGTGAAGCCAGCCCGGGAGGATCCAATGGTCATCGTCCAGATCAACTACCGCCGCCCCGACATGCCCAAGGCGCAGTGGGATGCCCGCTATACCGACGACACCGCCAAGCCGTTCCTCTCGGTCGACGGCCTGCAATGGAAGATCTGGCTCGACGACGAGGCCGAGCAGCGCTCCGGCGGCATCTACTGCTTCGAGGATCGCGACAAGGCGCAGGCCTATGTCGACGGCCCGATCGTCGCGCGCATGAAGGCCAACACGGCGCTCGGCGAGCTGCAGATCCGCATCTTCGACGTGCGCGCCCGCCAGAGCGAGATCACCCACGCGCCGGTGCCCGGCCTCGCCCGGCGCATGGCCGCGGAGTAGCGGCAAGCCGCAATGAAAAGGCCCGCACGATGTGCGGGCCTTCGCGGACGGGATCGACCGAGGCTCAGGCGGCGGCGCGGATCGCGGCCTTCTTCACCTTGTCGTCGACCGCCGGCTCGAACTGCTTGAAGTTCGATTCGAAGCGCTGGGCGACGCTGCGCGCGGCCCGGTCGTAGGCCTTCTTGTCCCGCCACGCGCTCTTGGGATCGAGCACGTCGTCGGGCACGTCGGGGCAGGCCGACGGGACCTGCATGCCGAAATTGGGATCGGCACTGGTGGCGACCTGGGCCAGGCGGCCGTCGAGCGCGGCACGCACCATCGAGCGGGTGTGGCGGATCGCCATGCGCTCGCCGACGCCGAAACCGCCACCGGACCAGCCGGTGTTGACCAGCCAGCACTTGACGTTCTGCTGGGCCATCTTCTCGCCCAGCATCTTGGCGTAGACGGTCGGATGGCGCGGCATGAACGGCGCGCCGAAGCAGGTCGAGAAGGTCGCCTGCGGCTCGACCACGCCCTTCTCGGTGCCGGCGACGCGCGCGGTGTAGCCGCTGAGGAAGTGATACATCGCCTGCTCGGGCGACAGCCGGCTGATCGGCGGCAGCACGCCGAAGGCGTCGGCGGTGAGCATGATGATGTTCTCGGGCGTGCCGGCGATGCCGCTGTGGCTGGCGTTGGGGATGAAGTCCAGCGGATAGCAGGCGCGCGTGTTCTCGGCGTACTTGGCGCTGTCGAGGTCGAGCAGGCCGGTCTGCGGATCGACGACCACGTTCTCCAGCACGGTGCCGAAGCGTTCGGTGGTGGCGTAGATCTCGGGCTCGGCCTCGCGGCTGAGCTTGATGACCTTGGCGTAGCAGCCGCCCTCGAAGTTGAAGACCGTGTTCTCGCCCCAGCCGTGCTCGTCGTCGCCGATCAGGGTGCGCGAGGCGTCGGCCGACAGCGTCGTCTTGCCCGTTCCCGACAGGCCGAAGAAGATCGCGACGTCGCCCTTCGCGCCGATATTGGCCGAGCAGTGCATCGGCAGCACGTTCTTCTCGGGCAGCAGGTAGTTCAGGATGGTGAACACCGACTTCTTGATCTCGCCGGCGTACCAGGTGCCGCAGATCGCCACGAGCCTGCGGCCGAAATCGCAGATGATGGCGCAGTCGGAGTTGGTGCCGTCGATCTCCGGGATCGCCTGGAAGCCGGGCAGCTGCAGGATGGTGAAGTCGGGCTCGAAATCGGCGAGATCCTGCATCGGCGGGCGCAGGAACATGTTCATGGCGAAGAGGTTGTGCCAGGCGGTCTCGTTGATCACCCGGACCTTGATGCGGTGCGCGGGATCGGCGCCGCCGTAGCATTCGCGCACGAAGAGGTCGCGGCGCTGCGCATAGGCCATCATGCGCGCCAGCAGGCCCTCGAACTTCTCGCGCTCCATCGGCTTGTTCGTCTTGCCCCAGTCGATCTTCGATTCGCTGCCGGGCTCGCGCACGAAGAACTTGTCGTTGGGCGACCGGCCGGTGTGCACGCCGGTCAGCACGCAGAGCGGACCGCCGGCGGCGAGCACGCCCTCATTGCGGCGCAGGGCCTGCTCGTAGAGCGCCGGGACCTGCAGGTTCCAGTACACATTGCCGAGGTTGTTCAGTCGGAAGGAGGCGTTGCCCGGCATGCTGGCGCCGAGCGCGCCGAGGCCATGTCTGCTGATAACCGGTCCTGCCTGATGCACGTCGAACTCTCCTGGGCCTGGTCGTCGTATGGCGCGACGCGAGGGTTATTCGTTTCGGCCACTGGGCTAGAGGCGGCGACCATACTGGCCGAGGGGACGGCAATGAAGCCGAAATCGCGGCATTTTTCGGAACTGACGTGGAGAAGTTGTCGATCTGCGGCACGCCGCCGCTCAAACCTTCCGCGTGGCGACTTTTCGCTTTCGCACACCGCACTTGCTGCGACTGCGAGATGAGGCCGGAGGTTTATGCGGCGTGCGCGCGGGCTCGCCGCACCAGCTCGACCAGGGCCTTGCGCGCCTGCTCGGCATCGAGGACCGGCGCATCGAAGGACAGGCGGGCCACCTGTCCGCGGCAGCGCAGGTCGCAGCCGTCGGCATCGACGCCGGTCATCCGCCAGGCGCCTGGCGCAAGGCCGAGCAACCGGGTGGCGTAGAGGCCCACCGCGTCGGCGTGATCCTCGTTCATATGGCTGACGATGTCGGCCTCGCGGTCGATCAGCGCCTGCCAGGGGCTCGGATCGAGCCTGAGCGCCGCGCCGTCGATGGCATCGATCCGCCCGAAACCGGCGACGAAATGGGCCCGCTCAATGGCGACGCGGTAGAAGTTGAAGTCGCGGAAATCGGCGTACATCTGCGCATCGGGGTGCCGGGCCAGGAACCGCGCGCGCAGCCGCGGCTCCTCATTCCTGGTCGCGACCCCGAAGACGGAGAGCCGCGGGCCGGTCAGCGGCTGGTCCAGCCCCGCGGTGCCGTCGAACAGCAGGCAGACCCGGGGGCTGGAGGCGATGGCCTTGCTGTGCTCGGCCAGGTCGCTGACCAGCAGGATGGGCGACAGGTCGTGGTCGAGCGCGGTCAGAACCAGCGAGGCATAGGGCCAGGGCAACCCGTCGGCCGGCAAGGACGTTGCCAGCGACGCGCGGTCGAGCCGGCGCATCAGGTCCCGCGCTCGGGTCGCGGGCGCTATGTCGAGGGGAGCCGACATCCTCTCAGAACCTGAATCAGTGGTCTGGTCGGGTCAACGGCTTATATCTGGGAGGCTCCCGACCCCTTCCACCCCGGGTCATCCTGTGGTCAAACGGGGCGACGCGCCCTCAAGGCGCGGCCAGCCCGGAGACATCCCGTGAAGAAATCGATCGCCCTGGTCGACGACGACCGGAACATCCTGACGTCCGTGTCGATGCTGCTGGAGGCCGAGGGCTTCCAGGTGCGTACATATAATGACGGCGTCAGCGCTCTGGACGGGCTCAACCAGTCGCCGCCGGACCTCGCCATCCTCGACATCAAGATGCCGCGAATGGACGGCATGGAGCTGCTCAACCGGCTGCGCAAGACCCAGACCATGCCGGTGATCTTTCTGACCTCCAAGGACGAGGAGATCGACGAGGTGCTGGGCCTGCGCATGGGCGCCGACGACTACATCCGCAAGCCGTTCTCGCAACGGCTGCTGCTGGAGCGCATCCGCGCCCTGCTGCGCCGCGGCGAGCGCGGCCCGGCGGGGGCCGAGGGCGAGGCCAAGGAGGCTGATCGACTGGTGCGCGGCGAGCTGACGCTCGATCCGTCGCGGCACCTGTGCGTGTGGAAGGGCAAGCAGGTGAACCTCACGGTCACCGAGTTCCTGCTGCTGAAGTCGCTCGCCGAGCGGCCCGGCCACGTCAAGAACCGCGACCAGCTGATGGACGCCGCCTACGGCGAGACCATCTACGTCGACGACCGCACCATCGACAGCCATATCAAGCGACTGCGCAAGAAGTTCCGCGAGGTCGACGAGGACTTCGAGCAGATCGAGACGCTGTATGGCATCGGATACCGGTACCGCGACGGCTGATCCACCGGAACCCAAGCGGCCGCCGGAGACGACGCGCGCCGCCACGAGCTGGTGGCGCCGCTGGACGACCGACTGGCTCTTCCCGGCGCGGCGCGGCGCCGGCTCGCCACCCACCGATACGCAGGCCGCCGGCGGCGCGACGCTGTGGAGCCGGCGTGGCCGCGCCCGGCGCTTCTCGCCGCTGACGCGGCGCATCCTGCTGGTCAACACCCTGCCGGTGGCGTTCCTCGCCGGCTCGATCGTCTTCCTCGGCGACTATGAGGACACGCTGATCGACGCCGAGCTCGCCGCGCTCACCCTGCAGGGCGAGGTCGTGGCGGCGGCCATCGGCGAGAGTGCGGTGCGCGGCGGCGAGGCGACGATCAACCGCATCGATCCCGAGCTGGCGCGCCAGCTGATGGCCCGGCTGACCACGCCGATCGGCGCGCGCGGCCGGATCTTCGGCGAGACCGGCGAGATGTTCGGCGACACCGCCAATATCGGCGAGCGCCAGCAGCGCATCGTCAAGCAGACGCTGCCGCCGCCCGACGCGGGCCCGGGAGACAGCTGGTTCCGCCGCTTCGTCGAGGACATCGAGCAATACCTGCGCGCCGGGCGTTCTGACGGCCCCTACAAGGAGATCGCCGATCCGGTCGCGCGTGACTACCCCTGGGTCGAGCAGGCCCTGCGCGGCTACAACACGCGCACGGTGCGGCGCGCCGACGACGGCCGCCTGATCCTCTCGGTGGCGATCCCGGTGCAGCGCTACAAGCAGGTCCTGGGCGCGCTGATGCTGCAGCGCGACGACACCGACATCGCCTACCGCATCCATCTCGTGCGGCTCGATCTTCTGCGCATCGCCTGCGTGACCCTGGCCTGCACCATCCTGCTGTCGTTCTTCCTCGCGCGCACCATCGCCCAGCCGATCACGCGGCTGGCGCGGGCCGCCGACCGCGTGCGGCTGGCGCGCGACTCGAAGCCGACCATGCCCGATATCGGCAGCCGCAATGACGAGATCGGCGACCTTTCCGAATCGCTGCGCTCGATGACCGACGCGCTGTGGCTGCGCATGAACGCCATCGAGAGCTTCGCCGCCGACGTGGCGCACGAGCTGAAGAACCCGCTGACCTCGCTGCGCTCGGCCGCCGAGATCGCCGTGCGCATCGAGGATCCCGAGAAGCGGGCCAAGCTGATGGCCATCGTCCTCGACGACACAAAGCGGCTCGACCGCCTGATCAGCGACATCGCCGACTCTTCGCGCCTCGACGCCGAGCTGATGCGCGGCGAGCTGCACGTCGTCGACGCCGAGCAGGTGCTGCGCTCGCTGGTCGAGGCCTACAGCGCGACGACGGCCACCGAGGCCGGCGTGCGCGTCGAGCTCAACACGCTGCGCCAGGGGCCGTTCCGCGCGCTGGGCCACGAGAGCCGCTACGGCCAGGTGTTCCGCAATGTCATCGACAATGCGATTTCCTTCAGCCCGCCGGGCTCGAAGATCGTCGTCGGCCTGATGCGCGAGAAGAACGCCATCGTCGTCACCATCGACGACCAGGGGCCGGGCATTCCCGACGCCAACGTCGAGACGATCTTCCGCCGCTTCTACTCGGAGCGGCCGACCGCCTCGTTCGGCCGTCATTCCGGGCTGGGCCTGTCGATCTGCCGGCAGATCGTCGACGCCTATGGCGGCTCGATCGCCGCCGG
>JBFXAZ010000058.1:0-33590 GCA_050183765.1 Reyranellaceae bacterium | reverse complement strand
GTCGATCCTGACCGTGACCGGAATCCTGGGACGCCGCGCCATGCACGGCGGCACGGCGCTGCTGGCGCTGGCCGCGCCGGCGATCGTGTCGCGCGCCGCGCGCGCGATGGGGACCGGCTTCGACGGTGCGCGTCATCTGCTGTCGCGCACGGGCTTCGGGCCGACGCCGGCGGAGATCGCCGCCTTCGAATCGCTGACCCATGATGCCGCGGTCGAGCGTCTGCTGCGCGCGGCGCGGCCCGATGCGATGACGCCGCCGCCGTCCTGGATCGGCATCACGCCGCCCGAAGCGCGCCAGGCGCAGCGCGCGTTTCAGGAGAAGCGGCGCGCCCAGGCCACCTCCGGCAATCCGCGCGGAGCCGCCGACGGTGCGGCGCCGCCACCGACCCGCCCCGGCAACCTGCCGCCCAGGACCCTGGCCAACGCCAACCCGATCCAGGAGCAGGGCCGCCAGCTGCGCAACTGGTGGGTCGAGGAGATGCTGGTCACCGACCAGCCACTGGTCGAGCGCATGACGCTGTTCTGGCACAACCACTTCACCTCGGCCCTGCGCAAGGTGCGCTTCGCGCCCGCGATGTACCGCCAGAACGTGCTGTACCGCCGCCACGCGCTGGGCAACTTCGCCACGCTGCTGCGCGAGGTCGCGCGCGATCCGGCGATGCTTCTTTACCTCGACGGCGCGCAGAACCGCGCCCGCCAGCCCAACGAGAATTTCGCCCGTGAGCTGCTCGAGCTGTTCACCCTCGGCGAAGGCCATTACAGCGAGGCCGACATCAAGGCCGCGGCGCGCGCCTTCACCGGCTGGAGCCTCGATCGCGAGAGTGGCTCCTTCCGCTTCTATCCGGGGCAGCACGACACCAGCGCCAAGACCTTCCTCGGCCGCAGCGGCAATCTCGACGGCGGCGATGTTCTCGAGATCATCCTGGCCCAGCCACGCACGGCCGAGCACATCGTCGGCAAGCTGTGGCACGAGTTCGTGTCGCTCAAGCCCGACGAGGCGGAGATCCGGCGCCTGGCCGGGGTGCTGCGCGAGGCGCGCTACGAGATGCGCCCGCTGCTCCGGGCGATGTTCGCGTCGCCGACCTTCCGCGACGGCGCCAATCGCGGCGTGCTGATCAAGTCGCCGATCGAGCTGGTCGTCGGCACGGTGCGCGTGCTGGGCCTGCCGGTGCCTGAGAAAACGCGACTGGTGCGCGCCATGCAGGCGATGGGGCAGGTGCCGTTCGAGCCGCCGAACGTGAAGGGCTGGCCCGGCGGCGAGGCCTGGATCACGACCAACACGCTGCTGATGCGCCAGCAGATCCTGCGCCGGATCGTCGAGGCGACGTCGGTGGCATCGGCCAACGATGGGCCCGACGGCATGGGCAGGCCCGGCATGATGGGCAGGCCCGGCCGACGCATGGACCGGCGCGAGCAGTTGCCGATGGAGCCGCCGCGTCCGATCGAAGGGCGCAGCCTGCGCGGTGCCGGCATGAGCGCCCGGCTGGGCCCCAGCCTCGCCGGCGTCGACGTGTCGACCCTGACGCGCGCGCTGCTGCCGCTGCCGCCGCTGACGCCGCTGCCGGCCAATGCCGGCCCGGGCGAGGCGGTGGCGACGTTGCTGCTTGATCCCGTCTACCAGTTGAAGTGAGGCGGTTCGATGTTGCGTCGTGACCTTCTTGCCGGCCTGTCCGGCTTCGCCGTCGCCCTCGGCACGGGCGCCGCGCGGGCGCAGAATCGTCCGGTGGCTCCGCGTTTCGATCGCATCCTGCTGCTGGTCGAGCTCAAGGGCGGCAATGACGGGTTGAATACGCTCGTACCCTACGCCGAGCCGGCCTATCGCCAGGCGCGACCGGCCATCGCCGTCGCCCGCGAGCGCGTGCTGCAGCTCGACGAGCGCGTCGGCCTGCACGCGGCACTCGAGCCGATGATGGAGTCGTGGAAGGCGCGCGACCTGGCGATCCTGCAGGGCGTCGGCTACCCCTATCCCAACCGCTCGCATTTCCGCTCGATCGAGATCTGGGACACCGCCTCGGCGGCGAGCCAGACACTGACCGAGGGCTGGCTGGCGCAGGCCTTCGCCGGCGTCAGGCGGCCGGGCGACCGGCGCATCGACAGCGTCGTCGTCGACAACAACGCGCTGCCCGCCACGGGCGGGGACCTGCACACCATCGTGATGCAGGACGCCGAGAACTTCATCAATCAGGCTCGGGCGATGCGCCAGACCGGCACGCCGCACGCGACCAACCCGGCCCTGGCGCACATCATGAAGGTGCGCGCCGAGACGCACGCCGCCTCGCTCGGCCTCGCCGAACGCATGAAGGGCGCACCCACGCCCGCCAGGCCCTATGGCGGAGATCCCTTCGCGCGCCAGCTCGAGCTCGCCACGCGCATCCTGCTGGCGCGCGTGCCGGTTCTCGCCGTCAAGGTGGCGCTGGGTGGCTTCGATACCCATGCCGGCCAGATGAACACGCAGGAGCGCCTGCTGGGCCAGCTCGCCCACGGCCTGTCGACCCTGCGCCACAACCTGATGGCCGCCAATCGCTGGAACGACGTCCTGGTGATGACCTACTCGGAGTTCGGCCGGCGCGTGAAGCAGAACGCCAGCAACGGCACCGACCACGGCACCGCGGCGCCGCACTTCGCGATGGGCGGCGCGGTGAAGGGCGGCCTCCATGGCACGTATCCGTCGCTCGCCGATTTGCAGGACGGCGACCTCAAGCACAGCATCGACTTCCGTAACGTCTTCGGCACGATCGCGAAGAGATGGTGGGGGCTGAATCGCGACTTCGGCGTACGTCAGCCGCAGACGCTGTCGTTCATCGCCTGAGGCTCACGCGCCGCGGCACGCGGAATGAACGCGCATGGGCGCGAGGCCGTCACCTGCCGTGCAGCACCACCTCGCGCACTGAAGGCCGCATCGCCTCGATGCGCACATACCAGGTCAGCAGGCCGGCCAGCACCTTCACGGCGATCGGCAGCATGATGTAGGTGACGACCAGGGCATTGGTGTCGAACAGCTGGTTGCCCGGATCGAAGCCGAGGACCGCCGCGACCGGCAGCGACAGCCCCGCGCCGACGGCGGTGGCAAGCTTGGTCGAAAGCGCCCACAGGCCAAAATAGGCGCCCGTCTCGCCCTTGGAGTCGGCGCCTTCCTCGGCGTGGATGATGTCGGCGAGGATCGAGGGCGGCAGCCCGTAGTCGGCACCCAACGCCATGCCGGTGAGCACCGCGGTGGCGATGAACAGCCCCATCTGGCCTTCGCCGATCAGGCCCGCGCCACCGAAGGAGACGACGGTCAGCACCATGGCTGCGAACCACGCAACCGCCTTGCTGGTGCGCCGCGACAGCCACATCCACAGCGGAACGCTGACGGCGGCGGAGACGAAATAGGTCAGCAGCACCATGCCCGCCTGCACCGTCGTGCCCTTCAGCACGTACTCGACGTAGAACAGCATCACGCTGACGGCGATGCCCAGCGCCGAGCCGTTGACGACGAAGACCAGCAGCAGCCGCCGGAAGCGCGGGTTCTTCAGCGGCGCCAGGAAGTCGTGGAACACCGAGGCGCGGCTCTTGCGCGCGACCGGCGGGTGCACCGAATTGGGCGACCACAGATGGGTCGGCAGAAAGCAGACGATCGCGATCGGGATGAACAGCAGGCCGAACGTGCCGTAGCCCTTGATCTCCGCCAGCTGCCGCAAGCCGTGCAGCGCGGCCTGGGCGGTGGCGATCGCCGGTCCGTCGGCCGCCGCTCTCGCAGTGGCCAGGGCCGCGCGGGCTGCATGCCATGCATCGGCGATCTCGCCGTGGATGTTGGGATTGATCAGGATCGCGGGCAGCACGACCGCCAGCGTCATGCCGGTCAGCCCGAACACCTCGCGCGCCACGGTGACGCGCGTTCGTTCGTTGTAGTCGTCGGTCAGATCCGCGCCGTGCGCGTGATAGCTGATCGACACGCCGGAATAGCCGAGATGGACCACGATCAGGGCCACCAGCAGCCAGATTGTGAGGCCGGTGGTGCCCAGCACCTCCTTCGACGGCGGATGGAAAAGCATGAAGATTCCGCCGACCAGGAGAGGCATGGCCAGCAGCACGAAGAGAAGCCGCCCGCGGGGCCGATGGGTCATGCGGTCGCTGACGAAGCCCAGCAGCGGATCCTGCAGCGCGTCCAGCACGCGGGTGAGCAGCAGGTAGGTGCCCAGCGCCGTGAACGACAGGCCCAGCGCATCGCCATAGAACTTCGGCACGTTGAGCACGACGGGCAGCGCCGCCATGTTGAGAGGCAGTTGCAGCGTCGCGTAGGCGACCAGTCGATTGAACGGCAGCTTCACGTTCGTCGTCGAATCCGGCGACCCGGCGGCGGCGAGTTGCAAGGGGAGCCTTCCTGTCTTTTCCGTTGGTCGCGACTATGGGGGGTCGCGGGCGTCGAGCCAAGCGTCAGCTATGCGTGAATTCCGCCTGGACCACGTCTGTCCGTCCACTGGAAAAGCCTGCGGCACAATAGGCCAGATAGTAGCGCCACATGCGCACGAAGCGGTCGTCGAAGCCCAGGCCCCGGACCCGGTCGACCACGCCGTCGAAGCGGCCGAGCCAGGCCTCGAGCGTGCGCGCGTAGTCGCGGCCGAAGGCGTGGGCGCCCGCCAGCGCCATGCCGGCGCGCCTGGCCTGCGCGCGCAGGGTCGTGGCGGAAGGCAGCATGCCGCCGGGGAAGATGTAGGTCTGGATGAAGTCGGCACCCCGGCGATAGCGCTCGAAGCAGTCGTCGGCGATGGTGATCGCCTGCACGACGGCGCGGCCGCCCGGATTGAGATGACGCTTGAGCGCGTCGAAATAGCTCGGCCAGTGGCGCTCGCCCACCGCCTCGATCATCTCGATCGAGACGATGTGGTCGTAGGTGCCATCGACGTCGCGATAGTCGCGGAACTCGACCGAGGCGGTGTGCTCGAGGCCGGCGCGCTCCAGCCGTTCGCGGGCATAGGCGAGCTGCTCGCGGGAGATGGTGATGGCGCGCACGCGCACGCCGCGGCGCGCCGCGGTCTCGGCGAAGCCGCCCCAGCCGCAGCCGATCTCCAGCAGGGTGTCGCCCTGGCGCGCACCCAGCCGGTCGAGGATGCGCTCGTACTTGGCGCGCTGCGCATGGTCGAGCGGCCGCGACGTGTCGCCGTCGTAGAGCGCCGACGAGTAGGTCATCGTCGGATCGAGCCACAGCGCGTAGAACGCATTGCCCAGGTCGTAGTGCGCGTGGATGTTGCGCTGCGACCCACGCCGGGTGTTGTCGTGCCGGAGATGCGCCAGCCGCAGCAGCTGGCGGCGCCACCACGAGGCGCTCGCGACGCGCGCCAGCGCCGCCTGGTTCGCGGCCATCAGCTCGAGCAGGCGCACGAGATCGGGCGAGTCCCATTCGCCGGCCATGTAGCCCTCGGCGAAGCCCATGTCGCCTGAGGACAGCACGCGCGAGAAGACGTGCCAGTCGCGCACATGCAGCGCGGCCTCGGGGCCGGGCTGGCTGCCGGTGAAGCGGCGCGTATCGCCATCGGGCAGACCGAGTGTGAGCGTGCCCACCTTCATGCGATCGAGCGCCTTCAGGGCGACCAGAGCGGCCAGCGGCAAGCCATCGCGCGCGGTCATCGTGTGAGCATCTCCCCCGGTGGCTCGGGCCTCGGATGGAAGCGGGTCCGTTTGCGCCACAGCCCAAACGCCTGCCAGTGTATGCGGAAAATCACCGCCAATGCCACCAGCGGATTGGCCACGAAGCGGCGCAGCACGGCGGTCCGGTCCAACGTGCAACGCGGCCCGTCCAAACCGGTTGCCAGCATCAGGCCCTCGGCGTCGTGGTAGTGCACCTGGGCGCTGATCGCGCGCTCATCGACGGCGAAGCGGAACCGGTAGGTGCCCTCGACCGGCAGGAAGGGCGAGACGTGGAAGACCTTGCGGCCCTCGATCCAGTCGTCTGCCGCGATCGGCCGGCCGTCGTCGTGCGCGACGAGATAGTTGTGCCTGTCGCCGAATGTGTTGGCGACCTCACAGAGGACTGCGCGCAGGGCGCCGGCACGATCGAGGCAGGACCAGAAGCTCACCGGATTGAAGACGTAGCCGAACTGCCGCGGCAGGGTGAGCAGCAGGATCTCGCCGTCGCACAGGCGGTCCAGGTCGTATCGTTCGAGGATCGCGGAGATCCATGCCTGCAGCGGCGAGCCATCGCGCGCGCCATGGTCGGCACTGTTCAGGCTGACGAACCCGCCGCGATCGAACCAGTCCGCGCGCGACAGCGGTACGCAGAAATAAGGCACAGCGTAGCGAAAGGCGTGCGGATGCGGCCGCAGGCGTTTGTGGAACACCTTGCCGAGGACGAGCCCACCCTCGACCGCGGGGGTCACTTCCGTGTCACACGGACCGCCACTGGCGCGGGCGTCGGCAACGGCACGAGATCGCCGAGGTCGGGCAGGTGCGGTGCGGAGGCGAGCGGCGGACGCTGCGGCTCGGGCAGGCGCCACGGCCGGCGCGCGCCCAGGCGTTCGGCGACGGCGAGGCCTGCCGAGAGCGCGTCCTCGTGGAAGCCGTAGCCCATGTAGCTGCCGCAGAAGAACACGCCGCCCTCGCCCTGCAGCGCCGGCAGCGCGCGTTGCGCCTCGAGCGCGGCACGATCGAACAGCGGGTGCTCGTAGTGCATCTCGGCCATGGTCAGCTCCGGTGCCGGCGAACGTGTCGGATTGAGCGACACGAAGATATCCGGCGCGGCGCCCAGATTCTGCAAGCGATTCATCCAGTAGGTTAGGCTGGCCGGCGCCTCGATCGCGCCGGCCCCGCCGACATAGTTCCAGCTCGACCACACGCGACGACGGCGCGGCATCAGGCGGGGATCGCGATGCAGCACCGCCGAGTTGGCGGTGTAGCGGAAGGCACCGAGCACCTGACGCTCGCGCGGCGAGGCGTCGCCCAGCAGCGCCAGCGCCTGATCGCCGTGCGTGGCGACGATCACGCGGTCGAAGCTGTCCCACTGGCCTGCGGTGTCGCGCACGCGCACGCCCGCGCGGCCACGCTCGATCCGGGTCGCGCCGCTTCCCAGTCGCGCGCCGGCACGCAGCGGCTCGATGAGATGCGCGACGTAGTTGCGGCTGCCGCCGCGGACTGTGCGCCAGCGCAGCTGGCCGGCGACGCGCAGCAGGCCGTGATTGGCGAGGAAGCGCACGAAGGTGCGCGCCGGGTAGTCCAGCATGTCGCGCATCGAGGCCGACCAGATCGCCGCCGCCATCGGCAGCAGGTAGCGATCGGTGAACGGCGCGCAGAAGCCGCGTTCCTGGAGATAGCGTCCAAGGCTGAGCGTGCCGTCCTCGGCGCGCGCCAGCAGCGCCGGTGCCTCGCGGTTGAAGCGGGTGATCTCGCGCAGCAATCGCCAGTGAACCGGGCTGGCGATGTTGGATCGCTGCCCGAGGAAGGACAGCCAGCCGCTGCCGTACTCATATCGCCCGCCGTCGAGGCTGACGCCGAAGCTCATGTCGCTCCAGTCGGTCGCGACACCGAGATGGGCGAGCAGGGCGGTCAGGTTCGGATAGTTCGGCTCATTGTAGACGATGAAGCCGGTGTCGACCGCGACCGGTCGGCCATCGATCGTCGTCTCGCGCGTATCGCTGTGACCGCCGAAGCGCCGCTCGCGTTCGTAGAGCACGACCTCGTGCTGCCCGGACAGCAGCCACGCCGCGCCGAGGCCGGCGACACCCGACCCGATGACCGCGATTCTCACGACGCAATGCTCCCCTGTACCTTGTCGATGCGCATCGCCTGGAAGGCGGCGAGCGCGCGCTTGCGGGCACCGTCATGCTCGACGATCGGCCGCGGGTAGGTCTTGCCCAGGCTCACGCCGGCGTCGGCGAGCACCGCGTCGGGCGCGAGCCATGGCTTGTGGATGAAGGCGGCCGGCAGGCGTGCGAGCTCGGGCACGAAACGGCGCACGTAGTCGCCCTCGGGATCGAAGCGCTCGCCCTGCAGCACGGGATTGAAGATGCGGAAATAGGGCGCCGCATCGGCGCCGCTGCCCGCGACCCACTGCCAGCTCGCCGCGTTGTTGGCGAGGTCGGCGTCGACCAGCGTATCCCAGAACCAGTCCTCGCCCGTACGCCAATGCACCAGCAGATGCTTTACCAGGAAGCTCGCCGCCAGCATGCGCACGCGGTTGTGCATCCAGCCGGTGCGCCACAGCTGGCGCATGCCGGCGTCGACGATCGGATAGCCGGTGCGGCCGGCCTGCCAGGCGCGCAGGTCATCCTCGTCGCCTGCCCACGGGAAGTGATCGAATTCGCGGCGGAGGTTCTCCTGGGGCAGCGAGTCGTTGTGGTAGAGCTGATGGCAGGAGAACTCGCGCCACGCCAGCTCGGCGAGGAACTTGTCGACCTCGCGGCTGCCGGCGGCCGCGTGCTGCGCCGCATGCCAGATCTGGCGCGGGCCGATCTCGCCCCAGGCGAGGTGTGGCGACAGCCGCGACGTCGAGTCGAGATCCGGCCGGTCGCGCTCCTCGCGATAATGCGCCAGCTGATCGTCGAGGAAATCCGTCAGGCGACGGATCGCGGCATCCTCGCCGGGCGTCCAGGTCTCGCGCAGGCCGCCCGCCCAGTCGGGCGTGGTGGGCAACAGGTGCCATGATTCGAGACTGTCTGAGGGGATGGTGGCAGCCGGCGGCGGCACGCGTCGGGGGGCGGCGAGGGGGGGCGGCGGCGGCTCGGCGCCGAGGCAGGCGCGCCAGAACGGCGAAAACACCTTGAACGGCCCGCCGCTTGCGGTGGCGATCGTCCATGGTTCGAAAAGCAGGCTGGCGTTGGAGCTCTCGACCGCAAGACCACGCTCGCGCAGGCGGGACTTGAGGGAGGCATCGAGCGCGCGACCGCGTGGGTCGTAGCGGCGGTTCCAGTAGACGGCATCGGCGCCGCTCTCGGCGATCACCGCGTCGAGCGTCGCGTGCGCGCCGCCATGGCGCAGGACGAGCCGGCCGCCGCGCCGGCGCAGGGACGCATCGAGTGCCGCGAGGCTGTGATGCAGCCACCACCGCGATGCGCCGCCAGGGCGCCAGCGGTCGCCCGCCTCGTCGAGGATGAACAGGACGAGCACGCGGCCGCCGCGTGCGATCGCGGCCGTCAGGGCGGGATTGTCGTGCAGCCGCAGATCGCGGCGCAGCCACACGATCGCCGTCTTGTCCATGCGTGTCGACCCAGGCCGGGTTTGGGGGCGTCGGTCGATCTACGTTGGGCGCGTGCGAGTGGATGACTCAGGACAAGGGGCAGTCCGGCCGCGGCTCCATGACCAGGCTGACGAGGTCGGCGCCGGCGGTGACCAGCCCGGCGCTGACGTTGATGCGGTCCATCACGCCGGTGTCGTAGAGCAGCATCGAGAGCGTGAAGATCGGCCGACCGCCGAAACGCGTGCGCGTGAAGGCGAGGGTGACCGGCCAGGCCTGCGTATTGATCTCGCCGGCCGGCGAATCGACCCGCGGCGGGCGCAGCATCTCGGGCGAAGCGATGCCGCCGTCGACGGTCAGGACGTCGCTGGTCACCTCGGGATCGAACACGGTGAAGGAGAACGCGGTCTGTCCTGCTTTCAGCCGATCGATGGCCTCGCCGATCGCCGCGATCGGCAGGGCGGTGCCGCCGGGCATGGCGAAATCGATCGAGCGCGCCGGCAGCTTGATCTCGGCAGTGCCGCCGACGGCGCTGCTGGTCGCCTTTCCCTTGATCCGCTCGGGGTAGTCGTTGATGCGCCGCTCGAGGTCGTAGACGAACGCGCTGCCGCTCGGCGTCTGCTCACCGCGCAGTCTCGATTCGGTCGAATAGCGCAGCATGACGGTCAGCACGAAGGCGAAGCCGACATCGCGTTCGATGCGCCAATGGCGGCAATCGAAGCTGAGCCGCTGGCGCGCGGTGCCGATCTGGGCGCCGTTGATCGCCGTGCCGAGCCGGATGACGTACTCGGCGCGGTGTGGCGCGAGATCGGCGGCAAGCGTCGGCGAGGCGCACAGGAGCGGCAGCGAAACGAGGTAAAGCGCGAGATGTCGGAACGGGCGCATCGCGCGACCATGCCGACGGAACGCCGGCCGGTCAACGCGGCGTCCTGTCGGGATTTCCGCGCCGGTCCCGGGCGGTGTAAGCTCCGCCGCCCCCGCTTCGCGCCCGATGCCAAGAACGCCGCCATACGCCATGAAGACCCCCGGCAACGTCACGCTGACCCGGCTCAAACGCCGCGCGGGGTGCCGACGTTCCATGGGGCGGCAATGAGCGGGCTCGCCTTCACCTGCAACGGCGTGAGTCTGGTGGCGCGGCCCGACGGCGCGCTGTGGTGGCCCGAGGAGCGGCTGCTGGCGGTGGCCGACCTGCATCTCGAGAAGGGTTCCTGGTACGGCATGCGAACGGGCCAGCTGCTGCCGCCCTACGACACGCGCGCTACGCTCGCGCGCCTGGCGGCGGCGATCGAGGAGACGCGCCCGCGCATCGTGCTCTGCGTCGGCGACAGTTTCCACGACGGCGCCGCCGCGGCGCGCGTCGATGCCGCGGACGCCGCCGAGATCGTGCGTCTGATCGGCGTGGCACGCGACTGGATCTGGATCACCGGCAACCACGACCCGGCGCCGCCGCGGCAATGGGGCGGGCAGGCCAGCATCGAGCTTGCCTTCGGGCCGCTGGTGTTTCGCCATCAGGCCCTGGCGCTGCCGCTCACCGACACCGGCGGCGAGGTGTCGGGCCACTACCACCCCGTGGCGTCGCTGGTGGTGCGGGGCCGCGGCCTGCGCCGGCGCTGCTTCCTGACCGACGGCATGCGGCTGATCCTGCCGTCCTATGGCGCCTATGCCGGCGGCCTGAACGCACGCGACGATGCGGTCGCGGCGATCTTCGGCGGCGCCTACGACGCGCTGGCGATCGGCGCAGCCAGCGTGCATCGCCTGCCGGTCCAGGCACTGCGCCGCGATCTCGAGCTGGCGGCGGCGAAGTGAGCGGGCCGGGCGCCAACAGGCTTCGCGTCTTGATGAGCCGCCTGTTCAGGGCCTGCGCGCGCGGCACTCCTTCAGGGTCACGCCGACGGCTTGCACGCGGCCGCCGTCGTGGAAGCAACCCGCGGTCCACTGGCCGGCGAAGACATGGCGGTCGACCGTGGTCATGGTGCCCTGGCCATGCGCCTTGCCGTCGCGCCATTCGCCGACATAGCGCTGGCCGGTCGCCCAGACATAGATGCCCCGGCCGCTGAACCGCCCGTCGACGAAGGTACCCTCGTAGCGGTCGTTGTTCGCGAAGGTGTAGACGCCCTGGCCCGTGCGCACATCATCGTGCCATTCGCCGTCGTAGCGCGCGTGGTCGCGGAACGTCTGCACGCCGCGACCGTCGCGCTTGTCGTTGCGCCATTCGCCTTCGTAGCGCTCGCCATTGGGCCATATCTGCAGGCCGCGGCCGTGGCGCTTGCCGTCGACCCAGGCGCCGTCATAGGTGGCGCCGTCGCTGATCAGGGCGCGGCGCTGGCCGGTGAAACCGCGTGCGTCGATCGCCGCCGGTGCGAGCACGGCGGCGATCACGATGAACACTGCGAGCAGCCGGGCCACGGGATCAGAACTCGTAGCGCACCGTGACCTCGCCCAGGCCCTCGATGCGGCCGACCGCGGTCGTGCCCACCGGCACGAACTGGCAGGCGACCATCGAGCCGGTCGAGACGATCATGCCCTTCTTGAGCGTCTTGCCGTGATCGGCCAGGCGATTGGCGACCCAGGCCAGCGAGTTCACGCAGTGGCCCAGCACATCCCCGGAGTTGCCGGAGGCGACCTCCTCGCCGTCGAACAAGACCGTGCCCTTCAGGTTGCCGAGGTCGAGCTTGCGCCAGTCGGGATTCACCGGCGCCAGGAGCGAACCCCAGTTCCAACCGACGTCGATGATCAGCGCCATGGCGGAGAGCCTGGAGTAGTCCGAGCCGCGATCCTCGATGAGCTCGAAGCCGGCGCGCGCCGACTCGATGTAGGGCGTGATCGTCTCCCTGGTGTAGAGCTTGCCGGGCTGCGGCGGCGGCACGTCGGCGTTCACCGTGAGGATGATCTCGAGCTCGAGGCCCAGCCGCACATGGTTGCTCGCCTTCAGCGTCACCTCGCGCTCGAAGACGCGCGATTTGCGGATCGCGCCGTAGGCGGGGTTCTTCAGCCCCGTCTGCTTGAGGATCGCGGGCGAGGTGAGGCCGATCTTGTAGCCCACCACTTCGCCGTCCTCGGGGATGATGCGCTTGAGCAGCGCGTCCTGCGCGGCATAGGCGGCGTCCTCGCCGGCCGGCGTCAGTGCCTTGGGCCACCAGCCCGCCGTGGTGCGCGTGCGGCGCAGGTTCATCACATAGTCAGCGATCTGCTCGGACGTCGCGGCCATGGTCGTCTCCTCCCGGTGCTTCGGCCGGACTATAGTCCAGCCATGCCGCGCATCCATCCCGCCATTGCCCGACCGATTCGCGTCGGCGGCCTGATCGGCGCCGTTCTGGTGGGCGGCGAGGGCCGCCGCATGGGGGCGGGACCGCCCAAGCCGCTGCGCCTGCTGGCCGGCCGGCCGATGCTGGCGCACGTCGTCGAACGCCTGCGGCCGCAGGTGATGGACCTGGTGCTGAGCGCGCACGGCGATGCCGGGCCATGGCGCGGCTTCGACGCGCCCGTCGTGCTCGACTCGCTGCCGCCGGATGCCGATGGCCGGCGGCCGGGGCCGCTGGCGGGCGTGCTGGCGGCGCTGGACTGGACGCGCCGGCATCATCCGGCCGCATCGTGGGTGCTGACCGTTCCCGCCGACGTGCCGCTGCTGCCCGCCGATCTCACGGTCTATCTCGCCGGCCACATGCATGTGCCGGAGGCGGACGTGCTGACGGTGCGCTTTCGCGGCCGCACGCACCACGCCATCGCTGTCTGGCGGGTCGAGCTGCTCGAGCCGTTGCGCCGCGCCGTGTCCGAGGAGGGCGTGCGCTCGATCGAAGCCTTCACCCGCCGCCACGAGCTTGCGATCCTCGACTGGCCGCGCCGCGCCAGCGATCCGTTCCTCAACGTCAATACGCCCGGGGATCTCGCCCGCGCCGAGGCGCTGCTGCGCTGAACCCGCGGCCGCTGGGTCGGCGCGGGGTAGGCAAAAGGCATGGTCGCGATAGCGCCTGATGACGTGCGCCTCACAGGAATTTCAGGCACCTTGATTCCCGTTCGCGTACCAGCGTTGTTAGGTTCCACGCGTCCAGTCGGGAGAGAATCCATGAAGACGTCGCATCTGATCATCGCATCCGCTGTCGCTGCCGCCATCGGCCTGCCGGGCACCGTGCTGGCGCAAAAGGCCGAGACCGAGAAGTGCTACGGCATCTCCAAAGCCGGGAAGAACGATTGCCAGACCGCGTCGTCGTCGTGCGCCGGCACGGCGAAGAAGGACGCGCAGAAGGACGCCTGGATCTCCGTGCCGAAGGGCACCTGCGCCAAGATCGTCGGCGCCTCGCTGACCGCGGCGAAGTAGCGTCGCCATGGCCGACGTCGCGCGCTCGCCTTTGCCCACCGGTATCGGCCTGCGCGCACGTCACCTTGAAGAGCTGCCGGCGCGCCGGCCGGGCGTCGGCTTCCTCGAGATCCACGCCGAGAACTATCTCGGCGGCGGGCCGGCGCTCAGGCGCATCGAGCGGCTGCGCGCCGACTACCGTTTCAGCGTCCATGCCGTCGCCCTGTCGCTGGGCAGCGCCGGGGGGCTGGATGCTGACCATCTCGAGCGGGTGAGGGCGCTCGTCGAGCGGCTGCAGCCCGACCTGGTGTCCGACCATCTCTCGTGGAGCGTGGCGTCGGGCACCTATCTCAACGACCTGCTGCCGCTGCCCTTCACCGACGAGTCGCTGGCGGTCGTCTGCGCCAACGTCGAACGCCTGCAGGACAGCCTGGGGCGCCGCGTGCTGGTCGAGAATCCCTCGTCCTATCTGCGCTTCACCCATTCGACGATCGGCGAGGCCGAGTTCCTCGCCGCCGTCGTGGCGCGGACCGGCTGCGGCCTGCTGTGCGACGTCAACAACATCCATGTCACCTGCTCGAACATGCGGCTCGATGCGGGCGCCTATCTCGCGGCCCTGCCGGCGGCGGCGATCGGCGAGTACCATCTCGCTGGCCACGCGATCAACGACGCCGACGGCGAGCCCATCCTGATCGACGATCATGGCTCGCGCGTCGCCGAGCCGGTGTGGGCGCTTCTGCGCGAGGCGCTCGGGCGCATCGGCGACAGGCCGACATTGATCGAATGGGACACCGACGTGCCGGAGCTCGATGTCCTGCTCGACGAGGCCGCCCGTGCCGACCGCGAGCGGCGGGCGTTCCAGATGGGTGCGGCGGCATGAGCGCGCTGTCGCTCGCTGGCCTACAGACGGCATTCCGCGCGGTGTGCCTGGGCGGCGACGCGCCCGATCTGGCCGCGCTCGTCGACGGCGCGTGCATCGACGCGAACGCGCGGCTGCGCATTTATCGCCACCACGTCTTCGACAGCCTGTCGACGGCGCTGGGCACGACCTTTTCAAGCGTGCAGTCGCTGGTCGGCGATGGCTTCTTCAAGGCGCTGGCGCGCGACTACATCGCGCACAGGCCGCCGTCGGCACCGGTGCTCGCCGAGTATGGCGACGACTTCGCTGACTTCATCGAGCGACACGAGCGGGTGGGGGACCTGGTCTATCTCGCCGATGTCGCGCGCCTCGACTGGGCGCTGGGCCGGGCGTACGGCTGCGACGCCGGTCCGGCGCTGCAGGCGGCGGAACTCGCGGCGATCGCTCCCGAGGCGTTGGGCGATCTGCGCCTCGGGCGGCGCGCCGGTGTCTCGCTGCTGCGCTCGGCCTATCCGATCGACCTGATCTGGGCGGTCGCCAACGGCAAGACCGACGCCACCATCGATCTGTCGGCCGGCGGTGTCGAGCTGGTTGTTTTCCAGCGCGACGACGATGCCGCGTTCGCGCGCCTGACGCGCGGCGAGGCCGCGCTGCTGGCCGCCTGCGACGGCGCGACAAGCCTCACCGATGCCATCGAGCGCGCGGCGCAGGCGGATCCGGCCTTCGACTTCGCGCTCGCGCTGCCGAAATTCCTCAGCCTCGCCATCCTCGCCGAACCATGAACGCCTACCGCACGCTCGCTGCCCGCCTCGACGCCTTCCCGCAGCCGCTGCTGCAGCTGGCGATGCGGGTGGGCATCTTCTTCATCTTCTGGCGCGCCGGCATGTTGAAGGCCGACAATATCGAGCAGGCCGTCGGGCTGTTCCGCGACGAGTACCTGAGCGCGCAGGACAAGGAGCCTGTGCCGGCCTTCCTGCAGAAGCTGCTGCACATGGCGGACTGGCCGGCCGAGACGATGACCTGGCTGGCGACCTGCATCGAGCTGGGCGCACCGGCGCTGATCGTCGTCGGCCTGGGCACGCGGCTGGCGGCGGGGACGCTGTTCGGCATGACGCTCTTCATCCAGTTCTGCGTCTACTGGCGCGACTACCCCTCGCACCTTCTATGGTTGTCCATCCTTCTGTTTCTGCTCGTGCGTGGACCCGGGCCCTGGTCGCTCGACCGGCTGCTGGGCCTCGACGGCGCGGTGCGGCGGTAGGCGCCCGCCGAATCCACGGCGGCTGATGCCGGGTTTTGGCGGGCATCGTAATTCATTGATTTGAAATATCGAATCCGCATCGAGGGGTTTTGCTGCGGTGCACTATGACTGGTGTAGCGCGACCGCCTAGTCGCTTGTTTTTCCCCATCCCCGCCCTCTATATTCCGCCCGCTTTTTCGGGGCGAGTGGCGGGCCTCCGTAAGGCCCGCTCGAGGAGCAGTGCGTATGTCGATGACTCTGCCGCCGGGCTACCGGCCGACGGACCGCGAACAGTTCATGAATCCGCTGCAGCAGGAATACTTCAGGCAGAAGCTGCTCAGGTGGAAACAGGAACTGATAAACGAATCGAACCAGACCCTCGCATCGCTCCAGGAAGAAAGTCTCTCCCAGCCCGACCTCGCCGACCGGGCCACCGCCGAAACAGATCGCGCGCTTGAGCTTCGTACCCGCGACCGTTTCCGCAAGCTGATCGCCAAGATCGACTCCGCCATCCGCCGCATCGAAGAGAACACCTACGGCTACTGCGAGGAGACCGGCGAGCCGATCGCGCTCAAGCGTCTCGAGGCGAGGCCGATCGCCACGCTGAGCGTCGAGGCGCAGGAGCGCCACGAGCGCATGGAGCGCACGCGGCGCGACGAGTAGCGCGCAGCGCTCATTCGACAGCTCTCGTCAGGCAACGCGCATCCCGCTCCGGCTGGATGCGCGTCGTCGTCTTGAAGAGTCCAGGAAGGGCAGGCCAGCCCTACTCGAACTTGATGTCGAGCTCCTTGAGCTTGGCGCCCCAGTAGGCGTGCTCCTTGCGCACGGCGTCGGCGAATTGCGCGCGGGTCATCTCGGGCGGGAACTCCAGCCCGTCCTTGTCCAGCGCCCCCTTCATCTTCGGGTCCTTCATCGCCGCCTTCACGTCGCCCTCGACCTTGTCGATGATGGTCGCGGCCGTGCCCTTCGGCGCGAAGATGCCGTGCCAGCCCTTGAGCGTCGCGCCCTTGATGCCGACCTCCTCCAGCGTCGGCACGTCGGGCAGGGCCGAGACGCGCTTGGTGCCGGTCACGGCCAGGGCGCGCAGGCGGCCGGCCTTGATCTGGCTCACCGCCGGCGGCAGCGAGGAGAAGTTCATGGTGATGACGCCGTTGATCACGTCGAGCAGCGCCGGCCCCGTGCCCTTGTAGGGCACATGGGTCATCTTCACGCCGGTCGCGGCGGAGAACAGCGCGCCGGCGAGGTGGTTGTTGCCGCCTGCGCCCGACGAGGAATAGGTCAGCTTGTCGGGCTCCTTCTTGGCCAGCGCCACCAGCTCGGCCACGGTCTTGGCCGGCACGGCGGGATGCACCGCCAGTACGTACTGGTAGTCGGTGGTCTGGACGATCGGGATCAGGTCCTCGAGCGTGTTGGTCCTGTAGTTCTTCAGCACGTGCGGGTTGAGCACGATGTTGGTGCCCACGGCGTAGAGCATGGTGTAGCCGTCGGGCCTGGCGTTGGCGACGGCGGTGGTGCCGATGCCGCCTGCAGCACCGCCCTTGTTGTCGATGATGATGCTCTGGCCGAACAGCGGGGTCACCAGCTGCGCCAGCTCGCGCGCCACGATGTCGGCGCCGCCGCCGGCGGCATAGGGCACGACGAATGTGACCGGGCGTTCCGGCCACTTGGTCTGCGCGAAGACCGTCCTCGACAGGGACAGCGCGGCGGTGCCCGCGGCAATGGCATGACGGCGGCTCAGAAGCATGGGGTTCCCTCGATATTGCACTTCTCGGCGGCAGAATATGGGGGATCAGGCCTCCGCGCCAATCGCCTTGCCCCTGTCCTCGCAATCAATAGACTGCGGAAAAGGCCATACCTCAAAGACCGCTGGCGACGTTGACCCTCCCTCTGCCGCCTCAAGCCCTCGACCTCCTGAACGCGCTCGACGACAAGCTGTCGGTGACCGACGCGGTGGTCGATATCGTCGACGTGCGCAGGACGGTCGACAAGGACGGCCGCGAAGCCCAGGACCTGCTGGTGCGCGGCCGCGACGGCAAGGAACGCACCATCACCCTGGCCGATTTCGGCGAGTTCGAGATGCGTCGCGGCCAGCAGATGTACGGGCTGTTCGTCGACGACACCGCGGTAATGCTCTACAACGCGCGCACCAGCAAGCACCTGCTGCTGCCCGGCGTCGACGCCGAGCGCAAGCGCGGGCTGCTGGAACGCGCGATCGATCCGCTCGACATCGTGCGCGTCGTGCACGCCTTCGCCACCGATCCCGACATGGCCGGCGGCGTCTCGCGCGCCCTGCGCGACCTGAAGTCCAATGTCGAGAAGATCCTCTCCGAGAAGGCGACGCGGCGCGCGCCGCTGCTGAGCAGCAGGACGTGGGCCGGCCTGATGATCGCGATCCTCGCCGTCCCCGTCGCGTACCTCGGCTACACGTGGATGAACGAGGAGAAGCCGGCGGTCAGCATCGGCAACCCGCCGCACGTCCCGGGCACGCCGCTGGTGAAATATTTCGACCTCGTGCAGCTCACGCTGGAGGAGACGCGCGCCGGCGGCGATGCCAAGGACGGCCAGCCGGTCTGTGAGCTCGTAGGCTCGATCTACAACCGCATGGGCCGCAAGATCGACAAGCTGAACTTCAGCGGGCGCGCGCAAGACACCGCGATCGCCTTCGCCATCGAGGGCGTCGACAAGAACGCCGAGAAGCGTGGCGTCGTCATCGGCCGCCATCCCGGCGCCTGCCTGAAGGGCTACAAGGGCCGCTACGAGATCGGCGAGCCGGAATGCGTGCTCGACGGCGTCGCCTGGAAGGGCTGCCGCGACGTCATCCGAATCCTGTTTTGAGGTATAGTGCCGCCCCATGGGTGACCGGAACCACAAGAGCGATCTGCATCCCAATTCCGAGCTGGTGCTGCGCCGGCCGGGGATCGGCCACAATGGCGGTCCCCTGGACATGTCGTGGGAAGCCTGGGTCTGGCGCCGGGCCGTCGCCAAGGCATGGAAGACGCCCAAGCCCGAGATCGCGCTGCGCCGCATGGCGCGCGCCGAGAAGCTCGGCATCACCTGGCGCGAATTCACCGCGGTGATCCTCGATACGGGCACCTATCTGTCGACGGCGCTGCTGCCGCTGGGCCTGGTGGCGCGGCTCAAGCAGTCCCCCGACGGCTCGATCGAAATTGAGCCGCGGCCGGAGATGGCGGCGAAGCTGGCGCGCTTCGGCGGGCGGCTGCTGCTGGTCGCCGATCCGCTGATCCACGGCAAGCTGTCGCCGGACGCCCTCGGCCGCCTGCGCGAGCGGCTGTCGGCGGCGCTGCCCGTCGCCGTCGAGGCGATCGGCCTGCGCGAAGACGTCAAGGGCCTGCTGCGCGCCTCGGCGGTGCCGCGGCAGGAGGTGTTCTTCGTCGGCACCGGCTTCGCCGACGCGGCGGTGGCGGAGGCCGCGAGCCTGCCGCTCTTCAAATGGGCGCACGAGTGGCTGCCGTAGGCGGCGAGGCGTTGCCCCTCGCGGGCGTCAGGGTCGTCGAGTTCTCGCACACCGTGATGGGCCCGACCTGCGGCCTGATCCTCGCCGATCTCGGCGCCGAGGTGGTGAAGATCGAGCCGGTCGACGGCGATCGCACGCGCCGCCTCAAGGGCTTCGGCACCGGCTTCTTCGGCTTCCTCAACCGCAACAAGCGCTGTCTCGCGATCGACATCGAGAAGCCGGAAGGGCGCGCGGTCGTCGACAGGATGGTGGCGCAGGCCGACGTGCTGGTCGAGAACTTCGCGCCCGTCACGATGACCAGGCGCGGCTATGGCCCGAAGCGCTGCGCCGAGCTCAACCCGCGCCTGGTGTATTGCGCGCTCAAGGGTTTCCTCGGCGGACCCTACGAGCATCGCGCCGCGCTCGACGAGGTCGTGCAGATGATGGGCGGCCTGGCCTACATGACCGGTCCCAGCGGCCGGCCGCTGCGCGCCGGCGCCTCGGTCGTCGACATCATGGGCGGCAGCTTCGGCGCCATCGGCGTGCTGCTGAAGCTGCGCGAACGCGAGCGCACCGGGAAGGGCGGCCTGGTCGAGAGCGCGCTCTTCGAATCGGTGGTGATGCTGATGGGCACGCATCTCGCCGCCGGCGCGGTTCTGCGCCATCCGGTGCCGCCGATGCCCGAGCGCTTGAGCTCGTGGGCGATCTACGAGCCCTTCGATACGGCCGACGGCATCAAGATCTTCCTCGGCGTCACCAGCGACGGCCAGTGGCGGCGCTTCGTCGACATCTTCGGCCTCGACGACATGAGGAGCGATCCGCGGCTGGCCACCAACAACGATCGCATCGCGGCGCGGCCCTGGCTGCTGCCGGCCTTGGCCAAGGTCATCGAGCGCATGCCGTTCGACGAGGTCGAGCGCAAGGCGGCGGAGGCCGACATCTCCTACTCGCGCGTCGCGCGGCCCGAGGATTTGTGGGACGACCCGCATCTGGCCGCCACCGGCCAGCTCGCCGAGACCGTGATGCCGGGCGGCGAGGTGACGCGCCTGCCGCTGCTGCCCTTTCGCCTCGACGGCAGGCTGATGGGCGTGCGCAACCACGCCGCGGCGAAGATCGGCGGCGACAGCCGCGCGGTGCTGTCGGGACTCGGCTACGACGCCGCGACGATCGAGGCGCTGGCTGAGTCCGGCGTGGTGACATTGGGCGATTAGGGTCCGCCCTTGCCGCCTACGCGGTCGCCGGCAGGAAGATGTTCACCGTGGTGCCGCGCCCGGACGCGCTGTCGATGGCGACGTAGCCGCCCGACTGTTGGGCGATCCCGTAGACGATGCTGAGCCCGAGGCCGATGCCCTGCCCGGTGTCCTTGGTCGTGAAGAAGGGTTCGGCGGCGCGGCGCGCGACCTCGGGCTGCATGCCGGTTCCCGTGTCGCTGACCGAGAGGCGGACGTAGCGTCCCGGCTTCGGCCCGGGATGCCGGACCAGATCGGCGGCGCCGAGCTCGAGCTCCGTGACGGCGATGGAGAGCTCGCCGCCGTCGGGCATGGCGTCGCGCGCGTTGATCGCGAGGTTCATCAGCGCGTGCTCGACCTGTCCCGGGTCGACGAAGGCGACCGCCGGGCCCTCGCGATCGCGGATCGTGACATCGATGGTCGAGCCGAGTGTCCGCTGCAGCATGTTGCGCATGCCCTCGACCAGCATGCGGATGTCGACGCGCATGGGCGACAGCACCTGGCTGCGCGAGAAGGCGAGGAGCTGCTTGGTGAGCTCGGCGCCGCGTTCGGCGGCCTCCTGGATGGTCTGCACCGCCGGCCGAGCCGGGCTGTCGTGCGCGATGTCGTCGAGCGCTTCATCTGCCTTGCCGACCACGACCATCAGCAGGTTGTTGAAGTCGTGCGCGATGCCGCTGGCGAGGTGTCCGATCGATTCCATCTTCTGCGAGTGGCGCAGGGCGGTTTCCATGGCGCGCCGCGCCGTCACGTCCTGGCAGACCAGCATGACCGAGCGGTCCACCGGGTTGTCGCGCGCCACATCGACGACCAGCGTGCGCGTCGGGCCGGCACCGTTGGACAGAACCAGCTCCAGCCGCGCACCGGTACCGTCCTCGCGGCAGCGCCGCGTGGCATCGACAAGGGCACGCGCCTCGGTCCCGTCGGCAATCAGGCGCAGCAGATCGCCCAGCCGGGGCGTGCCGCCGCCGCCGAGCACCGCTTGCGCGCCGCTCGACAACTGCGAGAGCCCGTCGTCGTGCGCCAGCCGCGCCGACCAGATGCCGGCGATCTCCTGGGCGCGGTTCAGCACCGCGTTGCGCCGCTGCACCTCGTCTTCCGCCGTGCGCCGCGCGCCCAGTTCGCGATCGATGGCGATGACGGCGCCGATGGTGATCAGCACGATCAGGGCAAGGACGATGATTGAGGTGGTCGCTTCTCGCCGCCAGTCGCGCAGGATGTCGATCTCCGACTGCGTCAGCGCCACCACCAGCGAGCCGCGATCGGTCCGTCGGAAGGACGTCAGGTTGTCGCTGGGACGACCCACGTCGCCGTTGAAATGGCCGCCGCCGCTCGCCGTCATCGCCTGGCGCAGAGGCGCGGTCGTCGGCAGCGTCAGACCCATGTCCGGCGGCGGCCGGGGCTGGCGCATCAGCACCAGGCCGGTCGAATGGACGACCCACAGGCTGCCGCCGTCGCCGACATCGATCGAGGCATAGAACCCGCGCAGCGATTCGGGATCGACCGAGGCGACCACGGCGCCGGCGAACGAGCCGTCCGCCCGCTTCAGCCGGCGGCCGACGGGGAACTGGACGCGGCCGGTGGCGACGCCGCGGAACGGCAGGTCGAGGACGACGTCGGGTGACGCCGGGTCGGACAGGCGCCGAAAGATGAACAGATCGCGCCGCGACTGGCCGACGGCCGCGGCGACCGTCGAGTGGCGGACAATGCCCTGGTCATCGATCACCGTGATGGCGGATATGCCCGGTGAGGCGGCGCGCGCCGCGATCAGGGCCTGGAGCCAGTCCTCGCTCGACCTTGCCGGGCCGCCCAACCGCTCGTTGAGCAGGGCGATCTGGATCAACGTCGCATCGATCTCGGCGATCGCGCGCTGCAGATGCGCAGCCAGCACGGTGGTGAGCGTCGTGCCGCGCGCCCGGGCGAAGTCGAACGCGTCGTTGCGGGCCCGCGCCAGATAGGTCGCCTGCCAGGCCGCCAGTGCCGCGACGAAAACGGCGGCCAGCACCACCATGGCCAGGCGCAGGCGGTCCAGCGGATGGTGCGGCAGTCGCAGCGTCCTTCGTGGCGCCGTCACGAATCCCTCGCAGGCAGTGCACAAAAGTTTCTGCAGTCGAATGTAAATGTGTTGGTGCCGCAGCCAGAACGACCAAACTGTCCAAAATGAACCGGGTCCGACACTCACTTTGCGGTGCGCCGCGCTTGGTAGTCGTGGAGACGTTACACTTCCCATACCCTGATCAAGATATAGGGGCTATAGTCTCGCTCAGGGGAGAGCGGGATGGTGGACGAGAGCGCGCCCACAGTTGAAGAACTGGCCGGTTGGTACACGCTTCAGCAAGCGCGAGATCGAGCTGCGCTTCGCTATCCGGCTGAAGACCCCGCAACGGTTGTCTGGAACCGTCTGCGCGCCGGCATGATCAGGATCGCCGCGATCAGCCACTCAATACAGAAGGGCTACGGCAGACCGGAGCCCCAGCGGTCGCCTATCCTGATGCCTGGCTACGTTTGGGGTCTTCTCGACAAGGCTCCTCCCGAGCTTTGGCGGGACGAGGTCTTCTTCCAAGTGCCGGGAGACGAACAAGATCGCGGGGATCGAATCTATGTGACGGCCTTCAATCTTCGCCTCGATCCGACAGATGTAGATCGCGAGCTTCCGCTACCTGCAGCCGCCCCTGCCAAGGCACAGATTTCCGCCAGCGGCCGACCACGCGCGGCATTCTGGGACGACCTTCTCATCGCTACCTTCAAGCGCATCTATTTCGGGGACTTCAAGCCAACGCAACAGACCGATATCGAGAAGACCATGTTGGATTGGGCGGCATCTGTCGGGGTCGAAGTCGACCCGAGTACCGTCAGAATTCGCGCCGCCAAATTGTGGAAGGCTCTGAAGGACGAGGGCTGAAAATCAATTTTCAGCGCAATTATCAGCCCATTTTCAGCCTACAACGCCCATTATAATCAGACTCTTAGGACCTCCCCCGCTAGCCTCTCCACATGGAAACGGCGCCCGCTTGGGGCGCCGTCTGGAAACCGAGTGTGGCAGGCCGGTAGCGACGGCCTCGAAAGGTAGGTGGCACATGACAACAGTCTAGTGCCATCGGGCGCCCGGCCTCACCGCCGGGCGTTCGGCTTTTTAGCCCCTGGCGGACTCGCGCGCACGACCTTTTTGAAAGCCTCGTCAAATGCCTCGGCATCTTCGGTCGCACCGACCTCGCGCGCCATCTCGACAAAGCGCGCGTGCCGCTGCTCATCCGTCAGCGGCTCGCGCTTCGGCTTGGCCTTCGGTTTGCGCGCCATCGCGCCCTCACTTCCAATCGTCCAGCAGGAGCCGCAGGCGGCCCAGCTTGGGAAGCCTGCGGTTCCTATGCCCACACAACTGTTTGGTAGGTCATGCGCTTCCCCTTGGCGCCGCGCAAGGCGCGCGATGCACGCTCGGTGTCGTCAACGCCGACCTTCTCCCGATGCGTATAGCGGAAAGCGAACTCGTCAACGTAGCGCTGCAGATGCCACGGGCTCACAGCCTGATAGGTGCCGTAGATGCCACGCTTCATGATGCCGAAGAAGCCCTCGACGCTATTCGTGTAGGCGTCACCGCGCACGTACTCTTGGGCGCTGTGGTTCACCACGTCGTGCCGCGCGAAGTTCCAGCCGACGTGCGTGTAGAGACCGCTTTCGTCGCTCATCAGCGTGGAACGGCCCTTCACGTTCTCGCCCAGCTTGGAGCGAACCTGCGTCGCATTCAGGCGCGACAGATGGAAGGCGCGCGCCTCGCCGCCACGCTCTACCAGCGCGAACACGACCTGCTTCTCGACTGGCGCGCGGTGCAGCTTGCGGCCAGCCTTGGCACCGAAAAACGTCTCATCGGCTTCCACGATGCTGCCCAGCCCGCCCATGGGCGGCCGGCCCTTGGCGACGGGCGCCATGGCGGCGCGGATGCGATGCGTCAGGAACCAAGCCGTCTTCATCGAGCATGAAAGCATCCGCTGGATTTGGCGGGTGCTGATGCCCTTCTTGCTGGCGCTCATTAGGTGGATCACCTGGAGCCACAGGTGCAGCGCCAAATGGCTGTCCTCAAAGATACTGCCCTGACGGACGGTGAATGGCTTGCGACAGGCGTAGCACTTGCGCAGCCCTGGCCGCGTCGTCTTGCCCTGCAACCGGCCGATGCGGCTCTGATCGACGTTGCCGCAGTGTGGGCAGACCGGGCCGTTCGGCCACAGGTGCGCCTCGACATACTCGAAAGCGGCAGTCTCGTTCTGGAAGTGTGGGGCGTCGAAAACGGAGCGGGCCATCGGTCTTTCCTCTTGGGCCCAAACATACCGCTAATAGACTGGGTATGTCAAGTGTAACGTCTCCGTAGTCGTGGACCGAGAACACTACCAGAACATGTGTCAAGTCTTAAAGAATTTCAGACGCTTAATTTTCCACTTCCCCATGAGAACAAATTGCGTACATTGCAATTGCTCGTCGCCTTTTTCCTGATTGTCGTAGGGCCGCAGGGCTGATCTAACCGAGGAGCGGACGATGTCGCTGGTGAACCTGAAAGTCGTCGAGAAGGACGGGATGGACAACAAGGGCAAGGCGCTCGACGCGGCGCTGGCGCAGATCGAGCGAGCCTTCGGCAAGGGCTCGATCATGAAGCTCGGCCAGCGCGAGACGCTGGAGATCGAGGCGATCTCGACCGGCTCGCTGGGGCTCGACATCGCGCTGGGCATCGGCGGTCTGCCCAAGGGGCGCATCGTCGAGATCTACGGTCCGGAGAGCTCGGGCAAGACGACCCTGGCGTTGCACTGCGTCGCCGAGGCGCAGAAGAAGGGCGGCACCTGCGCCTTCATCGACGCCGAGCACGCGATGGATCCGGGCTATGCCAAGAAGCTGGGCGTCGATGTCGACAACCTGCTGATCTCGCAGCCTGACGCTGGCGAGCAGGCGCTGGAGATCGCCGATACGCTGGTGCGCTCTGGCGCGATCGACGTGCTGGTGATCGACTCGGTGGCGGCCCTGGTGCCCAAGGCCGAGCTCGAGGGCGAGATGGGCGATTCGCTGCCCGGCCTGCAGGCCCGCCTGATGAGCCAGGCGCTGCGCAAGCTCACCGCCTCGATCTCGAAATCCAACACGCTGGTGATCTTCATCAACCAGATCCGCATGAAGATCGGCGTGATGTTCGGCAACCCCGAGACCACGACCGGCGGCAACGCGCTGAAGTTCTACGCCTCGGTGCGTCTCGACATCCGCCGCATCGGCGCCATCAAGGAGCGCGAGGACGTGGTCGGCAACCAGACCCGCGTGAAGGTGGTGAAGAACAAGGTCGCGCCGCCGTTCAAGGTCGTCGAGTTCGACATCATGTATGGCGAGGGCGTCTCCAAGGTCGGCGAGCTGATCGACCTGGGCGTCAAGGCCGGCATCGTCGAGAAGTCCGGCTCGTGGTTCTCCTATGACGGCCAGCGCATCGGCCAGGGGCGCGAGAACGCCAAGACCTTCCTGCGCGAGAATCCCGAGGTCGCCAACAGGATCGAACACGCGGTGCGCGCCAATGCCGGCGTGCTGTCGGGCGCGCTGATGGATGCCAACGGCGAGTCGGACGACGAGGAATGATCTGCGGTTGAGGGGCGTCCGCGTGTCCGACCGGGGAGGGCGGCGCGCGGACATTTTCCCACAGCCCGTGTCAGTTTCTTGTAGCCTTGAATTGGACCTGACAATAATCTGACGATCTGATTCGATCGATGTTGGGCGGGCGATGGGGCGCAGCGAAACGATTGGTTTTCCACAATTTGTCGATTTCGCACAGCCTGCGCGCCGTTGCCTTGCAGTGAACTGTCACTAAGTTCGTATGCGGAACTCGTGCCATTCTCATGGACCCCCATCCATAGGCACGAGTTTCCTGGCGCCCCGATAGCGCGGGCGTCACGCGGGCGGCGCACCCCACGGCGCCGCCCGCTCCATTTCAGGCGTGTTCGACAATCAGCTGTTCGATGGCGCGCGCAACCTGCGCCGGGTGCTGGCGCACGACCCAGTGGTCGTCGCTGTCGATCTCGACCAGCCGGGCCTGCGGCATCAGGCCCGCGAGATGGCGGCCGATGCCCAGCGGGCTGATCGCATCGCGCGTCGCCCACACCAGCAGGACCGGCATTTGCAGTCGCCGCAGGTCCGCGCTGAGGTCGCGGCTGTGCTCGAAGATCCAGGCCGGCGCATGCGGGTGGGCCTTGAGGTAGTCGGTCCGCCAGTCGGCGAGGTCGAACGCCGTTCGATCGATGCCGCCGGATGTGGCGGTCAGCACCAGGTGACTGACGCGGTCGGGCCGCCGGATGGCGACGTTGGCGGCGACCACGCCGCCCATCGACTGCGCCACCAGCGCGGTCGGCTCCTCGATACGATCGAGCACGAGATCCGCGAGGTCGTCATAGGAGGCGATCCTCGGCGACGGCGGCACGGCACCCATGCCGGGCCAGTCGAGGTAGCGCTTGCGCCAGGCCGCCGGGAGCAACTCGCCCACCGGCAGCCAGAAGCTCGCCGCGCCGGACGAGCCCGGCATGAACAGCAGCGAGGGCCGGCTCATGGCGTGGCGCCGCCCTCTCCCTTCGCCAACGACGATTGAATCGCCATCAGGCGCTCCAGCCAGGCCTGCGCCGGCTTCGTGGTGGCCGATTTCGGATTGGCCGCCAGCCAGCGGAACAGCAGCGGCAGCAGCGTGGCCCGCGGACGTGGCGGCGTCTCCTCGGAGGTCAGGCGCAGCAGCGCACCGGCCAGCGGCGGCGTACGCACGCCCTCGACCAGGCCACTGCCGATCGACCAGCAATGCTGCGGCGGCGAGGTGACGAGATGCTCGCGGCAGGCCAGCGGCCGCTGCGCGTGGATCGAGCAGCGTTCGTTGTCGAGGAACGGGCAGTCGAGCTTGAGGTCGAAGAAGGCGGTGGCCAGCCGCCGATACGCCTCGGCCGATTGGCCGTGCACGTCGAGCAAGGCCACGCCGGCGGCGTCGAGCTTGCGCTCCGCCTCGGCAAAGCGTTGGCGGATCACGGCGCGGCGGGGTTCCGGCAGGGCCTCGACCAGATCGCCCAGCGCCCAGGCCTCGACGTCCGCCAGCGGCACGGCCTGCCGGCAGCACGCTGCGCAGCCCTCGCGGCAGGAGATGCTCTTGCCGCTGCGCTCGATCGCAGCCACGGCCGTGCCGATCGCGTGCTGGGAAAGCTGGCGGACCGCCGGCATAACCGCCTGCGCGGTGACCTCGCCCCTCGGCACGGCAAGCTCGATCGTCTGGTTCTCCGCAGGCGGCGCGGGGGGCTCGGCCTGATCAGGCTTGGGGATCGTCGAGACCGCCTTGAGGAAGGCGTCGACCCATTCCGGCCCCGTCTTCAACGGGAAGCGCTCGGGGTGGCCCGCCGCCCACTCCAGCGCCAGCGACAGCGCTGTCCAGCGCGTCGATTGCCGGCTGGCCGGATCCGTGAGCGTGCGGGCCAGCGCCGACATCTTCGGCACCTCGACCGGATCGATCTCGCCCTCGGCAAGGCGCGAGCAATTGGCCGCCGGCGAGGTCACCAGATATTCGCGGCAGACCAGCGGCCGGTCCTGGTGGATCGAGCAGCTTTCGTCCTCGAGGAACGGGCAGGCGAGATCGAGCTCGTAGTAGGTCAGCCCGAATTCCGTCGCTTCCTCGGTCGTATGGCCGGTGGGCGCCATCAGGTAGTCCTTGAGCCCGGCCGCCTGCAGGCGCCGCGAGGCCTCGGCGAAGCGCTCCTCGATCACCCTGCGGCGCGGCGGCGGCATGGCATCGACCAGCGCGCGCAGATGATGCGCCTCGACGTCGGAGATCGGCACCAGCTGGCGGCAACAGGCGCCGCAGCCCTTGGTGCACGAGATCTTCAGTCCCTTGCGCTCGACCTGCCGTTCGGTCTCCTCGACCACGGCGTTGACCAGCCGCATCAGAGTGGGCAGCGCCTGCTGCGGCTTGATCGGCCGCGGCGATATCTCCAGCCGCGTCTCGACGCGCATGGAGCCCACCATCATCCGCAGGTTGGCGGAGATGACGTCTGAGCCGGGGTTGGCGGGCGGCATACGGGCGCACTCCTGATGCTACGCGGCGCGGCGGTTTACCATTCTTCGCTCGCCTCCGGCGGCGGCCGGCTCACCATCTCGACCGAGTTGCCGAAGCGAAGCTGCATGGCGCGGCCGAAATGGTTGATCCAGGCCTCGGCGGTGCGGCGCTCCGGCTCGCCGGGGTGGCGGCGCACCCAGTCGAGCAGGGCGACCAGCGGGAAGACGTTGTAGTTGTCGGGATCGTGCGCGCCGTCCATGACGTGCAGCGCGGTCGAGGTCTGCGGCGCGGCCAGGCGCTTGATCTTGGTGCGCTCGAGCTTGGCGCAGTGTGTCTCGGGCGAGACTACGAGGTACTCGCGGCAGATCAGCGGCCGGTCAGGATGGATCGAGCAGGCCTCGTCCTCGAGGAACGGGCAGGCGATGCCGAGGTGGAAGTAGTTCACCACCAGCGGCATGTGCTCGCTGGGCAGCATGCGCCCGCCGCGCGCCAGCCGGTCCCACATGCCGGCCTCGCGCAGCCGCGCCTCGGCGTCGGCGAAGCGCGCGCGCACCCGCGCCTGGCGATCCTCCGGCATGCGCTCCAGCAGCGCGGCCAGGGCGCGCGCTTCCAGATCGGAAACCGGCACGTATTGCCGGCAACAGGCGCCGCAGCCGGCGCGGCAGGTGATGGTCTCGCCGCGCCCCGCGGATGCGTCCTTCACCCGCTGCATCATGGCGTCGACCAGGGCGCGCAGCGCCGGCAGCACGGCGTAGGCGGGGACCTCGCCCGCCGGCAGCGGCACGGTGATCGAATCGCCGCCCGGCAGCTCGATAATTGCCGGCGGACCGTCGGGCGGGGTGGGTTCGTTGCTCATGGCGGGTGCGGCCAGCATCGCATGGACACCCCCCGTCACGCATTGTAAAACCGCTGCCTTTGCAACGGGATCGCCCGCATTGATTCAACGCGGCAGGCACCCCGAGCGCCCCGGCAACGGTTCAGGACGATGGCAAGCGCGAGCGACATCAGACGGACGTTCCTCGAGTTCTTCCGGCGCGAGGGCCACGAAGTCGTGGCCTCGAGCCCGCTCGTGCCGCGCAACGATCCCACCCTGATGTTCACCAATGCCGGGATGGTGCAGTTCAAGAACGTCTTCACCGGCCTGGAGAAACGGTCCTACAGCCGCGCCGCGACCGCGCAGAAATGCGTGCGTGCCGGCGGCAAGCACAATGATCTCGAGAATGTCGGCTACACCGCACGGCACCACACCTTCTTCGAGATGCTGGGCAATTTCTCGTTTGGCGACTACTTCAAGGAGCGCGCGATCGAGTTGGCCTGGAACCTGTTGACCAAGGACTACGGCCTGCCGAAGGACAAGCTGCTGGTCACCGTCTACCACGACGATGACGAGGCCTTCGGCCACTGGAAGAAGATCGCCGGCCTGCCCGACGAGAAGATCATCCGCATCGCGACCTCGGACAATTTCTGGGCGATGGGCGACACCGGTCCGTGCGGACCGTGCTCGGAGATCTTCTACGACCACGGCCCCTCGATCCCCGGTGGCCCGCCGGGCAGCGCCGAGCAGGACGGCGACCGCTTCATCGAGATCTGGAACCTCGTCTTCATGCAGTTCGAGCAGGTGACGAAGGAGGAGCGCGTGAACCTGCCGCGCCCCTCGATCGACACCGGCATGGGGCTGGAGCGCCTGTCGGCGGTGCTGCAGGGCAAGCACAACAACTACGACATCGACATGATCCGCGCCCTGATCGAGGCGGTGGCGCATGAGACCGGTGTCGATCCCGACGGGCCCCAGGCGCCCTCGCACAAGGTGATCGCCGACCACCTGCGCGCGACCTCGTTCCTGATCGCCGACGGCGTGCTGCCGTCGAACGAAGGCCGCGGCTACGTCCTGCGCCGCATCATGCGCCGCGCGATGCGCCACGCGCACATGCTCGGCGCCAGGGAGCCGGTGGTCTACAAACTGGTGCCCGAGCTGGTGAAGCAGATGGGCGACGCCTATCCCGAGCTGGTGCGCGCCCAGCCGCTGATCACCGAGACGCTGCGGCTCGAGGAGACGCGCTTCAAGCAGACCCTGGGCACCGGCCTGCGCCTGCTCGAGGAGGAGACGCATGGCCTGTCGAAGGGCGGCGTGCTGCGCGGTGATGTCGCCTTCAAGCTCTACGATACCTACGGCTTCCCGCTCGACCTGACGCAGGACGTGCTGCGCGCGCGCGAGATCGCCGTCGACACCGCCGGCTTCGACAAGGCGATGGCGGAGCAGAAGGCCAAGGCGCGCGCCGCCTGGGCGGGTTCGGGGGAAGCGGCCAACGAGACCGTCTGGTTCGACATCCGCGAGAAGGTCGGCGCCACGGAGTTTCTCGGCTACGACGTCGAGCAGGCCGAGGGCAAGGTCCTGGCGATCCTCGCCGAGGGCAAGGACGTCTCGTCGCTGGGCGAAGGCCAGACCGGCCAGGTGGTCGTCAACCAGACGCCGTTCTACGGCGAGTCGGGCGGCCAGATGGGCGATACCGGCCGCATCGCCACGGCGTCGGGCGGCGACATCGCGGTCACCGACACGCAGAAGAAGCTGGGCGACCTGCACGTCCACAACGTGCTGGTCGAGAAGGGAACGCTGAGGGTCGGCGACGACGTCGTGCTCAGCGTCGATGGCCGCCGGCGCTCGGCGTTGCGGGCGCACCACTCGGCCACGCACCTGCTGCACGAGGCACTGCGCCGCCATCTCGGCCAGCATGTCACGCAGAAGGGCTCGCTGGTGGCGCCCGACCGGCTGCGCTTCGACATCAGCCACAGCAAGGCGATCGCCTTCGACGAGCTGCGCGCCATCGAGGACGAGGTCAACGCGCGCATCCGGCTCAACACGCCGGTCGAGACGCGCCTGATGACGCCCGACGAGGCGATCGCGGCGGGCGCCATGGCGCTGTTCGGCGAGAAGTACGGCGACGAGGTGCGCGTGCTGTCGATGGGCGGCGAGGGCGAGAAGTATTCGGTCGAGCTCTGCGGCGGCACGCATGCCAGGCACACCGGCGATATCGGTCTGTTCAAGATCGTCGGCGAGAGCGCGGTCGCGGCCGGCGTGCGTCGCATCGAGGCGACGGCCGGCGCGGCGGCCGAGGCCTATGTGCGCGAGCAGGGCGACCAGCTCGCCAAGGCGGCCAGCGCCCTGCGCGTGCGCCCCGACGAGGTGGCGCCGCGCCTGATGGCGATGGTCGATTCGCAGCGCAAGCTGGAGCGCGAGCTGGGCGAGGCGCGCAGGGCGCTGGCGCTCGCCGGCAGCGGCAGCGCGAGCAAGGCCGCGGAATCCGGACCGAAGGAAGTCGGCGGCGTGAAGCTGATCGCGCGCCGTCTCGACGGCGTGCCGGGGAAGGATCTCAAGGGCATGGCTGACGATTTCAAGAAGCAGGTCGGCTCCGGCGTGGTCGCGCTGGTGGGCGTCGAGGACGGCAAGGCCTCGGCGGTGATCGGCGTCACCGACGACCTCGTCGCCCGGCTGTCGGCGGTCGATCTGGTGCGCGCGGCGGTGGCGGCGCTGGGCGGCAAGGGCGGTGGCGGACGACCCGACATGGCGCAGGGCGGCGGCCCGGATGCGGCGCAGGCCGATGCCGCGCTGCAGGCCGTCGAGGCTGCGATCA
Source organism: Reyranellaceae bacterium (assembly GCA_050183765.1). GTDB lineage: Bacteria > Pseudomonadota > Alphaproteobacteria > Reyranellales > Reyranellaceae > JAFAZJ01. Next base: position 1,714 of record JBFXAZ010000058.1, on the reverse strand, counting down.
GCGCCAAGGTGGCGGCGTGACCCGTTCGATTGGCGCGGCGCTGCTCGCCGCCTTCGTCCTGTCCGGTTGCGGTCCCGACTACGTCAGGCAGAACGCGACCGACGAGCAGTACAACCGCGATATCGCCGCCTGTCGCGGCTTCGTTGACGACATGATGGCCAAGGAACGCGGCATCAACATGGACCGGGAGGCGACCATCGGCAGCAGCCAGACGCGCTATGGCAGCACGCGGCTGCCGGGGCAGATGGCGCAGCGCAGCGACAACCTGCGCAGCGACAAGCTGATGGACCTCTGCATGCAGCAGCGCGGCTGGACGCCCAAGCGCAACGACTGGTGGCCGTTCTGATGAAGGCGGTGGACTCATCCGTGAGCCGAACATGGTAAGCTGGTAAACGTTGTTTCGCGCTTGAGTTGTAGCCCATGGCATATGAAGTGGCGCGGTATCGTGATCTGCGCGAATCGAAATGCACCGTGCAGACTTTTGCCACGGCCGCTGGAGTGCTGGCGCTCATAGACGATGTGCTGTGTTCCGGTGAGGTAGCGTGCATCACTTTGGTCACAGGGTCGGAGCGACGGCCCATCTTCAAGAACGAACTCATCAGCCGTGCGACGAGGGGCGACTAGCGCCCACTCAAGCGGTGACTTCCTCGGTCGGTTAAAAGTCGACTGCTATGCCGGAGGCGATCAAGGCGAGATGGTACCCTCCAACGTTGCCCCAATCAGTCCTATGCAACCGGAGTTGCTTTAATGAGCAGATGCCAACCAAAGCGCTTTTCGAGCGCTCGGAAGATCTCCTTCGGCATTGCAGCAAACCACGGTTGAAGTTCGTACTCGTACCGGACATATTTCTCGATTACATACGGGAATATGTGATCCTGCTCAATCGACACAACCGCAAAGCCGCTTGCAGCGAGAAGGTCGGTTGCTTCTTCTCGGCGAAAGCGACGAGCTAGTGGACATCCAGACTGGGCTTCGGGCTGGTCAAAACTAGCCTCGATCATCGCGTCTTTCCAGGAGTCTCGCGCATAGACCATGAGGCGAAGTTCGCCATTTGGGGCGATCAGCTTGCGAGCCTCTCGTAGAGCCTTAGCCGGGTCGGGCGTATGGTGGAGCACCCCGAATGAATAAACCAGATCGAAAGACTCTGGGGCTAGGTGGTTCGACAAGGTTTCGGCGTTGCAGAGAAGCCATTTCGCCTCCAACCCAAATACGGCAAACCGCCTCTGGGCGAGTGCGAGGCTGACCTGCGACAGTTCCACGCCAGTATATTCTGCCCCATGGCGCGCAAAATTGATGGCGTCGGTACCTATGCCGCAGCCAATCTCAAGGACTTTGCGATTCCTCCAGCGCGGGAACTCGGCGAAGCCCGGAATGTGTGGCTCGACAAGATACTTCCTCTCTTCGACGGCATTGAAGTACTGTTCCGTGCCGACAGGGGCGGATGAGTGCCGGATGTTGCAAGGGCGAGCATTCCAGTAGCTTGCAATGGTTTCAATCGACACGCTCTCTGCCGCGAATTCTGGTGAGCTGGCCATCGTGCTGGTTTCCATATTTGACTCTCGTGACTAGAATGCAGCGGTTGTATTTGTGAAGTGCAGCTCGAGCAAGCCTGTTGTGGCCTCGTACGAGCCGAGGTTCTGGCTAAGGATTCCAACGTGATCTCTGTAGTCCTCTACGGCCGAAACGATTCATACGGATACAATCTTCACAAGCG
>JBFXAZ010000057.1:0-33635 GCA_050183765.1 Reyranellaceae bacterium | reverse complement strand
CGCGGCGCCAGCCCGGCAGGCTGACGCGCTCGCCGAGATGTTCCTGCGTATGCCAGAGGTTGAACGCGTCGTCGTCGGCCGGCCGGATGTCGACCCAGATGGCCAGCGTCGCCGCCATGCCGGTCAGGAGAAGGCCTTGAAGGTGATGTAGGTGTAGGTGTCCTTGATGCCGGGCAGGGTCTGCACGCGGCTGGTGACGAAGTGGCCGATATCGGTGGCGTCGTCGAGGTAGCACTTCATCAGCAGATCGTAGGAGCCGGAGATCGAGTGGACCTCCGACACCTGCTCGATGGACTGCACGGCGTTGTCGGCGACCTCATAGGCCTTGCCGAGCTCGCACTTCACCAGGATGAAGACCGTCTGCATCAGTCGTCCGCGCCGTCGGCGTCGATCGCTTCGCTGGCCGCGGCCGTCGAGGCCGTCGACGTGCGCCGGCGGCGCGGCGCCACCGGCTTGGCCAGGAAGGCCGGCACCGCATCACCGAAGCCGACCACAGACGGTCCTTCGTCGCGATCACGACCACGCCCGCGGCGGCGTTCGCGGCGATCCCCGTGGCGGTCCTCGTGGCGATCTTCGTCTGGCCGCATCGCTTCGGCACGCGCCTCCTCGCGCCGCGGCGGACGTTCGCGTCGCGGCTCGCGGCGACGCTCGCGCGGCGCTTCGTCCTGCGGGTGGTCCTCGCGCGCGGCGCGTGCCTGCGTCGGGCCTTCGTAGCCGCCGGTCTCCGTCACGCCGTCGCGTGAACGGTCGCGCTCGCGCTCGCGCTCGCGTCCACGGCGCCGGTCGCGCCGCTCCGGACGATCGCCCGGCGGGCGAGGCTCGGCCTCTGCGGCGACGGGCGTGACGCTGTCGTCGGGCGGCGGCTGCAGATCGTCGATGCCGTCGCGGTCCTGGTCGCGTCGCGGGCGACGCTCGTCGCGACCCCGGCCGCGGCCGCGCGGCTCGGGTCGGCCGCGCCCGCGACCCCGGCCGCGCCGGCGTCCGTCGCCGCCTTCAGGGTCGAACTCCAGGGCATCGAAGCCGGGCACCTCGACGCGCGGGATCGGCTTGCCGATCAGCTTCTCGATCGCCTCGACCAGACCCCCGTCGTCGGGGGTGGCCAGGGTGTAGGCGACGCCGGTCTTGCCGGCACGGCCGGTGCGGCCGATACGATGCACGTAGTCGTCGGCATGGAACGGCGCGTCGAAATTGAAGACGTGGCTGAGATCGTCGATGTCGAGCCCGCGCGCAGCGACGTCGGAGGCGACCAGCAGGCGGATCTCGCCCAGCTTGAAGCGCTCCAGCGTCTCCGTGCGCACCCCCTGGCTCATGTCGCCGTGCAGGGCGCCGACGCTGAAGCCGTGCTTGCGCAGGGACTGGAACAGGATGTCGACGTCCTTCTTGCGGTTGCAGAAGATCAGCGCGTTCTTGACGTCCTCGTTGCGGATCAGCCGGCGCAAAGCTTCGCGCTTGTCGTCGGGCTGCACGATCGCCACGCCCTGTGTCACCGTGATCGCCGTCGTCGCCGGCCGCGATACGGTGATCTCCTTGGGGTTCATCAGGAAGGCGTCGGCCAGCTTGCGGATCTCCGGCGGCATGGTGGCCGAGAAGAACAAGGTCTGGCGGATGGTCGGCATCAGCGAGACGATGCGCTCGACATCGGGGATGAAGCCCATGTCGAGCATGCGGTCGGCCTCGTCGATGACGAGGATGCGCACGTCGTTGAGCAGCACCTTGCCGCGCTCGAAATGGTCGAGCAGGCGGCCCGGCGTGGCGATCAGCACGTCGACGCCGCGGTCGAGGATCTTCTCCTGGTCGTCGAACGACATGCCGCCGATGAGCAGGGCCATCGAGAGCTTGTTGTACTTGCCGTAGACCTCGAATGACTCGGCGACCTGGGCGGCGAGCTCGCGGGTCGGCTCGAGGATCAGCGAGCGCGGCATGCGCGCGCGGGCGCGGCCGGCGGCCAGGATGTCGATCATCGGAAGCGTGAATCCGGCCGTCTTGCCGGTTCCGGTCTGGGCGCAGCCCAGCACGTCGCGTCCCATGAGGACGTAGGGGATGGCCTGTTCCTGGATCGGCGTGGGCGTGGTGTAGCCCGTCTCGGCCACCGCCTTGAGAACTTCGGGGCTCAGCCCCAACGCATCGAAAGTCATTGATATTCCGGAATAATCCGCCGTCAGCGGGCGCCTTGCCCGGGCTCGGCGGCAGGGGCGGGATGGTCTCTTGCGGACGCATCCGGCCCATGGTTCTGAACAACGCGCATATTAGGGTTCATGTTTCGCCTGTCAACGCGCATGCTGCGTCGCAAAACGGTCATGCGGCCATTGCCGCCCCGGGGCTTGGCCGGCCAAGGTATGGGCAGGAGCAGCCCCCATGAGCCACATCAGGCCCAAGTACATCACCTTCGACTGCTACGGCACGCTGGTCGACTTCCGCATGGCCGACGCGGCACGCGACCTGTTTGGCCATATGCTCGATCCGCCTGCCATGGCGCGCTTCATCGCCGATTTCGCCGCCTACCGCTTCGACGAGATCCTGGGCGACTGGAAGCCCTACGATCAGGTGATCCACCAGGCGCTGGAGCGCGCCTGCCGTCGCAACGCCGTCGCCTTCCGCCCCGCCGACGCCCGTGCGATCTACGAGCGCGTGCCGGGCTGGGGACCGCATCGCGATGTGCCCGAAGCGCTTGCCAAGGTGGCCAAGGAATTCCCGCTGGTGATCCTGTCGAACGCCGCCGATGCGCAGATCATGGCCAACGTCGAGAGGCTCGGTGCGCCGTTCCACGCCGTCTTCACCGCCGAGCAGGCCCGCGCCTACAAGCCGCGGCTGCGCGCCTTCGAGTACATGCTCGACCGGCTGGGCTGCGGGCCGCAGGACGTGCTGCACTGCTCGTCCTCGTTCCGCTATGACCTGATGTCGGCGCACGACATGGGCATCCGCCACAAGGTCTGGGTCAATCGCGGCCATGAGCCCGCCAATCCGTATTACGGCTATGTCGAGATCGGCGACATCTCGGCCCTGCCGGCCGTCGTCGGACTGTAACGGCGCGGTCGTTGCGATCCGCCGCCGCCTCGACGATGATCATCAGGCAATGAGGAAGCGGTGAGCCACCGGACCCAGCGCTACGACACCTTCGTGAGCGACGCGCGCCCCCAGGGGCAGCGCGCGGTCCGTTCCATTGCCATCACGCTGACCGGGCTGGCGTTCGCGCTGGGCGCCGTCGCATCCATCGATCTGCCGTCCTCGGACCAGGTCCTGCAGGATCTGGTCTTCGGCGCGATCCTGGGCGCGACCTATGCCGTGACGGTGCTGGGCGTGCGGGCCTACGAGTTCCGGATCGCCAGTCCAGGCTTCAGCCTGCTCCTCGCCGCGACGACCATCCTCTGGTTCGTCGGGCTCAAGCATCAGTTCGCATTCGCCTCGGCGACGGTCTTCATCGCGGGGCAGCTTCTGGCCGTGGGCCTCGCCGCCGCCCTGCGCGAGGCGACCCTGTGGATCGGCGGGCTGCTGGTGGCGGTGCTCTCCATCGCGCTTGGGTGGCTTCTGTTCAACTACCTCGATCCGCGCATCGTGCTGTTGACCGGCATCAAGGGCTGGGGCAACGACCGGTTGCTGGGCAGCCCGACGACGCTGCAGGCGGCCGTGATGGCGGCCGCCGTCGCCATCTGGTGGTTGACGCGGCGCGCCGAGCGGCCGGCCGCGCCGTGACGGAGATGTGATGGGCCCGCTGCGTTACTGGGAAGATCTCGAGGTCGGTCATACCTATCCGCTGGGCAGCGCGACCTTGAGCGAAGAGGCGATCGTTGCCTTTGCCCTCCAGTTCGACCCGCAACCCTTCCATATCGATCGCGCCGCGGCCGAGGCCTCGATGTTCGGCGGCATCATCGCCAGCGGCTGGCACACCTGCTCGGTGTCGATGCGCCTGCTGGCCGACAATTTCCTGCATCCCGAGACCAGCCTCGGCTCGCCCGGCATCGACGAGGTGCGCTGGCCCAGGCCGGTGCGCGCCGGCGACACGATCACCGCCTCGCTCACCGTGACCGGCAAGCGCGCCTCGGCGAGCAAGCCGTTCATGGGTCTGGTGTTCTACGACTGGAACGCCGTCAACCAGAAGGGCGAGACGGTGGTGACGATGAAGGGCACGAATCTCATCCGCCGGCGGCCGGCTGGCTGATCGCATGCCCGGTCCGGTGCGCTATTGGGAGCAGCTCGAGCTCGATCGCGTCTATCCGATCGGTGTCTACGACTTCACCGAGCAGGCCATCGTCGAGTTCGCCCGGCAGTTCGACCCGCAGCCCTTTCACATCGACCACGACGCCGCCAAGGCCTCGATGTTCGGCGGGCTGATCGCCAGCGGCTGGCACATCTGCTCGGCGATGATGCGCCTGCTGGTCGATAATTTCAGCCATCCGCACACCAGCATGGGCGGTGCGGGCCTGCACGACATTCGCTGGCTGCTTCCGGTGCGGCCGGGCGACCGGTTGACCGCGAGTGTGAAGATCGTCGAGAAGAAGCCCCTGTCGAGCCGCGCCGATGTCGGCCTCGTGTTCAAGAACTACGAGGCCTTCAACCAGCGCGGCGAGCTGGCGCTGACCATGCAGGGTCGCGAGTTCATCCGCCGGCTGCACGCCGGCACGGGAGAGAGCGGCATGGCCGAGGCGGTGAAGGGCATCGATCACGTGGTCGTCGTGGTCAGGGACATCGACCAGGCCGAGCTGGCCTGGAAGCGCCTGGGCTTCGCGCTGCAGCCGCGCGGCTTCCACACCCGGCTGGGCACCGCCAACCATTTGATGGTCTTCGGCGACAATTATTTCGAGCTGCTCGGCGTGGTCGAGCCCAACGAGTTCAACGCCGCGCGCCGTGACATGCTGGCCAAGAGCGGCGAGGGGCTGGCCAATGCCGCGCTGCGCACCGACAGCGCCGACGTCGCCTACAAGGCGTGGACCGAGGCGGACCTGCAGCCCGACGCGGTGCTGGAATTCGATCGCGAGGTCGAGATTTCCGGCCGCAAGGAGCGCGCTGCCTTCCGCACCGTGCGGCTGGGAACCAGGCGGGCGAAGCTGCTGGGCTATTTCGTCTGCGAGCACCGCACACCGCAATTCGTCTACCGGCCGGAATGGGCGCGGCATCCCAACGGCGTAAAGGCGCTGGCCGGCGCCGTGGTGATCGCCGAGAATCCATTTCTCGACGAGGACTATGTCACGCGCGTCTTCGGTGCGACGTCGGTGAGGCGCGAGGATGGCGATCTGCTGGTCGAGAGCGGCGGCACGCCGATCCGGTACATGACGCGGGCCCGTTTCGAGCAGCATCACCCCGGCGTGCAGCCCGTGCGCGGCGACGACCACCCCGCGCTGCTGCGCTTTGCGGTGGCCGATCCGATGGCGACGGCGGCGCTGTTGTCTGCCAATGGGCTGGCGTATGCGCATCCTGCCGATGGCCGCATCATCGTCTCGGCAAGGGATGCGACCGGTGTTTGCGTCGAGTTCGTGAAAGGCTGATCTTCGATGAATGTTGCGGTACCGCCGGCGATCGATCTCGCCGACATTCGGTCGTTCGGCTTTCTCACCACGGAGCATCTGCGGTTCGCCGACGTCGACGCCAACGGGCACATCAACAACGTCGCCTTCCTGGTGTTCTTCGAGAACGCGCGCATCCGCTACCTCAAGGACCAGCTCAAGGGCCTGCGCGCGCTCACCGGCCTGGACGTCGTCGTCGCGCATATCGACATCGACCTGAAGCGCCAGATGTTCTACCCGGGCACCATCCGCGCCGGCGCGCGCATCACCGAGATCCGGCGCGCCTCGATCGTCATCGGCCAGGCGATCTTCGACCAGGAGGGGCTCTGCGCTGCCACCGGCCACGTCATCCTGGTGTCGATCGACAAGCAGAGCGGCCGCGCCGCGACGATCGGCGAGGAGGCGCGCGCCTCGCTGACTCGCCTGATGGACGCCACCGGAGGCGTGCTGTGAAGAGCGTTCCCGAGGGCTTCGTCGAGATCCCGATTCCCGACCGTTTCGTGCAGCTGTCCGGACCGCTGCTGGCCAGGCCCGAGCCCGACGGCATGCGTGTCGGTCTGCTGCTCGAGGAGAAGCACGGCAATCCGATGGGCATCGCCCATGGCGGCCTGCTGGTCACCGTCGCCGACATGGTGATGGGCCTGGGCAGCGGCTTCGTCACCGGCATCCGCTGGCCGCATCCGACGATCACGCTGAACTGCGATTTCGTGCGCGGCGCGAAGCTCGGCCATTGGCTCGAGGGCAAGGCCGTCGTCACCCGCCGCACCATCAATTTCTGCTTCTGCCGCACCGAATTGGTCTGCGACGGCGAGGTCGTGCTCAACGCCTCGGGCGTGTTCCGCGTGCCCGACCTGGAGCGCGTGCCCGAGCAGTTCCGTCCGCCGAAGGCGACATGACGCTCTCGCGCGCCGCCCTGCTGCGAGCGGCCGCCGGTGGCGCGCTGTCGCTGGCGATCGGCGGGCGCGCCTCGGCGCAGACGGCGATGGCGCGGCGGCGTATCCCGTCGAGCGGCGAGATGCTGCCGGTCGTCGGCGTCGGCACCTGGCTGACCTTCGATCAGCCGCCGGAGCGCCGCGCGCCGCTGGGCGAGGTGCTGCGCATCCTGTTCGAGAACGGCGGCTCGGTAATCGACAGCTCGCCGATGTACGGCGCCTCGGAGGCGGTCGTCGGCGAATTGCTCGAGGCGGCGGGCTCGCGCGACAAGGCCTTCATCGCCACCAAGGTCTGGACGCAGGGCAGGCAGGCCGGCATCGAGCAGATGCGGCGCTCGATGGCGCTGCTGCGCACCGGTCCGCGCATCGATCTGATGCAGGTGCACAACCTCGTCGACTGGCGGACCCAGCTCGCGACCCTGCGCGCCTGGAAGACGGAGGGCCGCGTGCGCTACCTGGGTGTCACGCACTACCAGGTCTCGGCGCATGACGATCTCGAGGCGGTGATGCGCGCCGAGGCGCTGGACTTCGTGCAGCTCAACTACGCGCTCAACGACCGCGCCGCCGAGCGACGCCTGCTGCCGCTGGCGGCCGAACGCGGCATCGCCGTCATCGTCAACCAGCCCTTCGGCGGCGGCGGGCTGATCCGGCGGATGATGCAGAAGCCGTTGCCTGGCTGGGCGGCGGAGATCGGCTGTACCAGCTGGGCGCAGATCCTGCTGAAATTCGTGCTGAGCCATCCGGCCGTGACCTGCGCCATTCCCGGCACCGGCCGCGCCGAGCACATGCGCGACAACGTGCGGGCCGGCTTCGGCGCTATCGCCGATGCCGCGATGCGAGCCCGCATGATCGCCACCCTCGACGGCTGAGGGCAGGACAGAGCGGCCTTGCGCCGCCTTCGCTTGTGCAGGCCGCGCCGCTGACCCTAGATGCGCCCGGCTATCGAACAACGGGAGGAAATATGCCGGGGCCGCTGCACGGGGTGAAGATCGTCGACATGACGGCGGTTCTGCTCGGGCCGTTCGCGACGCAGCATCTCGCCGACATGGGCGCCGACGTGATCAAGGTCGAGCCGCCGGAGGGCGACCTGCTGCGCGTCTCGGGCAAGGGCCGTTCGCCCGACATGGGGCCGATCTACATGGCCGCCGGCCGCAACAAGCGCTCGATCTGCCTCGACCTGAAGAAGCCCGCGGCGCTGGCAGTGGTGAAGAAGATGATCGAGACCGCCGACATCTTCATCCACAACAGCCGGCCGCAGGCGATCGAACGCCTGAGCCTGGGCTACGAGGATCTGAAGAAGATCAACCCGAAGATCATCTACGCCTACTCGCTGGGCTACAAACGCTCCGGCCCCTACGGCCACAAGCCCGCCTTCGACGATCTCGTGCAGGGCGCCAGCGGCGCGGCGTCGCTGCAGGCGCGCATCGACGGGCTGCGGCCGAAATTCGTGCCCAGCCTGATCGCCGACAAGACCACCGGCCTGCATCTCGCCGTCGCCGTGCTGGGCGCGCTCTATCACCGCGCCCAGAGCGGCGAGGGGCAGATGATCGAGGTGCCGATGCTGGAGACTCTGGCGTCGTTCTTCCTCACCGACCATCTGTTCGGCCGTACCTTCCATCCGCCGATCGGCACGATGGGCTACAACCGCATCATCAACAAATACCGCCACCCGTTCCCGACCCTGGACGGCTATATCTGCGCGTTGCCCTATACCGACAGGCACTGGGAGCGGTTCTTCGAGCTGGCCGAGCGGCCCGACCTCGCCAAGGAGCCGAAGTTCACCGACAAGCGTCTGCGCGCGGCGCATTTCGACGAGCTGTACCAGGTGCTCGACGAGATCCTGCGCTTCCGTACGACCAGGGAGTGGCTGAAGCTGTTCGACGAGGCCGACATTCCGGCGATGCCCGTCAACACGCTGGAGGATCTGCTCGAGGACGAGCACCTCAACGCCACCGGCTTCTTCACCGAGCGCGAGCATCCCACCGAAGGCACGATCACGACCTTCGCCTCGCCGCTCGATTTCGAGAAGACCAAGACCGAGTACCGGCGCCACGCGCCGCGCGTCGGCGCCGACGGCCTCGAGGTGATGAAGGAGCACGGCTTCAGCGAGGCGGAGATCGCCAGGCTGAAAGAAGAGAAAGCCCTGCTGTTTCCCGCCTCAGCCGCGTAGCGCGAGACGAATCGCGAACGCGACGGCGCCCAGCGCCACGACGCTGGCGCAATAGAGGCCGACGAACCACATCAGGCGCTTCCATTGGGAAGTACCTTCCCCCGCTTTGCGGGGGAAGGTGCCCGAAGGGCGGATGGGGGTGCCAGCATTGCGGTCAGGCCCGGTTGCCGGAGTGGTCGCACCAACCACCCCCATCCGGCGCTGCGCGCCACCTTCCCCCGCCAGCGGGGGAAGGTACGAGTTGCCGGGCGCGCTCAATGGTAGTGACCTCCCCTGGCGTTCACCTTGCCGCGGAACACCCAGTAGGAATAGGCGGTGTAGGCGAGGACCAGCGGCAGCAGGACGACGGCGCCGATCAGCAGGAAGCCGAGGCTGATGTCCGGGCCGGCGGCGTCCCAGATCGTGACCGAGGTCGGCACGATGTAGGGATAGAAGCTGATGCCCAGCCCGGCGAAGCACAGGGCGAAGAGCATGAGCGATGCGAGGAACGGGCTGAGCTCGCGCTTCTCGCGCAGGCCCTTGAGCAGCACGAAGGCGGTCCCGGCCACCAGCAGCGGCACCGGCGCGGTGTAGAGGATCTGCGGCCAGGCGAGCCAGCGCTTCATGAAGAGATCGCGCAGGAACGGCGTCCACAGGCTCACCGCGCCGATCAGCGCCACGGTCCCGATGGCGGCGAAGGTGGCGTAGCGATAGGCGCGCGCCTGCACCTCGCCCTCCGCCTTGTAGACCAGCCAGGTCGAGCCCAAGAGCGCGTAGCCCACCACCAGCGCGACGCCGGTCAGCAGGCTGAAGGGGGTGAGCCAATCCCACCAGCCGCCGGCATAGGCGCGGTCGGCGACGGGAATGCCCTGCACCAGCGCGCCCAGCGCGATGCCCTGCGCGAAGGCCGCCAGGGTCGAGCCGCCGGCGAAGGCCCAGTCCCACAGGAAGCGGCCGCGCACCGTCTTGAAGCGGAACTCGAAGGCGACGCCGCGGAAGATCAGCCCCAGCAACATGGCGATCAGCGGCGCGTAGAGCGCCGGCATGATCACCGAATAGGCGAGCGGGAAGACGGCGAACAGCCCGCCGCCGCCGAGCACCAGCCAGGTCTCGTTGCCGTCCCACACCGGCGCGACCGAGTTCATCATCTCGTCGCGATGCTTCTCCTGGGGCATGAACGGAAAGAGGATTCCGACGCCGAGGTCGAAGCCGTCGAGCAGCACGTAGGCCAGCACCGCGAAGGCGATCAGCGCGGCCCAGATGAAGGGGAGGTCGAGCTCCATGGCTCCTACTCCTTCATGGCAGGGGCCGGCATCAGGCCGGCGGCGCGGATCGGCTCGTCGGGCGGCAGCTCGTCGCCACCCGCCGCCACCGGCTTGTTCATCAGGCGCAGGATGTAGAAGGTGCCGGCGCCGAACAGCGCGAAGTAGACGGCGATGAAGGCCACCAGCGAGGAGCCGACCGCCGCGGCGTCGATCGGCGACACCGACTGCGCCGTCGTCAGCAGGCCGTAGACCGTCCAGGGCTGGCGGCCGACTTCGGTGGTGATCCAGCCGGCGAGCACGGCGACGAAGCCTGCCGGTCCCATCAGAAACGCCGCGCGATGCGTCCACGGCGCCTCGTAGAGCGTCCGGCGCCAGCGCAGGAACAGCGTCCACAGGCCCAGCCCGATCATCGCCAGGCCGACTCCGACCATGATCCGGAAGCTCCAGAACACGATCAGCGAGGGCGGGCGCTCAGCGCGAGGCCATTCCTTCAGGCCGCGCACCTTGCCGTTCCAGTCGTGCGTCAGGATCAGCGAGCCCAGGCGCGGCACCTCGATCTTGTAGTCGACGCGCTCCTCGCGGTCGTTGGGAATGCCGAAGAGGATCAGCGGCGCGCCTTCGTAGGTGTCGAAATGACCTTCCATCGCCGCGATCTTCGCCGGCTGGTGCTGAAGCGTGTTGAGTCCGTGCTGGTCGCCGACGACAGCCTGGATCGGCGCCACGATCGCGGCCATCCACATCGCCATCGAGAACATAGTGCGCGCCGCCTGGTCCTTGCGGTCGCGCAGCAGGTGCAGCGCGCCCGTTGCGCCGACGACGAAGGCGGTCGTCAGATAGGCCGCCATCAGCATGTGCGTGAGGCGGTAGGGGAAGGAGGGATTGAAGATCACCTTCAGCCAGTCGACGGGGATGAACTGGCCTGCCTCGTTGATCGCGTGGCCCTGCGGCGTGTGCATCCAGCTGTTGGCCGAGAGGATCCAGAACGCCGAGAGGAAGGTGCCGAAGGCGACCATCAGGGTGGCGGTGAAATGCAGGCGCTCGCCGACGCGATGGAGGCCGAACAGCATGATGCCGAGGAAGCCGGCCTCGAGGAAGAACGCCGACAGCACCTCGTAGCCCATCAGCGGGCCGATCACCGGTCCGACCTTGTCGGAGAACACGCTCCAGTTGGTGCCGAACTGGTAGCTCATGACAATGCCCGATACGACGCCCATGCCGAAGACGACGGCGAAGATCTTTTTCCAGTAGTTGAACAGGTCGAGGAACACACGCCTGCGGGTCCACAGCCACAGGCCTTCCAGGGTCGCGAGATAGCTTGCCAGGCCGATCGAGAACGCGGGGAAGATGATGTGGAAGCTGACCGTGAACGCGAACTGCAGTCGCGCCAGCAACAATGCGTCGGTCTGGTCCATCGCACGCCCCTCAGCTCTACCTTCCCCCGGAGGGGGAAGGTGGCGCGGAGCGACGGATGGGGGATGTCGAAGACGAACGCAGGAGTCCGCTTTCGACATCCCCCTTCCGCCCTTCGGGCACCTTCCCCCTCCGGGGGAAGGGACGATGCCCGCGCACGACCATCATGTCGTGTCGCCTGGCGCGAATACAGTGCGGCGTGTTCGCGCGTCAGATCAATGGCAGATCCGGCAGCCCGTCGCCGGCGATCGGGAATGTCCCGAACCAATCGCGCCGCGTGCCCGACAGCATGGTGAGCATGGCGCGTCGCGTCGGCGGGAAGGCGCAGGCCGGGCCGAAGGTCAGGTCGCGCAGCCAGCCCACCGCGACCGCGTCGCCCTGGTAGAACGGCGTCAGCCATCGGCTGACGAAGCTGTAGAGCGAGAGAGTGCGCCGGCGGGTGCGCTCGAAGAGCGCGATGGCGTCATCGAGCGAGGTCGTGCGCGCGAGCGCGCCGGCCAAGGTCGCGGCATCGGCCAGCGCGAGGTTGGCGCCCATGCCGAGCTGCGGCGACATGCCGTGCGCGCAGTCGCCGAGGAACAGGATGCGCTCGCGCCGCAAGCCCGACATCACCACGTCGCGATAGGTCGCGTCGGAGAACTGGTCGAACGAGATCAGCGACTCGAGCAGCGGCGCGAGCTCGGGCCAGATGTCGAGAAGCTCGGTCTTGAGCGGGTCGAGACCGCGCGCGCGCACCGCCGCCATCTCCGCCACCCGCAGGCTCCAGAACAGCGTGACGTCGTCGTTGTCGTCGCCGCCCGGCGCCATGCCCACCGGCAGCACGCCGACCATGTGGCGATTGCCGCGGAAGCGCTGGCGCAGCAGGCCGGCGAAGCGCCGCTCGGGATCGGGCAAGGTCGCCCAGAAGCAGCCCCAGGCGTAGGTCGAGGCGCTGTGCCTTGGCGCCAGGCTCTCGCGCAGGCGCGAATGCGCGCCGTCGCAGACGAGCACGAGATCGAACGGCCCGACCGCGCGGCCATCGGCGGCGGCGAGCGTGGTGTCGCGGATCGACGCGACCTCGAAGCCGGTGACCAGCGTCGCCGGCGCGCGCTGGAGACGCTCGAACAGCAGGGTGAACAGGGCGCCGCGATGCAGGCCCAGCCCGTGCAGGCGCGCGTCGAGATCGCCGTAGCGCAGGTCGAGCACGCTGTGGCCGAGATCGGAACGGCCATCGATGCCGGCGACGCGTGCGCCCAGGCGCAGGGCGGTGTCGCGCAGGTCCAGCCGCTGCAGGACGCGCAGGCCGGTGGGCTGGATCAGCAGGCCGGCGCCCAGCGGCTGCGGCGTCTCGAAGCGTTCCAGCAGGGTGACGGCGTGCCCCGCCTCCGAGAGCAGGACCGCGGCGGTCATCCCCGCCACGCCACAGCCGACAATTCCGACGCGCAGGCTGCTCATTTCGTATCGCGAACCCTTATTTCGCCGCTGACTTGCCCGAAACAGTCTGCTGGATAGTATGCCGCCAACTCAATGAACGGGGCGTCATTTCACCGCCAGGGCGCGGTGGCGCTCTTTTGTGCGGAGGACGACCGATGGATCTGGCGTTCACCAGGGAAGACCTCGCGTTTCGCGACGAGGTCCGCGACTTCGTCTCGAAGAACCTGCCCAAGGACATCGCCGACAAGGTCGCCGGCGGCAAGCATCTCGAGCGCGACGACTACATGCGCTGGCAGCAGGCGCTCGGGCGCAAGGGGTGGCTGGTCTACACCTGGCCGAAGAAGCATGGCGGGCCGGGCTGGACGATCACGCAGCGCTACATCTTCGAGAACGTCTGCGCCGAGATGAATGCGCCGGGCATCATTCCCTTCGGCAGCAAGATGGTCGGGCCGGTGATCTACACCTTCGGCAACGACGAGCAGAAGCAGCGCTTCCTGCCTGATATCCGCGAGTCGAGCGTGTGGTGGTGCCAGGGCTACTCCGAGCCGGGCTCGGGCTCCGACCTGGCGTCGCTGCGCACCAAGGCGGTGCGCGAGGGCGAGCACTACATCGTCAACGGGTCGAAGACCTGGAACACCATGGGCCACTGGGCCGACTGGATCTTCTGCCTGGTGCGCACCAACGCCGAGGCCAAGCCGCAGGAGGGAATCTCCTTCCTGCTGATCGACATGAAGACACCGGGCATCACGGTGAAGCCGATCATCATGGCCGACGGTGGCCACGAGGTGAACGAGGTGTTCTTCGACAACGTCAGGGTGCCGGCCGAGAACCTCGTGGGCAAGGAAGGCGAGGGCTGGACCTACGCCAAGTTCCTGCTCGCCAACGAGCGCCTGGGCATCGCGGCGATCCCGCAATCCAAGCGTGGCGTCGAGAGCCTCAAGCAGATGGCGAAGTCCGAGCACGACGGCGCCGGCAGGAAGCTGATCGACGACGCCTCGTTCCGCGAGAAGATCGCCGACCTGGAGATCCAGGTGACGGCGCTGGAGTACACCGAGCTGCGTGCGCTCTCGGCCATGGCCGCGGGCGGCGCGCCGGGACCGGAGGTCTCGTTCCTCAAGATCCGCGGCTCGGAGATCCAGCAGCGCATCACCGAGCTGGCGGTCGAGGCGGTGGGCTACTACGCCATGCCGTACCAGCCGGCGCTCTTGTGGCACGGCGCGAACGAGGAGCCGATCGGCCCCGACTACGCGCACTTGGCCGCACCGCGCTATTTCAACGTGCGGAAGACCAGCATTTACGGCGGATCGAACGAGATCCAGAAGAACGTCATCTCCAAGATGGTGCTGGGGCTTTAGGAGATTCTGTTTTCCTCCCTCTCCCCGCTTGCGGGGAGATGGTCGGGGTGAGGGGGAGTTGCGGGTTGCGCGGGGCGATCGTTCGCCACTTGCCTCAGCCCCTCACCCCAACCCTCTCCCCGCAAGCGGGGAGAGGGAGCGAAGAGAAGGACTCGAACGATGGATCTGGCTCTGACCGCCGAGGACCGCGCCTTCGCCGACGAGGTGCGGGCCTTCACGCGCGAGAACCTGTCGCCGGCGACGATCGCCAAGACGCGCAGCGGCCGGCACTACGATCGCGACGATCACCTCGCCTGGCAGCGCGCGCTCGGCAAGCGCGGCTGGCACGTCTACACCTGGCCGAAGAAGTACGGCGGGCCGGGCTGGAGCGTGACGCAGCGCTTCCTGTTCGAGAACGTGTTGGCCGAGGAAGGTGCGCCGCGCATCCTGCCGTTCGGGCCCAAGATGGTCGGGCCGGTGATCTACACCTTCGGCAACGAGGCGCAGAAGCAGCGCTTCCTGCCCGACATCGCCCAGTCGAATGTCCTGTGGTGCCAGGGCTATTCCGAGCCGGGCTCGGGATCCGATCTCGCGTCCCTGCGCACCCGCGCGGTGCGCGACGGCGACCACTACGTGGTCAACGGCCAGAAGACCTGGACCTCGACGGCGCACTGGGCCGACTGGATCTTCTGCCTGGTCCGCACCGACACCGAGGCCAAGCCGCAGGAAGGCATCTCCTTCCTGCTGATCGACATGAAGACGCCCGGCATCACCGTGAGGCCGATCGTCATGCTCGACGGCGCGCACCACGTGAACGATGTGTTCTTCGACAACGTGCGCGTGCCGGCGGAGAACCTGATCGGCAAGGAAGGCGAGGGCTGGACCTACGCCAAGTTCCTGCTCGCCAACGAGCGACTGGGCATCGCCGAGGTCGCGGCCTCCAAGCGCGGCGTGCAGGGCCTGCGCGAGATCGCGCGCGCGGAGCTGGCCGACGACGGCGGCAAGCTGATCGACGACATGGGCTTCCGCGAGAAGATCGCCGATCTCGACCTGCAGCTCTCGGCGCTGGAGATGAGCGAGCTGCGCGCGCTGTCGAGCATGCAGCTGGGCGGCGCGCCGGGGCCGGAGGTGTCGATCCTCAAGATCCGCGGATCGGAAATCCAGCAGCGCATCGCCGAGCTGGCCTGCGAGGCGGTGGGCAACTACGCCGTGCCGTACCAGCCCGAGCTGCTGTTTCGCGACAGCAACGAATCGCCGATCGGCCCGGCCTATGCCGTGCCCGCCGCGCCGCGCTATCTCAACATGCGCAAGACGTCGATCTACGGCGGCACGAACGAGATTCAGAAGAACGTGATTTCCAAGATGGTGCTGGGGCTGTAAGCAGCAACCAGCGTGCGACGCCCCGGGGCGGAGGGAGCAAAGACAATGGACCTGTCGTATTCCGACGAGCAGAAGCAGATCAAGGAAGGCGTCGAGCGCTTCGTGCGCGAGCAGTACGCGTTCGAGACCCGTCGCAAGATCGCGGCGAGCGAGAAGGGCTGGCTGCCGGAGAACTGGGCGAAGTTCGCCGAGCTCGGCTGGCTGGGCATGAGCTTCTCCGAGGCCGATGGCGGCTTCGGCGGCGGCGCGATCGAGACCATGATCGCCATGGAAGCGTTCGGATCGGGCCTGGTGCTCGAGCCCTACCTGCCGACCGTGGTGATGGGCGGCGGCCTGCTGGCGGCGGGCGGCAGCGCGGCGCAGAAGGAGGCGCTGCTGGCGCCGATGATATCAGGCGAGAAGCAGTTCGCGGTCGCCTACGTCGAGAAGCAGGCGCGCTTCAACCTTGCCGACGTCGCCGTCACGGCGAAGAAGGACGGCGCCGGCTACGCCATCAGCGGCCACAAGGGCGTGGTCTACAACGCCGCCTCGGCCGACACGATCTTCGTCACCGCGCGCACGTCAGGGGGCCAGCGCGACGAGAAGGGCATCAGCGTCTTCGCCGTCGACGCCAAGGCGCCGGGCATCAGCCGCCGCGACTACCCCACCCAGGACGCGCTGCGCGCCTCGGAGCTGACCTTCGACAACGTCAAGGTCGGTGCCGACGCGGTGGTCGGCAAGGTCGACGACGGCTATGCGCTGTTCGAGGGCGTGATCGACCGCTCGATCGTCGCCCTGTGCGCCGAGGCGGTGGGCTGCATGGACGCCATCAACAAGGCGACCCTGGAGTACATCAAGACCCGCAAGCAGTTCGGCGTGCCGATCGGCAAGTTCCAGGTGCTGCAGCACCGCATGGTCGACTGCTTCACCAACGCCCAGGAAGCGCGCTCGATGACGCTCATGGCGGCGCTGAAGATCGACGACGCCGATCCCACCGTGCGCAAGAAGGCGGCCTCCGGCGCCAAGGTGCAGATCGGCAAGTCCGGCAAGTTCTGCGGCCAGAGCGCGGTGCAGATGCATGGCGGCATGGGCGTCACCGACGAGCTCTCGGTCAGCCACTACTTCAAGCGGCTGACCATGATCGAGACGCTGTTCGGCAACCAGCAGCACCACCTCACGCGCTACGCCAACCTCTCGGTCGCGGCGTAAGTTATTTTCCTTCTCCCCACGAAGGTGGGGAGAAGGTGCCGAGCGCCAGCGAGGCGGATGAGGGGCTTGTGGGCCTCTCATCCGCCTCTTCGTTTGTAGCAAGACCGCGAAGCCGCTCAGCGAGTTGGAGAAATCTCGCGCGTCCCGCAGCGTTCATGGCGCACTTTCTTCTGAGGGCGGCGGCGCTGTTCGTCAGCGTAGCCAAACCCCTGCCGCGGCCAGGTCGCGCTCTTCTTCAGGGGTGACCGGGAAAACGGTGCAAGAGAGGGGCGGCTTTACAGGGGCCGACGGTTTGCGAGCCTTGCCCAAGGCCATCCGCACGCCCTTGTCGATCTCCTCTTCCTCCACCCAATTCTTGGGCAGGTCCTTGGGCACCTTGGGGCCACACTCCACCATGATGATGGCCCGAATGAGCAAACCCATAACTTTCTCGTCTGTAACGTCTACGACATCGGTGGGCTGCACGCTTAGCTTGGCGCACACTCGGGCGATATAGACCGACGTCAGGTTCTCAAACTTGGGCGCATACTCTTCGATCATCGTCTTGATGGTGTTGAGGCCCCTACGCTGATAGCCGAGCAGCGTTACGCAAGCGGCGTGGATGCCGTAGGCATGGGATATAAATCTAATGGCGCGCTCACCTGGGACCTGCACGGCGTCCTGACCAGGCCATGTAAATTTGCCGGCGAGCCATTTCGGACCTTTGAAGACAGCACACGGATCGCACACCTTGAAGATCAGGGGGATGTCCTTACGACCTTCGTAGAGCATGTTCCGTACTCCTCAAGGTATCGAGCAGACGAAACGAACATGAGTGCTCGTTCACTTATTCATAGCACCATGGCTGCGCATGGCATATGAAAATGTTTCCACAGCCGGACGACATGAGCGAGCGGAACGCCTTCGTCCGCGGCCGCTCTCCTTCGCGGAGAGAAGGAATCATATGCCATCGGCATCCGAGGGCAGATCACGACATTCCTAGGGGCAGAAATAGGAGGTTTGCGGCTTTCGGCGTTACATCGCCCGCCATGTCCCCATCAGGAGCTTCTGCAACATGGCCCGCAACCGCACCCTGTCTTCCGATTTCTGGACCCGCGAGGACGTCATCGACTGTTCGCCGATGAGCCGTCTGCTGCTGCTCGGTCTGGGCAATTTCGCCGACGATCACGGCGTGCAGCCGCTGCGCCCGCGCACCATCCGCCTGCAGGTGTTTCCCGGCGACGATCTCGATGACGCCCGCATCCGCGCGATGATCGAGGAACTGGCGGCGCACCGGCTGGTGCGCGTCTACGCGGTCGAGGGCGTCGAGTACCTCGCGATCGAGGACTGGGCGCAGCATCACCGCGTCGGCAAGCGCGCGCGCCGGCGCTATCCGCGCGATCCGGCGCTGCCGCCCGAGCCGCAGGCCGAACCGGCGCCCGCGCCGCAGCCCGTCGTCGTCGCGGCGGTGCCCGACGTGCCGCCCGAGCTGAGGCGCTGGCGCCGCGCGGTCGGCCGTTCGCTGCGCCACTTCATGCCCAACAGCGGACCGCCCGACGACACCGAGGTCTGGATCGAGCGCTGGATCGCCGACGGCTGCGACCTGCATTGCGACGTGCTGCCGGCGATCAGCGTCGCCTGCCGGCCGTCGCCCGATCGCAGTGGTCCGCCCGGCCTGGCCGCTGTGGCCGCCTATGCCGAGGCCAATCGCGTGCGGCGCCTTGCGGTCGCCGCCGACCGCTTGGCCGCGTGATCGCTGACCGTTCTGCTTTCGGAACGGAATTTCCGCCGGTCGAGGCGGTGATTTCGGCGGCCGGAACGGGGGCTGCGCGGCGCTGCTGGGCTGCGCAAATGGCTATCGCGCGGCCCCCTTGATGGCGCTAGTCTGAACCGGCGTTCACCAAAAAAGCGTTCGAGAAAGAGGGAACTCCCGCATGGTCGGCATCACCGGGTATGGCGCCTATGTTCCGCGGCTGCGGCTCAGCCGGCAGGCCGTGTACGACGCCAACAAGTGGTTCGCGCCGGGCCTGCGCGGCCAGGCCAAGGGCGAGCGCGCGATGGCCAACTGGGACGAGGATTCCATCACCATGGGTGTCGAGGCGGCGCGCGACTGCCTCAACGGTACCGATCCCAAGTCGCTGCGCAACCTGTTCTTCGCCTCGACCACGCTGCCGTTCAAGGATCGCCAGAACGCCGGCGTGATCGGCACGGCGCTCACCGTCGAGGACGGCCTGATGGCCTCCGACGTTGCGGGCTCGCAGAAGGCCGGCACCTCGGCGCTGATCGCCGGCCTGACGGCGGCGAAGTCGGGCGCGCCGACCATGGTCGTGGCCGCCGAGAAGCGCATGGCGCGTGTCGCCTCGGCCAACGAGATGCAGTTCGGCGACGGCGCCGCGGCGATGCTGTGCGGCACCGACAAGGTGATCGCCAAGCTGCTCGCGCATCATTCCGTGTCGATGGATTTCGTCGACCACTTCCGCGGCGAGGACGCGGATTTCGACTACACCTGGGAAGAGCGCTGGATCCGCGACGAGGGCTACGTGAAGATCGTGCCGCCGGCGGTGAAGGCGGCGCTGGCGACGGCCAACCTCAAGGGCGCCGACATCAACCACTTCATCATGCCCGCCCTGATGGCGGCGATCCCGAAGCAGATGGCCAAGATGGCCGGCATCGCCGAGGCGGCGGTGCGCGACAATCTCGGCGCCAATCTCGGCGACACCGGTTCGGCGCATGCGCTGGTGGTGCTCGCGCACACGCTGGAGAGCGCCAAGGCCGGCGAGCGCATCATGGTGCTGGCCTTCGGCCAGGGCCTCGATGTCGTGATCCTCGAGGTCACCGAGGAGATCGCCAAGCTCAGCAAGCGGCGCGGCGTGTCGGGCTGGCTGGCGCGCGGCAAGGTCGAGACGAACTACATGAAGTTCCTCGCCTTCAACGACATGCTGCCGATCGAGAAGGGCATGCGCGCGGAGTTCGACAAGAAGACCGCGCAGTCGGTGCTGTGGCGCAAGCGCGACATGATCTACGGCCTGGTCGGCGGCAAGTGCCGCGTCTGCGGCACGGCGCAGTTCCCCAGGACCCAGGTCTGCGTCAATCCCAACTGCCACGCGATCGACAGCCAGGACCCGTATCCGATGCAGGGCCTGGAGGCCGCGGTGATGTCGTTCACGGCGGACTCGCTGACCTACTCGCCGGATCCGCCGGCCTACTACGGCATGATCACCTTCCCCGAGGGCGGGCGCTTCATGGCCGACTTCACCGACTCGGACAAGGACCAGGTCAAGGTCGGCGCCAAGATGCGCATGACCTTCCGCATCCGCGACAACGACGAGATGCGCGGCGGCTTCAAGCGCTATTTCTGGAAGGCGGCGCCGGCCTGACCGGCGCCAGGGTTTAGCGGTTAAAGGGAAGAGCACGACAACAACAGGAGACGTGCCATGGCCAAGGGTATCAAGGACAAGGTCGCCATTCTCGGCATGGGCTGCTCCAAGTTCGGCGAGCGCTGGGAAAGCGGCGCCGAGGAGCTGATGCTGGAGGCGTTCAAGGAGTGCATCTCCGACGCCGGCATCGACATGAAGCAGCTCCAGGCGGCGTGGTTCTCCACGGCGATCGACGAGGTGCATGTCGGCAAGTCGGGCATTCCGCTCAGCACCACGCTGCGCCTGCCCAACATCCCGGTGACGCATGTCGAGAACATGTGCGCGTCTGGCACCGAGGCCTTCCGCGGCGCCTGCTACGCGGTGGCCTCAGGCGCGGTCGACTTCGCGCTGGCGCTGGGCGTCGAGAAGCTGAAGGACACCGGCTACGGCGGTCTGCCGGGCGGCCGCGGCGGCCCGCTGCAGGCGCTGTGGAGCGCCAACGGCACGGCGCCGGGCAACTTCGCCCAGCTCGCCACCGCCTACCAGACGGCGCATGGCGTGGCGGCGGAGGACCTCAAGCGCGCGATCGGCCACGTCTCGTGGAAGAGCCACCAGAACGGCGCCAAGAACCCCAAGGCCCACCTCCAGAAGGCGGTGGAGATGGATACCATCCTCAACGCGCCGATGATCGCCTCGCCGCTGGGCCTGTTCGACTGCTGCGGCGTGTCGGACGGCGCGGCCGCGGCGATCGTGACCACGCCGGAGATCGCCAAGTCACTCGGCAAGCACGACATCGTCAGCGTCAAGGCGCTGCAGCTCTCCGTCTCCAACGGCTCGGAGTCGGGCCACAATTCCTGGGACGGCAGCTACTTCCACACCACGCGCATCGCCTCGAAGAAGGCCTATGAAGAGGCCGGCATCAAGGATCCGCGCAAGGAAGTCTCGATGTTCGAGGTGCACGACTGCTTCTCGGTCACCGAGCTGGTGACCATGGAGGACCTGCACATCTCCGAGACCGGCAAGGGCTGGAAGGACGTGCTCGACGGCTTCTACGACGCCGACGGCAAGATCCCCTGCCAGATCGACGGCGGCCTGAAGTGCTTCGGCCACCCGATCGGCGCCTCGGGCCTGCGCATGCTCTACGAGATGTACCTGCAGTTCCAGGGCCGCGCCGGCGCGCGCCAGCTCAAGGATCCGAAGGTCGGCATGACGCACAACCTCGGCGGCGCGCCGCGCGAGAACGTCTCGTCGATCGCCATCGTCGGCCGTTACGAATAATCGAAGACAAGGCGAACCACAGAGACGCGGGGAGCCTACCTTCCCCCGGAGGGGGAAGGTGGCAGCGCGAAGCGCTGACGGATGGGGGATGTTGAAGACGGACTCCTCGGTTCGTCTTCGACATCCCCCTTCCGCCCTTCGGGCACCTTCCCCCTTCGGGGGAAGGCAAGCGCCGAGATCATTTGTTGGAGGGAACGCGAGGCATGCTCGACAAGAAACACATCGGCCACAAGTTCAACGCCTTCACCACCACGGTCGAGGCCGGCAAGATCCGGCTCTTCTGCAAGGCCATCGGCGAAGAGAACCCGATCTACAGCGACGAGAAGGCCGCGAAGGCGGCCGGCTACCGCGCGATTCCGGCGCCGCCGACCTTCCTGACCGCCGTCACCAACGACGATCCCGACAAGGGCGGGCTCTTGCGCCTGCTCAACGTCGATATCGGCCTGATCCTGCACGGCGAGCAGCATTACGAGTATCTCGCGCCCGTGCATGTCGGCGACCGCATCACCTGCCAGAGCCAGGTGATGGACATCTACGACAAGAAGGGCGGCGCGCTGTGGTTCGTGGTGTCGGAGACCTCGTTGAACGACGAGGCGACGGGCAAGCCTGTCGCCAAGGCGCGCGGCGTCACCGTCGTGCGCAATCCGAACGCCGGCAAGAGCTGAGGAGGGAACGACCATGGCAAACGCGCCGAAATTCGCCGACCTGAAGGTGGGCGACGAGATTCCCAAGCTCGTCCTGCCGCCGATCAGCCGCCATCAGCTCGCGCTCTATTGCGGCGGCTCGGGCGATCACAACCCGATCCACGTCGACATCGACTTCGCCAAGAAGTTCGGCTTCAAGGACGTCTTCGCCCACGGCATGCTGTCGATGGCCTTCCTCGGCCGCCTGGTGACCAACTGGGTGCCGCAGAAGCAGGTGCGCGGCCTGGGCACGCGCTTCACCTCGATCACCTGGGTGGGCGACGTGATCACCGTGAGCGGCAAGGTGACGGCCAAGCGTGAGAAGGACGGCGAGAAGCTCGTCGACCTCGAGGTCAAGTGCACCAACCAGAACGGCCAGGACACGCTGCAGGGCCACGCCACCGTGGCGCTGGCATGATTTGCTCCACCCGTCGTCCTGAGCGAAGCGAAGGACCTCGCGGTGGATCATTCGATGGGTGGCGGATCCGGTTGGCCCACCGCTGGATCCTTCGCTGCGCTCAGGATGACAGAGAAGAGGATTGAATCATGGGTCAGGTTGACGGCCGCGTGGCCATCGTCACGGGTTCGGGCCGCGGTATCGGCCGCGAGATCGCGCTGCGCCTGGTGCGCGACGGCGCCAGCGTCGTGGTCAACGATCTTGACGAGGCGCCGGCCAAGGAAACCGTCGAGCTGATCACCAAGATGGGCGGCAAGGCCGTCGCCTGCAACGGCGACGTCACCGCCAAGGATTTCGGCGACCGCATCGTCAAGACCGCGGTCGATGCCTTCGGCGATTGCCACATCGTGGTGAACAACGCCGGCTACACCTGGGACAGCGTCATCCAGAAGATGACCGACGAGCAGTGGTACGCCATCCTCGACGTGCACCTGACGGCGCCGTTCCGCGTCCTGCGCGCCTTCCAGCAGCATTTCCGCACCGCCGTCGACAAGGAGCGCGCCGAGGGCAAGCGCATCGTGCGCAAGGTCGTGAACATCTCCTCGACCTCGGGCGTCAACGGCAATGCCGGCCAGTCCAACTACTCGGCCGGCAAGGCGGGCATCATCGGCCTGACCAAGACCCTGGCCAAGGAATTCGGCCGCTACGACGTGACGGTCAACGCGGTGGCCTTCGGCTACATCCAGACGCGCCTGACCAAGCCGCTCTCGGCGGGCGAGGACGGCACCATCGAGGTGCAGGGCCGCCAGGTGAAGGTTGGCGTGCAGGGCGGCCGCATCGCCGCCATGAACCAGATGATCCCGCTGGGCCGCGGCGGCCTGCCCGAGGAGGCGGCCGGCTCGGTCTACCTCTTCTGCAGCCCCGACAGCGACTATGTCAGCGGCCAGTGCCTGGTGGTGAACGGCGGGCTGTGAGCCGGCGGCAGCGCCATTTCCCGGCGATCGGGCGGCCCGCGGGTCGCCCGCTTTCGTTGCGGCACCCCATGGCCTTGTCCGTGTAACGGCACGGTGCGAGGATGGCCGGGCCTATGTCCATCGCCACCTTTCCGTTCGACGGCGCGCAGGATCTTCGTCTCGAAATCCTGCGCCGCGCGCCGCTGTTCTCCGGCCTCGACGACACGACCCTGATGGCGGTGCTCGGCCGCATGGAGTCGGTGATGGTCGAGGGCGGCAAGCCGCTGATCACCGCCGGCGACCGGGGCGATGCGCTGTATGTCGTGGCCAGCGGCTACCTCGCGGTGTTCGATCCGCCCGGCCCCGACGGCATCCCCCGCATCATCGCCGAGATCCCGGCCGGCGACATCGTCGGCGAGCTGTCCCTGATCGGCCACCGCCGGCGCTCGCACACCGTGGCGGCGATCCGCGACAGCGAAGCGTTGCGGCTGAGCCGCGCCGATTTCGAGCGCCTGATCAGCGAGCATCCCGAGGCCCTGGTCGGCCTGGTCCACAAGCTGGTCGAGCGCTACGGCTCGCCACCGCGCCCGGTGAAGCGGCCGCCGCGCACCATCGCGCTCATTCCGCACGGCCCCAACGCGCCCTGCGAGCGCTTCGCCCAGGAGCTCTCCGCCGCGCTCGGCCGGCTGCACGGCGGTCCCAAGGTCGAGATCATCGGCCCCGAGGCCGCCGGCGCGCCGCTCGATCGGCTGCAACGCGCCGAGTCCGAGGCGACCTTCGTCGTCTATCGCGCCGAGGCGCAGGAATCGCAGTGGACGCATCGCTGCCTGCGCCAGGCCGACCTGATGCTGGTGGTCGCCGCCGCCGGCCCGCCGCCGGAGGAGCCGCAGCTGATCGACCGGCTCAACGCCACCGGCGCGCTGCGCGAAAGCCCCTACCGCCCGAGGCGTGAATTGGTCCTGGTCCGGGAAAAGCCGCTGATCCGACCCGGCACGACCTCGCCGTGGCTCGGCCACAACGACTACGCGCTGCATCACCACGTGCGCCTGGGCTCGCCCCAGGAGTTCGACCGGCTGGCGCGCGTCGTGGTCAATCGCGCGGTGGGCATCGTCATGGCCGGCGGCGGCGCGCGCGGCTTCGCCCATATCGGCGTGGTGCGTGCGCTGCGCGAGGCCGGCGTGCCGATCGACATGGCCGGCGGCTGCAGCATGGGCGCGATCGTGGCCGCGGCCACCGCGGCCGGCTGGGATCATCGCGAGATGAACGCGCGCTTCCGCCGCGCCTTCGTCGAGCACAACCCGCTGGGCGACTACACCGTGCCCTTCGTCTCGCTGTTCGCCGGAAGGCGCGTCGACAACCTGCTGCACCTCGCCTTCGGCTCGATCGACATCGAGGACCTGCCCTCGCCGTTCTATTGCGTCACCGCCAACCTCACCCTGCAGGGCCGCGACGTGCAGCGCCGCGGGCCGCTGGCGCACTGGCTGCGCGCCTCGGTCTCGATTCCGGGCGTGCTGCCGCCCGTGGTGCATCGCGGCGAGGTCCATGTCGACGGCGGCGTGATCGACAACTTCCCGGTCTCGCCGATGCGCGCCATGGGGCGCGGGCCGGTGATCGGCATCGACATCGACACCGGCGGCGCGATGTCGGCCGGCGAGCGGGTGGGCGATTCGTGGTCGGCCTGGGAATTCATCCGCCGCCTGATCTGGCGCCGCGGCGAGACGCTGCCGATTCCCTCGATCGTGCGCATCCTGCTGCGCTCGGCGCTGGTCGGCAGCACGGAACGCTCGCTGCTCGATCGCGAGCGCGTCGACCTGCTGATCATGCCGCCGATGACCGATTTCGACCTGCTCGACTGGACCGGCTTCGAGCGCGCCGTCGAGATCGGCTACCGGCATACCCTCGGCATGCTCGACAAGATCGAGGGCGGCCAGCTCAGGGACCGGCTGTTGGCCGCCTGACTCCTACCTTCCCCCGCTGGCGGGGGAAGGCAAGACCAAAGCCAGCGGTCCTGCTACGCCGCGAAGTCGGCGATGATGTCGGCGCGCACGCGTTCGCGCTGCCCGGCCGTCAGCGTCGTGCGGTCGAGCAGGGCCAGCAGCCGCTCACGCGACAGCAGCCCGCGGCGGGCGAGCGCGCGGATGAAGGCGACATCCTTGTCGCGCCGCGCGACATACTTCGCGATCGCCAGGTCGTGCGGCTCCAGGCACAGCCCCCTGACGCCGTCGGTATCGCCCGGCGGCAGATGCACCAGGCGCCCCTTCCAGCCTCGGGGCAGGACCGCCGTCGTGATGTCGACCGGATCGGCGTAGTAGCCGAAGCTCTGGTGGAAGGGCGAGTCGACGCCGATCTCGTTGAGCAGCTCCGTGCGGTCGGGGCTCTTCGTCGCGATCAGGTCGACCTCGGGCGAGCGGACGATCTCGTCGGCGAGGTCGGGATGCTTGCCGTGCAGCGACTGGCTGCCGATGATCACGAACTGCTTCTCGCCCGTGATCCGGCCGGCCGCGCGCAGCACATGGTCAACCTGCCGCTTCTTCATTCAGCCGTCTGACCTCCGCTTGCGGCAGCAGGCCGACGAACGGCATCGCCTGGCGCAGGCGCACAGCCTCCTCGTCGCGCCCCAGCATCGCCGCGAACAGCTCCCCGTCGTCACGGCGCCGGGCGATCGCGCGCCATTCGTCATAGGCCGAGACCCAGGCGCCCTGCTTCTTCCAGCGATGCAGGTTGGCGAGGATCTGCGCGCGAATTTCGCGGGGCTCGCGGCGTCGCACGACGGCCAGCGCGATCGAGCGCCTGAGCTCGTCCAGCGCCTGGTGCGTGAGGCCGGCCCGCCGGGCGGGTCGCAAGCCGTGCTCCGTCAGCTCGAGCGCGTCACCCTCGCCGATGTTCCACGCGTCGAGCGCCGCCTTCGGGACGATGACGCCCAGCGAGTTGCCGACGCGGCGGAGGGGGAGCTTCATGGCCGAGGTTATAACACGTTATAATAGAAGAGTTCCAATATTCCCGGATCAACTTCTGCCTTCCCCCGCCAGCGGGGGAAGGCAGAAAGGCTACAACCACGGTGCCTTGGCCCACTCGAGCGCCTGATCGAGCCGGTCGTGGCCCCAGAAGAGCTCGTCGCCGACGGTGAAGGCGGGAGCGCCGTAGATGCCGCGCGCGATGGCGTCGTCGGTCTGCGCCTTCAGCCGGGCCTTGTTCTCGGGGCTCGCCGCGCGATCGAGAACCGAGGCCGGCAGGCCGAGACGGTTGACGATGTCCGCCACCACCGCCGGATCGCCGATGTCGCGGTCCTCGACGAAGTTGGCGCGGAACACCGCGCGCGAGAAGTTGGCGATCCAGCCTTCGTCGGCGCCGACCAGCGCCACCCGCGCGGCGTGCAGGCCGTTGCGCGGCAGGACGCTGGGCTTGTTCCACAGCAGCATGTACTTCGCCGCCTGGCGCTGCATGTCGCGCCACATGTTGGCGCCCTTGGCCGGGTAGAGGTTGAAGGGCGAGGTCGCCCAGCCCTGCGCGGCGAAGATCGGTCCCAGCAGGAAGGGCCGCCAGCGCACCTTCACGCCGGCGACGCGCGCGGCGCCCTCGATGCGCTCGGCCGCGAGGTAGGAATAGGTGCTGGCGAACTCGTACCAGAAATCCACGGCCGGCGTGGCCATGTACGCGGCTCCTGTACTACTCGGCGGGATGCGGCGCCTCGTGCCCCGGGGCGGCGGTTCCCCCGTCGTGAACCTCGCGCTTGCGCGCAAGGTAGGTGTAGGCGGTGGGCACGACGAAGAGCGTGAACAGCGTGCCGAAGGTCAGGCCGCCCACGATCACCCAGCCGATCGCCTGGCGGCTCTCGCCGCCGGCGCCGGTGGCCAGGGCCAGCGGGATCGCGCCCAGCACCATCGCGCCCGTGGTCATCAGGATCGGCCGAAGGCGCAGGGTGGCGGCCTCGGTCACCGCCTCGACCTTGGACATGCCCTTCTCCTGCAGCTGGTTGGAGAACTCGACGATCAGGATGCCGTGCTTGGTGATCAGCCCGATCAGGGTCACCAGGCCGATCTGGCTGTAGACATTGAGCGTATTACCGGTGAAGTACAGCGCCAGCAGCGCACCGGTCATGGTGAGCGGCACGGTGAGCATGATGATCAGAGGATCGATGAAGCTCTCGAACTGCGCCGCCAGCACCAGGAAGATGAACACCAGCGCCATCAGGAAGGTTTCGTACAGCCCCTGCGAGGACTGCCTGAACTCGCGGCTCTGGCCGTTGTAGTCGATGCGGATCGTTCCGGGCAGCTGCTTGGCCGCCTCGTCCATGAACTTCAGCGCGTCGCCCAGCGCGCAGCCGCCGACCAGGTTGGCCGACACCACCGAGGCGCGCAGCTTGTTGAAGTGGTTGAGCTCCTTGGGCGCCACCGTCTCGTTGTAGGTGATCAGGGTCGACAGCGGGATCATCTGGCCCGAGCGCGCGCGCACGAAGATCTCGTTGAGCTGGCTGGGCCTGACGCGGTCGGCGTCGGCGACCTGCACCATGACGTCGTACTGCTTGCCCTCGCGCTTGAAGCGCGTCACCTGGCGGCCGCCCATCATGGTCTCGAGCGTGCGGCCGATGGTCTCGACCTCGACGCCGAGCAGGGCGGCCTTCTCGCGATCGGGGCGAACCCGCAGGTCGGGCTTGTTGAGCTTCAGGTCGGTGTCGAGCGCGGTCAGGCAGGGATTGGTGCGCGCGACCGCCATGATCCGGTTGGTCGCCTCGTCGAGCACGGAATAGGGCTGCGAGGTCAGCAGCACGACCTGCACCGGCTTGTCGGAGGTGCGCAGGCCGAAGGAGGGCGGGTTGATCGGGAAGGCGACGATGCCGGTGATGCGCTGGGCCAGCGGCCGCGCCATCTCGGTGATCGCCTGCTGCTTGACGTCGCGCTCCTCCCACGGCTTGAGCCGCGCGAAGGCGAGCAGGCGCGTGACGTCGGGGAAGCCGACGATGACCAGCAGCTTCTGGACGTTCTGGCTGATCTCGGGCCGGCCCAGGGTGTCGCTGCGCAGGTAGATGTCCTCGAGGCGGTGGCCGTAGCCCATGGTGAAGTCGATGGTCGAGCCTTCCGGCGCGAAGCCGATGTTGGAGACGTAGCCGCGGTCCTCCGACGGCGCCAGCTCGGAGGGGATCTTCGTGAACAGGAAGCCCGCGGCGCCGGCCGCCGCCAGGCCGACGACGACGACCGCGGGGCGCATGGCGAAGGTCCAGCCGAGCAGCCGGCGATAGCCGTTGTTCATCCCTTCGAGCACGCGCTCGCCGACGCGGAAGAAGAGATTGGGATTGGCCTCGTGCTTGAGCAGCTTCGAGCACATCATCGGCGAGAGCGTCAGCGCCACGAATCCCGAGACGATCACCGATCCGGCCAGGGTCAGCGCGAACTCGATGAACAGGCGGCCGGTGCGGCCGGTCTGGAAGGCGACCGGCGCGTAGACGGCGGCCAGCGTGATCGTCATGGCGACGACGGCGAAGGCGATCTCGCGGCTGCCCCTGAGCGCCGCCTCGAAGGGCTTCATGCCCTGCTCGACATAGCGCGAGATGTTCTCGAGCATGACGATGGAGTCGTCGACCACCAGGCCGATCGCCAGCACCATGGCCAGCAGGGTCAGCGTGTTGATCGAGAAGCCCAGCATCATCATCATGGTGAAGGTGCCGATCAGCGACACCGGGATG
This sequence comes from Reyranellaceae bacterium, assembly GCA_050183765.1. Classification (GTDB taxonomy): domain Bacteria; phylum Pseudomonadota; class Alphaproteobacteria; order Reyranellales; family Reyranellaceae; genus JAFAZJ01. The sequence continues at coordinate 4,740 of JBFXAZ010000057.1, read as the reverse complement.
GTGACCAGCGGCACCAGGGTGGCGCGGAAGCTGCGCAGGAACAGGAAGATCACCAGCACGACCAGGACGACGGCCTCGCCGATGGTCGTGAAGACGTTGTCGATCGAGCGCTCGATGAACACCGTGCTGTCGAAGGCGACGTCGGCGCTGATGCCCGGCGGCAGCTCGGCCAGGATCTGCGGCAGGCGGCGCTTGACCTCCGTCGCGACCGACAGCGGATTGGCCGTCGACTGCTTGATGACGCCGACATTGACCGCCGGCTTGCCGTTGAAGCGCGTCAGCACGCGCTGGTCGCGCGCGCCGAGCTCGGCGCGGCCGACGTCGCGCAGCCGCACCAGGTAGCCTTCGTTGTCGCGCAGGATCAGGCTCTCGAACTGCGCCGGCGTGCGCAGGTCGGTCTCGGCGAGGATGGTGAACTCGCGATCGATGCTCTCGATGCGGCCCGACGGGATCTCGACGTTCTGCCGTCTCAGCGCGTTCTCGACGTCCTGCACGGTGACGCGGTAGGCTGCCATGCGCACGCGGTCGAGCCAGATGCGCATGGCGTAGGCGCGCTCGCCGAAGATGCGCAGCTGGGCGACGCCGTCGATGGTCTGCAGCTGGTCCTTGACGAAGCGGTCGATGTAGTCGGTGACCTGGAGCTGCGAGATGGTGTCGCTGCTGAACGAAATGAACACCACCGGGAAGGCGTCGGACTCGACCTTGGCGATCACCGGCTCCTCGACCTCGTCGGGCAGGCGCGAGCGCACGCGGCTGACGCGGTCACGGACATCGGCGGCTGCGGAATCGACGTTGCGCGTCAGCCGGAACTTCACCGTGATCTGGCTGCGCTCGGCGCGGCTGAACGAGGTCATCAGCTCGATGCCCTCGATGCCGTAGAGCGATTCCTCGAGCGGCTGCGTGACCTGGCTCTCGACGATCTCGGCCGAGGCGCCGCGATAGGTGACGTCGACGGTGAGCGTCGGCTCGTCGATGTTGGGATACTCGCGGATGGTCAGCCGCTGCCAGCTCACCAGGCCCAGCAGCACGAGCGTCAGGCTGAGCACCGTGGCGAAGACCGGCCGGCGAATCGAGACGTCGGACAGGGTCATGGGTGGTCCCACTTCCTTCGCCCCGCGCAGGCGGGGAGAAGGTGCCCGAAGGGCGGATGAGGGGCTTTGCGGTGCCTCAACGACGACGACTTCGGTTGTTGCGCGAGAAGCCCCTCATCCGCCTCGCTGACGCTCGGCACCTTCTCCCCGCCTTCGCGGGGAGAAGGAAAGGAAGGCTTCTCCATCATCGGCACGTCACCCGCCCTTGCCGGGCGGGTTGGGGGTGTTGGCGGTCGACGGCGCGCCGGCCGGCGGCGGGGCCGAGGCGCCCGTCGGCGGCTTCGTCGGCGGCTTCGTCGGCGGGCCGCCGGGCGGCGTGATGACCACCGGGATGCCGGGCCGCGGCAGCTTCAGGTGGCCGGCGGTGATCACCACGTCGTCGGGCTTGAGCCCCTCGATGATCTCGACCTGGCCCTTCTCGCGCTGGCCGGCGCGCACGAAGGTCGGCACCGACTTGCCGTCGACGATGCGATAGACCTGCACACGATCGCCCACCGGCACGATCGCCTGCTCGGGCACGAACATCGCGTTCTCGCGCGTCGCCAGCGTCACCGCGACGCGTCCGAAGACGCCGGGGCGCAGCATGTCCTGCGGGTTGTCGACGATGGCGCGGATCACGATCGAGCGGCCGGCCTCGTCGACCAGCGGATCGATGGCGTAGACCTTGCCCGGGAACTCGCGGCCGGCGAAGGCATCGACGGTGACGGCGATCGGCTGGCCGACGCGCACCGCGGGCAGGAACAATTCGGGGATGCGGAAATCGACCTTCAGCGGATCGATCTGCTCGAGGTTCACCACGTCGGCGCCGGCCACGAGATAGCTGCCGACCGAGACGCGGCGCAGGCCGATCACGCCGTCGAAGGGCGCCACCAGGGTGTATTTCTCGACCCGCGCCTTGGCCAGCTGCACCGCGGCCTCGTCGCGGCGCAAGGCGGCGCGCGCCTCGTCGACCGCCTTCTCGGTGCCGGCCTGGCGCGCCACCAGCGAGATGGCGCGATCGTAGTTGGCCTTCGACAGCGCCAGCGCCGCCTCGGCCTGCGCCAGCATCGCCTCGTCGAGCGCCGCGTCGAGGCGCACCAGCACCTGGCCCTTGGTGACCTTCTGGCCTTCGTTGAAGTTGAACGCCTTCACCCGGCTGGCCAGCTCGGGCCGGACCATGATCGATTCGTTGGACCTGAACGTGCCGACCGCCAGCACGGTCTGGCGCGCGGTGCCGACCCTGACTCTCGCCGCTTCGACACCCACCGCTCGCGGCGGCGCGCCCGGTTTGGCGGCGGCTGGCGGCTTGGCGGCACCGGCGAGGTCTGGCGCCTTGGCGCCGGGGCCCATGTTGTACCACCACCAGGCCCCGCCGGCGGCGACGGCCAGTAGAAGGGAGGCGGCGATTGCCACCTTGTGTCGCATGAACCCGCTCTCTCCAGCCCAACCCGGAGCTGTCGCGTCTGCGCGCGCGCCTGCGCCAGTTCAGTCCCCTGTTGTGGCTGCCAGTTTACCGTCAATTCTCAGCCTGAGGGATGCGAAATACGGGCCACTCGGGCCAGCGGACGCATGGTGGCGCGCGGTGACGGCAGGCTGACTGGCCGTTGTGCCACGCAACCCCTGTTGCTACAGGAAGGCCAAGAAGAGCCGCCCCCTCGGAGTCTCCATGATTCGCCGGCTGTACGACTGGGTGATCGGCTTGGCCGGCCATCGCCACGCCATTCCGGCGATGGGTGTGGTCTCGTTCGCGGAAAGCTCGTTCTTTCCCATCCCGCCCGACGTGATGCTGGTACCCATGGTGCTGGCACGGCGCGACAGGGCCTTCACCATCGCCACCGTCTGCACCGTGACCTCGGTGCTGGGCGGCCTGCTGGGCTACGCCATCGGCTATTACCTGTTCGAGACCATCGGCGCCTGGGTGGTCAAGATCTACAGCCTGCAGGGGGCGCTGGAGAATTTTCGCGCCGGCTTCGAGCGCTACGGCGTCTGGATCATCCTCATCAAGGGCCTGACGCCGATCCCCTACAAGCTGGTGACGATCGCCAGCGGCGCGGCGCATTTCGACCTTTTCACCTTCGTCTGGGCCTCGATCCTCACCCGCGGCGTGCGCTTTTTCCTGGTGGCGGCGCTGCTGTGGAAGTTCGGCGAGCCGATCCGCGCCTTCATCGAGAAGCGGCTGACGCTGATCACCTGGCTGTTCCTGATCGCGCTGGTAGGCGGCTTTGTCGCCTTCCGCTATCTGTTCTGACCTTTGCCACAATCGTGGTCTGACATCCGCGCACCCATGACGCTCAGCCCCGCCCTGCCCATGCCTTCCATCGCCCTCGCGCCGATTCGGCCGGCGCTGCTGATCCTGCTGGGCAGCGGCGGCCTGCTGCTGGGCGCGCTCGCCTTCCAGCACATCGGCGGTCTGGCGCCCTGCGCGATGTGCTACTGGCAGCGCTACGGCCATGTCGCGGCCCTGGGCATCGCCTGGCTGGCGCTGTGGCCGATGCCGCAGGCGGCACGCCGCGCGGTGCTGACATTGGGCGGCCTGGCGCTGCTGGCGACCGCGGGCGTCGCGCTCTACCACGTCGGCGTCGAATGGAAATGGTGGCCCGGGCCGCAGAGCTGCACGACCGGCGTCGGCTTCGGCGGCACCATCGATGAGCTGAAGAGGCGCATCATGGGCACGCCGATCGTGCGCTGCGATGCCATCGTCTGGCAGATGTGGGGCCTGTCGATGGCCGGCTGGAACGGCCTGATCTCGCTGCTGCTGGGCGTCGGCGCGCTGTCGCTGACCTGGTCGGCGCGCCGATGACGATCTCCGCCTTGCCTTCCCCCGGAGGGGGAAGGTGCCCGAAGGGCGGAAGGGGGATGCCTCGACGACCGCGGCGTCCGTCTTCGACATCCCCCATCCGGCGCTGCGCGCCACCTTCCCCCTCCGGGGGAAGGTAAGGAGGCGCGATGACGAAGATCACTGGCGAGGGCGCGCTGCCCGGCGATCCCACCGCGCGCGACATCGTCGAGCGGGCGATTCGCGTCGACCAGGCCGGCGAGTACGGCGCCGTGCGCATCTACGAGGGCCAACTCGCCGCCCTGCGCGCCACCGGCCGCGCGAGCAGCGCCGCGGCGCGCAAGATCGAGGCCATGCTGCGCCAGGAACGCCAGCACAACCAGGTCTTCGACCGGCTGCTCGTCGAGTGCCGCGTGCGGCCGACCGCCTTGCAGCCCTTGTGGTCCGTGGCCGGTTTCGCGCTGGGCGCCGCCACGGCCCTGCTCGGCGAGCAGGCCGCCATGGCCTGCACCGTCGCGGTCGAGGAGACCATCGACCGGCACTACGCCGCCCAGCGCGACCAGCTCGGCGACGACGAGTCCGCATTGCGCGACACCGTCGAGGCCTTTCGCCAGGAAGAGCTCGCCCATCGCGACGAGGCGCTGGCATCGGGCGCCGAGCAGGCCCCGGCCTACGAATCCCTCACCGCCGTCGTGCGCGCCGGCTCGCGCTTGGCCATCTGGCTCAGCACGCGGTTCTGAACCTGCGGTCACCCGGGCTTGAAATCTCAGAAAAAAAGTGTACAGTCACTCACTTCTGGATTTGGGGGAGAGTGGCAGTCATGACCAAGACGACCAAGGTCAAGGACTCGAAGAATCGCGAGTTCCGTATCGTGCGGCAGAAGACCCAGGTGAC
>JBFXAZ010000056.1:0-34968 GCA_050183765.1 Reyranellaceae bacterium | reverse complement strand
GAGGCTTCCGAGCCTTCCTCGAAGTTGATGACGAAGTTCACCGCCAGCCGCGCGCCGTTGGGCCATTGCGGGTTGGGCGGCTTGCCGGCGTAGCCGATGAAGTCGCGCTTCGATTCCCAGGCCATCGGCAGTCTCCTGTCTTCGGGAACGCCGGCGTCCCGCCGGCATCAAGAAGGATTCACCACAGAGACACAGAGGTCACGGAGAACGGCATGCCCTTGGCGTACGACTGGTCTTCCTCTGTGTCTCTGTGTCTCTGTGGTTGGTCTTCATGATTCCGTCGGGACGCCGCCGGCGCTTCCAGCTACCCGTCCACCGTGACGGTGAACGGCGACACCTTGACGAACTCCTCGTCATCAGGCCCGCCGTCGCGCCACATGAAGACGGCGAAGCGCGCGGCGCGATCGAGCACGGTCAGGCCGTGATGCCAGGTGTTGGCGCGATAGGTCACGCCCTGGCCGGGACCGGCGACGAAGGCGACTGCATTGGACGCATCGGGTCCGCCATCGGCCGCGTGCGGGCAGACGACGATCAGCCAGCGCGAGACGTCGAGCGGCACGAAGCTCTGCGAGGAGAATTCGTGGCGCTCCAGCAGGTCGCTCACCAGCACCGGCTGCTCGAGCGGCGCGCGATGCGAGAGCGACAGGCTGGGCCGCGCGCCGGTCCGCGCGTTGGCCAGCGCCTCCTCGAAATAGGTGCGGCCGGGATCCTTGGGCGGCGTCAGCACCTCGCCATAGGGTGCGAAGGCTTCGGCCGTCAGCGGACGCGCGCGCAGATGCATCGCGCCTAGCCCTCGCGGCCGGCGAGCAGGGCCTGGCTGGCGGCCAGCGGATCGCGGCTGTGGATCAGGTCGAGATGGACCGGTGGCCGGACGATCAGCCGCGCGTCGTGACGCTGGGCGATGTCCATCAGCCGCGTCGCGGCCACCGCGTTGCCGGCGAAGGCCACCGTCTTCAGCCCGACGCGGAACGCCGCCATCACGTGGCCCGGCGCGCCGTCGCAGTCGAGCACGAGCTCGGCGTCGACATCGGCGAACAGCGCCTGCGCCCGCCTGACGAGCGCCGCCCAGAACGCCGCGCCATGGGTGTAGGAGGCGCCGGCCGGGCTGATCAGGGTCACCGGCGCCTTCGCCTCGCGCGCCGCCAGCAGCGCCGCCGAAACATGCTTCCAGCTGTGCACGACGATCACCGTGCGCCGCGGCGCCTCGGCGCGCCACGTCGTGGTCGCGACGCGCTGCGCGGTGTTGGACACCACGAGGCGCGGCCGCGGCAGCGGCGCGGCCTGGGCGCGGGCAGGCTGCTTGGACTTCATGCGCCTACGATGGAGCGGTTTCGGCGCAGAGGGAAGGGGTTAGCTCTTACCTTCCCCCGGAGGGGGAAGGTGGCGCGCTTTGCGCGACGGATGGGGATGTTTCAACAGAATCGGTGTCCGTCTTCGCCATCCCCCATCCGCCCTGCGCGCACCTTCCCCCTCCGGGGGAAGGCAAGAGGAGATCAGCCCAGCTTGCCCATGGCGACGGCGGTGTCGCTCATGCGGTTGGAGAAGCCCCATTCGTTGTCGTACCAGCTCATGACGCGCACCAGCGTGCCGTCCATCACCTTGGTCTGGTCCATGTGGAAGACCGAGGAATGCGAGTCGTGGTTGAAGTCGATCGACACGTTGTGATGGTCGGTCCAGCCGAGGATGCCCTTGAGCTGGTTGGCCGCGGCGCGCTTGATCGCCTCGTTGACCTCCTTGGCGTCGGTCTTCTTCTTGGCGACGAACTTGAAGTCGATCATCGAGACGTTGGGCGTCGGCACGCGGATCGCCACGCCGTCGAGCTTGCCGTTGAGCTCGGGCAGCACCAGGCCCACCGCCTTGGCCGCACCGGTCGAGGTCGGGATCATCGACAGCCCCGCGGCGCGCGCGCGGTAGAGATCCTTGTGCATCGTATCCAGCGTCGGCTGGTCGCCGGTATAGGCGTGGATCGTGGTCATGAAGCCCTTGTCGATGCCGATGGCGTCGTTCAGGACCTGGGCGACCGGGGCCAGGCAGTTGGTGGTGCACGAGGCGTTCGACACCACGACGTGCTCCTTGCCGAGCTTGTCGTGGTTCACGCCGTAGACGACGGTGAGGTCGGCGTGGTCGGCCGGGGCGGAGACCAGCACGCGCTTGGCGCCGGCGGTCAGGTGGGCCGAGGCCTTGTCCTTGGAGGTGAAGATGCCGGTGCACTCCATCGCCACGTCGACGCCCAGCGCCTTCCACGGCAGCTTCGCGGGATCGCGCTCGGCGGTGACCTTCATCTTGCCGCGGCCGACATCGATCGTGTCGCCGTCGACCTTGACCTCGCCGTTGAAGCGGCCATGCACCGAGTCGTAGCGGAACAGGTGCGCGTTGGTCTCGACCGGGCCGAGATCGTTGATGCCGACGACCTCGATGTCCTTGCGGCCCGACTCGATGATCGCGCGCAGGATGTTGCGGCCGATGCGGCCGAAGCCGTTGATGCCGACGCGGACAGCCATGGTAATCCCTCCGTCTTGTTCCGGTTATGCCTTGGCGGCGAGCGCCTCGCGCGCCGCCGTCGCGATCGCTTCCGGCGTGATGCCGAAGTGCTTGTAGAGATCGGCCGCCTTGCCGGAGGCGCCGAAGCCATGCATGCCGACGAAGCGGCCGCGCCGTCCCAGCCAGCGCTCCCAGCCGAAGCCGGCCGCCGCCTCGCAGGCGACGCGCACCGTGCCGTGCTTGCCCAGGACCTCAACGCGATAGCTCTCGGGCTGTTGCGCGAAGAGCTCCCATGACGGCATCGACACCACCGCGGCGCTGACGCCGTCCTTGGCCAGAAGCTCGCGCGCGGCCAGCGCCAGCGCGACCTCCGAGCCGGACGCGATCAGGCGCGCGGAATCGGCGGCCGAGCCGGCGAGAATATAGGCGCCTTTGGCCGAGCGGTTTTCGGCCACGCCGCCGCAGATCGTCGGCAGGTTCTGGCGGGTCAGCGCGAGAACGCTGGGCGTCTCGGCCGAGCGCAGCGCCAGCCCCCAGCACTCCGCCGTCTCGACCACGTCGGCGGGGCGGAAGACCTGCAGGTTGGGGATCGCGCGCAGGGCGGCGAGCTGCTCGACCGGCTGGTGCGTCGGACCATCCTCGCCCAGGCCGATCGAGTCGTGCGTCATGACGTAGATCACGCGCAGGCCCATCAGCGCCGAGAGCCGGATCGAGGGCCGGCAGTAATCGGTGAAGACCAGGAAGGTGCCGCCATAGGGAATGACGCCGCCGTGCAGGGCGATGCCGTTCATCGCCGCCGCCATCGCGTGCTCGCGGATGCCGTAGAAGACGTAGCGGCCGTCCCAGTGATCCTTCTGCAGCGGCTGCAAGGTGGCGGTGCGGGTGTTGTTCGAGCCGGTGAGGTCGGCCGAGCCGCCCAGCGTCTCGGGCACCAGCGGGTTGATCACCTCGAGCACTTCCTGGCTCGACTTGCGCGTCGCCCAGGACGGCTTCTCGGCCGAGACCTTGGCCTTGAACGCGGCCAGCGCGCCGTCGAGCGCGGCGGGCAGGGCGCCGGACTGCCGGCGATCCCATTCCAGCCGTTCGGCGGCGGCCATCGCGCCCAGCCGCGCCTGCCAGGCCTTGTGCGCGTCCGCGCCGCGCGCGCCGATGGCGCGCCAGGCGGCGAGGATATTGTCGGGGATGACGAAGGGCGGGTAGGGCCAGCCGAGCTTGGCGCGGGCGCCCTCGATCTCCTCCTTGCCCAAGGGCGAGCCGTGCGTGGCGGCGGTGCCGGCTTTCTTGGGCGCGCCGTAACCGATCACCGTGCGGCAGGCGATCATCGAGGGCTTGTCGGTGACGCCCTTGGCCAGGGCCATCGCGCGCTCGATCTCGTCGGGATCGTGGCCGTCGACGCGCTGCACGTGCCAGCCGGCGGCGGCGAAGCGCATCAGGTGGTCTTCCGAGGTCGACAGCGCGGTCGAGCCGTCGATCGAGATGTGGTTGTCGTCGAACAGCACGATCAGGCGGCCCAGACCGAGATGGCCGGCCAGCGTGATCGCCTCCTGGCCGATGCCCTCCATCAGGCAGCCGTCGCCGGCGATCGCCCAAGTGTGGTGGTCGACCACCGAGTCGCCGAAATGCGCCGCCAGCGAGCGCTCGGCGATCGCCATGCCCACGGCATTGCCCAGCCCCTGGCCGAGCGGGCCGGTCGTGGTCTCGATGCCCGCGGCGTGGCCGTACTCGGGATGTCCCGCGGTGCGCGAGCCGAGCTGGCGGAAATGCTTGATCTCCTCCAGCGTCATGTCGGCGTAGCCGGTCAGGTAGAGCAGCGAATAGAGCAGCATCGAGCCGTGGCCGGCCGAGAGCACAAAACGATCACGGTCGGGCCAGCGCGGGTCGGCGGCGTCGAACTTCAGGAACTTGCCGAACAGCACCGTGGCGACGTCGGCCATGCCCATCGGCATGCCGGGGTGACCCGAATCGGCCTGCTGCACGGCATCCATCGCAAGCGCCCGGATGGCGTTCGCCATGTCGTTGTGGGCGATGGCTTGCGAGTCCGGGGCGGCGGCGGTCGAAACGGTCATGATGGTGAATTCTGGGGGCGCGAGGGCGGGAATCGGCCGGTTTTCCGGGCGGCGCGCACCATGCCGAGGGGTCGGCGTGGCGTCAATGCGCGCCATGTGCCGGTTGCCCTGCAGGCCGAAACGAGGGCGTACCCTCAGCAGGTACTTGAGCCGGCTCGGCTTTCGGCATACTTCTTAAGCCAGTAGTTCGACAGTGGATTTGTGGGGAACGACCAGATATTGCGTGTGGATTGCCTAAAGGCCGCGAGATATTGACGGTGTCTCTGCATGCCCCCATTGTTGTGGTATGCTGGACGGGTTGCCGGGCTTGTCCCACGAGAAAGAATTGCCGATGACGTCAAAGCTCGACGAACCCAAAGGGCTCGACGAGGCCAAGGGGAAGGTCAACAACGCGCTCAGTCGGCTCGAGAAGATGATCGAGCAGCGCCTGCGCGAGGAGACCGCGCGGGCCGACGAGCTGGCCGCCAAGCTTGCCGCACTCGAAACCCAGCACGAGGAGCTCAAGCGCGTCGCGTCCGATGTCGAGGCGCGGCTCGAACGGGCGATGGCGCACATCCGCAATCTGCTGACGGCCGACCAGCGTTGACCGTCCCAGTCGCCTGCTTCACACTGGCGACCAATAACAACGACCGATCCCCCCTCCAAGAACGAATGTGAGTGCCGGCCATGCCGCACGTGTCCGTCCGTATCAACGCCCGTCAGTACGAGATCGCCTGCGCCGAGGGCGAGGAGGAGCGCCTGCTGTCGCTCGCCGCAGACCTCGACGAATGCATTCTCGATCTGCGGCGCCAGATCGCCGGTGCGCCCGAGATCAAGCTCCTGGTGCTGGGCGCGCTGATGATGGCCGACAAGGCGCGCGAGGCCGAGGGCCGCATCGCCCAGGCCGAGTCGGAAGCCAGCCGTGCGCGCACCGAGCTGCAGGTGCTGCGCGAGGAGCTTGCCGCCGCGCGCACCGAGGCCAGCCGCCGCGCCGCCGCCGAGCCGCAGGTGCGGCTGGAGGATCTGTTCTCCGGGCTGGAGAACCGCATCGACGGCCTCGCCCGCAAGGTCGCCGCCGCTTAGCTTCCTTCTCCCCGCGAAGGCGGGGAGAAGGTGCCCGAAGGGCGGATGAGGGGCTTTTGCGGAGTCTCGACAACAACGATCCTTGTCGTCGCACGAGAAGCCCCTCATCCGCCTCGCTCACGCTCGGCACCTTCTCCCCGCCTGCGCGGGGGAGAAGGGAAAGCAAGTTGTCCCGCAGGCCCGTCATCCCTACATTGGGAGCGGGGCGGAGTGCTGCGCGGTGCGTGGGCCGCAAAAACCCTGGGGCCAATGCTCTCCTCTAGGGAGCTGTTCCTGGTCTTGATCCTGGTCTCGATCACACGGCGCCCACCTGCGTAAGCAGGCCACAGAGGTTAAGCCGGGCCTTCACGGCCATCGTGGCGCCGCCCCACCCTTTCCACCATCCACCTCACCCTGAGGAGCGCCGCAACGCGGCGCGTCTCGAAGGGTGGGCAAACGCCCGGTATGGTGCCCATGCTTCGAGACGCGCCCGGCGGGCGCTCCTCAGCATGAGGCAGGGTGTCCGATGACCGACGAACCACTCCTCCAGCTCAAGCGCGACCTGCGCATCGACATGATCGCCAAGCGCGCGGCGCTCGGCGAGGCGGTGCGTGCCGATGCGCGCGAGGCGCTGGTGCGCATCTGGCGGCGCGAGCGGCCGGTGCCGGCGCGCGAGGGCACCGGCACGGTGCCGGCGATCTCGGCCTTCTGGCCGATGGGCGACGAGATCGACATCCGCCCGCTGCTGCAGGCGCTGCACGAGGACGGCCACACGCTGTGCCTGCCGCGCACGCCCCGGCGCGGCGAGCCGCTGTCGTTCCATGAATGGCAGCCCGGCGATGCGCTGGAGAGCGGGCCGGTAGGTACCTCCCAGCCGCCGGCGTCGGCGCCGCTGATCGAGCCCGACGCGCTGATCGTGCCGCTGCTCGCGGTCGATCCCGCCGGCTTCCGGCTGGGCTATGGCGGCGGCTACTACGATCGCACGCTCACCCGCCTGCGCCGGCGCCGCGCCATCACGGCCATCGGCGTCGGCTTCGAGGTCCAGCGCATCGAGCGCGTGCCGACGGGTCCCAACGACGCAAGGCTGGACTTCCTTTTGACGGAGCGTGCGCTGCTCGCCTTCGCCTGACTCTGGGCTAAGCTCCCGGCGCGAAAGATCGAGGGAGAACGCACATGGCGAACGGCAAACCCAGCGCGCCGCTGGGCAACGTGGTGGCGCCGCTCGACGAGTGGCTGGCCAAGCAGGCGCAGGAGGAGATCCTCGAGCCTGAAATGCCGATCGTCGATCCGCACCATCATCTGTGGGATCGCGCCAACCATCGCTACCTGCTCGACGAGCTGCTGGCCGACACCGGCTCGGGCCACAACGTCGTCGCCACGGTGTTCGTCGACTGCATGGCGTTCTATCGCGCCGAGGGCCCGCGCGAGATGCGGCCGATCGGCGAGACCGAGTTCGCCAACGGCGTCGCGGCGATGAGCGCCAGCGGCGTCTACGGCAAGACGCGGGCCTGCGCCGCGATCGTCAGCCACGCCGACCTCACCCTGGGTGCCAAGGCGCGCGCGGTGCTCGAGGCGCAGATCGCCGCCGGCAACGGCCGCTTCCGCGGCATCCGCCACGCCGCCGGCTGGGACGAGAGCCCGCAGATCCGCAACAGCCACACCAATCCGCCCAAGGGGCTGTACGCCGACAAGACCTTCCGCGAGGGCTTCGCGCAGCTGGCGCCGCTCAACGTGTCGTTCGAGGCGTGGCAGTACCATCCGCAGCTGCCCGAGGTGATCGACCTGGCGCGCGCCTTCCCCGACACCTCGATCATCCTCAACCATTGCGGCGGGCCGCTGGGCATCGGGCCCTATGTCGGGCAGACGGCGCAGATCTACTCGGACTGGCGCCGCCACATGAGCGAGCTGGCGAAGTGCCAGAACGTCACCGTGAAGGTCGGCGGGCTGGGCATGAAGGTCGGCGTCTTCGATCATTTCGACCGCCCGGTGCCGCCGACCTCGCGCGACATCGCCGATGCCTGGCGGCCGTGGGTCGACCATTGCATCGAGGCCTTCGGCGAGGCGCGCTGCATGTTCGAGAGCAACTTCCCGGTCGACAAGGTCTCGACCGGCTACGCCGTGCTATGGAACGCCTTCAAGCGCCTCGCCTCGGGCGCCTCCGCGGCCGAGAAGACCGCGCTGTTCAGCGGCACCGCCGCCCGCGTCTACCGCATCGACTGAGTCACTGCTGTCATCCCGAGCGCAGCGAGGGATCCAGGCACCACCCGTAGATCCCTCGCTGCGCTCGGGATGACAGGAAACGGTGCCGCGATGGTGAACCGGCGTGAGTGGATCGGGCCGTGCTCGCCGGGTTGCTATCGCCCTCCCAATCACGGAGGTGACGATGCCGAGACTCGCGCTGCTTTTCGCCCTGCTCCTTCTGCCGTTCGCCGCGCGCGCGGCGGACAACGGCATCGTCTCGGTCGCCAGCAAGTACGATGTCGCGCAGTCCACGGACAAGATCGAGGCGGCCGCCAAGGCGCGCGGGCTGACGATCTTCGCGCGCATCGATCATGCCGGCGCGGCGAAGACCGCCGGCCTCGAGATGCGGCCGACGCAGCTGCTGGTGCTGGGCAATCCCAAGGGCGGCACGCCGCTGATGCAGGCCAGGCCGTCGCTCGCCATCGACCTGCCGCTGAAGATCCTCGTCTGGCAGGACGCCGACGGCAAGGTCTGGGCCGGCTACAACGACGCCGCCTACCTCAAGCAGCGCCATGGCCTGAGCGACGAGCAGGCCAAGCCGCTGGGCGCCGTGGGCGGCCTGATCCAGGCGGCGCTGAAGTAATCGCTTCCGTCGCGCCCGATGCGATGGTGAAGTGCGCCCCGTTCGCCCCAGAAAGAGCGAGGAGGGACCAACGCCATGAGCATCTACGAACTGCGTGTCTATCGCTGCGTGCCCGGCCGCCTGCCGGCGCTGCTGAAGCGCTTCGACACCATCACGCTCAAGCTGTGGGAGAAGCACGGCATCAAGCAGGCCGGCTTCTGGACCGTGCTGGTGGGCGAGTCCAACCAGGATCTCTACTACCTGCTGGAATGGGATTCGCTGGCCGACCGCGAGACCAAGTGGAACAAGTTCGCGGCCGATCCCGAATGGCACGCCAAGCGCGCCGAGACCGAGAAGGACGGCGCCATCGTCGCCAACGTCAGCAACCAGTTCCTGGCGCCGACCAGCTTCTCGTCGGTCAAATAGTCACGCCCGTCGTCCTGAGCGCAGCGAAGGACCTCGCGGTATCGCGGTCACACGCAAGCGGCGTGATCGAGCTCACCACCGCCAGGTCCTTCGCTGCCGCCCAGGACGACGGCGTTGCTCAGTGCCCCGTCACCTTGCCCGACGGCGCGGCCAGCGTCAGGCGGTCGACATAGGCGATGCCGATCGCCGAGACGATGAAGCAGAGATGGATCAGCGTCTGCCACATCACCGCCGTCTCGGTGAAATTCGCGTTCGGTCCGCCCAGCGCGCCGGCCTCGATGAAGGTGCGCAGCAGGTGGATCGAGGAGATGCCGATGATCGCCATCGCCAGCTTGATCTTCAGCACGCTGGCGTTGACGTGGCTCAGCCATTCCGGCTGGTCGGGATGGCCCTCCAGCCGCAGCCGCGAGACGAAGGTCTCGTAGCCGCCGACGATCACCATGATCAGCAGGTTGGAGATCATCACCACGTCGATCAGGCCCAGCACCACCAGCATGATCTGCTGCTCGGTGATCTTCATCGCCGTCGTCACCAGGTGCCACAGCTCCTTGATGAACAGGAACACGTAGACCGCCTGGGCGACGATCAGCCCGAGATAGAGCGGCAGCTGCAGCCAGCGCGAGCTGAAGATCAGCGCCGGCAGGATGGCGAGGCGGGGGCGGTCGTGCTGGAGGTCGGCCATGGGTCCGTCTGCGGTTGGTTGCGCCGCAACATCGGGGCCTGACATGACGATTTCAAGACCGGAGTGTCTTGTCTTCGGCGGATGAACGCGCCAGCCTTGGGCCATGACGCTGCGCATCGTTCCCCGCGACCCCGCCCGCCCGGATTTCGCCGGTGAAGTCCTGGGCCTCGACCTGCGCCGGCCGCTCACGGCCCACGAGGCCGCCGCGGTCTCGGCCGGCATGGACCACTACGCCGTGCTGGTATTCCCGGACCAGGACATCGACGACGACCAGCAGCTCGCCTTCAGCCGCAATTTCGGGCCGATGGAGACGGCGACCGGCGACATCGCCAGGGTCGAGGACCGCCGGCTGTCGATGGACGTCAACGACATCTCCAACCTCGACAAGCACGGCAACGTGCTGGCGCGCGACGATCGCAAGCGCCTGTTCAGCCTCGGCAACCAGCTCTGGCATTCCGACAGCTCGTTCAAGGCGACGCCGGCCAAGTACTCGGCGCTGTCGGCGCGGGTGATCCCCGAGAGCGGCGGCAACACCGAGTTCGCCGACATGCGCGCGGCCTGGGACGCGCTCGACCAGGAGACCCGCGACCTGGTGCGCGACATGGTGACGGTGCACAGCCAGATCTTCTCGCGCGGCATCCTGGGCTTCACCGACTTCACCGACGAGGAGCGCGTGAAATGGGCGCCGGTGCGCCAGCGCCTGGTGCGCCGCCACGAATCGAGCGGCCGGCTGTCGCTCTATCTCTCGGCGCATATCGGCGGCATCGAGGGCTGGCCGGTGCCCGAGGCGCGCGCGCTGATCCGCGACCTCACCGAGCACGCCACGCAGCCGCGCTTCGTCTACGCCCATGTCTGGCGGCCGCACGACCTGGTGATGTGGGACAACCGCGCCACGATGCACCGCGCGCGGCGCTACGACGCCGCCCAGGTGCGCGACCTGCACCGCACCACCAACGCCGACAGCGCGCCGACGCTGGAGCAACCCGGGCCATGAATGTTGTGTCAGGGCCTCTTCCTACTCCCCGCGCATGCGGGGAGAAGGTGCCCGAAGGGCGGATGAGGGGCTTCGCGGAGTCTCTGCGACACCAGGTCGGTTGTTGCGCGAGGAAGCCCCTCATCCGCCTCGCTGGCGCTCGGCACCTTCTCCCCGCCTGCGCGGGGAGAAGGGCGTAAAGTCGGATCGGCACGGCATGGCGCGTCGGCATTTCCCCTGGGCCCGCCTGCCCGACGAGGAGCTGCTCAAGCTCAGGCTGAAGGATCTCAAGGTCCGCATCGAGGGCACATGGCTGGAGGACTGCCTCGCGGAGCTGCACGAGGAGCTCGAACAGCGCGACATCGCCGTCAAGCCGCACGCCTGGATCTCCGACGAATGGTTCAGCCCCGACACCACGCCGGGCATCGCGATCCCGTTCTACCTCGCCCATCCCCGCCTGATGCGCCTGGAGCGGCGCAAGATCATCGACGTCGAGGGCGGCACGATCCCGGAGTGCATGAAGATCCTCCGCCACGAGGCGGGGCACGTCATCCGCCACGCCTACCAGCTCAACCGCCGGCGCCGCTGGCAGGAGCTGTTCGGTCCCTCGACCATGCGCTATCCGAAGTACTACCGGCCCAATCCGGCGAGCAAGAACTACGTCCAGCACCTGCGCCTGTGGTACGCGCAGAGCCATCCCGACGAGGATTTCGCCGAGACCTTCGCGGTGTGGCTGCGCCCGCGCTCGGACTGGCGGCGGCGCTACGCCGACTGGCCGGCGCTGAAGAAGCTGGAATACGTCGACGAGCTGATGACCATGATCGCCGACGAGAAGCCGGTGCTGACCAAGCGGCTGAAGGTCGATCCGCTCAGCGGCAACAAGCGCACGCTCGAGGAGCACTACCGCGACAAGCAGGCGATGTACGTGGTCGACACGCCCAAGACCTACGACCGCGACCTCACCCGCATCTTCTCGAGCGATCCGCGCTACCGGCGCTCGGAGCCGGCCTCGAGCTTCATCCGCCACCACCGCGCCGAGATCCGCCAGCTCGTCGCCAAATGGACCGGCGAGTACCAGCTCACGCTCGACGCCGTGCTCGACGCGATGATCGACCGCTGCCGCGAGCTGAAGCTGCGCGCCGTCGGCTCCAAGCGCCAGCTCAAGACCGACTTCACCGTGCTGCTGACGGCGCGCGCGGTGCACTCGCTCTACAGCCCCTCGCGCCGCGAATGGATCGCGTTGTGATGGCGACCAACACATACCTTCCCCCGCCGGGGGGGGATGGTGGCGCGAAGCGCCGGATGGGGGTGGTTCGTGCGGCCACGTTGACCGTCGTGCCTGACCGCAATGCCGCCACCCCCATCCGCCCTTCGGGCACCTTCCCCCGCAGGGCGGGGGAAGGTAAGGCGGTGCCATGAGACGCCTGCGCATCCTCGTCCTGATGCACCCCGACCTGGTGCCGCCGGAGACGCTCGACGGCGAGGACCGCGAGACCGCGCCGTGGAAGACCGAGTACGACGTGGTCAGCACGTTGCGCGAGGCCGGCCACGACGTGCGGGCGCTGGGCGTGCAGCACGAGCTGCGGCCGATCCGCGAGGCCACCGAGCAGTTCAAGCCGCATGTCGTGTTCAACCTGCTCGAGCAGTTCCACGGCGAGACGGCCTACGACCAGAACGTCGCCTCCTACCTCGAGCTCACGCGCGTGCCCTACACCGGCTGCAACCCGCGCGGCCTGATGATCGCGCGCGGCAAGGACCTGTCGAAGAAGCTGCTGACCTACCATCGCATCCCGGTCCCGGCCTTCGCCGTGTTCCCGCGCAATCGCAAGGTCAAGCGGCCGACGCGCCTTCAGCTGCCGCTGATCGTCAAGAGCCTGAGCGAGGACGCCTCGGTCGGCATCGCCCAGGCCTCGGTGGTCGACAGCGACGAGAAGCTGGTCGAGCGCGTCGCCTTCATCCACGAGCGCATCGGCACCGACGCCATCGCCGAGCAGTACATCGAGGGCCGCGAGCTGTATGTCGGCGTGCTCGGCGGCCTCAGCCGGCAGCACGTGCTGCCGGTGTGGGAGCTGGAGTTCGGCGACCTGCCGGCCGGCGCCATCAACATCGCCACCGCCAAGGTGAAGTTCGATCCCAAGTACCAGGAGCGCCGCGGCATCGTGCAGGGTCCGGCCGACGATCTCGCGCCCGAGCTGACGCAGCGCATCCAGCGCAACGTCAAGCGCATCTGCCGCGTGCTGTCGCTCGACGGCTACGTGCGCATCGACTTCCGCCTGAGCGCCGAGGGCGTGCCGTATTTCATCGAGGCCAACCCCAACCCCGAGATCGCCAGGGGCGAGGAGTTCGCCGAAGCCGCCCTGCACGGCGGCATCGCCTATCCGGCGCTGCTGCAGCGCATCGTGGCCCTGGGCATGCGCCGCGGCACGGCGGTCGGTACCTGAACCTTGCCGGCCATCTGTCATCCCGAGCATCGCGAGGGATCTATGATGGCCCTGGATCCCTCGCGACGCTCGGGATGACATGGAGGCTCCAGGAACAGCCATGCTGACACTCTACTACTGTCCCGGCACCAGCTCGATGGCCCCGCACATCGCGCTGCACGAGGTCGGTGCGCCGTTCGAGACCAAGGTGATCTCGCTGCGCGGCAAGACCAATCGCACGCCCGAGTACCTGGCGATCAATCCCGAGGGCAAGGTGCCGACCCTGCTGGTCGACGGCCGGTCGCTGACCGAGGTCGCGGGGATCCTGTTCTACCTCGCGCGGCGCTTTCCCGAGGCCGACCTGCTGCCGAGGGACGACATCGAGGCCGAGGCGCAGGCGGTGTCGTGGATGTCGTTCATCGCCGCATCGGTCCATCCCGCGCGCCGCCAGGGGCTGGAGCACGCGCGCGCCGTCTACGACCTCGTCGACAAGCGGCTGGGGTCGCGCACCTGGGCGCTGGGCGATCGCTACTCGATCGCCGACATCCATCTCTTCCGCCTGTTCTGGCGCTTCCGCACCTCGCTCAACCCCGAGCCCGGCGCGTTCCCCAACCTCGTCGCGCACTACGAGCGCATGATGGCGCGGCCGGCGGTGAAGAAGACCATCGAGGTCGAGTCGGCGGTCGGCTACGAGCTGCCGCCCTGACGGCACGCCATGGCGACCGATCCTGCCGCTGCCCGCACCGCCTACGCCGACGAACTCGCGCGCATCGGCCCGATCGAGCGCACGCCCGAGCTGACGGCGGCCTTCGCGGCGGTGCCGCGCGAACGCTTCCTCGGTCCCGGTCCGTGGCGCATCATCGTGCCGCACGCGAGCGGCAACGAGGTCTTCACCGCGCCGGACGCCGACCCGGTCCATCTCTATCGCGACGTGCTGGTCACCATCGACGCCACGCGCGGCATCAACAACGGGCAGCCCAGCCTGTGGGCGCGCGCCTTCGACCGGCTGGGCCTGAAGCCCGGCGCGCGCGTGCTGCATGTCGCGGCGGGCACCGGCTACTACAGCGCGATCCTCGCCGAGACCGTCGGGCCGGCGGGCCGCCTCGTCGCCGTCGAGTACGAGGCCGATCTCGCCGAGCGGGCGCGGGTCAATCTCGCGCCGTGGCCGTGGGTCACGGTGGTGCACGGCGACGGCCGCACGCACGATCCCGGCTTCGACGTCGACGCCATCGCGGTCTGCGCCGGCTCGACGCATCCCGCGCCGTTGTGGCTCGATCGCCTGGCCGATGGCGGCGTGCTGGTGATGCCGCTGACCGCCCGCTACGGCTGGGGAATCATGCTGCGCGTCGAGCGGCGCGGTGCGGCCTTCGCCGCCGCCTCGATCGGCGGCGTCGGCATCTACCCCTGTGCGGGCGGCCGCGACGGCGCCGCCGAAGACTGGCTGCAACGGGCACTGGAGCGACACACGCGCAACATCGCGCCGATCACCGCGCTGCACCGCGGCGAGCCGCCGGCCGTTGATCGTGCTCGTGTCTGGTATGCGGGGCCAGGGTTCTGGCTGGAGCGCGCGGCATAAGCCGCACCGCCGTCGTCCTGAGCGCAGCGAAGGACCCCGCGGTGGTACGATCAATCACAGCGTCGATGTGTGCCCGCGATACCGCCGGGTCCTTCGCTGCGCTCCGGACGACGGGGTTGAAGCGCCGGCGCCGTTGCCCATCACCTTGACCAGCGACGCATGGAAATCATGCAGCCCCGGCTCGTTGCGGCCGAACACCACGTGGTCCTGCGCGCCGCTGTGGAAGCCCTGCTGGATGGTGCGCGCCATCGGGAAGTCCTCGGCCTGCACCGTGCCGCGCAGGATCTGCCAGTTCTTCTCCCACTTCTCGCGGTCGGCCGGGCGCACCTCGCGCTCGGGGCTGATCAGCCAGGTGCGCACGACGCAGCGGTCAGGATCGGCGCCGTCGGGGACCGCGGTCCAGAACTCGACGTGGTCGCGCTGCCACACGACGATGGCGTTGGGGAAGACGCGGTGGATGCCGACGATATGGTCGCCGAACTGGCGCTGCTCGGCCGGCAGGTGGCGCACCGCGTCGTAGCTCTTGCGCGGCGCCACGAAGCGTCCGTGACGGCCGAGCTGCTCGTAGACGCCGCCGCGGCCCTCGATGAAGCGGCCCACGGTCTTGTTGTGCAGATGCGGCACGTGGTAGAGCTCGAGGAAGGTGTCGACCACGAGCTTCCAGTTGAGCTGCTCGCCATAGCGCTCGAAGCGGAAGACGCCGCCCTCGGCGATCTTCATCTCCGCCAGCACCGCGGCCATCGGGCCGAGGAAGGAATCGATGTCGACCGCGCCGCCCTCGATCGGGCCGAGCCAGACCAGGCCGTGGCGCTCGACGACGGGCAGCGGGACCAGCGCGCGGCTCGCCCTGTCGATGCCGGCGAAGGCCTCCTGCTGCGGGATGTGGCGCAGGCTGCCGTCGGCGCCATAGACCCAGGAGTGGAACTTGCAGGAGAAGGTGGCCCTGTGGCCGGCCTCCTCGTCGACCACGCGGCAGCCGCGGTGGCGGCAGACATTGTGGAAGGCGGCCAGGCGGCCGTCGGCCTGACGCACGATCAGGGCGGAGACGCCGTCGATGTCGACGGTGCGGAAATCGCCCGGTCGCGCCAGCTCCGAGGAAGCGGCGACAATCAGCGGCTGGCCGCGGAACAGCAGGGTGCGTTCGCGCTGCAGGTGCTGCGCGTCGATATAGTGCGCCACGGGCTGGCGGTACTCGCTGTCGGCCATCATCGTCGTGTTGGCCGCCAGCAGGGCTGCGATCTGGTCGCCCAGGCGGCGTTCGGTCGCGACGTCCATGGCGTGTTCCTCCGTTGGGCGCATGATGACGCAGGCCGCCCATGCGGGGCAATATGCGGACGGGAAGGCGACGGAGGAGGGGATTCCTCCGCCGTCGCCCTGAGCGCAGCGAAGCGTAGTCGATGGGCCTTGTCTCAACGGACACGCCAGCGCTGTCGAGAGAAGGTCCTTCGACCACGCTTCGCTGGGCTCAGGACGACGGTGCGGCAGGCAAGGCGGGTGATTCGATGAAGGTGTTGTTTTGCGGCGATATCGTCGGGCGTGCCGGGCGCGATGTGGTGCTGCGCGAGGTGCCGCGCCTGCGCCAGAAGCTGGGCCTCGACTTCGTCGTGGTCAACGGCGAGAACGCCGCCGCCGGCTTCGGCATCACCGCGAAGATCTGCGCCGAGCTGCACGAAGCGGGCGTCGACGTGATCACCGGCGGCAACCATTCCTGGGACCAGAAGGATGTCGTGGCCTATATCGCGCAGGACAAGCGCCTGCTGCGGCCGATCAACTTTCCGCCCGGCACGCCGGGCTGGGGCGCCAGCGTCTTCGACGCCGCCCGGCGCCAGAAGGTGCTGGTGATCAACGTGATGTGCCGGCTGTTCATGGACGCGCTCGACGATCCGTTCCGCGCGCTCGACGCCGAGCTCGCCAAGCACCGGTTGAAGGGCACGGCGGATTTCATCCTGGTCGACGTGCACGGCGAGGCGACCAGCGAGAAGCAGTCGATCGGCCATTTCCTCGACGGCCGCGTCTCGGCAGTGATCGGCACGCATAGCCACATTCCCACGGCCGATTCCTGGATTCTGCCAGGCGGTACCGCTTACCAGACCGATGCCGGCATGTGTGGCGATTACGACTCGGTGATCGGCATGAAAAAGGAGATCGCCGTGCAGCGCTTCATCCGCAAGATTCCGGGCGAGCGCCTGGCGCCGGCGGAGGGCGAGGGCACGCTGTGCGGCGTGCTGATCGAGAGCGACGATGCGAGCGGCCTGGCGCGCTCGATCCAGCCGGTGCGCATCGGTGGAAAATTGCCGGCCACGGTCATCGGGGCGCCATAGTCGGGGTTTAGCCTGCCAGCGTGAAATGAGCGGACGCTCCCGTCCCGTTTCGTTCCAAATTCTCCACCGGTTGTGGGTGATACAGGCGCCGGATCACTACATCCTGTATGGACGAGACTCCTGTTGACGTAACCCGAAAAAGAATCAAAAGTCCTTGTTATTGAACGGTTTTTTCTTAAATCGTTCGCCGAATTTCCCGGTTAGAGGGGGCGTCGGAACCAAGGTTCCGACGTTTTTTAGGCGGGGGTCTCTGACCCCCGCCCTTTTTTTGTCTTCAGCCAGGCTGTGGAAAAACCTAGGGGATATCCACCACGACGTGGCCGATCTTGCTGCCGTCCTCGACGGTGCGATGGGCCTCGGCGGTCTTCGCCAGGCCGACACGCGCGGCGATGTTGAACAGCGCGCGGCCGTCGGCCACCCAGCGCTCGATGTCGCGGAAGCACTGCGCGCGCTGCTGCGGCGTGATGGTGTAGACCAGCACCGGCCGCAGCACGACGTTCTTCACGATCGAGGCGTAGAAGGGCAGCTCGGCGGTCGGCGACTTGGAGCCGTAGAAGGCCAGCACGCCCTCGGGCTTCAGCATCGCCAGATCCTGCTGCAGGTTCTCGCCCAGCTCGACCTCGACGATGCGGTCGAGGCCGCGCCCACCGGTGATCTCCTTCACCCGCTCTGCAACGTTCTCGCCGCGATAGTTGATCACGTGGTGCGCGCCCGCCGCCTTCGCGTGCGCCGCCTTGGCCTCGCCGCTGACCGTGGCGATCACCTCGGCGCCGGCCCAGCGCGCCAGCTGCACGGCGTAGTGGCCGACGACGCCCGCGCCGCCGCTCACCAGCACGGTCTGTCCGGTGGGCGAGCCGTCGGCGAACAGGCAGCGATGTGCAGTCATCACGGGAATGCCCAGGCAGGCGCCCTGCGCGTCGGCGAGCCCCTGGGGCAGCGGCACCGCGAACTCTGCCGGCAGGGCGCACAGCTCCGCCGCCGTGCCGCCGGCGCGCAGATAGGCGGCGTTGAACACCCAGACGCGCTCGCCCAGGCGCGCCGCCGGCACGCCCGAACCGACGGCGACGATCTCGCCGGCGCCGTCGCTGTGCGGCACCTGGCGCTTCAGCGTCATCTTCGCGCGCAGGCCCATGCGGCTCTTCACGTCGGACGGATTGACCGCCGAGCTCTTCATGCGCACCACCACCTCGCCCGGGCCGGGCGACGGATCGGGCATGTCGCCGACCACCAGCACCTCGTCGGCCGGCCCATTGCGCTCGTACCAGCACGCCTTCATCGCTTCGCTCCCGTGGCGAGCAAGGCCAGTGACCTTGCGCGCGTTGCCTCGTCCGCCTTGCCCGCATTGCCGCTGTCGAAGGGCGGCTGCGGATCGTATTCGATGGCGAGCTGCAGGCCGCGCGCCGTGGTCTCGTCGGTCAGCTCGGCGGCGAGCGTCAGGGCCATGTCGATGCCGGCCGAGACGCCGGCGGCGGTGATCACCTTGCCGTCGCGCACCACGCGCTCGTTGGCCGGCGTGGCGCCGAACTTCGCCAGCGCCGGCAGCGCCGCCCAGTGCGTCGTGGCACGCTTGCCGCGCAGCAGGCCCGCGGCGCCCAGGATCATCGCGCCGGTGCAGACCGACGTCGTCCACGTCGTGGTGGCGTCGATCGCGCGCACCCAGTCGACGGTGCGCGCGTCGGCGAGCTGCGGCTGCACGTTGCCGCTGCCGGGCACGACCAGCACGTCGGCCGCCGCGACCTGGCTCAGCGGCACGGTGTCGTCGAACACCAGGCCGGTGTCGGTCTTGACCCGCGCGCCGTAGCGGCTGGCGACGACGGCTTGCGCGCCGGGCAGGCGCGACAGCACCTCCCACGGCCCGATGGCGTCGAGCGTTGTCATGTCGTCGTAGAACAGGAAGGCGATGCGCATCGCTGCTCCCGATATGCTAGAAAGCCCGGACAGGCAACCAACGAAGCGCGTTTCCCCCGAACCATGGCCGGCCATTCACAGTTCAAGAACATCATGCACCGCAAGGGCGCGCAGGACGCCAAGCGGGCCAAGGTCTTCACCAAGCTGCTGCGCGAGATCACCACGGCGGCCAAGCAGGGGCTGCCCGATCCGGCGGCCAATCCCCGCCTGCGCGCCGCCGTGATCGCCGCACGCGTCGCCAACATGTCCAAGGACACGATCGACCGCGCCATCAAGCGCGCCTCGGGCGCCGGCGGCGAGGCCGACTATGTCGAGCTGCGCTACGAGGGCTATGGCCCGGGCGGCGTGGCGGTGATCGTCGAGGCGCTGACCGACAACCGCAACCGCACCGCCTCGGACGTACGCTCGACCTTCACCAAGTACGGCGGCTCGCTCGGCGAGACCAACAGCGTGTCGTTCATGTTCGACCGCGTCGGCGAGTTCAGGTTCCCGCTCTCGGTGGGCAGCGCCGACGAGGTGATGGAGAAGGCGATCGAGGCCGGCGCCGACGACGTGCAGACGGTGGAAGGCGAGGACGGCTATCACGAGATCGTCTGCGCCCAGGACGACTTCGCCGCCGTGCGCGAGGCGCTGGAGAAGTCGCTCGGCCAGCCGACCAGCGCCAAGATCGTCTGGCGTCCCAGGACGACCTCGCCGGTCGAGGGCGACCAGGCGCAGAGCCTGTTCAAGCTGATCGAGCAGCTCGAGGACAGCGACGACGTGCAGAACGTCTACGCCAATTTCGAGATGTCCGACGCCACCATGGCGAGCCTGGCGGGATAAGGGTGCGTCATACGCCGCGCCCCCTCACCCCCGACCCCTCTCCCGCAAGGGGAGAGGGGAGGAAGATGCTCATGTCCCCCTCTCCCCTCGCGGGAGAGGGGTCGGGGGTGAGGGGGCGCACAAGCAGGCTCGGTGCCCCATGCGCCTGATCGGCCTCGACCCTGGACTGCGCAACACCGGCTGGGGCGTGATCGAGTCGGAGGGCAGCCACCTGCGCTTCGTCGCCTGCGGCGTGGTGCACTCCGACGAGGTGCTGTCGCTGGCCGAAAGACTCTGCCAGCTCTTCGACGGTGTGAGCGACGTGATCCGCGAGTGGCAGCCGCAGGAAGCCGCGGTCGAGGAGACTTTCGTCAACAAGAACCCGAACTCGACATTGAAGCTCGGCCAGGCGCGCGGCGCGGTGCTGATGGCGCCGGCCAAGCTCGGCCTCGCTGTGATCGAATACGGCGCCAACCACATCAAGAAATCCGTGGTCGGCGTCGGCCATGCCGAGAAGCAGCAGGTCGAGCTGATGGTCGCGCGCCTGCTGCCCGGCGTGACCGCCACCGCCGACGCCGCCGACGCATTGGCCGTCGCCATCTGCCACGCCCATCATCGCCGCACCGGGCGCAAATGGATCGAAGGCGAGGTGCAGGCCGGCGCCGAAGGCGGCGAGATCGGCGCGGTGCGCGGTGGCCGTGTCGGCGCGGGCCGCGGCAAGAGCGGCGTGCGGGGGTCGCAGGCCGAGTGGGAGCGCGCCATGCTGGCACGCGCGACCAAGCGATGATGGGCAAGCGATGATCGGCCGGCTGCGCGGCACCATCGAGCAGGTCGAGGAGGATTCCTGCGTCGTCGACGTCAACGGCGTGGGCTACGTCGTGCACGCCTCCGCGCGCACCCTGCGCGATCTGTCGCCTGGTATCGAGGCGAGGCTGCTGGTCGAGACCGTGGTGCGCGAGGACGCGATCCTTCTGTACGGCTTCGTCGCCGCGGCCGAGCGCGACTGGTTCCGCATCCTCACCACCGTGCAGGGCGTCGGCGCCAAGGTCGCGCTGTCGCTGCTGTCCACCCTGGCGCCCGACGAGCTCGCCTCGGCCATCGTCGCGCAGGACAAGGCCGCGCTGAACCGAGCCGCCGGCGTCGGCCCCAAGCTCGCCGCGCGGCTGGCCACCGAGCTCAAGGACAAGGCGACGCAATGGGGCGCCATCCCCGGCACGCGCGCCGCGCCGACGAGAGCCGACGCGCCATCTGCGACACCGACGGCCAACGAGGACGCGATCTCCGCCCTGGTCAACCTCGGCTACAAGCGCATGGAAGCCTTCGGCGCCATCGCCCGCGTCGCCCAGCGCCTGGGCGCCGATGCGAAGATCGACGCGCTGATCCGCGAGGGGCTGCGCGAGCTGGCGCGCTGATCGTCGATGCTCTTCGGGCCGCGCCGCTCCAGCGGCGCTCTTGATGCGTCGCGGGCGCGACGCGGCCCGTAAAACCTTGCAAGCTGCCAGCGGGGCGGGGCGCCCCACACCTGTGGCGGGTATTTTTTGATCGCCCTCGCCCCGCGCCCCGGGGGTGGCGCGCCCCCAGCCCCATGACGGCCCTGCGGGGGAAGGTAGTGGCGCTTGGCCCAGCATGCTAAGTAACCGCTGACTGAACCCTCCGTCCCGACTCCGGGACCAATCGCGTCGAAACGACCGCAGCCGATGACCGCCAAGGATTCCGACCGCCTGATCTCCCGCGCCAAGGGCGAGGAGGATGCCGCCGAGCTGAAGCTGCGGCCGCAGGCGCTCGACGATTTCGTCGGCCAGAGGCAGGTGCGCGAGAACCTCAAGGTGTTCATCTCGGCCGCCCGCGCGCGCGGCGAGCCGCTCGATCACACGCTGTTCCATGGCCCGCCCGGCCTGGGCAAGACGACGCTCTCGCAGATCGTCGCCAAGGAGATGGGCGCGGGCTTCCGCGCCACCTCGGGGCCGGTGATCGCCAAGGCCGGCGATCTCGCCTCGATGCTCACCAATCTCGAGCGCGGCGATGTGTTCTTCATCGACGAGATCCATCGCCTCAATCCCGCGGTCGAGGAGATCCTCTATTCGGCGATGGAGGACTTCCAGCTCGACATCATGATCGGCGAGGGACCGGCGGCGCGCTCGGTGCGCATCGACCTGCCGCCCTTCACCTTGGTCGGCGCCACGACGCGCTCGGGCCTGATGACCACGCCGCTGCGCGAGCGCTTCGGCATTCCGATGCGCATGGATTTCTATACGGCGGACGAGCTCGAGACGATCGTGCGCCGCGCCGCGCGCGTGCTGAAGATCGAGATGACCGACGACGGCGCCGCCGAGATCGCCAAGCGCAGCCGCGGCACGCCGCGCGTCGCCAACCGCCTGCTGCGCCGCGTGCGCGACTTCGCCTCGGTCGCCGATCACGGCGTCGTCACCGCGGCGATCGCCGACGCCGCCCTGAAGCGGCTGGAAGTCGATGCGCTCGGCCTCGACCTGATGGACCGGCGCTATCTGGGATGCATCGCCGAGAAGTACGGCGGCGGGCCGGTGGGCGTCGAGACGCTGTCGGCGGCGCTGTCGGAGGAACGCGACGTCATCGAGGACGTGATCGAGCCCTACCTGATGCAGCTCGGCCTGCTGATGCGCACGCCGCGCGGGCGCATGCTGGCCGAAGGCGGCTGGAGGCACATCGGCCTGCCGGTGCCCAAGGCCAGCCGCGCGCAGCTCGACCTGCTCGACCGCGAGGGCGGGTCGTGACGATGGCGCGCATGTTCCTTCTCCCCGCGAAGGCGGGGAGAAGGTGGCGCGCAGCGCCGGATGAGGGGCTTCGCGGCCTTGCTGCGACGACGGTGTTTGTTGAGAGGCAGCAAAGCCCCTCATCCGCCTCGCGTGCGCTCGGCACCTTCTCCCCGCCTGCGCGGGGAGAAGGATCATGACTTGCGCCCACATCCTGCCGCTGCGCGTGTACTACGAGGACACCGACGCCGCGGGCATCGTCTATCACGCCAACTACCTGCGCTTCATGGAGCGCGGGCGCACCGAGTTCCTGCGCGGGCTGGGCCACGACCTCGCGGCGCTGCGCGCCGGCAGCGGCATCAACTGGGCGGTGAAGCGCCTGTCGATCGAGTACATCGCGCCCGGGCGACTCGACGAGGCGTTGCAGGTGGTGACCACGGTCGAATCCTTGCGCGGTGCTTCGGTCGATTTGCGTCAGCAAGTAAAACGCGGCGATGCGATGCTGACCGACTCGACGCTGACCCTTGTGTGCATGAACGCGGCGGGCCGCCCGGTGCGCCTGCCGGCGGACGCGCGTGCGGCGCTGAGCGAGCGTGCAATCACATCCAGGCACCATGTGACGCCCGATTAATCAGCAAAAACAACGCGGTGTTGCCGAAATGCAACGTGCGACGCCGCCAAGGTGCCATATTCTGACGTTAACCGCTTAATCCCCCCTTGGAGATCGCATGGATCCGGTGATCTTTCTCGCGCAGGTCACCCCCGTACCCGCGCCGCCCCCCGTACCGTCGACACCGCTCGCCCCACCGCCCGGCACGGGCGCCGCCGCCACCGCGTTCGGCGGGCAGGCGCTCGATGTCAGCTTCGTCGGCATGTTCATGCACGCGCACATCGTCGTGCAGCTGGTGATGGTGCTGCTGCTGCTGGCCTCGGTGTGGTGCTGGGCGATCATCTTCGAGAAGACGCTGCGGCTGCGCGCCTTGCGCAAGAAGGCCGACACCTTCGAGAACACCTTCTGGTCCGGCGTTTCCCTCGACGACCTCTACGATCGCGTCGGCACCAAGCCCAACGATCCACTGGCGAGCGTCTTCGCCTCGGCGATGCGCGAGTGGCGCCGCACATTGTCGAAGGGTCTCGCGCAATCGTCGGCGACGCGCGCCAACCTGCGCGCGCGCATCGAGCAGGTGATGACCGTCACCGTGCAGCGCGAGATGGAGGCGATCGAGAAGCGCATGACCTTCCTCGCCTCGACCGGCGCGGCGGCGCCCTTCGTCGGCCTGTTCGGCACGGTGTGGGGCATCATGACCGCCTTCCAGGGCATCGCGATCTCCAAGAACACCTCGCTCGCGGTCGTTGCGCCGGGCATCGCCGAGGCGCTGTTCGCCACCGCGCTGGGCCTGGTCGCGGCGATTCCCGCGGTGCTCGCCTACAACAAGATCAGCAGCGACATCGGACGTTTTGGCCAACGACTCGAAAATTTCGCGGTCGAGTTCGGCACCATCCTCTCGCGCCAGCTCGAGGAGGCCGCCTGATGGCGATCTCGATGTCCGGTGGCGGCGGCCTGCGCGGCACCAGGATGCGCCGGCGCATGTACACGCCGATGTCCGAGATCAACGTCACGCCGTTCGTCGACGTCATGCTGGTGCTGCTGATCATCTTCATGGTCGCCGCACCGCTGATGAACGTCGGCGTGCCGGTCGACCTGCCCAAGACCAGCGCCGATCCGATCACCGGCCAGGACGAGCCGCTCGTGGTCACCGTCGACGCCAAGGGCGACATCTATCTCGGCGAAACCAAGTTCGAGGGCGAGGCGCTCATCGCCAAGCTGCGCGCGGTGCAGAAGGAGAAGCCCAACCAGCGCGTCTTCGTGCGCGGCGACAAGGCGATCAACTACGGCAAGGTGATGGAGGTGCTCGGCATGCTGCGCGCCGCCGGCTTCCCCAAGGCCGGCCTGGTCGGCGATCTCTCGACGCCGTCGGATGCCCCGGCGCCGGGCGCGCCGCCCGCGGCCGCGCCAGCCAAGCCGCCGGCGGCCAGCAAGACGGCCCCGGCCAAGAAGTGACGGCGCGAGGCTGAAGGTATCGCGATGAACCACGGTGACCGAATCGGGACGCTTGGTCTGCCTTCCCCCGGAGGGGGAAGGTGCCCGAAGGGCGGAAGGGGGATGTCGATGACGAACGCAGGAGTCCGTCTTCGACATCCCCCATCCGTCGCTCCGCGCCACCTTCCCCCTCCGGGGGAAGAGCAAGACAGGCGATAGCTCCAGACGATGAACGGACGCGGCAGCAGCTCGGGCGACATGGGAGCACCGGCCATCGTGTCGGTGAGCCTGCATGTCGTCGTGCTGGTGGTCGCGATCTTCGGCCTGCCGAGCTTCACCAAGCCGCGCGACGACCTGCCGCCCGAGATCGAGATCATCGATGCCTCGGAAATCGGCAAGCACAGCGCCGCACCCAAGGTCGCGCCGCCCACGCCGCAGGACAAGACCCTGCCGCAGAAGGCCGAGCCCACGCCGCCGACGCCGATGAAGTCGCCGGATCCGGTCCCCGCGCCGCCGCCGCCCGAGCCGCCCAAGCCGCAGCTCGCCGACGCGCTGCCGCCGCCCGAGCCGCCGCCGCCGCCGCCGGTGATGCCGAAGGTCGAGACGCCCAAGCCGCCCGTGCCGCCCAAGCAGCCCGACCCGCCCAAGGTCGCCGACGCCGAGCCGCTCAAGCCCAAGCCGCCGCCGGAGCCGCCCAAGCCGGAGCCCAAGCCCAAGCCGCCGGAACCGCCGCCGCCGCAGCCCAAGCCGCCCGAGCCGCCGAAGCCCAAGCCGCCCGAGCCGCCCAAGCCCAAGCCGCCGCCGACGCCGCCCAAGCCGGCGCCCAAGCCCAAGGCGCAGTCGCTCGACGACATCCTCGCCGACGCCTCGAAGAAGCCGGCGCCGCCGACGCCGAACATCGATCGTCGCAACGCGCCGGTGGGCCGCTCCGATCCGGCCGCCAAGCCGCATCCGCAGCCGCCGGCGCGCGGGCCGCAGACGGCCAGCATCAACGCGCCCAAGCTGACGCAGAGCGAGGAGTGGGCGGTGATCCAGAAGATCCGTCCCTGCTGGAGCCCGCCGCTGGGATCGAAGGACGCCGACAAGCTGGCGATCGACATCCAGGGCTCGATCGGCCGCGACGGGCGCGTCATCGAGGCCCGGATCGTCGACCAGGGCCGCATGCGCGACAGCTACTATGCCGCCGCCGCCAACGCCGCGTTGCGCGCGACCTTGAACCCGCGCTGCCAGCCCTGGCCGCTGCCGCCGGAGAAATACGAGACGTGGAAAACCTTCCATTTCACCTTCGATCCGCGGTTCTTCTGATGCATGGCGGAGCGAACCCCACGGGCTGTCATCCCGAGCAGGGCGAGGGATCCAGGCTCTTTTGGATTCCTCGCTACGCTCGGAATGACAGAGACTATTCGTTAGATGCAACGACCGCCGACGAAGACAATGAAACCTGAGAAGATGAGGAGCGCGATGACCCTCCGAACGACGCTTCGCACGATGGCGATGGCCATGCTGGCACTGCTGCTCGCGCTGCCGGCCTCGGCGGAATTGCGCCTGCGCATCACGCCGGGCGCCAATCCGCCGCCGATGCCGATCGCCATCACCGACTTCGTCGGCGATCCGGCGGGCGCGCAGATCTCGCAGGTGATCGCCGCCGACCTCGAGCGCTCGGGCCTGTTCCGCATCATCGACAAGGGCGCCTTCATCGAGAAGGTCAGCGACCCCAACCGCGCGCCGCGCTTCGCCGACTGGCGCCAGATCGGCGCCGACGCGCTGGTCGTCGGCCAGGCCAACCGGACCGCCGACGGCCGCCTGCAGGTCGCCTTCCGGCTGTGGGACGTCGCCGCCGGCACGCAGGCGGCGGGGCTGAGCTACTTCACCCAGCCGCAGCACTGGCGCCGCGTCGCGCACATCATCGCCGACCAGATCTTCAAGACCATCACCGGCGAGGAAGGCTTCTTCGACACCCGCGTGGTCTACGTCGCCGAGAGCGGCCCGGGCAACGCGCGCGTCAAGCGGCTGGCGATCATGGACCAGGACGGTGCCAACAACCGCTACCTCACCGACGGCCGCTCGCTGGTGCTGACGCCGCGCTTCTCGCCGACGCTGCAGGAGATCGTCTACATGTCGTACCAGGGCGGCCAGCCGCGCGTGTACATCATGAACGTCGACAGCGCGCGCCAGGAGCTCCTCGGCAACTTCCCCGGCATGACTTTTGCGCCGCGCTTCTCGCCCGACGGCAACCGCGTGGTGATGAGCTTGGAACGCGACGGCAACTCCGACATCTACGTGATGGACGTGCGCTCGCGCTCGATCAACCGGCTGACCAACCATCCGGCGATCGACACCTCGCCGAGCTTCTCGCCCGAAGGCGACAAGGTCGTCTTCAACTCCGATCGCGGCGGCAGCCAGCAGATCTACGTGATGAGCTCGGGCGGCGGCGAGCCCAGCCGCATCAGCTTCGGCACCGGCCGCTACACCACGCCGGTGTGGTCGCCGCGCGGCGACTACATCGCCTTCACCAAGCAGGACGGCGGCAGCTTCTCGATCGGCGTCATGCGGCCTGACGGCAGCGGCGAGCGCATCCTCGCCACGTCCTATCTCGACGAAGGCCCGACCTGGGCCCCCAACGGCCGTTACCTGATGTTCTTCCGCCAGGCTCCGAATGCCCGCGGCCAGGCCGGCGCGGTGCGCCTGTTCATGGTCGACATCACCGGCCAGAACCTGCGTCCGGTGCCGACCGCGGGCGATGCCTCGGACCCGGCGTGGTCGCCCCTTATTCCGCAATAGGGCGCGATTAGGGCAAATGTGGCGAAACTTTGGCATCTTGAAAGAGTGCTCGCCCCGGTTTAGATGCAATCCATCGGGGCGAGATGCGTGGTTGAAGTCGCAAGAGAAAGCTCTGGGTAAGACGGTTGCCCATTGCAACTGACCGTCCTGAGTCGAAGGAGACGCGGCGGCGCCCCCGCTGTCGCGCAGGAGAAAAGACAATGCGATTGAAGATGCTCGGCGCCCTCGGCGTCATTCTGCTGGCCGCCGCCTGCAGCTCGGCCGACCGGCCGGACACCACGGCCACCGGCGTCGTCGCCCCGGGTTCGGTGGCGGAGTTCCAGCAGAAGGTCGGCGACCGGGTGTTCTTCGACCTCGACAGCTCGCAGCTGCGTCCCGACGGCCGCGACACGCTCACCAAGCAGGCCGCCTGGCTGAAGCAGTACACGCAGTACGCCATCACCGTCGAAGGCCACGCCGACGAGCGCGGCACGCGCGAGTACAACCTGGCGTTGGGCGCCCGCCGCGCCCAGACCGTGGCCAGCTATCTCGCCTCCCAGGGCGTGCCGGTCGGCCGCATGAAGACCATCAGCTACGGCAAGGAGCGGCCCGAGGTGGTCGGCTCCGACGAAGGCGCCTGGTCGCGCAACCGCCGCGGCGTGACCACGCTGCAGTAGCCGTCGCCCACACGCGATGCATCGCGCCGGCTGGCTCGCGCCAGCCGGCGCTTTTTCGTCCTGGGACCGCGCCACTCCTGTGGCGCGAGGGCGATCGACAAAGACGCGCCACTGGAGTGGCGCGCCCCGACCAGATGGCAGCGTCCAAGGATTTCCGGGCCGCGTCGCTTGAGCGACGCATCATGAGCGCCGCTGGAGCGGCGCGGCCCGAAGAGAATCGACGATCCATATGCGATCGCCTGCCCCACAAGGGGGGAGGGGGCAGATGGCGTGGTGGGCACGCGCGCGCTCGCGTTGGAGCAACGGTCCGAACGGCCGAAACCACGAGAATGGGCAGCCTCACGCCACGCTTTCGGCGCAGTTGCCTGACAGCGTCCTGCCATGGATAGTTTGGGCATCGAAGAGCCGCGCCGATCCCCCGGGCGCGGCCTCGCGCGACGGAGCGATCGGATGTCGAGGTGGCTTGCGGCAGGCGTGCTCGCCCTGCCGCTGATGGTCGGCGCCGCCGGCCTTGCCGCGGCGCAGGGCAGCCGCGGCCAATACTACGATGACAGGCTCAACGAACTGGAGAGGCAGGTCGCCCAGCAGACCGGTCAGATCGAGCGATTGCAACACCAGATCAACCAGCTCAACCAGGCCATCGAGAAGATGCAGGCGGACTACGATTTCCGTCTGCAGCAGCTCGAGAGCGGGAAGGGTGGCGCCCGCCCCCCCGCCGCGCGCCCGGTGGCAAGCGCACCACCGGGCGGTGAACCCGGCGGGCCGCGCAACCTCGCGCCGCCGGGCGGCGCACCCTCCGGCGGCGGCGTTCCGCTGAATCCGCCGCCGATGGGCAATCCCGAGAACGCCTACAACGAGGCGCTCAACCTGCTGGGGCGCAACGATTTCGCCGGTGCGGAGCGCGCGCTGCGCAGCTTCATGCAGCGCTATCCGCAGCACGCGCTGGTCGGCAACGCCCAGTACTGGCTGGGCGAAACCTACTACGCGCGCAAGGACTACGGCGCCGCCGCCTCGGCCTTCGCCGTGGCCTACAAGACCTACCCGCGCAGCCCCAAGGCGCCCGACAGCCTGCTGAAGCTCGGCATGTCGTTGCAGGCCCAGGGCAAGTCGGAGCAGGCCTGCACGGTGTACAGCCAGCTCAATCAGCTCTTTCCCCGCTCGGCCGAGATCATCAAGCGCCGCGTCGCGGCCGAACGGCAGCGCAGCCACTGCGGCTAGAGCAACGAGCGCAGAATCAAAGTCTCCCTGTCATCCCGAGCGGAGCGAGGGATCTAGATAAGCTGCTTGGATCCCTCGCTCCGCTCGGGATGACAGGGTGCGCCCGATAGACCGCGTGCCGCTCTAGCGCTCGGGATGACAGGAGCCCCGCCGTCCCGCATGATACGGCGATGGCCGGGGGAAAAGGCAGGATCGAGGACGATGAGCCGCCTGTCGGCGCGGTGGAGTTCGCCGCGCTGATGCGGCCGTTCGAGCCGTTCGAGGGCCGCCCGCGCCTGGCCGTGGCGGTCTCGGGCGGGCGCGACTCGCTGGCGCTGGTGCTGCTCGCGCGCGAGTGGGTACGCCAGCGCGGCGGCGATCTGGTCGGGCTGGTCGTCGACCACGCGCTGCGCCCGGAGAGCGCGGCCGAAGCCGAGCAGGTGCGGCTGACCCTGGCGTCGTGCGGCATCGAGGCCCATGTCTTCCGTCTGCGCTGGCATCGCCGGCCGAGCTCGGGCGTGCAGGAAGCGGCGCGCGCTCGGCGCTATCGCATCCTGCGCGACTGGTGCGGCGAGCAGGGCGTGCTGCACCTGTTGCTGGCGCACCAGGCCGACGACCAGGCCGAGACCTACGTGCTGCGCAAGGAGCGCGACAGCGGACCGGACGGGCTGGCCGGCATGTCGGCCTGCGTCGAGTTTCCCGAGGTGCGAGTGCTGCGGCCGCTGCTGCCGGTGCCGCGCGCGCGGCTGTCGGCGACGCTGAAGGCGCGGCGCCAGCCATGGATCGACGATCCCACCAATCAGGATCCGGCCTACCGCCGCGCGCGCCTGCGGCTGGAGGGCCTGCCCTCGCCGCGCGAGTCGCTGCTGCGCCGCGTCGACCAGGCGGCGGCCAAGCGCGTGGTCAGCGAGCACGCGGTGGCCGACGCGCTGGTCGACCTCGCCCAGCCGCACCCGCTGGGCGCGGTCTATCTCGATTCCGAGGCGCTGCGCGGCCTGCCCAAGGCGGTGGCGGCGCAGGCGCTGTCGCGCATCGTGGCCACGGTCTCGGGCGGCGAGCACGAGCCGCGCGGCGAGCGCCTGACCGCGGCGCTGACCCACCTGCGCGCCAGGACGCCCAAGCCGGGCAAGACACCCGCCGAGCCGCCGCCGGGCACCACCGTGGGTGGCTGCCGCATCGTCTGGCGCGGCAACCAGTGGCTGGTCGTGCGCGAGGCGGCCTCGATCCACGACCACGCCGACTGGCGCGGCGATTCCTCGGTCGAATGGGACGGCCGCTTCCTGGTCGGCGAACGCATCCCGGCCGGCGGGGTGGGCGCGCTCACCGACGAATGGACCGGGCGCCACGGCGTGCCCGGCCGCGGCTGGCAGACCGAGGCGATCCTGCGGCTCTACCCGCTGTCGGTCAGCCAGAACCTGCGGCGCGCCCAGCTGCCTGCGGTGATCGCCAATGCCTATCCCCTGGTGCCGCTGCCCGAGCCCGACGTCGCGCGCTGGCGGCCGGCGGCCGAGGCCGCCTGGCCGGCCACCAAGGGGTTGTCGGTGATTCTCGCCGGCTCCCCGGCAGTGCGCTGGGACGAGCGGGTGGTGCCGCTGGTGCTGCGTAGCGCCGCCGCCGCGCTGGTCCAGCCGATGCTGCCGGCGGGCGGGCAGAGCGCGGCATCGCCGCCGATCGCGCTCTCCAAATTCCTGCCGGTTGCGGTGTTTCGCCCGCGCCGACCGCTCCTTGGTGCACTGTTTTTTCCTTGTTTTGCCGCCGACGAAGCCCAATTAGTGAAGCGATAGCGGGACTTCCCGACCAAAGGACGTCAGTCGACCCCATGTTCAATCGCAATGCGGCCCTGTGGGTCGTGATCGCGCTGCTGCTGGTGCTGCTCTACACCGTCTTCCAGGGCGGCGTGGGCCGCAGCGGCATGTCGCAGATTTCCTATTCCGAGTTCCTCAAGGCCGTGGAATCCGGCCAGGTCGCCTCGGTCAAGATCCTGAGCGGCCAGAACGGCGCCACGATCACCGGCACCTTCCGCGACAGCACGCGCGGCTCGGGCAGCTTCTCGACCTATGCGCCCAACGACATGCGCCTGGTCGAGCGCCTCGACGGCAAGGTCGATCGCATCGACGCCGGCCCGGCCGAGGAGACGGTCAATCTCGGCGGCATGCTGGTGAACTGGCTGCCGCTCCTGATCCTCGTGGGCGTCTACATCTTCTTCATGCGCCAGATGCAGGGCAACGGCCGCGGCGGCGCCATGGGCTTCGGCAAGAGCCGCGCGCGGCTGCTGACCGAGAAGCACGGCCGCGTCACTTTCGACGACGTCGCCGGCATCGACGAGGCCAAAGGCGAGCTCGAGGAGATCGTCGACTTCCTGAAGGACCCGCAGAAGTTCCAGCGCCTGGGCGGCAAGATCCCCAAGGGCTGTTTGCTGGTCGGCCCGCCGGGCACCGGCAAGACCTTGCTGGCGCGCGCCATCGCCGGCGAGGCCAACGTGCCGTTCTTCACCATCTCGGGCTCGGACTTCGTCGAGATGTTCGTCGGCGTCGGTGCGTCGCGCGTGCGCGACATGTTCGAGCAGGCCAAGAAGAACGCGCCCTGCATCATCTTCATCGACGAGATCGACGCCGTCGGCCGTCACCGCGGCGCCGGTCTCGGCGGCGGCAACGACGAGCGCGAGCAGACCTTGAACCAGCTGCTGGTCGAGATGGACGGCTTCGAGGCCAACGAGGGCGTGATCCTGATCGCCGCCACCAACCGGCCCGACGTGCTCGATCCGGCGCTGCTGCGGCCCGGCCGCTTCGACCGCCAGGTCATCGTGCCCAACCCCGACATCGGCGGGCGCGAGAAGATCCTGAAGGTGCATCTGCGCAAGGTGCCGATCGCGCCCGACGTCGATCCCAAGGTGATCGCGCGCGGCACGCCCGGCTTCTCCGGCGCCGATCTCGCCAACCTCGTCAACGAGGGCGCCCTGCGCGCCGCGCGCCTGGGCAAGCGCCTGGTGACGATGATCGACCTCGAATACGCCAAGGACAAGGTGTTGATGGGCACCGAGCGCCGCTCGATGGCGATGACCGAGGAAGAGAAGCGGCTGACCGCCTATCACGAAGCCGGCCACGCGCTCGTCAACATCCACATGCCCAAGAGCGATCCGCTGCACAAGGTGACGATCATCCCGCGCGGCCGGGCGCTGGGCCTGACGATGATGCTGCCGGAGCGCGACCGCTACGGCTTCTCCAAGCTCGAGATGGAGAGCAAGCTGGCGATGGGCTTCGGCGGCCGGATCGCCGAGGAGCTGATCTTCGGTCCCGAGAACGTGACCACGGGCGCCGGCGGCGACATCCAGCAGGCGACGGCGATGGCGCGGCGCATGGTCACCGAGTTCGGCATGTCCGACAAGCTCGGCCGTGTGCGCTACAACGCCAACGAGCAGGAAGTCTTCCTCGGCCACTCCGTGACGCAGACCCAGAACGTCTCGGAAGCGACCTCGCAGATGATCGACGCCGAGGTGAGGCGCCTGATCGAGGAGGCCGAGACCAAGGCGCGCAAGGTGCTGACCGACCACATGGACGATTTGCACGCCATCGCCAACGGCCTGCTCGAGTTCGAGACGCTGACGGCCGACGAGGTCAACACCCTGCTGCGCGGCGAGAAGATCGTGCGCGACGAATCGGGCTCGTCGAGTGGTCCCACCGGTGCCAAGCCGCGCCGCGCCTCGGTGCCGACCAGCGGCCCGACCCCGCCACGCGACGCCGGCGACCCGGCGCCGCAGCCGGGCGCGTGATACACCTGTCGTCCTGAGCGCAGCGAAGGACCTCGCGGTCGAACGGGCAGAATTGGCGGCGCCGGATGATCTCCGGCGCCGCTTTCTTTTGGCTCGGCTACTGCCGCGACAGAGCGGGCCTCACCGCCGCCAATTGGGGTCGAGCGTGACGGCGTGGTTGAGCGGGCCGTGGCCCGAGCCGAAGCCGGGTGCGGTCTCGATGGCGCGGCGCACGTAGTCGCGCGCGCGGGCGACCGAGTCGGCCAGCGCCATGCCCTGCGCCAGGCCGCAGGCGATCGCCGAGGCGAGCGTGCAGCCGGTGCCGTGCGTATGCTTGCTGGCGATACGCCGATGGGCGAAGCGCTGCACGCCCTCGGCTGTGACCAGCAGGTCGACCACCTCGCTGCCGCCCTCGTCGAGATGGCCGCCCTTCATCAGCGCCGCGCGCGGGCCCATCGCCAGCAGGGCGGCGCCGGCTGAGCGCATGTCGTCCTCGGTCCGGATCGGGAAGCCCACCAGCACCTCGGCCTCGGGCACGTTGGGCGTCACCACCGTGGCCAGCGGCAGGAGCTGGGCGATCAGGGTGCGCTCGGCCGCCTCCTGCAGCAGACGATGGCCGCCCTTGGCGACCATGACGGGATCGACCACCAGCGGCCGCTCGGGCGCCAGCCGCGCGATCGCCTCGGCGACGGTGACGATGATGTCGGGCGAGGCCAGCATGCCGGTCTTCAGCGCATCGGCGCCGAGGTCGCTCAGCACCACTTCCATTTGCTTCGCGACGAAGGCCGGCTCGACGCCGACCACGCCCTGCACGCCCAGCGTGTTCTGCGCCGTCAGCGCCGTGATCGCCGTCATGGCGAAGCCGTCCAGCGCCGTGACCGCCTTGATGTCGGCCTGGATGCCGGCGCCGCCGCCGGAATCCGAGCCGGCGATGACCAGCACGCGTCCCTTCATGCTCGCGTCCCTCCGCCGGCTGTCATGGGCCATCGGCCGGGCGAAATCCAGTGTCGCGACCATGCCCGATGCGGTGGGACGGAGAGACCTAAGGTCCCATGATCCGTCTCATCGTGGCCCTCTGCATGGCTCGAGGTGTCAGGCGGTTTGAGAACGCCACCATCTTGTTCGGCAGTCCGGCGACCACCGTGGCCCTTCCCTGGAAGAGCGCGCGGATGCCGCTCGCGGCGACTGGCTGCGGCTTCATCGTGAGGAGGCGCAACAAGGGCGACGCGGTCGCGCCGGCCGCCGCATCGAATCCCGTTGCAGTGTGTCCCGGGCAGAGGCTGGTTACGACCACGCCGTGCGGGCGGAACTCGTCATGCAGGGCCTCGCCAAGCGCCAGCACATACGCCTTGGTCGCCGCATAGGCGGCGTAGCCGGGAACCGCCTGGAAGGCCAGGAGGCTGGCGACGAGAAGGATATGCCCGGACCGCCGCTTGGCCATGTCACGGCCGAAGAGATGGGTCAGCTCGGTGAGCGTCGTGATGTTGAGCTGGATCATGTCCACGGTGCGCCCGATCGGCGTTTCCTGAAAATCGCCGTGCAAACCGTACCCGGCATTGTTCAGCAGGATGTCGATGGTGATCGACTGCGCGTCGAGACGGCTTTTCAGATGGCCGGCGGCGCCGGGCGAGGCCAGGTCGATCACCTCGACCAGCACATCGATCCCGTATTTGCGGCGGAGCTCGGCGGCAAGCTCTTCCATCGGCTTCTGGCGGCGGGCCACCAGCACGAGATTGACCTTCTGCGCCGCCAGCAGGTTGGCGAACTCGAGGCCGAGGCCACTGGACGCCCCCGTGATCAAGGCCCGCTTTCCGTCGAAGCCTTTCATGTCGTTCTCTCCATCATCCAGTCGATCGGCGAATGAGGCGCGGCCACATCCTCGGACGCCCCGCTTCACCGAGCGGGGCATCTCCCCTGTTAATCCCTGTCAGCTTGCCGGATTGCGCGCCGTGACGATCCACGTCGCGCCGTCGATCATCACCGACCGCTCGCCGGGGCAGCCCGCGAAGGCGGCACGAACCGCGGCCGAGGCGCGCGCGCGGATGTCGTTGGGCTTATCAGCGAGCACGCGCGACAGCGGGCCGACCTCGAACGTCATCTTCACCGCGTCGTCGATCGCCGCGTCCCGCGTCGCGCCCTCGCCAAACGGGACGGAAGCATCGAAGGGCGCGATGGCGATATCGGTGAAGCCGGCCGCCGTCAGGATGCGCGCCACCCGCCCCCGGTCGCCGAACGAGAATGGGCCGGGCGCTTCGGGATCGGGCGGCGCCGTCGGCGGGACGATGCCTTTGATCGCGCCCATCGGCAGGCGCACCCAA
>JBFXAZ010000055.1:0-35437 GCA_050183765.1 Reyranellaceae bacterium | reverse complement strand
GAGCGCGGCCAATCCGCCCTTGGCGGCGGTGTAGGTGGGCGAGCCGTTGGCCGCCAGCCGGTCGACGATAGAGGTCACCGAGAGGATGCGGCCGTGGCGACGCTCGATCATGCCCGGCATCACCCGCTTGACGAGGCGGTACACCGCGCCGAGGTCGACGGCGACGAGTTGGTCGAAATCCTCCGGCTCGATCCGGCGCACCGAGCGTCGGTCGCGCTCGCCGACATTGTTGAGCAGGATGTCGATGCGGCCGTGGCGCGCCAGCACATCGTCCATGGCACGCTCGATCGCCGCCGCGTCGCGCATGTCGAAGCCGACCGTCTCGGCGGCAAGGCCGCGGCCCGCGAGCTCGTCGGCGCGGCGCCGGGCGGCGTCGCCGGTGCGGCCATGCAGCAGGACCCGGGCGCCGGCCTCGGCGAACGCCTGCGCCATTTCCCAGCCCAGGCCGCGCACGGCGCCCGTCACCAACGCGATCTGTCCGTCCAGTCGGAAGCTGTCGAGAATCGCCATCGTGCCCTCGCGGCCATTTAACGAGGCTCCGCGTCCAAGGCAAAGCGCAAAGCCCGCAGTGGACGCGCGCCGCCGGGCTCCCTAGTGTCGCGCGCCATGTCCCTGCCGCCACTCGAGCTACCGCGCGTCATCGGCCATCGCGGCGCCGCCAGCTATGCGCCGGAGAACACGCTGGCCTCGCTGCGCGAGGCGCGGGCGCGCGGCGCGACCTGGGTCGAGTTCGACGTCAAGCTGTCGGGCGACGGCGTGCTCATGCTGATGCACGACGATTCGCTGAAGCGCACCGCCGGGCTGGACCGACTGGCGTCGGACACGTCGTGGACGCAGATCGGCGGCCTCGACGCCGGCGCCTGGAAGGCGCCGCGCTTCGCCGGTCTGCGCGTGCCGAGCTTCGCCGAGACGATCGCCTGCCTCGGCGAGGAGGGGCTCGGCGCCAATATCGAGATCAAGCCCAGCCCGGGTCGCGAGGCCGAGACGGCGCGTGCCACCGTCGAGATGCTGCGTGCGCGCTGGCCGGCACATCTGCCGACTCCGCTGCTGTCGAGCTTCCAGGACGCATCGCTGGCCGCCGCGCTCGAAGTGGCGCCGGAGTATCCGCGGGCCATCCTGATTGACGCGCTGAAGGACGACTGGCGCGCCCGCGCCGAGGCGGTGGGCGCCGTCGGCGTGAACACCAACGGCAAGAAGCTGAGCCGCGCGCGCGCCGGCGAGATCAAGGCCGCGGGCTACCTGCTGAGCGCCTACACCATCAACGACCCCGGCCTGGCCCGCGACCTGACGGCCATCGGGGTCGATTGCGTGATCACCGATGCGCCCGACGTCATCTTGGCGGCGCTCGGCGCCTGAGATGACGGATTTGTGACGGAATCCACTTCCGATCCGGCGTCCAGCGCACTAACGTCGCGGCAAGGCCGGCATGACACGGCACGGTAACAGGGACGGATTACGGGTTCCGTTCCGACCCGGACGGAGGGAAAGATCAATGCGAGCGAAATTTCTGACGGTGGCGACAGCAGTCGCCGCGATCCTGGCGGCTTCCCCCGCCTGGGCGCAGAAGGAAATCCAGTGGTGGCACGCCATGGGCGGCAACCTCGGCGAGGTGGTCAACGAGCTGGCTGCCGGCTTCAACAAGTCGCAGAGCGAATACAAGGTCGTGCCGGTCTACAAGGGCTCGTACACCGAGACCCTGACGGCGGGCATCGCCGCCTTCCGCGCGCGGCAGAACGCCCATCCGCACATCATCCAGGTCTTCGAGGTCGGCACCGCGACCATGATGGCGGCGAAGGGTGCGATCTATCCCGTGTACCAGCTGATGGCCGATGCCAAGGAGCCGTTCGATCCCAAGACCTATATCGGCCCGGTCTACGGCTACTACTCGACGACCGACGGCAAGCTGCTGTCGATGCCGTTCAACTCCTCGACACCGGTGTTCTACTGGAACAAGGAGATGTTCAAGAAGGCGGGCCTCGACCCCGACAAGCCGCCCAAGACCTGGGACGAGGTGGGCGAATTCGGCAAGAAGCTGGTCGCGTCGGGGGCCAAGTGCGGGTTCACGCCGCAGTGGCAGACCTGGACGATGATCGAGAACTACGGCGCTTGGCACAACCTGCCCTTCGCCACCAAGGCCAACGGCTTCGGCGGGCTCGACATCGAGCTGAAGATCAACGATCCGGCGCGCGTCGCGCACATCCAGCGACTGGCGGACTGGGGCAAGGACAAGATCTTCGTCTATGGCGGCCGCGAGGGCAAGTCGACGGCCATGTTCACCGCCGGTGACTGCGCCATGCACATCGCCTCGTCGGGTTCCGCCGCCGGAATTGCCAAGGCGTTGGGCAACGACAAGTTCGGCATCGCCATGATGCCCTACGATCCGAAGGTCAGGGCGCAACCGCAGAACTCGATCATCGGCGGCGCGACGCTGTGGGTGCTGCAGGGCAAGCCGAAGGATGAGTATCCCGGTGTCGCCAAGTTCTTCACCTACCTGTCGCGCGGCGACGTGCAGGCGAAGTGGCACCAGCAGACCGGCTACGTGCCAATCTCGACCGCTGCGGTCGCGATCACGGAAAAGTCGGGCTTCTACAAGCAGAACCCCGGCCGCGAGGTCGCGGTCCAGGAGCTCGAGCTCAATCCGCCGACCGACAACTCCAAGGGCCTGCGCATCGGCAACTTCGTGCAGATCCGCGACATCATGGACGAGGAGCTGGAGTCCGTGTGGTCGGGCAAGAAGACCGCCAAGCAGGCGCTCGATGACGCCGTCGCGCGCGGCAACAAGCTGCTGCGCGACTTCGAAGCCGCCAACAAGTAGGCAGCGAAACCCCTCTCCGCTCCCGGCGGAGAGGGGTTTTCCTTTTTCAAGCCACCTCCCATGCACAAGCGCGTCACGTTCGACGACAAGCTGCTGCCGTACATGTTGCTGGCGCCGCAGCTCTTCATCACGGTCGCGTTCTTCCTGTGGCCCTCGGGCCAGGCGGTCTGGCAGTCGCTGATCATCGAGGATGCCTTCGGCGGCAACACGCGTTTCGTCTGGTTCGCCAATTTCGAACGGCTCTTCAGCGACTCCGCCTACTGGCACTCGGCGCGCATCACGATCTTCTTCAGCCTGATGGTGACCCTGATCGGCCTGGCGCTGGCGCTGCTGCTGGCGGTGATGGCCGACCGCACGCTGCGCGGCGCCACGGCCTACAAGACCTTCCTGGTCTGGCCGTATGCCGTGGCCCCCGCCGTCGCCGGCGTGCTGTGGGGTTTTCTGTTCAATCCGCGCGTCGGCATCCTCGCCTACTGGCTCGACCGAATCGGCATCGAATGGAACCACCAGCTCGACGGCAACCAGGCGCTGTGGCTGGTGATCTTCGCCGCCTGCTGGAACCAGATCAGCTACAACTTCCTCTTCTTCCTTGCCGGCCTGCAGTCGATCCCCAAGTCCCTGATCGAGGCGGCGGCGATCGATGGCGCAGGGCCGGGGCGGCGTTTCTGGACCATCATCTTCCCGTTGCTGTCGCCGACCGGCTTCTTCCTTCTCGTGATCAATGTCATCTACGCCTTTTTCGGCACGTTCGGCATCGTCGATGCGTTGACCAAGGGCGGCCCAGGCGCCGACACCAACATCCTGGTGTTCAAGCTCTACAACGACGGCTTCCGCGGCAACGATTTCGGCGGCTCGGCGGCGCAGTCGGTGATCCTGATGATCGTGCTGATGGTCCTCACCTTCGTGCAGTTCCGCTTCATCGAGCGGCGCGTGCACTATTGAGGGCCGCGCGATGATCGAGAACCGTCCCTGGCTCACCATCTTCGCCCACGTCGTGCTGATCCTGGGCGTGGGGCTGATCGCCTTTCCCGTCTGGGTCACCTTTGTCGCCTCGACCCACGACGCGGCCACCATGCTGCGCTCGCCGATCCCGCTGCTGCCCGGGCCGCATCTCGTCGACAACTACGTGCAGGTACTGACCGAGGGGTTCGCCCAGGCCTCGCGCACGCCGCTGTGGAAGGTGCTGTTCAACAGCCTGGTGATGGCGCTGGGCGTGTGCGTCGGCAAGATCGCGATCTCGATCATCGCCGCCTACGCGATCGTCTACTTCCGCTTCCCGTTCAGGATGACGGCGTTCTGGCTGATCTTCATGACCCTGATGCTGCCGGTCGAGGTGCGCATCGTGCCGACCTACAAGGTCGTGGCCGATTTCAACATGCTCAACAGCTACAGCGGTCTGATCGTGCCGCTGATCGCCTCGGCCACCGCCACCTTCCTGTTCCGCCAGTTCTTCCTCAGCGTGCCGGAGGAGCTGACCGAGGCGGCGCGTGTCGACGGCGCGGGGCCGCTGCGCTTCTTCCGCGACATCCTGCTGCCGATGAGCCGCACGAGCATCGCCGCGCTTTTCGTGATCCAGTTCATCTACGGCTGGAACCAGTATCTGTGGCCGCTGCTGATCACCACCAAGGAGGAGTTCTACACCGTGGTGATGACGCTCTCGCGCCAGGCCAACGTCAGCGATGGCGTGCCGCAATGGAACCTGATCATGACGGTGGGCATGCTGGCCATGCTGCCGCCGGTGCTGGTGGTGATCTTCATGCAGCGCCAGTTCGTGCGCGGCCTCGTCGATACGGAGAAGTGAGATGGCCGGCGTGAGCCTGCGCGGCGTCAAGAAGACCTACGACAACAAGGTCGCGGTCATCCACGGCATCGACATGGAGATCAAGGACGGCGAGTTCATCGTCATCGTCGGTCCCTCGGGCTGCGGCAAGTCCACGCTCCTGCGCATGATCGCCGGCCTGGAGCGCATCACCGGCGGCGAGATCGCCATCGGCGAGCGGGTGGTCAACAACCTGGAGCCCAAGGACCGCGACATCGCGATGGTGTTCCAGAACTACGCGCTCTATCCGCACATGAGCGTGTACGACAACATGGCCTACGGCCTGCGCATCGCCGGCAAGAG
The DNA here is from genome assembly GCA_050183765.1 of Reyranellaceae bacterium. Lineage (GTDB taxonomy): Bacteria > Pseudomonadota > Alphaproteobacteria > Reyranellales > Reyranellaceae > JAFAZJ01. Next base: position 30,500 of record JBFXAZ010000055.1, on the reverse strand, counting down.
CAAGGCCGAGATCGAGCAGCGGGTGCAGAAGGCGGCGAAGATCCTGGAGCTCGGCCAGCTGCTGCAGCGCCGGCCGCGCCAGCTCTCCGGCGGCCAGCGCCAGCGTGTCGCCATGGGCCGCGCCATCGTGCGCGAGCCGGCCGTGTTCCTGTTCGACGAGCCGCTCAGCAATCTCGACGCCAAGCTGCGCGTCCAGATGCGGCTGGAGATCAAGCACCTGCAGCGCGACCTCGGCACTACCAGCGTCTACGTCACGCACGACCAGGTCGAGGCGATGACGCTGGCCGACCGGCTGATCGTGATGAACGCCGGCCGCGCCGAGCAGATCGGCACGCCGATGGACGTCTACGAGAAGCCGGCCACCGCCTATGTCGCGGGCTTCATCGGTTCGCCGGCGATGAACTTCCTGAAGGGCAGGGTCGGCGCCGATCGCCGGTCGATCGAGGTCGCCGACGGGCTGACCCTGAAGCTGCCGGGCGAGGCGGCCGCGGCGTCCGGCGCCGCCGTGACCCTGGGCCTGCGGCCCGAGCACATGCTGCCGACGTCCGACGAGAAGGGCACGCTGCCGCTGGTGATCGACATGGTCGAGCCGCTGGGCGCCGATACCCTGATGCACGGCCGCTACGGCAGCGAGCGCGCCCTGCTGACGGCCCGCCTGCCGGGCAACGTAACCGCCGGCGGCGGCACCCGCCGCTTCTTCAGCGTCGATCCCGCCCACCTGCACCTGTTCGACGAGAGCGGCGGCGCGCGCGTCGACGTCGCATAGACCGCAATTGTCACGCCCAATAGAACCTCTTTGTCATCCCGAGCGCAGCGAGGGATCCAGACCGATCCTGGATCCCTCGCTGCGCTCGGGATGACAGAAACCGCTCGATCCACGTCGCAAATGCTGTTCGCCACCTACAACATCCATTTCGGGCTCGGCACCGACAACCGCTACGACGTCGCGCGCATCGCCGATGTCGTGGCCGAGGCCGACATCGTCTGCCTGCAGGAGGTCGTGCAGGGCTGGGCGCTGAACGCCCACGCCGATCAGGCCCGCGAGATCGCCGATCGGCTCAACCGCTATGTCTGGTTCCACGGCGGCTTCGACGCCGATGCCAGCGCCGTCGGCGCCGACGGCCGCATCGTCAACCGCCGCCGAACCTTCGGCAACGCCGTGCTGTCGCGCTGGCCGATCGCCGAGGCGCGCGGCCACCTGCTGCCCAAGACGGCGATGCCGGCGCAGTTCGACCTGCAGCGCGGCTTCGTCGAGGCGGTGGTCGAGACGCCCAAAGGCCGGCTGCGCGTCTACAGCATCCACCTCTCGCACATCACCCACGCCCAGCGCCTGCCGCAGATCGAGGCGCTGCTGCGCACGGTGCTCGACGCGCCGCAGCGCGGCGGCGCCTGGGACAGCCATGCCTCCGACAGCTTCGTCTTCACCGAGGCGGCGCAAGCGGTGCCTGCCTCCGCCATCGTCATGGGCGATTTCAACTTCACGCCGGAGGATGTCGAGTACGGCGCAATCTGCGGCGTGATGCATCCGCTCTATGGCCGCGTCGCCACGGCCGCCGGGCTGAGCGACGCCTGGATCGCCGCCGGCAACGACGAGGATCGCGAGAGCTTCGCCGGCGAGGGCCGTATCGACCACGCGTTCGTCACCCACGATCTGCGCGGCAAGGTGAAGCGCGCCTGGATCGACGACACGACGCCGGCCTCCGACCACTGGCCGCTTTTCGTCGAGATCGATGTCTGAACCGCTCGATCTCTTCGTCGTCGGCGGCGGCATCAACGGCGCCGGCATCGCCTGCGACGCGACCGGCCGTGGCCTGAAGGTCGGGCTCTGCGAAATGAACGATTTTGCCAGCGCCACCTCCTCGGCTTCGTCAAAGCTGATCCACGGCGGCCTGCGCTATCTCGAGCACTACGAGTTCCGCCTGGTGCGCGAAGCGCTGATGGAGCGCGAGGTCCTGCTGGCCAAGATGGCCCATATCGCCTGGCCGCTGCGCTTCGTGCTGCCGCACGAGCCGCATCTGCGGCCGGCCTGGATGCTGCGGCTGGGCCTGTTCATCTACGATCACCTCAATCTGAAGATGAAGCTGCCCAAGACCGAGACGGTCGATCTGGCGCGCAGCCCCTATGGCGCGGGCCTGAAGCCGGGCTTCCACAAGGGCTTCGTCTATTCCGATGGCTGGGTCGACGATGCCCGGCTGGTGATCGGCAATCTGCGCTCGGCGCGCGACCGCGGCGCCGAGATCCATGCGCGCCATCGCTGCGTCTCGGCGCGCCGCGCCGACGGGCTGTGGACCGTCGAGCTGGAGGAGACCGAGACCGGCCAGCGCCGGACCCTGCGGGCGCGCGGGTTGGTCAACGCCTCTGGGCCGTGGGTGAAGAGCTGGCTCGATCACGTCGGGGGCGTGACGACGCGCAAGCGGGTAAAGCTGGTGAAGGGCAGCCACATCGTGGTGCCCAGGCTGCATGACGGCGAGCACGCCTTCATCCTGCAGAGCAGCGACCAGCGCATCGTCTTCGTGATCCCATACGAACGCGACTTCTCGCTGATCGGCACGACCGACATCGCGCTCGACGGCGCGGAGCCCGGACTGGCGACGATCTCGCCGGACGAGGTCGCCTATCTCTGCGATCTGGCCAACCACTACATGGCGCGCCGGATCGGGCCCGAAGACGTCGTCTGGAGCTATTCCGGCGTGCGGCCGCTGTTCGACGACGGCAGCGACAATCCTTCGGCGGTGACGCGCGACTACGTGCTCGAGGTCGAGGACGAGTCCGGCAAGGCGCCGCTGCTCAGCGTTTTCGGCGGCAAGATCACGACCTATCGCCGACTGGCCGAGCATGCGCTGGAGGACTTGCGGCGGTACTACCCCGGTATGGGTGACCCGTGGACGCATCGCGAGCCGCTGCCCGACGGCGAAATGCCCTACGCCGACTTCGAGCTCTTCATGACCGGGCTGGAGAAGACCTATCCGCAGATGCCGCCGGTCCTTCTGCATCGCCTGGCGCGGCGCCACGGCGCGGGCTGCGCCGACGTGCTGGGCGAGGCCAGGACCCCGGCCGATCTCGGCCGACATTTCGGCGGCGACCTCTACGAGCGCGAGGTCGACCACCTGATGCGCGAGGAATGGGCGCGCGAGCCCGAGGACGTGCTGTGGCGGCGCACCAAGGAGGGCTTGCACATGAGCGCGGGGCAGCGCGAGGCCTTCGCCGAATGGATGCGCGCGCGGCGTCGCAACGCGGCATAATCGACGCCTGCACGGCGCGAGAGTGACACGCCGCACGAACAGGGAGGGAGCCATGGCCGGCCGCGTAGCGGGCAAGGTGGTGATCGTGACCGGCGCCGGCTCCGGCATCGGCCGCGCCACGGCGACGGTGCTGGCGGCGGAAGGCGCCACGGTGATCGTCACCGACATCAACCGCAGCGGCGGGCTGGAGACCGTGCAGCGTATCGGCGGCCAAGCCCGCTTCATCGAGCACGACACCTCGAAGGAGGCGGACTGGCAGCGCGTGATCGCCGACGTGATGGACAAGCACGGCAGGCTCGACGGCCTGGTCAACAACGCCGGCATCATGGGCCGCTATCCCGCGCGCTTCGAGAACGAGACGCTCGAGGAGTGGCGGCGCATGCTGTCGATCAACGTCGAGGGCGTCTTCCTCGGCTGCAAGCACGCGGTGCCGGCGATGCGCGCGGGCGGCGGCGGCGCGATCGTGAACCTGTCCTCGCTGGCCGCCCTGGTCGGCACGCCCGAGTTGCCGTCCTACGGCGCCTCGAAGGGCGCGGTGCGGCAGTTCACGAAGACCGTGGCGATCGACTGCGCGCGCAAGGGCTACAAGGTGCGCTGCAACTCGATCCATCCCGGCGTCATCGACACGCCGATGGCGGCGGAGATGATGACCACCGAGAAGGGCCGGGCGCGGGCCACCGCCTGGGTGCCGCTGGGCGAGCTGGGGCGGCCCGAGGATATCGCCTATGGCGTGCTCTACCTGATCTCCGACGAATCGCGCTTCGTCACAGGCTCCGAGCTCGTGATCGACGGCGGCATGGCGGCGATCTGACCCGACACGCCTAGGGGCGAAAATGGCAGCCGGATGCGATCCGTGAAATGATCGCCCGAGCCCGGCGGCCCTTGGCGCGCCGGCCCGCCATTGCCCGTCCACCACAGCAAACCACAGCATCGAGCCGAACAACGTCCACCAACAACAGCAGACCACAGAGTCGACCGATGTCCGCCGACAACAGCAAACCACAGCAAGTGAGCCGGCACGGACATGTCAGGCACATGACCAAGGAGCCGGCATGGCCGCGCGTCATATTCTAGCCATCGACCAGGGCACGACCAGCACCCGCGCCATCGTCTTCGACGAGCACGCGCGGCCGGTGGCGACCGCGCAGGAGGAGCTCAGGCAGATCTACCCCGCGCCAGGCTGGGTCGAGCACGACCCCGAGGAGATCTGGAGCGCCACGGTCTCGGTCTGCCGCGGCGCGCTGGCGAAAGCCGGGCTCGACGCCGGTGCGATCGCCGGCATCGGCATCACCAACCAGCGCGAGACGGTGGTGGTGTGGGAGCGCGCCACGGGCAGGCCGATCCACAACGCCATCGTCTGGCAGGACCGGCGCACGTCGGATGTCTGCGCGCGCCTGCGCGAGGCCGGACTGGAGCCCGAGGTCAACGAGCGCACTGGCCTGCTGCTCGATCCCTATTTCTCCGCCACCAAGATCGCCTGGATCCTCGACAACGTGGCCGGCGCGCGCGACGCGGCGGAAGCCGGCAGGCTCGCGGTCGGCACGATCGATTCGTTCCTGCTGTGGCGGCTGAGCGGCGGCAAGGTCCATCGCAGCGATGCGACCAACGCCTGCCGCACCATGCTCTACAACATCCGCCACCAGCGCTGGGACCTCGACCTTCTGCGCGCCATCGGCGTGCCGTACCCGTTGATGCCGGAGGTCGTCGACAACGCCTTCGAGTTCGCGACCACGACACCGGACCTGCTTGGCGCGCCGGTGCCGGTCCTCGGCATCGCCGGTGACCAGCAGGCCGCGACGGTCGGCCAGGCCTGTCTGAAGCCGGGCATGATCAAGAGCACCTACGGCACCGGCTGCTTCGCGCTGCTCAACACCGGCACCACCCTGGTGCGCTCGAAGAACCGCCTGCTGACGACCATCGCCTATCGCATCGACGGCAAGGCGACCTTCGCGCTCGAGGGCAGCATCTTCATCGCCGGCGCTGCCGTGCAATGGCTGCGCGACGGGCTGAAGCTGATCACCAAGTCGTCGGAGGTCGAATCGCTGGCATCGGGCGCGCGGCCGGATTCCGTCGTCTACATGGTGCCGGCCTTCGTCGGGCTGGGCGCGCCGTATTGGGATGCCGACGCGCGCGGCGCGCTGCTCGGGCTGACACGCGATACCGGCCCGGCCGAGATCGCCCGCGCCGCCCTGGACTCGGTCTGCTACCAGACCCGCGACCTCGTCGAGGCGATGAAGGCCGACGGCGCCGAGGTCGGCTCGTTCCGCGTCGATGGCGGCATGGTGGTCAACGACGCGCTGATGCAGCGCCTGGCCGACACGGTGGGCGTGACGGTCGAGCGGCCGGTGGTGACCGAGACCACGGCATTGGGTGCGGCGTTCCTCGCCGGCTTCAAGGCCGGTCTCTTTCCGTCACTGGACTCGATCGGCGAAAGCTGGGCACTCGATCGTGCCTTCGCCCCCGGCGAGGATCTGGCGAGCCGCGACCGCCGTTACACCGGCTGGCGCGCGGCGGTACAGCGCGTGCGCAGCCAGTAGGTTTTCTCTAGGATCGCCGCTCCCAGCGTACGAGGAATGCATGGCCAAGGCGAAGCGCAAGGTTGCGACCGGAAAGAAGCCAGCGACACGGAAGGCGGCGGCCGGGCGCAGCAAGGCCACGGCGGTCGACACCAACCTGCTGAACGACCTGCTGCGCTGGGCCAGGGATGCCGGCGCCGACGCCGCCGACGCCTATGTCGCCGAGAGCGCGCAGCTCTCCGTCGGCATCCGGCTGGGCGTGCGCGAGAAGCTGGAGCGCAGCGAGAGCCGCGACCTGTCGCTGCGCGTCTTCATCGGCAAGCGCATGGCGATCGTGTCGTCGACCGATTTCGATCCGGCGGGCCTGAAGGCGCTCGCCGCGCGCGCCACGGCGATGGCGCGCGTCGTGCCCGAGGATCCCTATTGCGGCCTGGCGCCGGAGGACCGCATCGCGCGCGACTGGCCGGAGCTCGATCTCGACGATGGCAAGGAAGCCAGCGTCGCCACCCTGCAGGACTGGTGCCAGCGCGCCGAGGATGCCGCCCGCGCCGTCAAGGGCGTGACCAACTCCGAGGGCGCCAATGCCGGCTGGTCGCGCGGCCGCGTGGCGCTGGCCGCGAGCAACGGCTTCGGCGGCGAATATCGCTATGGCAGCTATGGCATCGACGTCTCGGTGCTGGCCGGCGAGGGCGTCGGCATGGAGCGCGACTACGACTGGTCGCAGGCGGTCTATACCGACGATCTCGACAGGCCCGAGACCTTGGGCCGCAACGCAGGTCGCGGCGCGGTCAAGCGGCTCAATCCGCGCAAGATCAAGAGCGGCCGCTATCCGGTGATCTACGATCGGCGCATCTCCGGCGGTATGCTCGGCCACCTCGCGAGCGCCATCAACGGCCGCAGCATCGCGCGCCAGACCTCGTTCCTGCTCGACAAGCTGGGCAAGCAGGTGTTCAGCAGGGGCCTGCGCGTGGTCGACGACCCGCACCGCAAGCGCAAGTCCGGCTCGCGGCCGTTCGACGGCGAGGGCCTGCCGACCAAGCGCATGAACCTGATCGAGGACGGCAAGCTGACGACCTGGCTGCTCGACCTGAACTCGGCGCGGCAGCTCGGCATGCAGCCCACCGGTCATGGCGCCTGGGGCGGCGGGCCGACCACCAGCAATCTCTATCTCGAGAAGGGTCAGGAATCGGTGAAGTCGCTGATCGGCGACATCCGGCGTGGCCTGTTCATCAGCGACCTGATCGGCTTCGGCGTGAACGGCGTCACCGGCGACTACAGCCGCGGCGCGTCGGGATTCTGGATCGAGAAGGGCGAGCTCGCCTGGCCGGTGAGCGGCGTTACCGTGGCCGGCAACCTCAAGAGCATGTTCCGCCACATCACGCCGGCCAACGACCTGCAGTTCAAGTCCAGCACCAACGCACCCACGCTCAGGATCGACGGCATGACCATCGCCGGGGAGTGATTGTTCGGATCCGCGCGCGCCGACGTGCTACAAGGCGTTGCCGGTTCTCCCGGCAAGGAGCCTGACATGGCCAAGGGACAGATGCGGTCCAACCGCGAAATGAAGAAGCCGAAGAAGTCCGCCGCCGAGAAGGCCAAGAGCAAGGAGAAGAGCGGCGCGTCGCCCTTCGCCCAGCCGCAAGCCAAGGGCTCCGGCTCGCCCAGGCGTTAAGCCGCCGGCCGGGTACGGCGGCGCCGTGGCCGGCAACCTCAAGAGCATGTCTCGCCACGTCACGCCGGCCAACGACCTGCAGTTCAAGTCCGGCACCAACGCGCCGACTCTCCGGATCGGCGGCATGACCATCGCCGGGGAATGACGAGATGAGGCTGGCAATTCGCGGGCCGATCCCCACCTAGCAGCGTAGTTCCCCGCGGATCGACTTCCACGCCGAGAGGGTTTCCATGACGCCGCAGGAAAAGGACATGATCACCCAGCTGCTCGATCGCCTGAAGCAGGTCGGCGGGCAGCCCAAGGACCCCGAGGCCGAGGCGCTGATCCGTGCTGCGGTCCAGGCCCAACCCGACGCGCCCTACCTCCTGGTGCAGACCGCCCTGGTCCAGAACATGTCGCTGGAAGGCGCCCAGGCGCGCATCGCCGAGCTCGAGCGCGAGGTGGCGCAGGCCAGGGAAGCGGCGGCGAAGCCCACCAGCTTCCTCGGCGGCCTGCTGGGCGGCGGCCGTCCGGCGCCGCAGCCCGCGCAGCCCATGGCGCGCGCCGGCTCGGTGCCGCAGACCGGCGGCTACGCGCCGCCGCCGCAGCAACCGCCCGGCTACGCGCCAGGCCCGATGCAGGCCGCTCCGGCGGGCGGCGGCGGCAGCTTCCTGCGCACCGCCGCCGGCGTCGCGGCCGGCGTCGCCGGTGGCGCGCTGCTCTATCACGGCCTCTCCTCGATGTTCGGCGGCGGCCACGGCGCGGGTGCCGGAAGCCAGAGCTTCTTGGGCGGCGGCCAGGGCGCGAACTCGCCTTGGGGCAATCCGCAGGCCGCGTCCGGCGGTCAAGCCGCCAACAACCTCTCGCCCGAGGGCGACTCCGGCAACGACCGCGGCTACGGCCAGGAACGCGACTCGGCGTTCGGCTCCGGATCGTCCGCCGATTCGGGCGACTGGCACAACACCGACAGCGGCAGCGGTTCCGACGGCGGCTGGGATAGCGGCGACAGCAGCGGCGGCTTCAGTTCGGACGACTACTAGCCTCCGTCGAGTCGACGTAGCTCTGGAAGCTGCGTCGCTCCAATCCCTTCTGCGCCTGGTAGAGCGAGCTGGGGTCGAGCGCCGCCGGCAGCGGCATGCGCACCGGCACGTCGGCCAGCCGCGGCGTGTTGGTGGGCGTGCCGCAGATCAGCCGGCTGTTGAACTCGTCCCAATTGGCGTAGTGCGCATAGCCGCCGGCCAGCGGCCAGGCGTCGCCCGCCGCCAGCTCGTAGAGCAGGAAGCGGCGGTCGGCGCCGGAACGATTGAGATCGGATCCGTGGACCAGCCGCACATGGTGCAGGCTGATCGAGCCGGCCGGCGCGATCACCGGCTCGGCCGGTGAGACGTCGAGCCCGGCCTTCATCGGATCGAAGCCGCCGACGAAGCGGCCATTGACGTGGTGGTCGTGGACCGGGCCGCAGTGCGAGCCCGGCAGCAGCAGCATCGGCCCGTTGTCCAAGGTCATGTCGTCGAGCATCACGCCGACCGCCAGCACGTCGTCGTTGCTGTAGGGGTAATAGGCCCAGTCCTGGTGCCACTCGACCGCGGCACCGTAGCCCGCGCTCTTCAGGTTGAGCTTGCTGTTCTGGAAGCGGATCGACGGGCCGAGCAGCGCCTTCACCGGATCGAGGATCTCGGCCGAGCGCACCAGCTCCATGAAGAAGGGATCGACGTCGTGCGGCTTCTTCACGCGGCGCACGCGCGGCCGATCGGGCCTGTGGCTGTCCTCGAGATCGAAGATCGCATCGTTGGCGCTCACGCCCCGCGCACGCTCGAGGATCGAGGCCAGCACCTGGCGCAGGCGGCTGAGCTGCCCGCCCGACAGGACGCGCGGCAGCACGAGGTAGCCGCGCTCGCGATAGGTGGCGATCTGCTCCTGTGTCAACGCGCCCATTGGCTGTCCTCCCGGCACCGATCATGCATGATGCGCGCGCCCTCGTGAATGGAGCTTCGCCCGATGGACGCCGAGGAATTCCGCCGCCACGCGCACCGGCTGGTCGACTGGATGGCCGACTACATGGGCTCGGTCGAGAGCCTGCCGGTGAAGTCGCGCGTCGCGCCGGGGGAGATCGCCGCGCAGCTGCCGGGCGCCCCGCCGCAGCAGGGCGAGGCCTTCGAGGCGATCTTCGAGGATTTCCGCCGCATCGTGATGCCCGGCATCACGCATTGGCAGCACCCCAGCTTCTTCGCCTATTTCCCCGCCAATTCCAGCCGGCCCTCGGTGCTGGCGGAAATGCTCATGGCGACCCTGGGCGTCAACGGCATGCTGTGGCAGACCTCGCCCGCGGCCACCGAGCTGGAAACGCGCATGATGCAGTGGCTGCGCGACATGATCGGGCTGCCGCAAGGCTTCACCGGCACGATCCAGGACACCGCCTCGACCGCGACGCTCTGCGCCATCCTCACGGCGCGCGAGCGCGCGCTGCAGGGGCGCGGCAATCGCGCCGGACTTGATGGCGCCGGCGCCTTCACCACCTATTGCTCGGCCGAGACGCATTCGTCGATCGAGAAGGACGTGCGCATCGCCGGGCTCGGATCCGAGAACCTGCGCAGCATCCCCATCGACGACGATTTCGCGATCCGCGTCGACCTGCTGCGGCAGGCGATCGCCGCCGACCGCGCCGCCGGGCGCACGCCGCTGCTGGTGACCGCGACCGTCGGCGGCACGGCCAACGGCGGCTTCGATCGCGTCGATGCGCTGGCCGATCTGTGCGAACGCGAGGGCCTGTGGCTGCATGTCGACGCGGCGTGGGCGGGCAGCGCCTTCGTCCTGCCCGAGATGCGCCACCTGATGAAGGGCTGCGAGCGCGCCGACAGCTTCGTCTTCAATCCGCACAAATGGCTGTTCACCAATTTCGACTGCACCGCCTATTTCGTGCGCGACCCGCAGGCGCTGCTCGACACCTTCGCCATCCAGCGCGTCTATTTCGACACGGCCGAGCAGGGACGGGTGATCGACTACCGCGACTGGGGCGTGCCGCTGGGCCGGCGATTTCGCGCGCTCAAGCTGTGGTTCGTGATCCGCTCCTACGGCGTCGAGGGATTGCAGGCGGCGATCCGCCAGCACATCGCCTCGGCGCAGGAGTTCGCGTCGTGGATCGAGGCCAGCGAGGATTTCGAGCTGATGGCGCCGGCGAAGCTGGCGCTGGTGGTGTTCCGCTACCGCCCTGCGGGTGTCGAGGATCCGGCGGAAATCGATGCGCTCAACACGCGGCTGCTGGCGGCGCTCAACGACGACGGGCGGATGTACCTCACGCCGGGCAAGACCGGCGGCCGTGCCACCATCCGCTTTTCGGTCGGCCAGACCGACACCAGGCGCCACCATGTCGAGACAGCTTGGGAAATCATCCGCGAGAGCGCGCGCTCGCTGCGCTGAGGATTCCCCCGGCGCGCATTCCCCACTACAGTGCGCGCCAGGATGAAGAGCACGCGCACTCCCCAGCCGTTCCTGGCGCTGTTGCTGGCCGCGGGCCTTGCCGGTTGCGCGGCGCATGCGCAGAACCAGCCGCCCGCCCCGGCGCCGGTCAATTCGCCGGCGGCCGTCGCCCAGGAAATCCAGGGCGCGGATTTCCAGGCCTGTCTCGGCAACATCAAGGCGATGGCGCTGCGCGAGGGCGTGCCTGCCGCCGTCGCCGACCAGGCGCTCGACGGGCTGACACCCGATCAGCGCGTGCTCGACCTCGACAGCCGCCAGCCCGAGTTCAGCCTGACCCTGGCGCGCTATCTCGCCAACGCGATCTCGCCGGAGCGCATCGCCAGGGGCCGCCAGATGCTGGCGCAGCACCGTGCCCTGCTGGAAGCCGTCCAGCGCGACTACGGCGTGCAGCCGCACTACCTCGTGGCCTTCTGGGGCCTCGAGAGCGGCTACGGCACCTTCGTCGGCGACTTCTCCGTGATGCGCTCCGTCGCCACGCTCGCCTGTCGCACGCGCCGTGCGCAATTCTTCGCCGGCGAGACGGTGCAGGCGCTGCGCATCCTCGCCTCGCAGCACATGCAGGCCGCGCAGATGAGGGGGTCGTGGGCGGGCGCGATGGGCAATACCCAGTTCATGCCCTCGACCTTCATGCGCTACGGCGTCGATCGCGACGGCGATGGCCGCGTCGACCTGTGGCGCAGCCTGCCCGACGTCTTCGCCTCCTCGGGCAATTTCCTGAGCCGCAGCGGCTGGAAGCGGGGCCAGGACTCGCACATCGAGGTCAGTCTGCCGCAGGGCTTTCCCTACGCCCGGGTCGATCTCAACGAGGAGCGCACGGCGCGCGAATGGCGCGCACTGGGCGTGACCCAGGCCGACGGCCGGCCGCTGCCGGATTTCGCCGACCGCGCCGCGATCGCGATCCCCGCCGGCCATCGCGGGCCGGCTTTCCTCATGTTGCCGAACTTCAAGACGATCATGATCTGGAACCGTTCGGTGCTCTACGCCATCTCGGTGGGCGTACTGGCGCGCCAGATCGCCGGTGGACCGGGACTGATGCGCGGCGCACCGCCGGACGATCAGCCGATCTCGCGCAACACGGCGATCGACCTGCAGCAACGGCTGATCAAGCTCGCGCTGTACAGCGACGAAGCGGACGGGCTGATCGGTCCGAAGACCCGCGCCTCGCTGCGCGCCTTCCAGATCCAGGCCGGCCTGGTGGCCGACGGCCATCCCTCGCCGGAGACGCTGGCGCGCCTGCGCGCGGCCGCGCCCTAGTCCGGCATCAACAGCCTGAGCTGGCGCGGCGCGACGTCGACCGTGACCGGCAGGTCGGCGGCGTCGTCGCCGTCGATCTGCACCGGCTCGCGGTGGCCGTGTCCGTTGACCAGCGGCACGATGCCGACCGAGGTCGCCGGCACCACGCGAAAGCCCGCCGTGCGCGGCAGCCGGCCGCGCACCAGCGCCGCGCCGTAGCGCAGCACGTTGTAGCGGCCGCCGCGTTCGAACAGGCAGGCGGTCAATCCCGGCAGGCGCAGATCGGCCTCGGGTGCGATCGGGTAGGGCCCGCCGTAGTGGCTGGCGCGGGTCACGATGACCGAGGCCGCCTCGTGGCGCACGCCGTCGATGTCGACGGCGTAGAGCGCGTCGACCGGCCGTGTCATCTCCACCGCCGAGCGCCACACATAGGCGCCCTTGCCCAGCCGGCGCTTCAGCTCGCCATCGACGCCGGCGACGACCTTGGCGTCGAAGCCGGCGCCGGCCATCAGCGAGAAATGGCGCACCGTGCCCGACGCGGTGCGCAGCCGGCCGACATGCACCGCGGTCGGCGTCGCCGAGGTCAGCGCCTGCACGACGTTGGCGGGCCGCAGGCGCAGGCCGAGCTCGCCTGCGAGCACATTGGCGGTACCCAACGGAAGGATGCCCAACGGCGGCGGCGCGTCATCGTTTCGTAACATCAGGCCGTTCACCACCTCGTTGATGGTGCCGTCGCCGCCGGCGGCGACGATGCGCAGCCGGTCGTCGCCTTCGGCGGTGCGCGCCAGGCGTTCGGCATCGCCGCGCCGGTCGGTGTCGTGGATCTCGACCGCGTGGCCGGCCTCGGCAAGGCCCGCCAGGGTGTGGCGCAGCAACGACGGATTGCGCCGCCCGGCCACCGGGTTGCGGATCACGACGAAACGGAGCGGTTGCACGGGCGTCATCAAAGCATCACGGCCTAGGAGTATCCACAGGGCAACGCAACTAATGGCGTGTCATGGTTCATTACTGGCGCACCATATACCTCTCCGACATCCATCTTGGCACGCGCGGATGTCAGGCGGAGCTGTTGCTCGATTTTCTCAAGCACAACGAGAGCGATCACCTCTATCTCGTCGGCGATATCGTCGACGGCTGGCGCCTGAAGCGCTGGTGGTACTGGCCGCAGAGCCACAATGACGTTGTGCAGAAGGTCCTGCGCAAGGCGCGCAAGGGCACGCACGTGATCTACGTGCCTGGCAACCATGACGAGGCGGCACGCGACTACTGCGGCCTGACGTTCGGCGGCGTGCAGGTGATGCGCGAGGCGATTCACGAGACCGCCGACGGCAAGCGCCTGCTGATCATCCATGGCGACGAGTTCGATGCCGTTGTGCGCTATGCGCGCTGGCTGGCGATCCTTGGCGACTGGGCCTACGCCTTCGCGCTGCGGCTCAACGTGATGATGAACTCCCTCCGCCGCGCGCTGCGTCTGCCCTACTGGTCGCTGTCGGCGTGGCTCAAGTACAAGGTCAAGAACGCGGTCAGCTACATCGGCGATTTCGAGAGGGCGGTGGCCGCCGAGGCCAGGCGCCGCGAGGTCGACGGCGTGGTCTGCGGCCACATCCACCACGCGCAGATCCGCACCATCGACGGAATCACCTACTGCAACGACGGCGACTGGGTCGAGAGCTGCACGGCGCTCGTCGAGGATCACGACGGCCGCATGTCCATCCTGCGCTGGACCGCCGAGTCCGCCGCGACCATTCCGACGCGCGGCCAGGAACAGCGGCTGGCCGCCGAATAACCATAACGGGGAACGCTTGCGTATCGCGATCGTCTCGGACGCCTGGTTGCCGCAGGTCAACGGTGTGGTGCGCACCATCGATACGGTGCGCGGCGAGCTGGTGGCGATGGGCCACGCGGTCGAGGTCTTCGGGCCCGATCGTTTCGCCACCATTCCCTGTCCGACCTATCCCGAGATCCGCCTGGCCTTGCTGCCGGGCCGCCGGCTCGAACGCCTGCTGACGGCCTTCGCGCCGGACGCCATCCATATCGCCACCGAGGGCCCGTTGGGCTTCGCCGCGCGCCGCATGTGCCTGCGCCGCAAGCTGCCCTTCACCACAGCGTATCACACGCGCTTCCCCGAGTATGTGCGTGCGCGCATGTTCTTTCCGCTGGCCTGGACCTACGCGATCATGAGGCACTTCCACGCGCCGTCGCGCGCCATCATGGTTTCGACCGAGACCATTCGCCGGGACCTGGCCGCGCGCGGCTTCGCCAACATCGTGGCCTGGACGCGCGGTGTCGATCTCGATCTCTTCAAGCCGCGCGAGCCGGGGCCGACCTCCGACGACACGAAGCGGCCGATCTTCCTCTATGTCGGGCGCGTCGCGGTCGAGAAGAACATCAAGGCCTTCCTCAAGCTCGACCTGCCCGGCGAGAAATGGGTGGTCGGCGGCGGGCCGATGCTCGAGAAGCTGAAGGCGCGCTATCCCGGGGTGCGCTTCACCGGTCACAAGCACGGCGAGGAGCTGGCCGCGCTCTACCGCGCCGCCGACGTCTTCGTCTTCCCCAGCCGCACCGACACCTTCGGTCTCGTGCTGCTCGAGGCGCTGGCCTCGGGCCTGCCGGTGGCCGCCTATCCGGTGCCGGGTCCGCTGGACGTCGTGGGCGGCACGCCGGTCGGCGCGCTCGACCCGGACCTACGCATCGCCGCGCTCAACGCGATGGCGCTCGATCGCAGCCAATGCCGCACGCACGCCATGCGCTATTCGTGGCGGCGCACGGCCGAGCTGTTCCGCGCCAACCTCGCACCGATCACCGACGCGGCGGAGTGAGCTTCCTTCTCCCAGCGCAGGCGGGGAGAAGGTGCCGAGCGAAGCGAGGCGGATGAGGGGCTTGCTCGCGCAATCTCCAATGCCGTCGATGTCGAGACTTCGCAAAGCCCCTCATCCGCCCTTCGGGCACCTTCTCCCCACCTCCGTGGGGAGAAGGACTTCAGCCTTCGTCCGGCTCGCCGGCCTCGACCCACTTCTGGTACAGCGCCTTGTTCTCGTCGTTGGGCGGATAGAGACCGGGGATGGTGTGGCCCTGCTTGACGCGCATCGCCACGAACTTCTCCAGCCGCTCCTGCTCGAAGGAGTCGCGCGCCACCTCGGCGGCCATGTGGCGCGGGATCACCACCACGCCGTCGGCGTCCGAGACGATGACGTCGTTGGGATAGACCGGCACGCCGCCGCAGCCGATCGGCTGCTGCACGTCGACCGGATGCAAGGTGGTCATGCTCGGCGGCGCCGCGGCGCAGGCCGAGAACACCGGCAGCTTCATGTTGGAGACCACCGGCACGTCGCGCATCGCCCCGTCCGAGACGATGCCGGCGACGCCGCGCACCTGCATGCGCGCCACCAGGATGTCGCCGAAGGTGCCGGAGCGCAGCTCGGGGCCGGTCGAGACCACCAGCACGCTGCCCGGCGGCGCATTCTCGACCGCGTGCTTCTGCGCGTTCTCCGGATCGCTGGGCTTGGGCGGCAGGTCGATGTCCTCGCGCGCGGGGATGTAGCGCAGCGTGTAGGCCGGGCCGACCATGCGCGTCGCCGAGGGGTTCACCGGCTGCAGGTTGATCGCCATGGTGCGCAGGCCGCGCTTCATCAGCTGCATGGTCACCGTGGCGGTGCTGGCATACATCAGCTGCTGGATGGTCTCGGTGCCGAGCTGCTGGAACTTCACCGCACTCATGTCGTCTCCTCCGATTCCGATGGCGGCTGCAGCCTCGCGCGAAGCCGCCGCCCGATCAACCATTGCGGCTTTCGGCCTTGACCTCTGCCATCAGCGCTCCGCAGGATCGGGTTGTGATGGGGGTTGCGACCTTCAGCCATCAAGCAGCAGGCAGGACCGTGACACGCGAGGGCGTGTGGAGCGGCGTTTCAGGGGGGAATCGGACATGACGGAGTTCCGCAGGCGTACAGTGGTTTCCGCATCGGTGCTGGCCTTCGCGGGCGTCCTGGGCGCCGGTCGCGCCGGCCTTGCCCAGGCCAAGGACCTGAGCATGGGCAACGTCAACCCGCCGCGACACGGCACGTCGCAGGCCGCGCAGCAGTTCATCGACAAGCTTGCCGAGCTGACCGGCGGCAAGCTCAAGGTCGCGCATCATCATTCGGGCGCGCTGGGCGGCGAGCGCGAGGTGGCGCAGCAGATCCAGCTCGGCGCCGTCGATTTCGGCCCGATCACCACGGCGCCGCTGTCGACGCTTGTGCCCGAGATGTCGGTGTTCCAGCTGCCCTACATCTTCCGCGACTACGCCCATCTGTTCAAAGCGCTCGACGGCAGCGACACGCTGACCAAGTACTACGACGGCGTGCTCGACAAGAAGGGCTTCAAGCTGATCGGTTTCATCGCCGCCGGCTACCGCGGCATCTACGGCCACGCGCCGATCAACAAGCTCGAAGACGTCAAGGGCAAGAAGGTGCGCGTGCAGGAGGACAAGATTCTGGTCGCCACCTTCAAGGCGTTGGGCATGATCTCGACCCCGATCGCCTTCCCCGAGGTCGCCACGGCGCTGCAGACCAAGGTGATCGATTTCGCCGAGGGCGGCGTCAATACCTTCTATCACAACAAGTTCTACGACATCGTGAAGTACGTCGCCGACGTGCGCCACACGCACCAGGCCGTCGCGCTGATCATGTCGAAGGCCTCGTGGGCCAAGCAGGACGCCGCCGGCAAGAAGGCGATCATGGATGCCTGGACGCATGCCCGCGCCTTCAATCGCAAATTCATTCTCGACGAGGACAAGAACATCCAGGATCAGGTGCGTG
Organism: Reyranellaceae bacterium; assembly: GCA_050183765.1. Lineage (GTDB taxonomy): Bacteria > Pseudomonadota > Alphaproteobacteria > Reyranellales > Reyranellaceae > JAFAZJ01. The sequence continues at coordinate 13,588 of JBFXAZ010000055.1, read as the reverse complement.
CCAAGGGCGTCACCATCACCAAGCCCGATCCGGCGCCGTTCCTGAAGGCGACCCAAGGCGTCTACGCCGACTTCTTCGCCACCGCCGCGGGCAAGGACGCCAAGAAGATGGTCGAATACATCCAGGGCGTGAAGTAGCCGCGGTCCGGGACGGACCATGGCCACGCCGCCCGGGGAGCAGTCCGAGGGCGCCGACGAGGCGCCTTCGGCGGGCGCGCGCCTCTACGACTGGCTGGGCTACATCGGCGGCGTGATCCTCGCCGCCATGACCGCGGCGGTCTTCACGCAGGTCATCCTGCGCTATCTCGGGATGACAGGCATCGACGGCATCGAGGAGATCCCGCGCTATCTCTTCGTCTGGCTGGTGATGATCGGCGGCGCCGCCGCGATGTGGCGCAACGAGCACACGACGCTCGACTACTTCCAGAACCTTCTGCCGCCGGCGCCGCGCGCGCTGCTGGTGGCGCTGGTCAACGTCGCCGGCATCGTGCTCTTCGCCTACCTGATCCATCTCAGCATCACGCTGGTGCCCAACGCCGGCTACCAGACCAGCTCCGGCCTCGGCCTGACGCTGGATTACGTCTTCGCGGCGATTCCGTTCGGCGCCGCGCTGATGATTCCGCCCATGCTGCGCAACATCTACTTCTGCCTGAGGGTGCTATGGCGGAAACGCTCCTGATCGTTTTCGTCATCTGCCTTGTTCTCGGTGTGCCGATCGGCCCGGCGCTGGGCGTGGCGGCGCTGGCCACGGCGATGATGGTGCCGGCGCTCAACCCGATCATCATCCCGACGCGCTTCGTCGGCCTGCTGTCCGATTCCTACCTGCTGCTGTCGGCGCCGCTCTTCATCCTGGCCGGCAACATCGCGGCGCGCGGCGGCGTAGCGCGCGTGATCATAGATTTCGCCACGGCGCTGGTCGGCCGCTTCCGCGGCGGCCTGGCCTACGTCAACGTCGTCGACAGCATGGTGTTCGGCGGCATCTCGGGCTCGGCCGTGGCCGACGTCTCGGCGCTCGGCACGTTCCTGATCCCGCAGATGGAGCGCAAGGGCTACGACCGCGATTTCGCCACCGCGCTCACCGTCTCGACCGCCGTGGTGGCGCCGATCATCCCGCCCTCGATCATCGCCGTGATCTTCGCCTGGATGGCCGACGAATCGGTGGCGGCGATGTTCGCCGCCGGCATCGTGCCGGGCCTGCTGATCGGCCTGGGCATGGCGGTGCCGGTCTTCGTGATCGCGCGCAAGCGCAACTATCCCAGGGAGAAGCCGCCGACGCTGCCGGAGTTCGGCCGCTCGTTCCGGCGGGCTCTGCCGGCGCTGATCATCCCGGTGATCATCATGGGCGGCATCATGTTCGGCGCCTTCACGCCGACCGAGGCCGCCGCCGTCGCCGTGGTCTACGCGCTGATCGTTCCGCCGATCTTCTATCGCGAGCCGGCATTGCGCGAGCTGCCGAAGATCTTCGCCGACAGCGCGCGTCTCTCCGGCGTGATCGGCATGATCATCGGCTTCGTCGGCGCCTTCGGGTGGGTGCTGACCTACTCGAAGTTCCCCTTCATGGTCGCCGCCGCGATCGCCGCCCTGCACCCGGCATGGTGGATGTTCATCGTCCTGGTGATCCTGCTCTACCTGCTGCTGGGCACCTTCCTGACGCCGTCGGAGATCATCCTGGTGACGGTGCCGGTATTGCTACCGGTGGCGCAGGAGATCGGCGTTCATCCCATCCACTTCGGCATGGTCTGCGTCATCGCCTCGGCGATCGGCCACATCACGCCGCCGGTCGGCCTGTGCCTGTTCGTCGGCATGGCGGTCAGCGGATTGCCGATGGAAAAGCTGATCAAGCCGCTGATGCCGTTCCTGGCGGCGATCGTGGCAACCCTGCTGATCATCGCCTTCGTGCCCGGCATCGTCCTGTTCATGCCCCGGCTGCTGGGCTTCACGCAGTAGCGCTTCAGAACAGATCGCCCTGCCGGCCCGGGCCACGCTTGGCCGCGGGTCGGGTCGGGCGCAGCGCAGGCGCGCGTGGCCCGCCATCGATCGTCGCGCCGACCGTTCCGTCGCCGAACTCGATGCTCACCGCCGCGCCCGGCACCGCCGCCGCGGCGCTCAGGACGGGCGCATCCGAGGCATCGCGCACTAGCGCGAAGCCGCGCGCGAGCGTGTCCTTGAAGGAGTAGCTGTCAAGCAGCTTGCCCAGCGACTCGACGCGCGTCGCGCGCTGCTCGATCAGACCGGACGTGGCGCGCCCCAGACGTTCGCCCAGCACCGTCACGCGATCGCCCATCCGCTCGCCGGTCTGGCGTGCCTCGCCGGCGTAGCGGCGCAGCCCGCCCACCAGCACGCGCCACTCCTCGGCGAGATCGCGTGCCTTGCGCTCGATGACCTCGTGCGGCGTGCGCAGGCGCCCGCTCAGCCCGTCGAAGCTCGAGCGCTTGAGCGCCACGAGGTTCACCGTCGCCTTGGCCAGCCGCTCGCCGGAATCGTCGACGCGCTGGGCGCGCTCCTCGATCAGGCGGCGCGGATCGGGCAGGCCGCGCGCGAGCCCGGCCAGCTCGGTCTCCGCCTCGCGCAGGCGTCGGGTGAGCGCGTTGAGCAGCCGCCCGTCATGCTCGCGCAGATCGCCCAGCAGCTCGGCGCGCACCGGCACCGCCTTCTCGGCCGCCGCGCTGGGCGTGGGCGCGCGGTGGTCGGAGGCGTAGTCGATCAAGGTGGTGTCGGTCTCGTGGCCGACGGCGGAGATCAGCGGGATCGCCGAAGCGGCCGCGGCGCGCACGACGATCTCCTCGTTGAAGGCCCACAGATCCTCCAGGCTGCCGCCGCCGCGCGCGACGATCAGCAGGTCGGGCCGCGGCACGCGGCCGCCGGGCGCCAGCCGATTGAAGCCCTCGATGGCGGCGGCGACCTCGCCGGCGGCGCGCTCGCCCTGCACCGAAACCGGCCACAAGAGCACATGGCGCGGGAAGCGGTCGGCCAGGCGATGCAGGATGTCGCGGATCACCGCGCCCGACGGCGAGGTGATCACGCCGATCACCTCGGGGAGGAAGGGCAGCGCCCGCTTGCGCTCGGCGGCGAACAGGCCCTCGGCGGCGAGCTTCTTGCGCCGCTCCTCCAGCAGCTTCAGCAGCGCACCCTGGCCCGCGAGCTCCAGCCGGTCGACGACGATCTGGTACTTGGAGTTGCCGGGGTAGGTGGTGATGCGGCCCGAGGCGATGACCTCGAGGCCTTCCTCGATCTTCAGCCCCAGGCGCGGAATGCTGCCCTTCCAGCACACCGCCTCGAGCACGGCGTCGGTGTCCTTGAGGCGGAAATAGCAGTGGCCCGAGCGCGGGAAGCTGGGCTGCGAGATCTCGCCGCGCACGCGCACGCGCGGGAAGGCCTGCTCGACCTCGCGCTTGAGCGCAAAGGCCAGCTCCGAGACGGTGTACTCCGCCGCGTTGTGGCCGGCGGCTTCGAGGGTGGTGTCAGTCACTGCATCAAGCTTTCAACGGCGGGCGTCGATCCGTCTAAGCGGACCCTCCCAACGCAGAATAGCAGCATCGGCCGTCATGAGCGTTGCATCATGCCGCAGGGCACTTGCGACGATGATCCGATCGAGCGGATCGTTGTGGAAATTGAGGAGGCCGCCGGCCACGATCGCCACCGGCGTATCGACGGGAAACTCGATGATGCCCAGGCGCAAGACGTTCTGGCACCACTGCTCCGGCGTTGGCTCGAGCGCCACCCGGTTCTTTCGGTGCTCGTTCGAGAGTTCAAAGAACGAGGCTGCCGAGACGGCGACGCTATCGCTTGTCAGGGCTCGGTCGCACGCGGCGCGCGCCTGACTTCCGAGCTGTGGATGCTCGCGCACGAGCCATAGCAGAACGTGACTGTCCAGGATCATCGTCATATGGCTGCCCCGAGATGATCTTCCATTCGCGGTCCTCGTCCCAGTCCGGCTCCTCGGGCTGCGACAGATCGGCAAAGATCTTCGTGGAATCCTTCAGGGCACCGAGCAATGTCCTGGGCTTCTCGACTGCCGGCACGATTTGCGCCACGGGCCTGCCGTTCTTGGTCACCGTCACCGGCTCTCGTGTCTGCTCGACCTCGTCGAGCACGGCGAGCAACTTCGCCTTGCACTCGGATGCCTTCATGACTTTAGTCATGGCGGTGCCTCTTTCGTGACTATGGTCATGACCATGGTCATATTGGGATGGCGCAGCGGGATATTCAAGCGTCGGGGAGCGGCTTCATGCGGATCATGGTGGTCGGGAACGGTGGCCGGGAGCACGCGCTGTGCTGGGCCATTTCGGCCTCGCCGCTGTGCGACCGGCTGATCTGTGCCCCGGGCAATGCCGGCATCGCCGAGGTCGCCGAATGCGTCGCGGTCGGCCAGGAGGACGTCGCCGGGCTGGTCGATCTCGCCAAGCGCGAGGCGATCGACTTCGTGATCGTCGGGCCCGAGGCGCCGCTGGTCGCCGGGCTGGCCGATCGGCTGGTGGAGGCCGGGATCAAGGTGTTCGGTCCCTCCGCGGCGGCGGCGAGGCTGGAGGGATCGAAGGGCTTCACCAAGGATCTGTGCCGCAAGTACGGCATTCCGACGGCGGCCTACGAGCGCTTCACCGACGTCGACAAGGCCGAGGCCTATATCCGCCGCCAGGGCAATCTGTGGAAGGGCGCGCCGATCGTGGTGAAGGCCGACGGGCTGGCCGCCGGCAAGGGCGTGATCATCGCCAGGGACGAGGCCGAGGCGATCGCAGCGACGCGGGACATGCTGGCCGGCAACCGCTTCGGCGCCGCCGGCAGCTCGGTGGTGATCGAGGAGTTCATGGAGGGCGAGGAGGCCAGCTTCTTCGCCCTGGTCGACGGCGAGCACGCGCTGCCGCTGGTGGCGGCGCAGGACCACAAGCGGGTCGGCGACGGCGATGTCGGGCCCAACACCGGCGGCATGGGGGCCTACTCGCCCGCACCCTGCGTGACACCGGACGTGGCGCGCCGGGTGATGGACGAGATCATCCTGCCCACGGTGCGAGCGATGGAGGCCGAGGGCGCGCCCTTCAAGGGCGTGCTGTTCGCGGGGCTGATGCTGACCCGCAACGGGCCGAAGCTGATCGAGTACAATTGCCGCTTCGGCGATCCGGAGTGCCAGGTGCTGATGATGCGCCTGAAGTCCGACATCGTGCCGGCGCTGCTGGCCGCCGCCGATGGCGGCCTGGCGCATTTCGACCTGCGCTGGCACGAGGAGACGGCGCTGTCGGTGGTGATGGCGGCTCGGGGCTATCCCGACAACCCCTTGCGCGGTACCGAGATCCGCGGCCTGGAGGCGGCCGGCAAGGTCGAGGGCGTCACCGTCTTCCACGCCGGCACCAGGCGCGACGGCGCCCGCATCCTGGCCAATGGCGGGCGCGTGCTGAACGTCACCGCCATGGCGCCCACGGTCGAGGAGGCGCGCCGGCGCGCCTATGCCGCGGTCGACCTGATCGACTGGCCGGAAGGCTTCTGCCGCCGCGATATCGCATGGCGGGCCCTCGCCCCCCGGGGGTGACACAAGCCGGTGCGATGCGTAGGTTGCTGCATCGCACCATAAATGTTCATTCACTGGATTGATCGATGCCCGACCATATTGAGCAGGCCCAGCGGCTCCTGGCCCAGCTGCGCTTTCCCTGCGGCGACGCCCCGCTGTCGGGGGAGATCAAGCAGGTGGCGCCTGGCATCCACTGGCTGCGCATGCCGCTGCCCTTCCAGCTCAACCACATCAACCTCTACCTGCTGGAAGAGGCCGACGGCTGGACCATCGTCGATTGCGGCATGCAGCTCGACGAGACCAAGGCGCTCTGGGACCGCATCTTCGCCACGCACCTGAAGGGCAAGCCGGTCAAGGCGGTGGTCGCCACCCACATGCATCCCGACCATGTCGGCCTTGCCGGCTGGTTGTGCGAGCGCTGGAAGGCACCCTTCCATATGTCGCTGGGCGACTACATGAGCGCCCAGTCGATCCGCAACGGGCTGGTCGACGACAACGAATCGCGCGCCGCCCATCTGCGGCGCGGCGGCGTGCCGGAGGAGAAGGTCGCGACCTTCCACCTGCATCGCGGCGGCTATGCCAAGGGTGTGGCACCGCTGCCGGCCGCGTTCAGCCGCATGATGCACGGCGATCGCGTGTCGCTGGGCGGCCATCGCTGGCAGGTGATCGTCGGCCGCGGCCATGCGCCCGAGCACGTCTCGCTGTGGTGCGCCGATCTCAACGTGCTGATCTCCGGCGACCAGGTGCTGCCCAAGATCAGCACCAACATCGGCGTCTGGCCCAACGAGCCGATGGCCGATGCGCTGACCTGGTTTCTCACCGGCTTCGTGCGCTTCCGCCGCCTGCCGGCCGACGCGCTGGTGCTGCCCAGCCACGGTTTCCCCTTCGTCGGCCTGCACACCCGGCTCGACCAGCTCGTGGCGCATCACGACGCGCGGCTGGCGGAGATGCTGGCGGCGATCACCGGCTACGGCGAGACGGGCGCAACCTGCTGGCAGATGGTGCCGGTGCTGTTCGCGCGCCATCTCGACAACAACCAGGTGGTCTTCGCCTTCGGCGAGACCCTGGCGCACCTGCATTGCCTCGAATCGCGCGGTCTTGTGCGCCGTGCCACCTCGCCCGAGGGCGTGCACCGCTTTGTCGCCACACCGCCCACCGACACGGTGGCGCCAGCCGACGACACCGTCGAGGTGATGGACGTCGTTTAGGATTTGCCGAGAAGCGAGGGATCGCGCAGCGTGGTGTCCTGGCCGCGCACCGGATCGTTGATCGCGTCGGCGAAGCTGCGCGCGCCCTTCCATTCCTCGGCCGGCCGCACGCGCCCGTCGCTGCCGACCTGGTCGAGCCCCCAGTAGATCTCCAGGCGGTGGCCGTCGGGATCGCGGAACTCCACCGCGATCTGCACGCCGGCGCGGCGGCGGCCCTCGAAGTCGATCTGCGCGCCGGCTTCGCGCAGGCGCCTGGCCGCCAGCAGCACCTCGTCGAGCGAGCCGACCTCGAAGGCGAGGTGGTGCAGCTCGCTGCTGGTCGCCTCGCCCTCCAGTGCGCCGACCAGGGCGATGCCGTGGTGATCGCCGTTGAAGCGCAGGAAGACCATGCCGCCGGGCATCATGGTCTCGGGATAGACGTCGGAGATCTCCAGGCCGAGCATCTCGGTGTAGAAGCGCGCCGAGCGCTCGAGATCGGTGACGTTCAGCACCACGTGGCCGATCTTGGTGATGCGGAACGGCATGCCCTTCGGCCGGCCCATGGCCTGTATCCGCTTGGCGTCGTAGCTGCTGCCCATGCGCGCCCTCCCATGCCGAGCGCATCCAGATCAGCACGCGGCGGGACGCGCGTCAGCCCCTATTCGCCATCGCCGCGAACTGCGCTCCGACGCCGAAGCGCCACACGGCGCAGGCCTTGTCCCAGTCGTAGCCGCAGATCCAGCGCAGATGGGCCCAGCCCTCGTGATCGGTGAGCGTGGTCACCGCGTCGATCAGCAGGCGCTGATCCTCGGCCGACAGCGGGGCGAGCTCGGGCTCGTAGAGAATGCGCATGCGAATGCGCAGGGCATCGACGGCGTTCTCGACGCGCGTGCGATAGGTGGTGTCGTGGCGGGCGAAGCGGATGCCCACGCGCCACAGCGGCAGCCAGTCCTCGCAGATGCGCGCGCGGCGCTCGACGAAGCCGTGGATGCGTTCCTCCAGCGGGCCGGACGACGACAGCTCGGGCAGGGTGGAGTTGGCGGTGGCGAGGAAGTGGTCGAAGGTGGCGCCGTAGAGCGCCGCCGAATCGGGGAAGTGCTGGTAGAGCGTGCGCGGAACGACGCCGGCACGCTCAGCGATCTGCGCCACCGTCGGCATCTCGTCGCGCTCGCGCATCAGCGCGCCGGCGGCCTCGAACAGGCGCTGGCGGGTGCGATCGCCGCGCCGACGCCGGCCGTCGGGATTTTCGCCCGGCATGGGCGGCGGCACCTGGGTTTTGCGTCGCGGCATCGGTGTCTGGAACTACATCGGAGCCGGGAGGCGCGGCCACGCCAGACACCCGCACCCCCCGCGGCGCGGACCTCTCAGCGGATGTTACATGAAATTAACATGGAAATGAACAAATGCTCAGATTTGTTCCAGCGCGCTGCAAATAGCTGCCGTCACCGCCGCGGTGCCTGCGGTGCCGCCGAGGTCGCGGGTGAGTGTGGTCCGCTCCGCCGTCACCCGTTCGATGGCGCGCATCAGCCGGGCGGCGGCGTCGGCTTCGCCCAGATGGTCCAGCATCATCACGGCCGACCAGAAGGTGCCGATCGGATTGGCCAGGCCCTTGCCCATGATGTCGAAGGCCGAGCCGTGGATCGGCTCGAACATCGAGGGAAATTTGCGCTCGGGGTTCACATTCCCCGTCGGTGCGATGCCGATGCTGCCGGCCAGCGCGGCGGCCAGATCGCTCAGGATGTCGGCGTGCAGATTGGTGGCGACGATGGTGTCGAGGCTGTCGGGGCGATTGACCATGCGCACCGTGGCGGCATCGACCAGTTCCTTGTCGACACTGACGTCCGGGAAGTCGCGCGCGGTCTCGGCGGCGATCTCGTCCCACAGCACCATGCCATGGCGCTGCGCGTTGGACTTGGTGATCACCGTCAACTTCTTGCGCGGACGCGAGCGCGCCAGCTCGAAGGCGAAGCGCATGATGCGGCTCACCCCGGCGCGGGTGAAGATCGAGACCTCGGTGGCGATCTCCTCGGGATGGCCGCGATGCGAGCGTCCGCCCTGGCCGGCGTATTCGCCCTCGCTGTTCTCGCGCACGATCACCCAGTCGAGCTTGCCCGGCGGGCAGTTGGCCAGCGGGCTCTTCAGGCCCGGCAGCACGCGGGTGGGCCGCACATTGGCGTACTGGTCGAAGCCCTGGCAGATCTTCAGGCGCAGGCCCCACAGCGTCACGTGATCGGGCACATGCGGATCGCCCACCGCCCCGAAATAGATCGCGTCGAAGGGCTTGAGCGCCTCGAGCCCGTCCTCCGGCATCAGCGCGCCGGTCGAGCGATAGAAGTCGGAGCCCCAGGGGAACTCGGTGAAGTCGAGCCGGAAGTCGTTGGTCATGCGCGACAGCCTGGTCAGCACCTCGACGCCGGCCGGGATGACTTCCTTGCCGATGCGTCGCCGGGGATGGCGGCGATTCTGTATGCGCGCACGTGGGTGGCACTCGTTGATGTCCGCAGCGTTTGTACCTCCGATGTCGTCCCGAGCGGAAGCGAAGGACCTCGCGGTGGTGTGAACGACGCGACGCATTGATGTGATCGCCATACCGCCAGGTCGTTCGCTTCCGCTCAGGACGACGGCATCTCGCCAACCTTCACCGCCTCCAGTATAAGCGCCGCGCCCGTCGGCCTGTGTCGCCGGAGAGGGCAGGAGGAATGGGACATGTCCAACATCTCGCGCGGGATGGCGTTGGCTATCGCCGCCATGGTCGCGGTGGTCGCGGCCGCCAACTACACCGTGCAGTTCCCGGTCAACGCCTGGCTCACCTGGGGCGCGTTGATCTATCCGGTGACGTTTCTCGTCACCGATCTCGCCAATCGCGCCTTCGGGCCCGGGCGTGCGCGGCGCATGGTCTATGCCGGCTTCGTCGTCGGTGTCGTGCTGTCCGGCGTGCTTGCGCCATGGCGCATCGCGCTGGCTTCGGGTATCGCCTTCCTGGTGGGCCAACTGCTCGACATCCATGTCTTCGACCGTCTGCGCCGCGCGAGCTGGTGGAAGGCGCCGTTCGTCGGCTCGGCACTGGGCTCGGTCGTCGACACCGCGATGTTCTTCGGCATCGCCTTCATCGGCGTCATGCCGCTGCTGCCGCAGGCGCAGGGGCCGTCGGTGACGACCCTCTCGCTCGGCGATCTCGCGGTGAAGCTGGCGCTGGCGCTGGTCTTCCTGGCGCCGTTCCGCGCGCTGATGAACGTCATCGTGCCGATCGCGCCGCGGCCCGCCTGACCGGCATGCGCGTCGATCTCTTCGACTTCGAGCTGCCGGCCGAGCGCATCGCGCAACGCCCGGCCGAACCGCGCGATTCCGCGCGGCTGCTCGAGATCGGCGAGGGTGCCCCCGTCGACCGCGTGATGCGCGACCTGCCGTCGCTGCTGCGTGAAGGCGATCTGCTTGTGTTCAACGACACGCGCGTGATCCCGGCGCGTCTGCATGGCGTGCGGCCGGGCGATGGCGGCGAGGGACCCGAGGCGCGCCGCGACGTGAGCTTCGAGGCGCTGCTGGTGCGTCGGCTGGCTGACGGCGCCTGGCGCGCCTTCTGCCGCCCGGGCAAGCGCCTGAAGCAGGGAGACACGCTGCGTTTCGGCGATGATCTCGTGGCGACGGTGCGCGGCAAGACCGGCGAAGGCGCGCTCGATCTCGTCTTCGATGCCGATGCGGCCGACCTGCGGCGCCTGCTGGAAGCGCATGGCGGCGTCCCGCTGCCGCCCTATATCCGCGGCGGCGTCGGCGACGAACGCGACCGTGCCGACTACCAGACGGTCTACGCCGCGCGCGACGGCGCGGTGGCGGCGCCCACCGCCGGCCTGCACTTCACGCCCGAGCTGCTTTCGGCCGTGCGCGAGAAGGGCGTGGCGACGGCCATGGTCACCCTGCATGTCGGCGCCGGCACCTTCCAGCCGGTGCGCGTGGCCGATACCGACGCGCACGTCATGCACGCGGAGTGGGGCGAGGTCGGCGCGGACGCCGTTGAGGCGATCGAGGCGACCCGGGCGCGCGGCGGTCGCGTCGTTTCGATCGGCACCACGGCGCTGCGCCTGCTGGAAAGCGTCGCGGCCGAGCGCGACGGTCACCTCGAACCATGGTCGGGCGAGACCTCGATCTTTATCACCCCGGGGTTCCGCTTCCGGGTCATCGACCTGTTGCTGACCAATTTCCACCTGCCGCGCTCGACCTTGTTCATGCTGGTCAGCGCCTTCGCCGGGCTCGAACGCATGCAGGCGGCCTATGCGCATGCCGTCGCCGGGGAATACCGCTTCTACTCCTATGGCGATGCCACCCTGCTGCACCGGGGCGATCGGGCATGAGCATCGGCTTCGACGTGATCGCGCGCGATGGCGCGGCGCGGCGCGGGCGGATCTCGACGGCGCACGGCACGGTCGAGACGCCCGCCTTCATGCCGGTCGGCACCGCCGCGACGGTCAAGGCGATGCTGCCAGACTCGGTCGCCGCGACCGGCGCCGAGATCGTGCTGGGCAACACCTATCACCTGATGCTGCGGCCCGGCGCCGAGCGCGTCGAGCGGCTGGGCGGGCTGCACCGCTTCATGAACTGGAAGGGGCCGATCCTCACCGATTCCGGCGGCTTCCAGGTGATGTCGCTCAGCAAGCTGCGCCAGCTCGACGCCGAGGGCGTGACCTTCCGCTCGCATATTGACGGCGCGTCGCATCGCCTGACCCCCGACATTTCGCTCGACATCCAGCGCCGGCTCGGCGCCGACATCACCATGTCGTTCGACGAATGCACCAGCTGGCCGGTGTCGCAGGACGAGGCGGCCAGCTCGATGCGCCTGTCGATGCGCTGGGCCGAGCGCGGCAGGCGCGTCTTCGTCGAGCGTCCGGGGCACGGCCTGTTCGGCATCGTGCAGGGCAGCGTGTTCGCCCCGCTGCGCCTGGAATCGGCCAAGGCGCTGACCGATATCGGCTTCGACGGCTACGCCATCGGCGGCCTGGCGGTGGGCGAGCGGCAGGAGGCGATGTACGCCGCGCTCGACGTCACCGTGCCGGCGCTGCCGGCGGATCGGCCGCGCTACCTGATGGGCGTGGGCCGGCCGGCCGACATCGTCGGCGCCGTCACGCGCGGCATCGACATGTTCGACTGCGTGATGCCGACGCGCGCCGGGCGTACGGCACAGGCCTTCACCTGGCGCGGCGAGCTCAATCTGCGCAACGCGCGCCATCGCGACGATCCGCGGCCGATCGTCGAGGGCTGTGCCTGTCCGGCCTGCGCCGGCTACAGCCGCGCCTATTTGCACCATCTGATTCGCAGCGACGAGATCCTCGGCGCCATGCTGCTGACCTGGCACAATCTGCACTTCTATCAGGACGTCATGCGCGGCCTGCGCGCGGCGATCGAGCGGGGTGCGCTCGCCGACTGGAGCGCTCGCTTCGCCGAGCAGCAGGCGCTGGGCGACATCGAGGCGCTGTCATGAGCGTGGCCAACGACGATCGGCTGCTGACCGATCTCACCGAGGTGCTGTCGGGCGTGCCGGGCGTGCGCGCCATCGCGCTCGGCGGCTCGCGCGCCCGCGGCACGGCGACGCCGCATTCCGACTACGACATCGGCCTCTACTACGACGGCGCCGCGCCGCTCGACGTCGATGCCCTGGGGCGCATCGTGGCGGAGATCGACGATCGCGGCGCCGAGGCGACGGTGACGCCGGTCGGCGGCTGGGGGCCGTGGATCGACGGCGGCGGCTGGTTGGTGATCGAGGAGATGCGGGTCGATCTGCTCTATCGCGACCTCGCCAAGGTCGCCCGCGTGATCGACGACTGCCATGCCGGAAGAGTCGAGATCGCCTACCAGCCCGGCCATCCTCATGCCTTCGTTTCGTCGATCCTTGCCGGCGAGGTGGCGCTGTGCAAGGTGCTGCATGATCCCGCCGGCGCCCTGGCCGCGCTGCGGGCGCGCACCGCGCCCTATCCCGAGGCGTTGAAACGCGAGCTGCGGCGGCGCTTCGACTGGGAGGCGGTTTTCTCCCTGGAGAACGCCGAGAAGACCAGGGCGAGCGCCGACACGGCCTACATCGTGGGCTGTGCCTTCCGCTCGATCGCGTGCCTGTGCCAGTCGCTGCATGCGATCAACGGCGTCTGGCTGCTGAACGAGAAGGGCGCCGTCGCCGGCGTCACGCGCCTCGCGCGCAAGCCCACCGCCTTCGCCGAGCGGGTGAGCATGATCCTGCGCGAGATCTCGGAGGGATCCTACGCCTCCGGCCTCGAGCGCCTTGACGAGCTGATCGTCGAGACGGGCGCTATCGCCGCCTGACGACCCTCAACGACCGCGCGACAGCGTCGCGGCGCGCGAGCAGCCGGCGCCGGATTCCTTGAGCGTGATCGCGTTCGCCGATGCGCTGCCGGTCCAGGTCGCGTTCTGCCGGTCGCGCTCCTTCATGGCGCGCAGGCCGACGAGCTTGAGCGTGCCGTCGGCCATCACGCGGCCATGCAGCTGCCACAGCGCCGGCGGTACCGGCAATGTCTCGCCCTTCCTGCCGACAACCTTCGGCTGCGGTCCGTCGGGCTCGGATGCCGTACCGTCCACCGCGCCGCCTTCGATGCTGAGCCGGATGGTGAGCGCGGCGCAGGAGCCCGCCGCGGGCGCCGTGCCGACCCAGGTGCCGTCGAACGGCGCGGCGATGATGCGGTCGGTCGGCGGGGGAGCGCGCTGGGCCAACGCCGGAGCGGTCAGAGCCATCGCCGCCATGGCCACACCGATGACTCTTCGCCCTCCCTTGTGGGGGAGGGGTGGGGAGGGGGGTGCTTCACGCGCGCTATCGGAGTTGGGGCCACCCCCCACCCCGACCCTCCCCCACAAGGGGGGAGGGGGGAAATCGGAACCGTTCATTCACCGCCGTCCGAACAGCCGCT
>JBFXAZ010000054.1:0-35853 GCA_050183765.1 Reyranellaceae bacterium | reverse complement strand
CCGGCCCGCTCGGCTGCGTCGCAAGAACAAATCATCGAGACTGTCAGGCATGTATCCGGTCTGTAGTGTCAGGCATGTTTCCGGTTGCACAGCACGAACCCCTCACCCCAACCCTCTCCCCGCGAGCGGGGAGAGGGAGTTCAGCGGAGATGAAATGGCGGATACATACGATTTCATCGTCGCGGGCGGCGAATGCTTCACCACGGCGGGCCTGGTGCGGGCCGATATCGGCGTGCGCAACGGCCGGTTCGCGGCGATCGGCGAGCTGTCGGCGGCGTCGGCCGCCGAGCGCTTCGACGCGCGCGGGCTCACCGTGCTGCCCGGCGTGATCGACAGCCAGGTGCATTTCCGCGAGCCCGGCCTGGAGCACAAGGAAGACCTCGAGAGCGGCACCCGGGGCGCGGTGCTGGGCGGTGTCACGGCCGTGTTCGAGATGCCCAACACCAGGCCCAGCACGCTGACGGCCGAGGATCTCGCCGCCAAGCTGGCGCTGGCCAAGGGAAGGGCGTGGTGCGACTACGCGTTCTACATGGGCGGCTCGGCCGAGAACGTCGAGCAGCTGCCGATGCTGGAGCGCCTGCCCGGCTGCTGCGGCGTGAAGGTCTTCATGGGCGCCTCGACCGGCACCTTGCTGGTGCCCGACGATCCGACGCTCGATCGCATCCTCGCCCACGGCGTGCGCCGCATGGCGGTGCACTGCGAGGATGAGGAGCGCATGAACGCGCGCAAGAAGCTGGGGCAGGTGCCCGGCGCGACGGCGCATCTGCACCCCGTCATGCGCGACGTCGACTCGGCGCTGATCGCGACCCAACGCCTGGTCCGCCTGGCGCGCAAGCACGGCCGGCGCGTGCACGTGCTGCACGTGACGACCGAGGAGGAGATGGCCTTCCTGGTCGATCACAAGGACATCGCCAGCGTCGAGGCCACGCCGCAGCACCTCACGCTCAGCGCGCCCGATTGCTACGACCGGCTGGGCACCTTCGCGCAGATGAACCCGCCGATCCGCGAGGCGCGCCATCGCGAGGGCCTGTGGCGCGCGGTGCGCGACGGCATCGTCGACGTGATCGGCTCCGACCACGCGCCGCATACCAAGGAAGAGAAGTCGCAGCCCTTCCCGAACTCGCCCTCGGGCATGCCCGGCGTGCAGACCCTTCTGCCGCTGCTGCTCGACCATCTCTCGGCCGGCCGGCTGACCCTGGCGCGGCTGGTCGATCTCACCTCGGCCGGCGCGCAGCGCATCTTCGGGCTGGCGCGCAAGGGCCGCATCGCGCTGGGCTACGACGCCGATCTCACCATCGTCGACCTGAAGTCGAAGCGCGAAATCACCGAGAAATGGATGGCGACCAAGTCGGGCTGGACGCCGTATGCCGGCATGACGGTCACCGGCTGGCCCAAGGCGACCATCATCCGCGGCCGCGTGGTGATGCGCGAGGACGAGCTGACCGGCCCGCCGGCCGGCGAAGCCCTGCGCTTCATGGAAACGCTGCGGCCGGAGGTGTGATCCGCTGCCCTACCTTCCCCCGGAGGGGGAAGGTGCCCGAAGGGCGGATGGGGGATGTCGAAGACGAACACTGGCGTCCGTCTTCGACATCCCCCATCCGTCGCTGCGCGCCACCTTCCCCCTCCGGGGGAAGGCACAGTGAGATGGAGGAGAATGAGAATGGCGACGTTCAAGGCGCTGGTGTCGGAGCAGGGCGCCGATCGCAAGGTCGCGAGCGCGGTGCAGGAGCTCGACACGGCGAAGCTGCCGGCGGGCGACGTGACCGTAGCGGTCGAGTACTCGACGCTGAACTACAAGGACGGGCTGGTGCTGACCTCCGGCGGCGGGCTGGTGAAGACCTGGCCGCATGTCGGCGGCATCGATCTCGCGGGCGTCGTCGAGGAGTCGTCGAACGCGGGCTTCAAGCCCGGCGACCGCGTCGTGCTCAACGGCTATCGCGTCGGCGAGCTGCATTGGGGCGGCTACGCGACGAAGGCGCGGGTGAAGGGCGACTGGCTGGTGAAGCTGCCCGACGCGATTTCGACCAGGCGCGCGATGGCGATCGGCACCGCCGGCTACACCTCGATGCTGTGCGTCGCGGCGCTGGAACGGCATGGGCTGAAGCCGTCGCAGGGCGAGGTGCTGGTGACCGGCGCGGCCGGCGGCGTCGGTAGCGTCGCGGTCGCGATCCTGGCGAAGCTCGGCTACCAGGTCGTCGCCGCCACCGGAAGGCCGAGTGAAGCCGACTATCTCAAGGGTCTGGGTGCCACGACGATCATGGAGCGCAAGGAACTCACCGAGGCGCCCGACCGTCCGCTGCTGTCGGAGCGCTTCGCCGGCGTGGTCGATACGGTCTCCGGCGTGATGCTGGCGCGCGCGCTGTCGATGGTGAAGTACGGCGGCGCGGCGGCGGTGTGCGGCCTGGCCGGCGGTCCCGCGTTCCCCGGCAGCATCCTGCCCTTCATCCTGCGCGGCGTATCGATGCTGGGCGTCGATTCGGTGATGCTGCCGATGGCGCCGCGACTGGAGGCGTGGAGGCGGCTCGGCACCGACCTGCCGCTCGACAAGCTCGACGCCATGGCGGTCGATGCGACGCTCGCCGACCTGCCGGCGCTGGCGCCGAAGATCCTCAAGGGCGGGGTGCGCGGCCGCGTCGTGGTCGACGTCAACGCCTGAGCCATGGCCGCGCGCCTGCCGCCGCTGGGCGCCATCGAGGCCTTCGCGGCGGCCGCACGCACGCTTTCCTTCACCGACGCCGCGCGCGAGCTGAATCTCACCGCCTCGGCGATCAGCCGGCGCGTGGCGCTGCTCGAGCACACGCTGGGTGTCGCGCTGTTCCATCGCGTCACGCGCGGCCTGCGGCTGACCGCTTCGGGCGAAACCTACCTCGCGTCGATCACGCCGGCGCTCGAGCAGCTGCGCGCCGCTGGCGCCGCATTGGCTCCGGCCGCGCGCGGCGGCACGGTGCGGCTGGCGACCCTGCCGTCCTTCGCCGCGCTGTGGCTGTTCCCGCGTCTCGCCCCCTTCGAGGCGGCGCATGCGGGCATCGATCTGCGCGTCTCGACCGTGGCGCGTGCGCCCGATCCGACGCGCGACGACATCGACCTCGCCGTCGCCATCGGCACCGGCGACTGGCGCGGCTGGACGAGCGAGAAGCTGATGGCGATGCGCTGCCGGCCGGTCTGCGCGCCGGCCTTGCGCGATCGTCTGCGCACGCCCGCCGATCTCGAACGCCACACCTTGCTCGGTGTCAGCCAGCCGCGCGGCTTCTGGCGGCGCTGGTGCCGCGAAGCCGGGCTGCCGCCGTTTCCGCCGCGACGCACGTTGCGCCTCGATGGCCTGCACCTGCTCTACGAGGCGGCGGCGAGTGGCCTGGGCGTGGCGCTGGCCTTCGACGAGCTCGTGGCGCCCTATCTCGCCGATGGCCGGCTGGTCGAGCCGTTCGACTACAGCTTCGTGCCCGAGCAGGCCTACTACCTGCTGGTGCGCCCGGGCGAGCGACGCCGCGCCGTGCGCAACGTCCGCGACTGGCTGCTGAAAGCCTGACGCTTTGCGCGCGGCGCACGCATGCGTGCGTGGCCTGCGTTTGTGTGTCGGCGACGCGATCGGTAGTCATGGGCCATGCCCGATCTGCCGGATGGATACGCCCCTTTCGAACGCTCCAGCCCGTTCCTCGACGCGGTGGGGCCGCTGTTCCAGAAGGTCGAGGGCGACACCTTGCTGCTGGGGCTGCGCATCGAGGAGCGCCATTGCAACCGGCGCGGCTACGCGCATGGCGGGCTGCTGGTGACGCTGGCCGACCTGGTGCTCGGCTACAACCTGGTCCGCGCCGGCGACAGCGGTGGCGGCACGACCGTGAACCTCAGCACCGACTTCGCCGGTTCGGCGCAACGCGGCGACTGGGTCGAGGCGCGCGCCGACGTGCAGAAGGCCAAAGGCAGCGTCGCCTTCGCCAATTGCTACATCAGCGTCGGCGAGCGCCGCATCGTGCGTGCCAGCGGCATCTTCCACATCGCCGAGCCGAAGCGCTGAGTGCTACTTCGCCACACACATTTTCTCGAGCCGATCGAGTGCGTCGCGCATGCCTGGCAACTGCAGCCGCAGCGCTCCGTCAACCTGCTCGATGACGAGGAAACTCCCGGTGCGCAGGCGTGCCTGGATGTTGGAGGAGAGCGGCTGGCTTTGCCACTCGGCGCGGTCGACGTACTCGAGGTCGATCCGCTCGGCGCCGTCGATTCGCGCCACCAGCGCGGGCTGCCATCCGCGTTGGGCGATACGATCGAGGTCGGCATGGCGCAGGCGCAGCACGCGGCGGTTCGTCTCGACGGCGCAAGTCACCTGCACCGTCGTGCCGGCCGGCGTGCGCGTGGCCCGTGCGATGGCCGTTGGCGGCCAGATCGCCGCCGATCTCCAGGCCGCCGGATCGACGCGTTCGGCGATCCAGAGGGGCTCGGCCGCGGCCACGGCGGGCACGAGAAGCACGATCAACAGAAGCGTTCGGATCAGCGACACAGGGATGGCAGGGCGTCGAAGGCGGCGGCGCTGCCGCGCAGATGCAGTCGAAGCGGATCGCCGCGGCGCACCGGGACGTAGGCGCCCCAGTCGACGATGATGCTTCGGCCGCTGCGCATGCGCCGGGCGAAGGACGGCGGCAGCGGATCGGATACCCAGTCGCCGCGTCCGGCCCACACCATGCGCACGGGCGGATCACCGTCGATGCGCGCCGTCACGTCGGGCTGGCGTCTGCGCTCGCCGCCCAGATCGAAGTCGCTGTAGTGCAGCCTGAGCTCGAGACCGTTGGCGAGGGGGTAGCAGAGCACGTCGACGGTCACCGTCATCTGCAGCTGGCTCGGCGCCACCATCGCCCTTGGCGGCGCCACGGCGGCCCGCCATCGCGCAGCGTCGACCTTGAACGCGCCCCAGCGGTGGTCGGGCACGCCGCTTTGCGCCGCCGCGGCGCCGGCCAGCAGCAGGAGAAGCAGGAAGACCCATCGCGCGATCATCTGCTCTCCTTGCGCAGCCGCTCGATCACCGCCGGCGGCGCGCCGCGGTCGACCACCTCGCGCAGCGCGAAGCTCGACTGGATGCGCGCGACGCGCGGCAGCATGGAAAGCTGCGTCTTGTGGATGCGCTCGAAGTCCTCGATGTCGCGCGCCAGCACCGTCAGCAGGTAGTCGTCGCTGCCCGACATCAGCAGGCAGTGCACGACCGAGGTGCAGCGTCTCACCGCCTTTTCGAATGCGTCGAGCGCCGCCTCGCTCTGGCTGTCGAGCGTGATGCGCACCGAGACCGTGGTGGTGAAGCCGAGCTTTCGCAGGCCGAGCGCCGCCTGGTAGCCGGTGATGATGCCCTGTTCCTCGAGCTGCTTCTGCCGCCGCGCCACCGCCGTGCTCGACAGCCCGACGCGTTCGGCGAGCTCGACATGGCTGGCGCGGGCGTCGTCGCACAGGGCGGCAAGCAGGGCGATATCGATGCGGTCGAGCGTCATGGCGCCGGATTCGTGCGTATGAATGCCACTTTACGCCGGAAACGAGCGCAAGACGAGATCGATGACCGGCTCTTTGCCGGGAACGCAACGGCCCCCCGGGCGTAGTTTTCACTATCTGGAGGTGGACTATGCGCGTCGGCGTGCCCCGTGAGATCAAGACCCACGAATATCGGGTGGGGCTCACGCCCTCCTCGGTGAAGGAATATGTCGCCGCTGGTCACAGCGTGCTGGTCGAGACCGGCGCTGGCGGCGGCATCGGTGCTGACGACGCCGAGTACGTTACTGCGGGCGCGACGATCGCTCCGAGCGCCACCGAGATCTTCGCCACCGCGGACATGATCGTGAAGGTCAAGGAGCCGCAGCCCGGCGAATGGAAGCAGCTGCGGCCCGGCCAGCTGCTTTACACCTATCTGCATCTCGCCTCGGATCCGGCACAGACCCAGGGCCTGATGGAGTCAGGCTGCACCGCGATCGCCTACGAGACGGTCACGGACGCCCAGGGCCACCTGCCGCTGCTGGTGCCGATGAGCGAGGTCGCCGGCCGGCTGTCGATCGAGGCGGCCGCCTTCGCGCTGCGCCGCCATGCCGGCGGACGCGGCCTGCTGCTGGGCGGCGTGCCCGGCGTGCCGGCCGCCAAGGTCGCGGTGATCGGCGGCGGCGTGGTCGGCACCAATGCCGCGCGCATGGCCGCGGGGCTCGGCGCCGAGGTCACCATCCTCGACCGCTCGCTGCCGCGCTTGCGCGAGGTCGACCAGCTCTTCACCGGCCGCGTGCGCACGAGCTACTCCACGGGCGATGCAGTGGCGAAGGAAATCGCCGCCGCCGACGTGGTGATTGGTGCCGTGCTGGTGCCCGGCGCGCTGGCGCCCAAGCTGGTGAGCCGCGCGCAGCTCTCGACGATGAAGAAGGGTGCGGTGATCGTCGATGTCGCCATCGACCAGGGTGGCTGCTTCGAGACATCGAAGCCGACCACGCATGCCGATCCGACCTATGTCGTCGACGGCGTGATCCACTACTGCGTCGCCAACATGCCGGGCGCGGTCCCGCTGACCTCGAGCCACGCGCTCAACAACGCCACCCTGCCGTTCGGCCTGATGCTGGCGGCGCGCGGGCTCGCCGCGATCCTCGAGAACCCGCACCTGCGCGCCGGGCTCAACGTGCATCGCGGCCGCATCACCCATCCCGCCGTCGCCAGCAGTCTCGGCCTGCCGCTGGTCGAGGCCAGCACCGCGCTGGCGGCGTAGCGCATGCTTTACCTTCCCCCGGAGGGGGAAGGTGGCGCGTAGCGACGGATGGGGGATGTCTCAACGACATCGATGTCCGTCTTCGACGTCCCCCATCCGCCCTGCGGGCACCTTCCCCCTCCGGGGGAAGGGAGTAGTATCCGACCCATCTCACTTCGAGGAACATAGATGTCCGCCGCGCCCAGCAAACCCGTCGCCAACAATCTCGACGCCTTCCTGATGCCGTTCACGGCGAACAAGCAGTTCAAGAAGAACCCGCGCCTGCTGGCCAAGGCCAAGGGGGTGCATTACTGGACGCCCGAGGGACGCCGCGTGATCGACGGCACCGCCGGCTTGTGGTGCGTCAATGCCGGCCATGGCCGCGAGGAGATCAAGGCGGCGATCGCCGCCCAGCTCGAGGAGATGGACTACGCGCCCTCCTTCCAGATGGGCCATCCCAAGGCCTTCGAGCTGGCGGCGCGACACGCCGCGATGCTGCCGGGCGACCTCAACCACGCCTTCTACTGCAATTCCGGTTCCGAGGCGGTCGACAGCGCGCTGAAGATCGCGATGGCCTACCAGCGCGCCATCGGCCAGGGTACGCGCACGCGCTTCATCGGCCGCGAGCGCGGCTATCACGGTGTCGGCTTCGGCGGCATCTCGGTCGGCGGCATGGTCAACAACCGCAAGGCCTTCAGCGCCGCCACGCTGCCCGGCGTCGATCACCTGCCGCACACGCACCTGCCGGCGAGGAACGCCTTCTCCCGCGGCGAGCCCGACAACGGCGCCGAGCTGGCCGACGAGCTGGAGCGCATCGTGGCGCTGCACGACGCCTCGAACATCGCCGCGGTCATCGTCGAGCCCTGCGCCGGCTCGACCGGCTTCCTGCCGCCGCCCAAGGGCTACCTCAAGCGGCTGCGCGAGATCTGCACCAAGCACGGCATCCTGCTGATCTTCGACGAGGTGATCACCGGCTTCGGCCGCCTCGGCACCGGCTTCGCCGCCGAATATTTCGACGTGATCCCCGACCTGATGACCGTGGCCAAGGGCATCAGCAACGCCACCGTGCCGATGGGCGGCGTCTTCGTGCGCAAGCATGTCTATGACGGGCTGCTGAGCGGGGCGGAGAACGCCATCGACCTGTTCCATGGCTACACCTACTCGGCGCATCCGCTGGCCTGCGCCGCGGCCTCGGCGGTGCTCGACATCTACAAGAACGACGGGCTGTTCCAGCGCGCCGCCGATCTGTCGAAGTACTGGGAGGACGGCGTGCATTCGCTGAAGGGCACGTCGAGCATCGTCGATATCCGCAATCTCGGGCTGGCCGCCGGCATCGACCTCGACGCGCGTCCCGGTGCCGTCGGCGCCCGCGGCTACGACGCCTTCGTGAAGTGCTTCGAGCTGGGCGTCCTGGTGCGCCAGGGCGGCGATACGCTGGCCATGTCGCCGCCGCTGATCATCGAGAAGACGCAGATCGACGAGATCATCGACATCGTCGGCAAGGCGATCAAGCAGGCGGCGTAGGCCTGCCGAGGAGCGGGTGGCGCGACCCCGGCGCAATCGCTACTCTCTGCGTCTCGGACGGAGAGAGTGGCGATGCTGAGACGAAAGTTCGGTATCGGAACGCTGGCCATGCTGGTGCTGGCGGCGTGCGATTCGTCTCCGACAAAGGCCGAGATCCTGAAAAAGGCGAGCGGGCTGAAGACGAGGGAGGAACTCGAGAAAGTCCTCGGCCCGCCCAACAACCTCGACAAGCTCGGACCGATCGAGCGCTGGACCTACAATGCCAAGGACGGCGTCGTCGTCTTCACCATTGTCGCCGGCGGCGTTGTGCTCGACGAGACGGGCGACCGGAAGAAGTGAGTCATGCGTTGCGTAGTTGTAGCTGTAGTTGCGTCGCTGGCGGCGGGCCTCGCCGCACCATGGGCATCCGCGCAGGATTCGCGCGGTCAGGAGCGCGAGGTCACGCGCGCCGAGATCGACGACAAGGCTGAGCCCGGCCGCACGATCGAGGAGGTGCGCACGGCGCTGGGCCGGCCGGTCTTCGTCCAGTGCGGCGGGCGCATCCAGATCTGGGGCTATCGTACCGAGAATGGCCGCGTCGACCTGATGTTCGTCGACGGTGTGCTGACGATGACGATCCTGGGCGGCGTCGGCGTCTCGCGTGCCGATGGATCGTGCTGATCAAGCGCCATCGCCTGGATCTTCTGCGGCATTCCGCTGACGCCGTTGCGTGACGCGTCGGCGGTTGTCGCCGCGCGCGTGCTCCTCTTCGAGGCCGACACGGAGTTGGCAGTCTGATAAGGTCGCGGTCATGAAGATCGTGATCACCGGCGGTGCCGGATTCCTCGGCAAGAAGCTTGCCCGCAAGATCCTCGAGGGCTCGACGCTCGGCGGCCAGCCCGTCTCCGAGCTGCTGTTGTTCGACGTGGTGAAGGCCTCGGGGCCCGGCCTCGACGATCCGCGCGTCGTTGCCCTGGATGGCGACATCGCCAATTTCGCCACCGTGCAGTCGATCGTGCAAGGCGCCTCGACCGTCTTCCATTTCGCCGCCGTGGTCAGCGCCGGCGCGGAGGCCGATTTCGACCTGGGCTACCGCGTCAATCTCGACGGCGCGCGCAACGTGCTGGAAGCCTGCCGCGCGCTGGGCACCAACCCGCGGGTGATCTTCACCTCGTCGCTGGCGGCCTATGGCGGCGATCTGCCCAGGGCGGTGACCGACGACACGCCGCTGACGCCGCAGACCTCGTACGGCGCGCAGAAGGCGATGGGCGAATTCCTGGTGCGCGACTACACGCGCAAGGGCTTCGTGCGCGGGACGGCGATTCGCCTGCCGACCATCTGCGTGCGCACCGGACGGCCCAACAAGGCGGCGTCGACCTGGGCCAGCTCGATCGTGCGCGAACCGCTGACCGGCATCGACGTGGTCTGCCCGGTGACGCCGGACACGCCGATGGTGGTGCTGAGCCCGCGCCGTACCGTCGAGGCCTTCCTGCGCGCGCACGACCTCGATCCCGACACCTTCGGCCCGGGTCGCACCTTGCTGCTCAACGGCATCCGCGTCAGCGCCGCCGAGCTCGAGGCGGCGATGAAGCGCAACGCCGGCAACCGCAAGCTGGGCAAGGTGAGCTGGGAGCACGACCCGGCGATCCAGAAGATCGTCGATGGCTGGCCCGGCGACATCGATGCCGCGCGCGCGCGCAAGCTGGGCTTCGAGATCGACCGCGACCTCGACGAGGTCGTGCGCAACTTCATCGCCGACGACCTCGACGAGCAGATCCGCTCGATGGCGGCCTGACTCCTACCTTCCCCCGCCGGCGGGGGAAGGTGGCGCGAAGCGCCGGTTGGGGGTGGCTCGTGCAACAACTTCAGTCATCGTGACTGTCCGCGTGTCCGGCCACCCCCATCCGCCCTTCGGGCACCTTCCCCCGCTAGCGGGGGAAGGTAATGAGCCTCAAGGCCGCATCCAGAACTGCGCCTTGCCCTCGCGCGCCGGCGCGGCGAGGTTGGCGAACTCGCAGAGCAGGCGCCGCGTGTCGCGCGGATCGACGATCTCCTCGATCCAGAACGCCTCGGCGCTGCGGAAGGGCGAGCGCAGCTTGTTCAGCCGATCCTCGATCTCCTCCAGCTTGGCCTTGGGATCGGCCGCGGCGTCGATGTCGGCGCGATAGGCGGCCTCGATGCCGCCCTCCAGCGGCAGCGAGCCCCAGCGGCCCGACGGCCAGGCGTAGCGCACCGCGACGCGGCCGGTGTTGCGGTGCGCCGCGCCGGCGACGCCGAAATTGTTGCGCACGATGAAGGTGCACCACGGCACGGTGATCTGGTGCATCGCCGCCATGGCGCGCACGCCGGCCTTGATCACGCCGCTCTTCTCCGCCTCCAGGCCGATCAGGAAGCCGGGACAATCCTCAAGGTAGACGATCGGGATGCGGAAGGTCTCAGCAAGGTCCATGAAGCGCGTGACCTTCAGGCAGGTGTCGGTCGTCCACGCGCCGCCGTAGTGCATCGGGTCGCTGGCCATGAAGGCGACCGGCCAGCCGTCGATGCGGCAGAGCCCGGTGATCACCGAGCGGCCGTAGAGCTTGTTCATCTCGAAGAAGCTGCCCTTGTCGACCACCGCGTTGACGATCGAGCGCATGTTGTAGACCTTGCGCGTGTCGCGCGGGATCACCGACAGCAGCTTCTCCTCGCGACGGTTGGGATCGTCGGTGATCGGGCCGCGCGGCGCCAGCTCGAAGGCCGATTGCGGCATGTAGGACAGGAAGCGCTTGGCCGCCGCGAAGGCCTCCTCCTCGGTATCGACCGCCTCGTCGACGGCGCCGGCGCGCATCTGGATCTCCCAGCCGCCGAGCTCTTCCTTGCTGAGCGGCTGGCCCAGGCGCGCGACCACGGGCGGGCCGGCGACGAACATCGCCGACAGGCCCTTGACCATCACCGAGTAGTGCGAGGCCGCCAGACGAGCCGCACCCAGCCCGGCCACCGAGCCCAGGCCCAGCGCCACGACCGGCACCGCACCCATGTTGGCGGTGACGACATCGAAGCCGATCACACCGGGCACATTGGCGCGGCCTTGCGTCTCGATGGTCTTGACCGAGCCGCCGCCGCCCGAGCCCTCGATGATGCGCACGATGGGCAGGCGGTACTGGTTGGCCATCTTCTCGGCCAGCAGGTTCTTCTCCTTGATCGTGGCGTCGGCCGAGCCGCCGCGCACGGTGAAGTCGTCGCCCGAGACCACCACCGGCCGCCCGTCGATCATGCCGCGCCCGGTCACCGAGTTCGACGCGACCAGATCCTCCAGATCGTTCTTGCGGTCGTAGCTCGCCATGCCGGCGACGCTGCCCCATTCGCGGAAACTGCCGGGATCGAGCAACCTGTCGATGCGCTCCCGTACGGTGAGGCGGCCGCCATCGTGCTGGCGCTTGACCTTGTCCGGTCCGCCCATGCGCCGCACCATCTCCTGACGGCGCTTCAGTTCGTCGAGTTCCGGCTGCCAGCTCATCGTGCGTCTTCCCCGGGATCGTTTGCCGGGGCCGACATTACCCCCCAACCGCGCCCGGCGCGAAGCCACGCCAGCCGCGATGCGGGCATGCGGCGGCAGGAAGGAAAGCTCTCTGCGTCGCTCAGTAGGGACGGTCGCCGCGCACCAGCATGCGGTACAAGCGGCGATGCTGGCTGTGGTCGTAGTCGAAGCCGGCTTTGTGCAACGAGGCGCGGTCGTCGATGATCAGCAGATCGCCCTTCTGATACTCGTGCGCGTAGCAGAATTGCGGCTGCGTGATCCTGTCGGTCAGGTCCTGCAGGAATTCCTGGGTCTCTTCGGGCGACATCCCCGTGACCGTCTCGGTCTTGGCCTTGTGGAACCACACGGCCTTGGTGCCGGTTTCCGGATGGGTGCGGACCAGGGGATGCACCGTCGGCGGTTTCGTCGACTCGAGCTGGGCCTTCACGATGTCGGGATTGGCCGTCGCCATCCGCGCGCTGCTGATCAGCGTGTTCTCGGTCTTGGCACCGTCGATCCTGCGCTTCATATCGTCCGGCAACGCTTCGTAGGCCGCACGCGCGTTGCAGACCGATGTCGCGCCGCCCTTGTCCGGCACGGCGACCGCATAGAGCATGGTGAACTTGGGCGGCAGTTCCTGGTTGGTGTGATCGGTGTGCCAGGTGGAATTCGCACCGACCTTCGCGGGCTGACCCTTGCTGTCGAGGTGACGATTGTCGAGCACGCTGATCAGCGGAAAGCCGTCGACCAGATAGCGCCGGTTCTGATCCTCCATCAGCTCGCCGAACATCTCCGCGGCGGCCTGCAACTGGGCCGGCGTGAGGTGCTGCTGCCCGCGGATCACCAGGACGACGTTGTCGACCACGGCATCGTAAAGCTTCCTGCGCGTCGTGCCATCGATCGGCTGCGCCAGGTCGATGCCCGTGACAATGGCGCCGATGTGCTCCTTGACCTTCTCGATCTTCATGGTCGGGGCGGGAGTCTTCAACGCGGCGACAGCGCTCATGACCTGGCTCCTCATTGCCTGTCCCGCGAAATATCGCGGGCGCATGCAGCATTCCGGAACACCACTCTCGTTACAGCTTCGGCCGAATGCTGGCGCCGATCAAGTACGCCATTCCTCCAGGACGGTGTCCGTCGTCGCGTCCAGCATGCGCTGGATGCCGAGGCGGTAGCCGTGCTGGGCCAGCACGCCGCGCACGGTACGCTCTGGATATCCTTCCATCTCGGGGAAGGTCAGCCGGCCGCCGGGCACGCTGGCGCCGCGGCATTCGGTGAGGAAGAACGTGTCGTAGCCGATGGAGAGGAAAGCGGCGAAAAGCTCGGCGCCGCCGACGACGGCCAGTGTCGAGTCCGGCGTCAGGCCCAGGTGTCGCCACGCATCGTCGAAGGACGCGCCGGCGGGATTCCAGAGCAGGCCATGGGTGCGTCCCGGATCGACGGCGAGCCCGGCGACCGAGCGTGTCGCGGTCAGGCGTTTCTTGCCGGCGGTCTGCGGATCGCGCTCGGCGGAATGGCGGCCGTTGGCGATGGCGTCGGCGGCGCGCAGCGCGTCGCGGTAGAAGATCTGGTCGGCCTCGATCTTCAGGACGTCGGGATAGTGGCCGTCGGCGGTGGCGTAGGCGCCCTCGCGCGAGACGATGACGTAGCCGAGGATGCGTGGTCTGGGTTCAGACGACGACGCCATCGATCAGGTTTTCCTCGTACAGCGCCTTCAGGTCTATGCCGCCTTCGGGCAGCGCCGGCTTGAGCCCGGCGATCGCGGCGGCCAGCCGGCGCTCCTGGTCGCGGCGCAGCGTCTCGGCCTCGGCGACGGCGATCGCCTTGAAGCGCACGCGCATGCCCGGCAGCAGGCGGCAGGTGCGCGGCAGGTCGGCCGAGGCGATGGTGGCGATCTTGGAATAGCCGCCGGCGGTCTGGCGGTCCGCGAGCAGGGCGATCGGCAGGCCCGCCGCCGGCACCTGGATCGCGCCGGGTGCGATGCCGTCGGAGACGATGTCGGGTCCCAGCGCCGAATGCTCGATCCTGGGTCCATCGAAGCGGATGCCCATGCGGTCGGCTTCCTTCGACACGACATACTCGCCGCCGGTGAAGGTGGCATGGCCCGCCTCGGTAAAATGGTCGGCCTGCGGGCCCGGCACGACGCGGATCGGGCCGCTGCCGTAGTCGAAGGGCGTGGCCAGCGCCAGCTCGGCGCGCGGGCTGGCGGTGTCGCGCGCCAGCGGCAGCGCGTCGCCTTCCTTCAGCTTGCGGCCATCCAGGCCGCCCAGCCCGGCGCGGGTGTAGGTGCTGCGGCTGCCCATGAAGAGCGGCACGGCGACGCCCCCTTCGACCGCGAGATAGGCGGTGGCGACGCCGGTGATGGCGCCCAGCTTCAGGCGTTGGCCGCGGCTCAGCGTATGCGACCGGTCGGTCGGCAACTGCTTCGGCGTCGCGCCCTCGCCGGCGATCAGCGACGCCTCGATCGGTCCAACCAGGCCGACGCGCACGGACTCCGCCTCGACCAGCAGGGTGGGGCCGAGCACACTCATCTCCAGCGCCGCGGCATTGGTTTCGGCCGGATTGCCGGCCAGCGCGTTGGCCAGCGCCAGCGCAATGCGGTCCATCGCGCCGGCGGTCGGCATGCCGAGCTCCTGGAAGCCGATGCGACCGCGATCCTGCACCGTGTCGAACAGGCCGGGCCGCTCGACGATCAGCCGCGCACTCACGATCGGCTCCCGTCGTCCTGAGCACAGCGAAGGACCTTGCGGTCTTGCGGCCAAACGATGGCGTGGCAACCGATCCCACGACCGCTGGATCCTTCGCTGCGCTCAGGATGACGGTGGTTGCTCACGATGTCCCCTCGACGAAGCGGGCGATGTCGAACGGCGCGGCTTCGGCCTCGGCGGACAGCGCGTCGTACTCGGCCCGGCTGATGCGGCGGAAGCGCACGACGTCGCCCGGCGCGAGCGTCGTCGCCTGCGCGCCGCGCCGCGTATCGAACATCGAGACCGGCGTGCGGCCGATCAGGTGCCAGCCGCCGGGGCTCTCGAAGGGATAGACCACCGACATCTCCGTGGCGATGGCCACACTGCGAGCCGGCACGCGCACGCGCGGCGAGGCGCGCCGCGGCAGGTGCAATGGCTTCGCCAGACCGACCAGGTAGGGCAGCCCGGGCATGAATCCCACCATGTAGACGCGGAATTCGGAGGCGAGGTGCAGCTTGATCACCTCCTCGCTCGAGACGCCGGTGCGCCGCGACACCTCGGCCAGGTCGGGCGCGAACTCGGCGTCGTCGTAGCAGCAGGGCAGGGCGAGCCGCCGCGGCTCGACCTTGGCCGCCTGTCCACCCGACAGCAGCGCCTCGACTGCCGGCTGCAGCGCCGCCCGCGTCGTCGCCAGCGGATCGTAGAACACCAGCAGGGCGCGCATGCTGGGCACGGTCTCGACCACGCCCGCCAGCCGCCCGGCCTTCCGCTCGGCCGCGATGGCGTCGTGCAGGGCCATGACCCTGGCGTTGATCTCGGGGGCGATGGTGCTGCCGAACTCGACACTGAACGCGGTGTCGCCGCAATCGAGGATCCTTGTGCTCACGCCGTTTCCGTCATGTCGAGGCAGGCGCTAGGATAGCCGACCGGCAGGAGGCGAGTCATGGCCAGCGAAGTGAACATCAATTCAGATCTCGGCGAGAGCTTCGGTCCGTGGAAGATGGGCAACGATACCGAGGTGCTCAAGATCGTGCGCTCGGCCAATGTCGCCTGCGGCTTCCACGCCGGCGATCCCTCGGTGATGGCCGCGACGGTGAAGCTCTGCCTCGACAACGGCGTGTCGATCGGCGCGCATCCCGGATTCCAGGACCTGCAGGGCTTCGGCCGCCGCGTCATCCGCATGACCGAGGCCGAGATCGAGCATTCCATGGCCTACCAGATCGGTGCCCTGATGGGCGTCGCCGCCCTGCACGGCGCCAAGGTCACCCACGTCAAGCCGCACGGCATGATGGCCAACATGTCGGCCGAGGACGAGGGCCTGTCGGCGGCGATCGCCCGCGCCATCCGCGCCGTCGACCGCAACCTGATCTTCCTCGCCCAGGCGGTGACGGCGCAGATCCCGGCGGCGCGCAAGGTCGGGCTGCGCGTGGCCGAGGAGGTCTTCGCCGACCGCACCTATACCGATGCCGGCCTGCTGACGCCGCGCAAGGAAAAGAACGCCATGATCCACGATGCCGCGACCTCGGTGGCGCACGTCAAGCGCATGATCGAGGAGCAGGCGATCTTCTCGACCAGCGGCAAGAAGGTGCCCTGCCAGGTCGACTCGGTCTGCGTTCACGGCGACGAGCCCACAGCCGTCGCCACCGCGCGCGCCGTGCGCGAGGGGCTCGAGGCGAGCCAGATCCGCATCGTGCCGCTGACGGAGCTGCGGGCGATGAGCTGACGCGGTTCGGCTGACGGCCATCCTCGGCAGCGGACCGCAAGCGCGATCGGCGAACAGGGCCTACTTCGCCTCGACCTTTTCGGCCGTGCCCATCACACCAATCACGGACACCTGGCCGCTGGCCCATCGCGCCGCGTCCACCCTTGGTTGGTCGTTCGACGAGTTGGCCGCCAGCGGGATGCCGCTGTTGGAGGTGATTCGCAAGGTTACCGTCCCGGAGAAGGGCGTGTTCTCCGCGCGAGTCCATGTCACCTTTCCGGAAGCGTCGCGCCGCGAGATGCTGTTCTCGCCGCAGCGGGCATCCATGCCGCGCAGCCGCTTGTCGTTGCCGCACCCATTGCCGCGAATGGTGATCGTCTTGCCCGGGCCGAAGGTATTCGCTTCGATCAACCGCTTGAGCGAGTCACGGCCTTCGGCGTCGACCGCGAACCTGCCCGCGTACCTGTTCTCAACCCCGCCGATCTTGCACAGACATGATACCGCCAGTGGTTCGGCCGCTGTCGCGGATGCCGATCCGGCAAGTATCGCCGCCAAAGCAATTCCAGTCGCCCGGCAATTCCGATGCTTCATGCTCTAATCCGCGGTGGGTCATGCGGCCTTGTCAATTCGCCGCCTCATTCGGTGAAAGCGGGTGCAGGCTGGGAAGCATACCGTCCGCGCAACGCTCTTGGCGAGCGATAGGAGGGAAGATGGCACCAAAACCGACCGTCGCGCGCATCTGGCGTGGCCGCGTGCGCCGCGCGCAAGCCGACGAATATCAGCGCTACAATTTCGAGGCCGGCGTGAAGCCGCTGATGGAGAAGGCGCTGGGCGTGCAGTCGCTGCGCGAGGATCGCGGCGAGGAGACGGAGTTCGTCACCATCTCGTACTGGGAGAGCGTCGAGGCGATGTCGCGCTTCACCGGCGGCGATCCGACGAGGATCCATCATCTCGACCGCGATCCCGAGTTTCTGATCGAGCTGCCCCAGGCCGTGCAGGTGCTGCACCTCTATGCCAGCCACGGCCGCACGTCGTAGATCGGGGAAACAAGATCAGGCGGCGGCGAATCGGTCGGCGTCGTCGAGGCCGCCGGCGCTGAGCTTGGGCCTGCGCGCGCTGCGGCGGCCCGGACGCGACAGCGCGGTGAGATAGGCCTCCGCCCACCAGTCGATGTCGCGCGCCTTCAGCACGGCCATCTGCGACTCGAAACGCCGCTGACGCTCCTCGAGCGGCATGGCGAGCGCCACCGAAATGGCCTCGGCGACCTCCGACTTGTCGAAGGGATTGACGATCAGCGCGTCGGTCATCTGCTTGGCCGCGCCGGCGAAGCGCGACAGCACCAGCACGCCGGGATTGGCCGGGTGCTGCGCGGCGATGTACTCCTTGGCCACAAGGTTCATGCCGTCGCGCATCGGCGTCACCAGCCCGACGGCCGCGTGGCGGTAGAGACCGGCCAGGACCTGGCGCGAGAAGGCGCGCTTGACGAAGCGCACCGGCGTCCAGTCGAGCCTGCTCAACGCGCCATTGATCCGACCCACCGCCTGGTCGATGCGCTGGCCCAGTTCGGCGTACTCCGGCACCTCGGAGCGCGACTCAGGCGTGATCTGCAGCAGGATCGGGCCGCCCTGCTGCTGCGGGTTGGCGATCAGGAACCGCTCGAAGGCCTCGATGCGCTCGATGATGCCCTTGGAGTAGTCGAGGCGATCGACGCCGATCACCAGGGGACGATTGCCCAGGCTGTGTATCGTTTGACTCACCAGCGGCAATCTGTCGGCGCGCTCGGCGTAGCGACCGAATTCCTCCATGTCGATGCCGATGGGAAACGCGTCGATCTGAATCGTGCGATCGTCCATGCGCAATCGCCCGCGGCGGTCGGTCGTGGCGCCGGTCGTCTCGACCAGGCTGCGCACGAGATTGCCCGCGTCGGTCGTCGTCTGCAGGCCGATGAGATCGTAGGCGCCCATCACCTCCAGCAGGTGCCGGCTGCCGGGAATGGCGCCGAAGATCTCGATGGGCGGCCACGGGATGTGATGGAAATAGCCGATGCGGTTGGCGACGCCCAGCTCGCGCAGAGCCGAGGCGAACGGCAGCAGGTGATAATCGTGCACCCAGATGATGTCGTCGGGCAGCAGGCGCGGTGCGAGCGACTGGGCCAAGGTATGGTTGACGCGCAGGTAGCCGGCGTAGTCGTCGCGCGAGAATTCGGTGAGGCCCAGCCGATAGTGCATGCCGGGCCACAGCACGCGGTTGGAGAAGCCGAGATAGTATTCCTGGCGGTCGAGCGGCGTGAGATCGACCTGCTCGTACGAAATCTTGCCGCGCACCACCGTGCGCGGCGTGCGCTCGGGCGCGTCCGCGACGGCGCCGCTCCAGCCGAACCAGATGCCGCCGCGCGCGTTCAGGGCCTCGCGCAGCGCGACGGCCAATCCGCCCGCTGCGGCCTTTTCTCCACCGCGAGGCGCGGGGACCCTGTTGGATACGACAACCAGCCGCATCAAGCGCTCCGTGGTGGTGAAACGGGGCCGAGCGGAACCCTGCTCGGCTCGCACCTCCTTGCGGGCGGCGCGGCGTCTGCGTGACCAAATTTGGTCATTCTTTCATCAGGGTTCAAGGTAGCATCTGTCCCCCTGATGTCCTAGATATGCCTATCTTCGATCGCCCACCGCACGCAGACGGCATGACTCACGCAAACGGACGGGTCCGCGTGGCGGATGAATCTGCGGCGACCACATCGCCGGGTTCGTCGTGGGCCTTGTTCCTCGATTTCGATGGCACGCTCGTCGATCTCGCGGCACGCCCTGAATCCGTCGTCGTCGACCCGGGCCTGACGCGAACCCTGATGCGGCTGTCGGGCAGTCTCAACGGTGCCCTGGCCATCGTGTCGGGAAGGTCCATCGCCACCATCGATCACTACCTTGGCTCGCACTTCGATGTCGCCGGCCTGCATGGAGCGGAGCGCCGCGTCGCTGGTGTCATGCGGCCCGGACATGCGCCCGATCCGGTCGCACTGCGCCGCGCGCTCGACGTGCTGCAACCGCTGGTACGCGACGAGCCGCGCCTGGTGATCGAGGACAAGACCCTTTCATTGGCCCTCCATTGGCGGCTGGTGCCCACGCTCGAGGCGCTGGCGCTGGCGGCTGTCGATCGTGCGCTCGCCGCCGCGGGCCCTGGCTATCGCATCCAGTATGGTCATGCGGTCGCCGAGATCGTGCCCACGCATGTCAGCAAGGGCGGCGCCGTCGACGATTTCCTCACACGGAATCCTTACGCCGGACGGCGACCGATCTTTTTCGGCGACGACCTCACCGACGAGGCGGCCTTCGCCGTCGTCAACCGTCACGGCGGTGTCTCGGTGAAGATCGGCGAGGGGGCGACCGTCGCCGGCGCGCGGCTCGCCAATCCCGGCGCGCTGCGCCAATGTCTTGCGGGCTGGGCCGCTTCGGGCCGTCCGCCGCTGGAGGAGTTCGGGCGGATGGAGGATTCGTGAGCTCGCTGGACCTGGCGGTCATCGGCAATTGCACGGTCGCGGCGCTGATCGATCGGCGCGCACGCATCGTCTGGAGCTGCTTTCCGCGCTTCGACGGCGAGCCGGTCTTCTGCTCCCTGATCGACGGCGGCGACGCCGAGAGCGAGACGCCGCCACCGCGCGGCGTCTTCGCGCTCGACATGGTGGGCATGACGCGCTGCGAGCAGGCCTATGTCGACAACACCGCGATCGTTGTCTCGGTGATGTCGGACGATCACGGCAATGTCCTGGAGGTCACCGATTTCGCGCCGCGCTTCGTGCGTTTCGAGCGTACCTTCCGCCCGCCGCAATTCGTCCGTCGCGTGCGGCCCCTGGCCGGGCGGCCGCGCATCCTCGCCGCGATTCGGCCGGCATTCGGCCTGGGCTCGCGTCAGCCCGATGTGACGCGCGGCAGCAGCCATGTCCGCTACGTCGGCGCCGCGCTGACCCTGCGCCTGACGACCGACGCGCCGATCTCCTACATTCTCGACGAGACGCCCTTCGCGGTCGATCGACCGATGTCGTTCTTCATCGGCGCCGACGAGCCGCTGCAGTCCGAGGTCGACGCCACGGCGCGCGAATTCCTCGACAAGACCACGGGGTGGTGGCGCGACTGGGCCCGCGCGCTGTCGATTCCCTTCGACTGGCAGGACGCGGTGATCCGTGCGGCGATCACCCTGAAGCTGTGCAACTTCGAGGAAACGGGAGCGATCGTCGCCGCGCTCACCACGTCGATCCCGGAGGCGCCCGGCACCGGACGCAACTGGGACTATCGCTATTGCTGGCTGCGCGACGCCTACTTCGTGGTCCATGCGCTGAACCGGCTGGGCACCACGCGTACCATGGAGGAGTACGTCAACTTCATGGGCAACGTGGTCGACACTTTCGGCGTGGAGAAGGAGTTCCACCTGCCGCCGCTGCTGTCGATCACGCGCAACGGCTCGACCGACGAGTTCATCGCCACGTCGCTCAAGGGCTATCGCGGCGACGGGCCGGTGCGCATCGGCAACGCCGCGGTCAGCCAGATGCAGTTCGACGGCTTCGGCGCGGTGGTGCTGGCGGCGACGCATGCCTTCTTCGACCGGCGCCTGATGCGGGGCGGTCATGACGCGCATTTCGCCCATCTCGAGCGCCTGGGCGCGCGCGCGCTGGCGACCTTCGACCAGCCCGACGCCGGTCCCTGGGAACTGCGCACCAAGCAGAGCGTGCATACGTTCTCGGCCGTGATGTGCTGGGCGGCGCTCGACCGGCTGGCGCGCATCGCCTCGGTCCTCGGCCGCGCGGATCGCGCGGCGCACTGGCGGCAAAACGCCGATCGCGTGCGCGCGGCGATCGAGCCGCGCATCTGGTCCGGCAGTCGCGGCACCTTCGTCTCGACGTTCGACGGCGAGGAACTCGACGCCACGCTGCTGCTGCTCTCGGATCTCGACTTCGTGCGGGCCGACGATCCGCGCTTCGCCGCCACCGTCGAGGCGATCGGCCGGGAGCTGGGCCGCGGCGACCTGCTGCTGCGCTACGCGGTACGCGACGATTTCGGGCACATGACCAGCGGCTTCCTGATCTGCGCCTTCTGGTATGTCGATGCGCTGGCCTCGATCGGCCGCAAGGACGAGGCGCGCGCGCTGTTCGAGCGTATCCTGACGCGACGCAACTCCTTCGGGCTCCTGTCGGAAGACGCCGACGTGGAGACGGGCGAGCTGTGGGGCAATTTCCCCCAGACCTACTCGATGGTCGGCCTGATCAACTCGGCGATGCGGCTCAGCCGCAGCTGGGAAGAGGCGATCTGATCGCGCTCACCACTGTCCGCCATGACGCGCGACGATGCCGCGCCACAGCGCGTCGCGCTCGGCACCGAACTGGTCGCCGCCACTGGTCGCGTCCTTCTGGACCGCGGTCAGCACCATCACCAGCCGCTGGCCGGGATCGACGAAGATCGACTGGCCATAGACGCCGAGCAGCGCAAAGCGCCGCTGGGTCGAGGGAAACAGCCAGAACTTGTAGCCGTAGCCGAAATACGGCGTCGCCTGTCGCGGATGGAAGGCGTGCGGGTGGCGGGCGTAGTCGGTGGCTTCGAGCAGGTAGTCGCGCGGGATGATCTGCTTGCCGTCGCGCATGCCGTCGTCGGCCAGCAGCATGCCGAGCCGACCCCAGTCGCGCAGCGTCGCGTTGTAGTATCCGTGCGCCAGCTCGACGCCGGCCCGATCGACGATCCAGCTCGCATCGGCCTCGGCGCCCATCGGCTGCCACAGGCGCTTGGAGATGTAGTCCGAGAGCGTCTGCCCGGTGGCGCCCTTCATGACGTAGGAGAGCACCAGGGTCTCCACCGAGGCGTAGCGAAATCGCGTGCCGGGCGGCGCATCGCGCCGGTTGAAGGCACGCAGCGCGCCGATCGTGCTGTCGCGCATCGCTAGCCGCATGAATCTGTGCAGGTCGTCCTTGCCGTCGTAGCGTTCGCTGAACGTCACGCCCGACGCCATCCGCAGCAGCGCGCGGATCGGCGTTTCGCCGTAGGCAGAGCCGGCGAGCCGCGGCACGTAGGTCGCCGCCGTGTCGTCGAGCGAGCGGATCTTGCCTTCGGCCAGCGCCAGGCCGACGGCGATCGAGGTGATCGACTTGGCCATCGAGTTCGACAGCAGGCGTTGGGAGGGCTTGCGGTCGTACTGGTAGCGCTCGATCTGCACGACGCCGTTCTTGATCACCATCATCCCGGTGATGCGCCGGCGCGCCAGGAACTCCGCGACCGTGCGCGTTTCGTAGTCGAAGCGATAGGTGTAGTCCGGCTCCGCGGCGGCGCGCGGCAGCGCGCGTGGCGCATCCGCCTTCCTGATCCAGTGGTGTGGCAGGAAGCTGTCCATATGGCTGAACGAGCCGACGCGTACGCCCTGGTCGTAGAACCACGTCGAAGGCGTGCCGACAGGGTAGCCCCGCGACTTGCCTAGCAGATCCTCGTCGGGCGCAGCCGCGAGCGGTCGGATCAGGCTGGCGACCAGCAGCGTCGCGATGACGACTATGCGATGTGCGGACATCCCGGCACGCGGCCTCCCGACAGGGCAGACCACCCTAGCATGGGCCAGCCCACCGCAGGATGACGGCAACCCTGCGTCGCCGGCGCGTCAGTGGCCGCGCGGCTTTCGACGCGCGCGCCATTCCCAAGGAGGCTCGAAGGTGCTGCTCCAGATGCCGCGCTTGGCCTCGCGCGCCTCGTTCTCTTCCTTGGCATAGGCGTCGGTCTGGCGCGGGTTCATGATCGCGTACCCGTTGACGATCATCCAGCGGGACAGGCTCTCGCCGCCCAGGGTGCAGTCGCCGACCACGAGCCGGCGGATCCTGTCGCGCACGATCACCAGGCAGCGCACGGTCTTGCCGCTGACCAGCCGGTCGAGCGCGCGCGCGACGTCGCGGCCGCAGGCCCAAGGCTTGCCGCCACGGTTGCAGGTCTGGCCGAGATCGGGCGCATCGATGCCCCACAACCGCACGCGCTCGCCGCCGACGGCGAGCGAATCCTCGTCGAGGCCATTGGCCGGACCGGCGAGAATTTCAGCGCGCGCAGGTGCCAGCGCAAGCAGCGTGCACGCTGCGATGACGATCAGCCCGGATGAACGACGCATCAACAGTCGGGACCAAGAAGGGGCCCCGACTATAGCCGGCTTCGGGGCTAGGCGGCGACCCGTTGCTGGGCGCGACGATTCGGCAGGAGTTCGCGGATATCGGCGGGGAGGCGATCGATCTCGACTTCCCGGCCGAAGCGCGACGCGACCCAGTCGGTGCGTTCCAGGCCGATGTATTCCCAGCTCATCGAGTCCTCGCTCCAGCCGTAGGCCTTGGCGCTCGAACCCCAGGGAAACGCGACCACGAACCAGTGACGATCGCAACCGTACCACGCCCTCATGTCGAGCCTCGCAAGTCCACTGTATCGATCGGCCGGGGGTCGTCCGAGATGCGCAGTGCGGCTGCACCAATGCTCGCATGGCGCGAGCGCGTCCAACGGCATCGGGTTCAAAATGGAGCGTTCAGTCCTTGGCTGGGGATAAACCCGCCGTGTTCATTCCGACCCGCTTGTGACGGTCATGGAAGCGGTGATGCGTCAGCGCGGCGGTCAGTGTCTCCGCCAGCTTGGCCGGGTCGACGACGAAGACACCGTTCTCGGATTCGAAACGACAGGCCTTCACAATATCTCTGGATTGGGTTGCGACGGCGATCGGCTTTCCGTGGCGGTAGGCTTCGGCGAGAAAGCGCATGGCAAGGCTCGATTCGGCCAGCGCGGAACCCACCTCGGATGGCACCGCGACGGCGTCGTAGAACACCGACGGTGCGTTTGGGGCCGCCCGGTTGACCTTGATGGACTTGCCCTTGGAATCAGTGAACAGGCCGGCCGTCTGCGCGATCAGTTCAGCGACGATCCCGCAAGCAGCCAAGGCATCGACCAGCGCAGCGAGTTCTGCCGCTTCCGCGCCGTAGCTGATCAGAACCCCCACTTTGCGACCTTTCACCGTCGGTGCCGGCTTGTCCATGCTCAGCGCCGGCGAGGAAAGGTTCACCGAGTCGCGCTTCAGCGGACCTGACGGTGTCGGCGCCGACGGAGTCGGATTCTCGGGCGTACCGGCAGGCTGGGCGGCGATGCCGGTCGCTGCCGAGACCACCGTGGCGAGCTTCGGATGAATGTTGACCAGGATCTCGTTCATCACTCGATTGCGTACGCCTTCGTCGACAACGTTGTTGAGTTCGAATGCGAACGCGTCGGCGATGTGATCCTTCTCCCATTCGCTCATGCTGTTCCAGAACATCGTCGCCTGGCTGAAATGATCGGCGAAGCTGGGACTGCGCGCGCGCGTCTTGGCGCCGGATTCCTCGCGTACCAGCGAGCGAAACGCTTCGGCCGCCTCGGGCGCATGCATCGGGCAGCCGCGGGCCAAGCTGTTGGGGAAATAGCTGACGCGGCCCTTGTTGACGGTCATGCGGGCAAAGCCGTCACGCTGATTGTTGTCGAAGCCGCCGAGCGGGCGGTTGATCGGCAGCTCGTGGAAGTTCGGCCCGACACGTCTCAATTGCGTGTCGAGGTAGGAGAACAGGCGGCCCTGGAGCAAAGGATCGTTGGTGAAGTCGATACCGGGTATGATGTGGCCGGTGTGAAACGCGACCTGCTCCGTCTCGGCGAAGAAGTTGTCGGGGTTGCGGTTCAGCGTCAGCTTGCCGACGCGACGGACTGGGACGAGTTCCTCGGGGATGATCTTCGTCGAATCGAGCAGGTCGAAATCGAAGGCATGCTCGTCCTTTTCCGCCACGATCTGCAGGCCGAGCTCCCATTCCGGGAAGTCGCCACGTTCGATCGCCTCGAACAGGTCACGCCGATTGAAGTCGGGATCCTTGCCCGATACCAGCTGAGCCTCGTCCCAGACCAGCGACGCGACGCCCTTCAGCGGCTTCCAGTGGAACTTCACGAAGCGCGAATCGCCCCTGGCATTGACCAGCCGGAAGGTGTGCACGCCGAAGCCTTCCATGGTGGCGAAGCTGCGCGGCAGCGCGCGATCGCTCATCAACCACATCAGCATGTGCGCGCTCTCGGGCGTGAGTGAGACGAAGTCCCAGAACGTGTCGTGGGCCGACGCTGCCTGCGGGATCTCGTTGTGCGGCTCGGGCTTTACCGCGTGGATCAGGTCGGGGAACTTGTTGGCATCCTGGATGAAGAACACCGGCATGTTGTTGCCGACAAGGTCCCAGACTCCCGCCGAGGTGTAGAACTTCACCGCGAATCCGCGCACGTCGCGTGGCGTGTCGGTCGAGCCGCGCGACCCCGCGACAGTCGAGAATCGCACGAAGACCGGTGTCTCGACACCTCTTCCCTGCAGCGGCGCGGCCAGTGTGAGCTCGCTGAGATCGTCATAGGACACGAAGACGCCGTGGGCGCCGGCGCCGCGCGCGTGCACCACGCGCTCCGGGATGCGTTCGTGGTCGAAATGCGTGATCTTCTCACGCATCAGGATGTCTTCCATCAGCGTCGGCCCGCGGCCATGCGCCTTGAGCGAGCTCTGGTCGTCGCTGACGACGACCCCCTGGTTGGTGGTCAGGCGGTCGCCGGGCGCCTGGGAGAATTGCCCGAGTTGGCGGGTCTTGGGCGTTTCGGCCCGGGCGGCCTCGGAATCGCGATCGGTGGCCTGGCCTGACGTCCGGCTATCCGCCGTCTTGGGATCGCGGCTCGCCGCCGGTTTGTTCTTCGCCATCGTAGACTCCGTGACCACTGCGCCATGCAACGGAGCCTGAAGACATGGGTTCCGGTGATCGCCGCCGAATCGCGCAACCGCCGCCGCGATTTCCCGTTGCTTTCGAGTTCCAACGAGAGACCGGTCATGTCGCCCAAGAAGGACAGGAAGGAATTGGCCAAGGAAACAGTGTCGCCTGGCCAGATCCTCGGTCACGCCGCCAAGGTGCTGCCGGCGGTAAGGGTCGACACCTACAACGAGGAGCTGCGCGACGAGGAGGGATTCGTCGGCGATCGCGCGAGCGGCCGCGCATTCCGCGCGATCCTCGACGATTGGCGCGACCTCGTGCGCCGGCAGGGCGACGATCCCTTCGGCGACACCCCCACCGAACGCATCCGCAAGAGTGAGATGGACAAGATGCTGGCCGGCGACGACCCGAAGGCGGCTGGGCTGGTGCATACTGTCGTCGAGGAGTTCGCCGGCGAGCTCGCGAGAGTGGTGCGCCGCTTCCTGCGCCTCAAGAAGTGGAAGGGAGCCGAAAGCATCGTGATCGGAGGCGGGCTGAGTGCCAGCCATATCGGCAAGCTGGCGATGGGGCGCGCCGGCATGATCCTGGCGGGTGACGGCATCGACGTCGGCTTGCGCGCGGTCTCAAACCACCCGGACGAGGCCGGCTTGATAGGCGCGGTACAACTCGCACCGGCCTGGGTTCTTGCTGGGCACGACGCGATTCTGGCCGTCGATATCGGCGGAACCAATCTGCGCGCCGGGGTCGTCGAACTGAACCTCACCAAGAAGGACAGCCTTGCCAAGGCAAGGGTGTGGAAACTGCGTCACTGGCGTCATGCCGACGACGGGCCGACCCGGGATGAGGCTGTGGCACGGCTGTCAAAGATGATCGTCGAGCTGATCGAGCGGGCGGTGGCCGGCAAGATGAAGCTGGCGCCCTTTCTCGGCATCGCCTGTCCCGGCCTGATCGACGAGAATGGCGCGATCACCCGGGGCGGACAGAATTTGCCGGGCAACTGGGAAGCCGACGATTTCAACCTGCCAGCCAGCCTGAAGCTGCCGAAAATCGGCAACCACGAGCCGGTGATCGTCATGCACAATGACGCGGTCGTCCAGGGGCTGAGCGAAGTCCCATTCATGGAGGGCGTCAGGCACTGGGGTGTGCTGACCATCGGCACTGGACTGGGCAACGCCAAGTTTACCGGCCATCGTCGCGAAAGCTGAGACCGGGCGCGCGACTGGCGCTATTGTGTGGAACTGCCGCGGCCGATGCCGCAGGACAAGCGCCTGCCATGAGCATCCGTTATCAGCTCATCCTGCTCGTTTGCAGCATGCTGCAGCTGTGGCCCGCTGCGCTGGCCGCACAGCCCTCAGGGCGTCACGGCGACGGCCATGCCCAGCACCACGACTGGTACAAGGATCTGCGCCAGCCCGACACCGGCGCCAGCTGCTGCAACGGCTCAGTCGATGGCCGAACCGGCGACTGCCGGCCGGCGCCATCCTACATGGGGGAGGACGGGTTCTATCGCGTGTGGGATGGCCGGGAATGGCTGCGGGTGCCCAAGAGCAAGATCATCACCATGCCCACGCCCGATCGCGGCACGCATCTGTGCGAGACATACGGCAAGGTCTTCTGCTTCATCACCGGCGGGCCATCCAGCTAGCCCGACCAGGATCGCCTGCTGATCTCATCTTTGCCCCATTTGCCCCGTCTGCTCTGACGATCGTCAGTCAGGGAGGATTCCATGCGACCCGGTGTCGTATCGAGTCGCGTCCCGTCGCCGGGCGGCGGACATGCGGCAGCCAGCGTGGGTGTGATTGCGCCGACGCGTTTCGCGGCACTGACAGGTCGCCGTAAGTTTGGTATCAGGATCTTGACGGTCCAGGAGAGAGGCCCGCCGCCGCGTCGCACCTGCGGGTCGTTCGACAGCAGGTGATGGCATCCGCGAACGGGCCCGCGCGTTACGGCCCGTCACGCCGCGTCGCCTGAGCATCCGCTCGATTTTTCTTTTCACCGAGCGTCGCAACGTGTTGCGCCGCCGCACGATTGTTCTCCCATGCCGAAGCGCCTGACACCGGCCGGGCTCGCCCGCCTCTACTATTTTTACCCCTCGTTGGCCGGGTCTGCGGAGACATGGCCGGGCCACTTTGAGCGTGCGCGGGGCATGGGCTTCGAAGCCGTCTGCCTGCCGCCTCTGTTCCGCCACGCGCCATCCGATCCGATGCTGGCCATCGACCACGACGAGGCCGCGGCGGGGGGCGCGATCGAGGCCGCCGCCGCCCGTCTTGCCGGCGCCTGCCAGAAGGCAGGCATGGGGCTGGTGATCGATGTCGTGCTCGACCGAATCGCGGCGAGCCACAGGCTGGCGGAGGCGTTTCCCCATCGCTATCGCCCGTTGAGCCGGACGGGCGCCGTCGATCCCCGCGTGGCCGCGCCCAACGGTCTCGTCGTGTCCCTGAACGGAGCGCACGACATCGAATGGTTCTCAAGCTGGTGGATCGAGCGCCTGACGCAGCTCGTGCGGCAAGGCGTTTCAGGATTTCGCTTGCTGGGCATCGATGCGCTGCCGGTCGCGGCGCTGAAGGCGATCGTGCAGGGCGTCCCCGATGCGGCGCACCTCGCGTGGACGCCGGGGCTCGACTGGGGGCGTCTCGAGGCGATGGCCGATATCGGGCTGGATGGCGTGTTCGCGTCT
Organism: Reyranellaceae bacterium; assembly: GCA_050183765.1. Classification (GTDB taxonomy): domain Bacteria; phylum Pseudomonadota; class Alphaproteobacteria; order Reyranellales; family Reyranellaceae; genus JAFAZJ01. The sequence continues at coordinate 7,367 of JBFXAZ010000054.1, read as the reverse complement.
GCGCCATGGTGGGATGGCCGCGCCGGCTGGTACGCCGAGGAGCATGAGCGGCTGCGCCGTATCGCGCCGATCATCGTGCCGCTTGAGGTGCCGTTCGGCGAGCGCATCGCCGCGCGGGCTGCGACTGCCGACTCCCGCGCACTGCTGGGGCGACACGCGGCTCGGCTCGCCGCGGCGACCGGCAACGGCTGGTTGATGCCGATGGGCTTCGAACGTCTGGCGACGCGGCGGGTCGATACGCTCTCGGTCGCCGCCGATTTCGACACGGGCCCGCGCAGCGATATCTCCGCCGACATCACCGCGCTCGGCGCGACATACGCAGACGCGTTCACGCTGCACGGGCAGATGGTCAGCCTGGCGGGCGCCGGCGCCGGGATTTCCGTGCTGGGCCGCGTCGATGCATCCGACACGCGCGACGCCAGCAAGGGCGTCGCCATCGTCATCAACACCGACCTCACGCATGACCGGCCGCCTGCGCGCGCGGCGTTGCAGCCGGTGATGGGCAGCCTTGTCGCCAGGCACGCCGTCGCCGCGGTGGCGCCGGGCGACGCCCTGATTGTTCCGCTCGAGCCGGTCAAGCCGGTCGTCCGGCCCGACGCCGCGGGCGATGTCCTGGCGGCCGTGTCGTCGGCCCGTATCGTCGTCGAGAATCTCTCGCCGGCCGTCGCAGGTGGCCCCTTCGCCGCCACGCGCATCGTCGGGCAACCCGTCACCGCGGAGGCCGATGTCTACACCGACGGCCATGACCTGCTGAGAGCCGAGCTTCTGTGGCGCGCGGCCGACGAGGCGGACTGGCATCGGCTGCCGATGGAGGCGATCGGCAACGACCGGTGGCGGGCGGTCTTCACGCCACTGCGCATCGGCCGGCACGAATTCGCCGTCGAGGGCTGGTGGGACGAGTTCGGATCGATCCGCCATGCGATCGAGGCGCGCCACGAGGCGGGGGTCGACGTCGAAGCGGACGTCCTCGATGCACGCGCCTATCTGCAGATGCTGGCGGACCGCAACGTGCCCTGCACGGCGCTGAGGTTCGCCGAGGTGCTGGCCATGCTGTCGTCGGCCGCGCCCGAAGCCGTGGTCAAGGCGCTGCTGTCGCCCGAGATGCGCGCGCTGGTCGATAGCGCGGATCCGCGCGCCTTCGCGGCGCGCAGCGTGCCCGTGGCGCTGGAGGTTGAGCGCCGGGAGGCCGGTTTCGCCAGCTGGTACGAGCTCTTCCCGCGCTCGCTCACCGACGACGAGGCACGCCACGGCACCTTCGAAGACGTGATCGCCGCGCTGCCGCGCATCCGCGCGATGAACTTCGACGTGCTGTACTTCCCGCCGATCCATCCCATCGGGACGCGCAACCGCAAGGGCCGCAACAACACGCTCGATGCCGGGCCGGACGATCTCGGCAGTCCCTATGCGATCGGCAGCGACGAAGGCGGCCACGATGCGCTGCACCCGGCCCTGGGCACGCCCGCCGATTTTCGTCGTCTGGTGGCGGCCGCGCGCGCCCAAGGGCTGGAGATCGCGCTCGATTTCGCCATCCAGTGCTCGCCCGACCATCCGTGGCTGCGCGATCATCCGGAGTGGTTCAGGCGGCGCGCCGACGGGACCATCAAGTACGCGGAGAATCCGCCGAAGAAGTACCAGGACATCCACAACGTCGACTTCTATGCGCCGGGCGCCGTGCCCTCGCTGTGGCTGGCGCTGCGCGACGTGGTGCAGCACTGGGTGGACGAGGGCGTGCGCATCTTCCGCGTCGACAACCCGCACACCAAGCCGTTGCCGTTCTGGCAGTGGATGATCGCCGATATCCGCGGCCGGCACCCCGACGTGATGTTCCTGGCCGAGGCCTTCACCCGGCCGACGATGATGTACCGCCTCGCCAAGGTGGGTTTCACCCAGTCCTACACCTATTTCACCTGGCGCAATACGAAGCGAGAACTCATGGAGTACATGACCGAGCTGACGACAACCGAGGTGGCGGAGTTCTATCGGCCGAACTTCTTCGTCAACACGCCCGACATCAATCCCGTCTTCCTGCAGACCTCCGGCCGGCCGGGCTTCCTCATCCGCGCGGCCCTGGCGACGACGTTGTCGGGCCTCTGGGGCATGTATTCGGGTTTCGAGCTGTGCGAGGGCGCGCCACTGCCGGGCCGCGAGGAGTATCTCGATTCCGAGAAGTACCAGATCCGTATCCGCGACTTCGACGCGCCGGGCAACATCGTGGCCGAGATCGCCACGCTCAACCGCCTGCGCCGGGCGCACCCGGCGCTGCAGAGCCATCGCGGCCTGCGCTTCTACAATGCGTTCAACGACCAGATCCTGCTCTACGGCCGCTTCATGGAGGCACGCGAGGACATGATCCTGGCGGCGGTGTGCCTCGATCCGCACACCGCGCAAGAAGCGGACTTCGAGATCCCCCTCTGGGAATGGAATCTCCCCGATCACGGCACGCTCGAGGTCGAGGATCTCCTGAGCGGCACTCGCTTCACGTGGACCGGCAAGAACCAGCATCTGCGGCTGGATCCGCGGGTGCTGCCCTACGCGCTGTGGCGCGTCGCGCCGGCGGGTGGAGGTGCCTCGTGAACGCGTCGGTAGCCACCAACACTCGCCCGCTGACGGTGACGCGCAGGAACATCGGCGATGACCCGCTGTGGTACAAGGATGCGATCGTCTACCAGCTGCATGTGAAGTCCTTCGCCGATTCGAATGACGACGGCATCGGCGATTTCCCCGGCCTGATCTCCAAGCTCGACTATCTCGCCGATCTCGGCGTCAACACGCTGTGGCTGCTGCCGTTCTATCCCTCGCCGCGGCGCGACGACGGCTACGACATCGCCGACTATCGCGACGTGCATCCGGAATACGGCACCATGGCCGATGTGCGCCGCTTCATCGCCGCGGCGCACAAGAGAGGCATGCGCGTGATCACGGAGCTGGTGATCAACCATACCTCGGATCAGCACCCGTGGTTCCAGCGCGCGCGCCAGGCCAAGCCCGGCTCGGTCTTCCGCGACTTCTATGTCTGGTCGGATACCGACGAGAGGTACCAGGGCACGCGCATCATCTTCCTCGATACCGAGCGATCGAACTGGACCTGGGATCCGGTGGCCAAGGCGTACTACTGGCACCGCTTCTATTCGCACCAGCCAGACCTGAACTTCGACAATCCCAAGGTGCTGGAGGCCGTGCTGTCGGTCATGCGCTTCTGGCTCGACATGGGCGTCGACGGGCTGCGGCTCGACGCCGTGCCGTACCTGGTCGAGCGCGAAGGCACGATCAACGAGAATCTCCCCGAGACGCATGCGATCCTCAAGCGCATCCGCGCCGAGCTCGACGCGCGCTATCCCGATCGCATGCTGCTGGCCGAGGCCAACCAATGGCCGGAGGACACCAAGGAGTATTTCGGCCAGGGCGACGAATGCCACATGGCGTTCCATTTCCCGCTGATGCCGCGCATGTACATGGCGCTGGCGCGCGAGGACCGCTTCCCGATCACCGACATCATGCGCCAGACGCCGCAGATCCCCGACAATTGCCAGTGGGCGATCTTCCTGCGCAATCACGACGAGCTGACCCTGGAGATGGTCACCGATTCGGAGCGCGACTATCTGTGGCAGACCTACGCCACCGACCGCCGCGCGCGCATCAATCTCGGCATCCGTCGCCGGCTGGCGCCGCTGCTCGAGCGCGACCGCCGCCGCATCGAGCTGATGAACTGCCTGCTGCTGTCGATGCCCGGCACGCCGGTGATCTATTACGGCGACGAGATCGGCATGGGCGACAATATCCGCCTGGGCGATCGCGACGGCGTGCGCACGCCCATGCAGTGGTCGCCCGACCGCAATGGCGGCTTCTCGCGCGCCGACCCCGCGGCGCTGGCGCTGCCCTCGATCATGGATTCGCTCTACGGCTACGACGCGGTCAATGTCGAGGCGCAGACCCGCGATCCGCACTCGCTGCTGAACTGGACACGCCGCATGCTGACGATCCGGCGGCAGCACCCCGCCTTCGGTCGCGGCAGCCTGCGCTTCCTGTATCCGAAGAACCGCAAGGTGCTGGCCTATCTGCGCAGCTACGAGAACGAGACGATCCTCTGCGTCGCCAACGTCTCGCGCACGCCGGAGGCGGTGGAGATCGACCTGTTCGAGTTCGCCGGCCATGTGCCGGTCGAGCTCAGCGGCGGATCGCTGTTCCCGCCGGTCGGTCGCCTCAACTACCTGCTGACGTTGCCGCCCTATGGCTTCTACTGGTTCGTCCTGTCGCCGGCCGACGAGCCGCCATCCTGGCATACGCCGGTGCCCGAGCCGCTGCCGGACTACGTCACGGTCGTGCTGCGGGACGGGCTGGAGCAGTCGCTGCTCGAGTCCACGGTCCTGCGCGAGGCATTGCCGGCCTATCTGGCCAAGCGCCGCTGGTTCGCGGCGAAGGACCAGGTGCTGAAGTCGGCGCGGCTCGCAAGTGTCGCCCGCCTGCCCTTCGGCGAACGCAGCCTGCTGCTGGCGGAGATCGAGACGCAGACCGACGTCGGCACCAGCCGCTGGCTGCTGCCGCTGTCCATCCTGCGCGAGGACGAGCCCCAGGCCGCGCTGCCGACGCAGCTCGCCGTGGCGCGGGTGCGCAAAGGTCGCCGGGTCGGCCTGCTGACCGACGCCTTCGCGATGCCGGACTTCGCGCTGCGCACGCTGTCGGCGATGGCGGACGGGCAGCGCATCAAGACGGCCGATGGCGAGATCCAGTTCGAGGCGACGCCCGGGATGGAGGACATCCTCAAGCGCGGGCCCGACGCGACGGTGATGTGGCTGTCCGCCGAGCAGTCGAACTCCTCGCTGATCGTCGACGACGCGGCGATGCTGAAAGTCTTCCGCCGCGTCACGGCCGGTCAGCATCCGGAAGCCGAGATGAGCCGGCACCTGACGCGGCAGGGCTTCGCCAACGCGCCGACCCTGCTGGGCGAGGTGGTGCGTGTCGACGAGGACGGCACCCGCCACTCTCTGGCGGTCGCGCAGGCCTTCGTGCGCAACCAGGGCGATGCCTGGACCTGGACCCAGAACCAGTTCAACCGCCTGCTCAGCGATCTCGTCACCAGCGAGGCGAGCGAGGAGGCACGCGCGGACAACGCACAGGACCACTACGATTTCGCGGCCACCATCGGCCGCCAGCTCGCGGCGATGCACAGTGTGCTGGCACAGCCCAGCGAGGATGAGGCCTTCGCGCCGCGTCGTGCGACGGAAAAGGACGTCGCGGCCTGGGCTCGGCGCGCGCGCTCATTGCTCGAGGCCGCGTTCAAGGCGATCGCCAACCGCACCCGCGGCGAGGATGCGGTGCTGGACGCGGCGGTCGAGCGCTTGATGGGCCGGCGCCGGGCTCTGCTCGAGGCGACCGGCGAGATGGCGCGGCAAGGCGTCGGCACGCTGATGACCCGCGTGCATGGCGACTTCCATCTCGGCCAGGTCCTGGTGGTGAGCGGCGACGCCTACATCATCGACTTCGAGGGCGAGCCGGGCCTGCCGCTCGAGCAGCGTCGCGCCAAGACCAGCCCACTGACGGACGTGGCCGGCCTGCTGCGCTCGCTCGACTACGCGGCGGGCAGCATCATCGATCCCAAGAACCTGGTCGCCGCGCGGCTCGATGCCGCCTCCCGCGATACCTTCGTCAGGCGGCTGCGGACAGGGGCGGAACGGGCCTTCCTGCAGGCCTATCGCGAAGGCGTGAAGGATCTGCCCGATTTCAGTGTCGATGCGCTGCTGGATTTCTTCCTGCTGCAGAAGGCGGCGTACGAGATCGGCTACGAGGCCGCCAATCGGCCGACCTGGCTGTCGATCCCGCTGCAGGGCCTGGTGCGCCTGGCCGATCGCCTGGCGCCGGAGGGATCGTCATGAGCACGGCACCCGTCGCCCGCGCCGGTTCCGCCATCGATCCCACGCTGCTGCTGCGCGAGCCCTTCGCCGTGCTCGGACCGCACGACGGTCTGGTGCGCGCCTGTCTGCCCGGTGCGCGCGGCGTCGAGGTGATACGCCGCCGCGATGGCGCCCTGATCGGCCGGCTCGAGGAAACGGCCACGCGCGGACTCTTCGAAGGCAGCGTCACCGATCGTGCCCCGTATCTGCTGCGCATCGCGTGGCCCGATGCCGTGCAGGAGACCGAGGATCCGTACTCGTTCGGCCTGCTGGTCGGCGACGTCGACCTGCACCTGTTCAACGAGGGCCGGCACTTCGAGATGGGCCGGGTCTTCGGCGCCGTGCCGATGGTGATCGACGGTATCGCGGGCGTGCGCTTCGCCGTCTGGGCGCCGAACGCCGGGCATGTCTCGGTGGTCGGCGATTTCAACAGTTGGGATTCGCGACGCCACCCCATGCGCCTGCGCTATCCCGCCGGCGTCTGGGAGCTGTTCGTGCCGCGTGTCACCCCCGGCGCGCGGTACAAGTACGAGATCGTCGGCGCGGGGCAGAAGGCCGACCCGATCGCCCGCTTCAGCGAGGTGCCGCCGGGGACGGCTTCCGTCGTCGCCGCGCCGCTCGACTGGCAATGGCAGGACCAGGCGTGGATGGCGCAGCGCGCGGCGCGCCAGGCGCCCGACGCGCCGGTCTCGATCTACGAAGTGCATCTCGGCTCCTGGATGCAGGGTCTCGACTGGGACGGGGCGGCCGAGAAGCTGATTCCCTACGTGCGCGACATGGGCTTCACGCATGTCGAGCTGCTGCCGATCACCGAGCATCCGTTCACCGGTTCGTGGGGCTATCAGCCGACCGGCATGTTCGCGACGACCGCGCGCTTCGGCACGCCCGAAGGCTTCGCCCGTTTCGTCGACGCGTTGCATCGCGCCGGCATCGGCATCCTGCTCGACTGGGTGCCGGCCCATTTCCCGTCCGATGCGCATGGCCTGGCGCGCTTCGACGGCACGGCGCTCTACGAGCACCGGGATCCGCGCGAGGGCTTCCATCGCGACTGGAACACGCTGATCTACAATTTCGGCCGCCGCGAGGTGCAGGGCTTCCTGATCGCCAGCGCGCTGCACTGGCTCGAGGAGTTCCACATCGACGGGTTGCGCGTCGACGCCGTGGCCTCGATGCTCTATCGCGACTACAGCCGCGACGCCGGCGAGTGGGTTCCCAACATCCATGGCGGACGGGAGAATCTCGAAGCGGTGTCGTTCCTGCAGCATCTCAACGCGGTCGTCGCCGAACGCTGTCCGGGCGCGATCATGGTGGCCGAGGAATCGACCGCGTGGCCCGGCGTGACGCGGCCGACGTCGGAGCAGGGCCTTGGCTTCACCTACAAGTGGAACATGGGCTGGATGCACGACACGCTGCAATACATGGCCCGCGACCCGGTGCACCGTCAGTGGCACCACGACAACATCACCTTCGGCCTGCTCT
>JBFXAZ010000053.1:0-35867 GCA_050183765.1 Reyranellaceae bacterium | reverse complement strand
TGCTCTCGTTGCGCTACCGCGAGGTCCTTCGCCGCGCTCAGGACGACGGAGGGTCAGTACGATTTCGGCAGCCCCAGCGCGCGTTCGGCGATGTAGCACAGCACCAGCTCTGCGCTGACCGGCGCGATGCGCGCGATCATGATCTCGCGCATGTAGCGCTCGACGTGGAACTCCTTGGCGTAGCCGTAGCCGCCATGCGTCAGCACCGCGCGCTCGCAGGCGTGGAACGCCGCCTCGGCCGCCATGTATTTCGCCGCGTTGGCCTCGGCACCGCATTCCTTGCCGTTGTCGTAGAGCGAGGCGGCCTTGAAGGTCAGCAGGTCGGCCGCTTCCAGCTCCATCCAGTTCTTCGCCAGGGGGTGCTGGATCGCCTGGTTCTGGCCGATCGGCCGGCCGAAGACGACGCGCTCCTTAGCGTATTGCGTCGCCTTCTTCAGCGCCAGCCGGCCCAGGCCCACCGCCTCGGCGGCGATCAGCACGCGCTCGGGATTGAGCCCGTGGAGCAGGTAGTGAAAGCCCTTTCCCTCTTCGCCGATGCGGTCCTCGAGCGGCACCTTCAGCCCGTCGATGAAGATCTGGTTGGTGTCGATCGCCTTGCGGCCCATCTTGTCGATCTCGCGCACCTCGATCTTGCCGCGATCGAAGTCGGTGTAGAACAGCGACAGCCCGTCGGTCGCCTTGCGGCACTGGTCGCGCGGTGTGGTGCGGGCGATCAGCAGCATCTTGTCGGCGACCTGCGCCGTGGTGGTCCACACCTTCTTGCCGTGCACGACGTACTGGTTGCCGTCGCGCTCGGCCTTGGTCTCCAGCGCCGTGGTGTTGAGCCCGGCGTTGGGCTCGGTGACGGCGAAGCAGCCCTTGACCTTGCCCTGGATGATGTCGGGCAGGATGCGCTGCTTCTGCTCCTTGGTGCCGAACACGACGATCGGGTTGGGGCCGAAGATGTTGAGGTGGACTGCAGAGGCGCCACTGAAGCCCGCGCCGGAGCCGGCCACGGTTTGCATCAGCATCGCCGCCTCTGTGATGCCCAGGCCGGCGCCGCCGTATTCCTCCGGCATGGCGATGCCGAGCCAGCCGGAATCGGCCATCGCGGCGTAGAAGTCGTTGGGGAAGCCGCCTTCCTTGTCCTTCTTCAGCCAATAGGCGTCGTCGAAACGCGCGCACAGCTTCTCGACGCTGTCCCTGATCGCGAGCTGCTCGTCGGTGAAGGCGAAATCCATGGAACTCTCCGGCGTCGCTCCCTCTCCCCGCGCGCGGGGAGAGGGTTGGGGTGAGGGGGAATCTCGGGTTGCGCAGGGCGGTGGTGCGCCACTTGGGCAGCCCCTCACCCCGACCCTCTCCCCGCAGGCGGGGAGAGGGAGGAAAGCCTCGGCTCAGCGCTGCGCCCAGAGGAACGACATCATCGCCTTGTTGAAGGGCTCCGGTCGCTCGACGTTGGGCAGGTGGCGTGCGTGGGCGATGCCGACATAGCGGCCGCCGGGGATCTTGCCGGCGATGAGCTGATTGCGATCCGGTGGCGTGCCCGGATCCTCGTCACCGCAGATCACCAGGGTCGGCGTCTTGATGGTGTGCAGGCGATCCTCGAAATTGAAGTTCTGGATCGCCGAGGCGCAGCCGAGGAAGCCCTGCGCGGTGGTGCCGACGATGGTGGCGTGGATCTGCTTGTAGCGCGCTGGGTTGGCGTCCTTGAACGCCGCGGTGAACCAGCGGTCCATCGTCCCGTCGGCCAGCGTGGCCAAGCCGTTGTTGGCGCGCACCGCCGCCTTGCGTTCGTCCCACGACGCGGCCGAGCCCGGCGGGGTGCTGGGCTGGGTGTCGCAGAGGATTGCCGAATAGAGCCGCGAGCCGTGATCGAGCAGCAGCGCCTGGCCGATCATGCCGCCGATCGACAAGCCCATGTAGTGCGTCCTGGCGATGTCCAGCGCATCGAGCGCCTTGACCACGTCCTCGGCCAGGATCGCCATGGTGTAGTCGCCGGCGACCGGATCGCTGCCGCCATGGCCGCGCATGTCCAGACGCAGCACGCGGAAGCCCGCCGCCAGCAGCGCCGGCATCTGCTCGGCCCACATGCCGCCGTCGGACGACAGCGAATGCGTGATGGTGATGACCGGCGCGCCCGCGTCGCCCGTCAGGTCGTAGTAGATGCGGTGATTGTCGATGTTGAGCAGCATGGTCGTTTCCTCCCGAAGTCACATGGCGCTGATGCCGCCGTCGATCACCACCTCCGAGCCGGTCATGAACGCCGACTCGTCCGACGCCAGGAAGACCAGCGCCCAACCGACCTCCTCGGGCTTGCCCAGGCGGCCGATCGGCACCTGGCGGCCAAGCTTCTGCTGCATCAGCTCGTTGCCGAAGCGGTCGCGGTACTTGTCGAGAATCGGCGTGTCGATGAAGGTCGGATGCACCGAGTTGCACCGGATGTTATAGCCGGACTTCGCGCAGTGCAGGGCCACCGACTTGCTGAGCAGCCGCACGCCGGCCTTGGCCGAGTTGTACGCCGCCATGTTGGCGCCGGCGATGATGCCGGAGATCGAGGAGATGTTGATGATCGAGCCGCCCAGCGTGGTGGTGTGCTTCTTGATCTCCTTCACGCCGTGCTTGCAGCCGAGGAAGACACCGTCGAGGTCGATGGCGTGGACCTTGCGCCATTCCTCCAGCTCGATGTCCTCGACCGTCTTGCTGAGCCCGATGCCGGCGGAGTTCAGCAGCACGTGCAGGGCGCCGAACTTCGTCACCGTGGCGGCGATCGCCGCCTGCCACTGCGCCTCGCTGGTGACGTCGAGCTTCACGAAATCGGCGGCCGCGCCGATCTTCGCCGCGATGGCGCGGCCGCGTTCCTCGGCGATGTCGGCGATCATCACCCGGGCGCCCTCGCGCGCCATCAGCTGGGCGCCGCATTCGCCCAGTCCCGATGCCCCGCCAGTGATCAGCGCGACCTTGCCGTCCAATCGTCCTGCCATGTCTCCCCCCAACCTCACTTCACGCACTTGGCCTTGATGTCGTCCGTCAGCTTCGCGACGCGGGCTGGCTCGCGCTTCTCGAGTTCGAGTTTCTCGCGCATCGTCAGGGGCTCGACGACGCTGTACGCGCAGGCACAGTGCGCTCCGGCGCGCCTCTGCGCTTCATCCGTCGGCATCCCGGCCTTCATGAACGCCTGACGCGCGGTATCCTGGCAGCTCGCGATGAAATTCGCCTTGTAGTCCGCTTCCGACACGCCGCCCAGCAAGCGGATCGCGACCCAGCCGCCGATGACGGCGACGACGATGGCGCCGACGACGACGGCGATGGTGGCGTTACGCGACATGGTGCCCGCACCGTGAACTCCCTGGCCAGAATCCGCACCGACAGGAGATGCAGGTGGCATTGCCTCAATGGACTGACCAATGGGTACTTGAGACACGCCGACCCATTCCGTCTGACCTTTCTGACTAGTCGCTGAAGTTTCCTGTCCGAGCCGACCAGTTGTCGGACTGGATGCGCGGCCAAGCGCAAACGCCCACGTCTGAACGGCAGCTATCGCTGCGTCCTGGCGCACCGAAAAGCTTTGCTCAAGTCGGCGCGCGATGCGCTCAATTTCGATAGCAATCAGTTCTGGCCGCGAGGCCGCAAGACTCGGGATCCCGCCGACATCAACTACATAGGCAATAAGCCGGATTTCTGCCCGAGCTGATGGCGCGGTATCGGCAAGCATTGCTGCGATGCGGCGGCTGTCGGAAAGACCGTCAACTCCGAGGCGATTCACAATGTCTCTCAGAGCCGTCGCAACAGGAGTGTGTTCGTTTTCCGTCATCCGAAGTCTCAGAGTTGCCATAGGAAGTTGATAGAAGGGTCTTCGCCACAGCGGTCAACGTCAACATACCCTTTCGAGTTTCGCGACAATAGGCAGACTCAATGTGTTAAGGGCACGGACTTCGATTGCGCGCCCACGCTCTCTCGGTGCGCGATATAGCTCGTGGCGACCACGATTGCCGCGGCGCCGACGAACGTCCAAGTGTCGGCAGTGTGGCCGAACAAGGTAAGGTCGAACAGCGTGGCCCAGACGATGCCGAGATAGCCGACCGTCTGCACCGAGGAGATGTCGGCGAGCCGGAACGCCCAAGTCATCAGGAAGTAGCCCATGGTTCCGGTGATGCCGGCGACAGCGATCCAGCCGAACTGGCCGGGCGAGGGCAGACGAAAGTCCCACAGGCCAAGCGGCGCGAAGAAGACGACGGCCAGCGCGCTTTGCCAGAAGACGACGACCTCGGGCTTTTCATGCGCCGAGATCACCTTGGCGACGAGGTTGGATGCGGCTGTCAGCGGGACCGCGGCCAGCATGATTAGCGCGAAGGAATTGAGGTTGGCGGTCCATGGCTGCACGATCAGCAGCACGCCGCCGAAACCCAGCGTGACCGCCAGCCACCGTCGCCAGCGCACATGCTCGCCCAGGAACAGCGCGGCGCCGAGCGTCACGAAGATCGGCCCGGTGAAGCCGAGGGCCGCGGCCTGAGCCAACGGGATCGCCGCGATCGCCCAATACCACAGGTCGTAACCGGCGGTATGGAAGACGCCGCGCAGCAGATGACGGCGTAGCTGGCTGGTCCGGAGGGACGCCAGCCCGCCGCGCAGCAGGAACGGCGCCGTGAACAGCAGGCCGGCGATCCAGCGACCCCACGACACCTCCAGCGGTGGCAATTCCATCGTGAGATGACGCACCGTGGCGTTGAGCGCCTGGAAGAAGGTGCCGGCGAGAATGGCGAACGAGAAGGCGCGTGCAGCACGCGAGGGGATGAGCCGTTCGAGCAGATCTGGCAGGCGGTCGACGGCCGACACGCTATGCCGCCGGCGCTGGCTGCGGCGCCGCTCCTGCGCGGGCTCTCGCGGCGCGCGCGATACGCGCCTCGTGCCGTGCCAGCCAGAGCGTCGCGCTGAAGATCACCACGCCGCCGGCGATGGTCCAGCCCTCGGGCACGCTGGAAAAGGCGATGAACCCGCCGAGCGAGGCCCACAGCAGGTCGAGGAAACGGACCGGCTGAGTGGCCGAGACGTCGGCGATCCGCAGCGCCTGGGTCACGCAGTAGTGGCCTGCCGCGCCAAGAAGGCCGCACAGCACGAACCAGCCCCATTGCCAGGCGGACGGCATGGTCCAGGCCGTGAGCGCGAAGGGCAGGGCGAAGAGCGCCACCAGCCCGTGCTGCCAGATCACGATGGCTTCGGGCGAGTCGTGCCGTGTCAGCACCTTGGCGGTGATGAACGAGGCGGCGAAGGTCGGCGAGGCGAGCAGCAGCAGGACGCTGCCCCAGCCCACGCCGAAGCCGGGGGCGGTCCAGGGATGCACGACGATCAGCGTGCCGAGGAATCCCACGAGCACCGCCGCCCAGCGCACCGCGCTCATTTTCTCGCCCAGCACCACCACGGCGCCCAGGCACATGAAGATCGGGCCGGTGAAGCCCAGCGCGGTCATTTCGGCCATGCTGACCATCGGCAGGGCCATGAACCAAAGCAGCAGCCCGCCGACATGGAAGGCCCCGCGCAGCACCTGCAGGCCCGGCGCGCCGGAGCGCATGCCGCGCCAGCCCAGCCGCATCGCGACCGGTAGCAGGACGAGAAAGCCGAAGAGGTAGCGCAGGAAGCCGACGACCCACGGGTCGAGGTCGTGCGCCAACCACTTCATGATGGTGTTGAGTGCCGCGAACAACGCGCCGCTGGCGGCCATCCAGAGCATGCCGCGCAGCGCGGTCGGCAGAGCCTTCGTCACGCGCCGGACTATAGTCCGGCATGCGCCGGGCGCCACCGGTGGCGGCGGAACCCTGCCATGCGGGCTGGCTCAGGGCGCCGGGGGCCGCGCCTCGGCGCTGCGCACCGGGGCGCGGCGCACGGCTTCGCGGTGCGAGATGTAGAGCGCGCTGGCGAAGATCACCGCCGCACCGACGAAGGTCCAGACGCCCGGCTGCTGCGAGAACAGCAGGAAGCCGAACACCGTGTTCCAGATCAGCGACAGGAAGCCGATCGGCTGCAGCGCCGAGATCTCGGCCACCTGGTAGCCGCGCTGCATGATCAGGTGGCCGGCGGTGCCGAAGAAGCCGGCCAGCAGGAACCAGCCGGCCTGCGTCCAGCTCAGCGGCTGCCAGTGCCAGATCGCGAAGGGCGCGGCGCACAGCACGATGAAGACCGATTGGTAGATGACGATGGTGTCGGCACGGTCGGTGGTCGACAGCGACTTTGCCATCAGGTTCGAGGCCGAGAACAGCGGCGTCGAGGCCAGCGCGCACAGGGCGCCCAGGGTGATCGTCTCGAAGCCGGGGCGGATGATGATCATCGCGCCCATGAAGCCGACGGCGACCGCGGCCCAGCGGCGCAGGCGTACATCCTCGCCGAGGAACAGCGCGGCGCCGATCGTGACGAAGATCGGGCCGGTGAAACCCAGCGCCGTGAGGTCGGCCAGCGTGATCAGCGGCAGGGCCACGAACCACAGCTGCATGCCGGCGCTGTGGAAGGCGCCGCGGATGGCGTGTTGGCCCAGCTTGCGGGTCCGGAACGGCACGGCCAGGCCGTGCTGATAGAAGATGTGCAGCAGGAACACGAAGCCGAACAGATAGCGGCAGAACGCCATCATGTAGGAGTTCAGCTCTTGCGCCGGAAAATAGGTCGCGACGTTGAGCGCCGAGAACAGCACGCCCGAGATGCCGACCAGGATGATGCCGCGAAGGTTGCCGGGCTGCGCCGCCCACCAGGCGTTGAGCGCCTTCATCGCTGGCCGTCGCGCAGGCGCAGCACTTCACTCTCCAGCGACTCGATGTAGGGGTCGGTGACGCCGATGGCACGCAGCTGGTCGGCGCATTCGAACAGGTAGGAGCGGCAGGTGCCGCGGCGTCCTTCGGCGAAGGCCATGCTTTCGGCTTTTCTCGTCACGCTCATGCCGCCGCAATATTGCGGATGCCCGGGATTGATCACGAACGTCAGCGCCCGCAACGCGTTGCCTTCCTCATCGATGCAGTCGACCCAGACCGCGTCGTAGATGCCGCTCAGCATCTCGCGATTGAACAGGATCGAAATCTCGGTTTCGACCTGCGTGGCGGTGATGCGATAGGCGATGCCGTCGCAGGCGCCGCCCTTCTCGACGCCCAGCATCAGGCCGGGCCGCTCGGGCGTGCCGCGGCCCAGCGGCGTCCAGAAGCAGAAGGAACGCCGCCAGCCTTCGAGCCGTGCGGGCCGGCGCTCGACATAGTCGAACGCCGGGTTCCACATCAGCGATCCGTAGCCGAAGACCCAGGCGTCGCTGCCCTCGGTCCAGCCGGCCAGGCAGTCGGTGAGCCGCTGGTCGCGATCCTCGCGCGGCAGGAAATAGTCGAAGCCGAGCTTGCGCGCTTCTTCCGTCAGTTGATCGATGCGCTCCGCCGTCAGTTCCTCGCGGACCAGCGGTTGACCGGTATTGCCCCAGATCCTGGGGCCGGGTTTCGACGATGGAGCGCGTTCGCTCATGATTTGGAGTAGGCGATGCCCATGGTTTCCGCGACGCAGGCCGGACGGTCCTTGCCCTCGATCTCGATGGTCCACTCGTAGGTCATGCGCACGCCGTTGTTGGGCATGTCCTCGGCGGCGACCAGCTTCTGCCGGCCGCGCACGCGCGAGCCGACCTGCACCGGGTTGGTGAAACGGACCTTGTTGGAGCCGTAGTTGATGCCGTTGCGCACGTTGTCGACCTGCAGGACGTTGTGGCTGAACCAGGGGATCAGCGACAGCGTGAGATAGCCGTGCGCGATCGGCTTGCCGTCGGGCATGTCCTTCTTGCAGCGCTCGACGTCGACATGGATCCACTGGTGATCGCCGGTGGCGTCGGCGAACATGTTGACGCGGTCCTGGGTGATCTCCAGCCAGTCGCTGACGCCCATCTCCTGACCGACCAGCGCCTTCATCGCCTGCGGGCTCTCCACGGTTCGCTTGGCCATGCTTGCCTCCCTCTGTTCAGGTCTCGTGCGGGCGTAACGCGGGTGCCGCCGGTCGCGCAAACGAAACCGGCTCATGGGGTTGATAGCATCCATGGGGGCACATTGGGGCGGCGATCAGGCGCCCAGGCGGCGCAGCGCAATCTAGATCTGTCACGGCGTCCCGTATGGCGGTCGGCGCGGCTTGTACGCCGCTTTGGCCCACCTCACAATGGACAGTGCCGCAAATCAACCAACATCGGCGCAACGCGCCCATACCGGAGGCAACGCCCATGACCTACGAGCAGATCCTGGTCGAGACCGCCGACCGCGTCCGCACCATCACACTCAACCGGCCGGACCGGCTCAACGCCTGGACCGCCACGATGCACAACGAGCTGAAGCAGGCGATGCACCAGGCCGGCGCCGATCCGGAGGTGCGGGCGATCATCCTGACCGGGGCGGGCCGCGGTTTCTGCGCCGGCGCCGACATGGGCGGGCTGCAGCAGATCGGCGCCTCGGGCGCCGTGGCCGACCGCCGGGCCAAGGCGCAGGACGCGCCGCCGGGCGGCAGCACGATCGCCGATTTCGGCATGAACTATTCCTATTTCCCCTCGATCCCCAAGCCGATCATCGCGGCGATCAATGGCCCCTGCGCCGGGCTGGGGCTGGTGATCTCGCTGTACTGCGACATGCGCTACGCCGCCGAGAACGCGGTCTTCACCACCGCCTTCGCCGCCCGCGGCCTGATCGCCGAGCATGGTGTCTCCTGGCTGCTGCCGCATTTCGTCGGCCTGCCGGCGGCGATGGACCTGCTGCTGTCGGCGCGGAAGTTCCGCGCGCCGGAGGCGCTCAGCCTCGGCATGGTCAACCGCGTCATCGCCGACGCCGATCTCCTGAAGGAGACCAAGACCTACGCCAAATTGCTCGCCGAGACGGTCTCGCCGCGCTCCCTGGCGGTGATGAAGCGCCAGCTCTGGGAGGCCCAGTTCCAATCGCTCGCCGAGGCCACGGTGAAGGCCAACCACGAGATGGAACTGAGCTTCGCGACCGACGACTTCAAGGAAGGCGTCGCCCACTACGTCGAGAAGCGCGCGCCGAAGTTCACCGGCAGGTAGGCATCCGGATCAGGTCGGCTCGGTCTCGCTGGCCTTGGGCTGCCAGACCATGAGGCGGCGCTCGACCAGGCCGACCACGGCGTCGAGCACCAGCGCGAAGGCGGTCAGCACCAGGATGCCGGCGAAGACGGTGTTGATGTCGAAGGTGCCCTCGGCCTGCAGGATCAGGTAGCCGACGCCGCGGGCGGAGCCGAGATACTCGCCGACCACGGCGCCGACGAAGGCCAGGCCCACCGCGTTGTGCAGGCTGGCGAAGACCCAGCTCATCGCCGAGGGCAGGTAGATCGAGCGCAGCAGCTGGCCGCGCGAGGCGCCCAGCATGCGCGCGTTGGCGATCAGGTTCGGGCTGACCTCGCGCACGCCCTGGTAGACGTTGAAGAAGACGACGAAGAACACCAGCGTGACGCCCAGCGCCACCTTCGACCAGATGCCCAGCCCGAACCACACGGCGAAGATCGGCGCCAGCACGACGCGCGGCATGGAGTTGAGGCCCTTGATGTAGGGGTCCATGACGGCGGAAGCGGTGGACGACAGGGCCAGCCACAGGCCCATGGCGAGGCCGAACACGGCGCCGATCATGAAGCCCAGCGCGGTCTCCAGCAGCGTGATGCCGAGATGCTCGAAGATCTCGCCGTTCCAGAACCACTCGACGACGATCCAGAACACCTTCTGCGGCTCGCCGAAGAAGAAGGCGGCGCGGTTGTCCTTGTCGAAATAGAAGTTGGGCAGCAGGCCGGGCTTGGTCGTCACGTACCAGAAGCCGATCAGCAGCAGCAGGACGAGAAGCTGCAGGGCGCGCAGGCGCATCTCAGGCCGCCTTCTGCCGGGCATAGGCCTTCAGGACTTCCTCCTTCATCGCCCCCCAGATCTCGCGATGCAGGGCGATGAACGCGGGCGTCATGCGGATCTCCGACACGTCGCGCGGCCGCGGCAGGTCGACCTTGAAGTCGGCGATCGGCCGTGTCGCCGGTCCGGCCGACAGCACGACCACGCGATCCGACAGCGCGATGGCCTCCTCGAGATCGTGGGTGACGAAGAGCACCGATTTGCGGTCCTCGGCCCACAGGGCCAGCAGCTCGTTCTCCATCAGCTGGCGCGTCTGCACGTCGAGCGCCGAGAAGGGCTCGTCCATCAGCAGGATGTCGGGGCTGAGGATCAGCGTCTGCGCCAGGGCCAGCCGCTTGCGCATGCCGCCTGACATCTGGTGCGGGTAGCGGTCGCCGAAGCCGGCCAGGCCGACGCGCCGCAACCAGTCTTGGCCGTGCTGCCGCGCCTCGCCGCGCGGCACGCCGCGGAATTCCAGGCCCGCGGTGACGTTGTCGATGCCGGTGCGCCAGGGCATCAGCGCGTCGGCCTGGAACATGTAGCCGGCGCGGCGGTTGACGCCGTTGGCCGCGATCAGGCGCTGGCCGAAGATGTCGACCGTGCCGGAGGACGGGGCCAGCAGGCCGGCGGCGACGTTGAGCAGGGTGGATTTGCCACAGCCGGTCGGGCCCACGACCGAGACGAACTCGCCGGCCGCCACGGTGAGCGTGGCGTCGGCGACGGCGGTGTAGGGTTGGCCGCCCTCGCGGGCGGCGAACCGGCAGGTGATGTCGTCCAGCGCGAGGGCTGGCGGCGCGGTGTCCATCAGGCGCGCTTGGCCGCGCGCTCGGCGAAGGAGTTGTTCCAGGTGTCGGCGAGCCGGACCGTGGCCGGCTTGATCTTCGGATCGCTCGCGGCGAGGAACTTCAGGCAGTTCTCCATCGCACCCGCCGGCATGGTGCCGTCGGGCGAGATGGTCTCGCGGATGCCGGCGAACGACTTCTCGTAGATCGCGCGGTTGCCCAGCAGGTAGCCCTCGGGCACCGACTTGGAGACATCGGCCGGCGTGGCGGTCTGCAGCCACTTGTCCGCCTTGACGATGGCATTGGTCAGGGCCTGGATCGTGCCCGGGTTCTTCTTCACGAAGTCCGTCTGCGAGTAGAGGCTGGCGGCCGGGAACGGCCCGCCGAAGACCTCCTCGTTGCCCTTCGTCGTGCGGGTATCGAGCACCACCTTGACCAGATCCTTGTCGGTCAGAATGGTGAGCGCCGGGTCGGTCTGCGACACGCCGTCGACCTCGCCCTTCTCGATCGCGGCCACGACCGAGGCGCCGGCACCGACGCCGATGGCCACCACGTCGCTGGCCTTGAGGCCGCCCTTGGCCGCCCAGAAATTCAGCAGCGCGTGGGTCGAGGAGCCGGGGGCGGTGACGCCGAACTTCATGCCCTTGATGTCCGCCGGGCCCTTGACCTTGGCGGCGACGTCCTTGCGCAGCGCGATCGAGATCTGCATGCCGCGGCCGATCAGGGCGAAGCCCTGGATGTCCTGTCCGCGCTGCTGCATGCGGATCGTGTGCTCGTAGGCGCCGGCGACGACGTCGGCGCTGCCGCCCATCAGGGCCTGCAGCGACTTCGAGCCGCCCTGGAAGTCGGCGATCTCGACGTCGAGCCCGGCTTCCTTGAAGTAGCCCTTGGTCTCGGCGATGGTCAGCGACAGGTAGTACAGCGCCGACTTGCCGCCCACGGCCAGCAGCACCTTCTGCTTCTCCGGCTTGCCCTGCGCGCGCGCGACATGGGGCATGGCAAGCGCCGCGGTACCCAAAGCCGCGCTGGCGGCCAGCAGGCGCCGACGCGCGATCCTCAACTCGGTCATCATTTCCTCCGTGCGGACCCCTATCGAGCCGTTCGGCTCTCGGGCGGCGGCGGAGATTGCCGCAGGTCACCCGCAGCGTCCACACGTCGGCGGGCATGAGACCTTTGCACGCAGAGCCGGCAGCGCCGGGATCAGCCGAAGGTGCGCTCCTTCCACCACGGGAAGTAGCTCGGCATGCCGTCGCTGACCTTCATCGGGAACTTCGCCGGCCGCTTCTCGAGGAACGCCACGACGCCTTCCTTGACGTCGGCCGACTTGCCGCGCGCGTAGATGCCCTTGGAATCGACCTTGTGCGCCTCCATCGGGTGGTCGGCTCCCAGCATCTTCCAGATCATCTGGCGATTGAGCGCGACCGAGACCGGCGCGGTGTTGTCGGCGATCTCGCGCGCCAGCGCGTGGGCGGCCGGCAGCAATTCGTCGGGCTTGTGGACCGAGCGCACCAGGCGGCCCTTCAGAGCCTCGTCGGCGGGGAAGACGCGGCCGGTCATCACCCATTCCAGCGCCTGCTGCGGGCCCACGAGGCGCGGCAGGAACCAGCTCGAGCAGGCTTCCATGACGATGGCGCGCCGCGTGAAGACGAAGCCATAGCGCGCCGCCTCCGACGCCAGCCGCACGTCCATCGCCAGCTGCATGGTGACGCCCACGCCCACCGCCGGCCCGTTGCAGGCGGCGATCGTCGGTTTGAGGCAGTCATAGAGGCGCAGGGTGAACAGGCCACCGCCGTCGCGGTGGCCGTCGAGGCCGGGATCGACCGGCCCGCGATTCTCGGCGTTGAAGGTATTGGCGCCGCCCGACAGGTCGGCACCGGCGCAGAAGCCGCGGCCGGCGCCGGTGAAGACGATGGCGCGCACGTCATCGTCGCGGTCGGCACGGTCGATGGCGTCGAGCAGCTCCGACAGCATGCGGCCGGTGAAGGCGTTGAGCTTGTCGGGACGGTTCAGCGTCAGGGTGAGGATGCCGTCATTCACCGCGTACTGAATCTGCTCGTAGTCCATGGCCATCCTCCGCCCGCTTCGTGCGCCACGCTTAGCGCGCCGGCGCCGGAGGCGGAAGGTCGACGGATCGTAGCGCGAAACCCTAGTGCTGGTTGACCAGCAGCACGCCCCCCATGATCAGCGCGATGCCGGCGATCTGCTGCCAGCCGAAGGGCTCGTTGAACAGCCAGTGGCCGAGCACGGCGACGATGGCGTAGCTCAGCGAGACGCTGGGAAAGGCCACCGAAACAGGCAGCTTGCGCAGCGCGATGATGTAGAGAAAGGCCGCGATGCCGTAGAGGAAGAGGCCGATGATCGTCGAGGGCCGCAGCAGCTGGGCGAGGAGATTGTCGGCGCTGGCACCGACCTTCAGCAGCATCTGCCCGCCGATGCCGGTGACGATGCCGCCGGCAAGTGCCGCGTAGTAGGGCCACATGATCGCGTCGTCCTAGCGCACGGCTGTCAGGTTCGAAGGCGGGCGCGCCGGTTCGGGCGCGCTCTGGGCGGCGCCGTCCGCGCGCAGCACCTCGCGCACGACGTATTGCGGCTTCTGGTTGGCGGCGAGGAACATTCGACCAAGATACTCGCCCATCACGCCGAGGATCAGCAGCTGCACGCCGGCCAGCAGTACGATGGCCGAAATGGTCGAGGCCCAGCCGGTGGGCAGGTCTTGCGTGATCAGCGCCTCGATCAGCACCGCCACCAGTCCCAGGAACCCCAGCAGCGAGAGCCCGATGCCGGTGAGGCTGGCGAGGCGAAGCGGCATCACCGAGAAGTTCAGGAACATCGACAGCCACAGGCGCACCAGGCGACGCAGCGTGTAGTTGGTGCGCCCCGCCGCGCGCGGCAGGTGCATGACCTGCAGGCGGCCGATGTTCTGCGTCACCTGCATCAGCAGGCCGTCGACATAGGGATAGGGGCCCGTGTAGGGCACGACCTGTTCGCGCACGAAGGCGTTCATGCAGCGGAAGCTCGACAGGTACAGACCCTTGGGCTTGTCGATCAGCCGGTCGGCGCACCAGTTGGTGAAGGCGCTGCCGAGGTTGCGCCAAGCCGCGTGCTGCTTGCGGGCATAATAGGTGTAGACCAGGTCGTAGCCGCCATCGCGCGTGTGCTCGAACAGGCGCTTCACTTCCTCCGGCGGATTCTGCAGGTCGTCGTCCATGGTGATGGTGTAGGCGCCGCGCGCCTGGGCCAGGCCGGCCATGACCGCGTTGTGCTCGCCGAAATTGCGGCTGAGGTTCACCAGGGTGATCGGTGCGCCGGGCTGCTGCATCAGGCGTCGGCAGACCGCGAAGCTGTCGTCGGGGCTGCCGTCGACCACCAGCACGATCTCCATCCCGCCCCCTATGTCGAGCGCGCGCAACGCCTCGACCAGTTCGCCGATGCTGGCGGCTCCCTTGTAAACCGGGATCACGACGCTCAGCGCAAAGGCTGCGTTCATCTCTTCTCCGCGACCAGCATGATCGACCCGCCGAAGGGCAGATCCAGACCCCAACCAATCAGCCGCCGCTCGAGCCCCACGATGGCACCGAACAGTGCGTCGAGCGGCGCCGGAAAGGGGCGTACGTCACTCGCGCCGTCCCGCCGCGACAGCAGCCGACGCAGCACCATGAGCGGAAACAGGAAGCTGTTCCAGTGCGTCGCGCGCCGGATGCGGAAGCCGGCCGCCTCAAGCATCGACACCGCCTCGCGCCGCCCGAAGCGCCGCGCGTTGTGCACGCGCGCGTCATGCGCCGAAGCCAGCCAGCGATAGGCGGGCAGGTTAAGCAGCAGGATTCCGCCGGTTTCGAGGCAGCGATGCGCCTCGGCCAGGGCGCGGCCGGGCTCGACCATGCGATGGCAGAGCACGTCGAGGCTGAACATGCCGGACAGCCCCCGATCGGCGAAGGGCATCTCGTTGACCGAGCCCACGGCCACCGGCCGGCCGCTCTTTGCCGCGGCGATGCCGGCGGCCATCGGATCGTATTCGAGGCCCAGGGGCGCGGGGCGCAGACCGGATGCGACAAGCCTGGCCAGCAGGCCGCCGGTGCCGCAGCCGGCGTCGAGGATCGGCGTCGGCCGGCCCGGGGCATGGCGGGCGAACAGCTCGCCGGCGAGCGTGCGCAGGCCGCGATACCACCACAGGCGGTCCTCGACGGCGGCCATCAGCTCGTACTCTTGGCGCTCCATCGCTCCACCATGCCACGGTCCGGCCACGATGGCAGCGCCGGTTGGCGTCTGTTACCTTGTGGCACCAACGGACAATCCGCTTCCCCCTGTGGACACGCACCTGCCCCGTCCTGATCCGGCCAATCCCGCAGCCTCGCCCGAGCGGCAGCGCGAGGAGGGAAGGGCGCGGCCGCGCGCGCCGCGCTGGTGGGTGGCGAGGCTGGGGGGCGGCGATACGCTGTCGGACGCCACGGCACGCCTGATCAATCTGCTGCTGATCCTGATCCCCGCAGGCTGGTCGATCGGCTACCTCTATCCGCCGATCAACCACGACGTCGGCTGCCTGCTGGAGATCGCCCATCGCTGGGTCAACGGCGAGCGGCTCTATGTCGATATCATCGACGTGAACCTGCCGCTGGTCTTCGCGCTGCATGCGATCCCCGAGCTGCTGTCGCGCGCTACGCCATTCCTCGGCTGGACGGCGATGACCTGGTTCACGCTGTGCTTCTTGGTCGCGACCGCGGCTTCGTTCCTGGCCTCGCGCAGGCTGGTGCATGTCGTGCCGTCGCTGGCGCATCCCCTGACCGAAGCCGTGGTGCCGCCGACGCTGCTGTTCTTGTTCATCGTGCTGCCGAACGAGAATTTCGGGCAGCGCGAGCACCTGATGATGATCGCCATGGCGCCCTATGTGCTGCTGGCCAGCGCGCGCGCCGAAGGGGCCGAGGGAAAGCTCTCGCGCGCCTTCATCTGGGGCGTGGCGATCTGCGCCGGCATCGCGCTGGCGCAGAAGCCGCACTTCATGCTGATCCCGCTGGCGATCGAAGCCTATGTCCTGGCGCATCGCGGCATCCGCCCGATGCTGCGCGACCCGGTGCCGTGGATCGTCGGCGGCATCGCCGTGACGCATCTCGCCTACATCGTGCTGCTGACGCCCAACTACGCGCGCTTCGTGCTGCCGATCATGTTCGACTCCTACGCCTTGATGGGGGGCACGAGCTGGCGCCAGGTGCTGCTGGGCGACACGGTGCTGCCGACCCTGCTGGCGCTGCTGACCCTGGGCACCCTGGCGATCTTCCTGTCGCGCACCGTGGCGGCGCGGGTGATCGTGGCCTATGGCGTGGGCGCGGCGCTGGCGGCCGCGGCGCAGGCCAAGGGCTGGCCCTATCACGTCATGCCGGCGCTGGGCTCGGCGATCCTGCTCGCCGCCGTGACGCTGTCGCAGATGGTCGACCGCTACCTGCCGCTCGACCGCGAGGCGCATCGCCGGCCGGTGGCGGCGATCGGCGCGACCTTCCTGATCCTGCTCTATTTCCAGGCGGCGCTGTCGATGACGCCGTTCCACAAGCAGCGCGCGTTCAAGGATAGCATCGCCGGCGTCCTGCTGCACATCGTCGAGCACAACGCGCCCAACCGCACGCTGCTGATCCTGTCGCCCGGCATCTATCCGCACTACCCGATGATCAACTATGCCCATGCGCGCATGGCGATGCGCTTCCAGACCATGTGGGTGCTGCAGGGCATCTACGCCGACTGCGAGGAGTTCGCCACGCTCTATACCGCGCCCGAGGACATGCGGGACGCCGAACGTTTCGTATACGAATCGGTATCGGAGGACTTCGACCGCGAGAAGCCCGACCTGCTGATCGTCGATCGTGTTCCCGGCATTCCGCAATGCCAGGGCCGTTCGTTCAACTATCTCGAGTACTTCCAGCGCAACGTGCGCTTCGCCCAGGCGTTCGAGCGCTATCAGCACTTCATGGATGTGGACCGCTACATCATCTACAAAAGGCGTTGAACACGGGAGCGTACGATGAGCGAGTCCGAGCGGTTTCCCCAGCCGATGTCGGGCATGGTCGTACCGCGCTTCGGCGACATCGCGACCTTCATGCGGCTGCCGCTGTTTCGCGATCCGGCGGAGGTCGAGATCGGCCTGATCGGCGTGCCCTGGGACGGCGGCACGACGAACCGTCCCGGCGCGCGCCATGGCCCGCGCCAGATGCGCGACCAGTCGACGCTGATGCGCCGCGTACACCACGTCACCGGCATCGCCCCGTATCGCCTGGCGCGTTGCGGCGATCTCGGCGACACACCGGTCAATCCGGCCAGCCTCGACGACAGCATGGAGCGGATCAAGGCGTACTACGACAAGGTCCATGCCGCCGGCACCCTGCCGCTGTCGGCCGGCGGCGACCACCTGATCACCCTGCCGATCCTGCGCGCCATCGCGACAAAGGGGCCGCTGGGTCTCGTGCACTTCGATGCCCACAGCGACACCTGGGACACCTATTTCGGCGGCTACAAGTACACGCACGGCACGCCGTTCCGCCGCGCCATCGAGGAGGGCCTGGTCGACCCCAGGCGCTTCGTGCAGATCGGCATCCGCGGCTCGCTGTACAACGACGACGACATGCGCTGGGCGCTCGAGCAGGGCATCCGCGTCATCGCCATCGAGGAGTACTACGACCTCGGCGTCGAGAAGGTGATCGCCGAGGCGCGTCGGGTGGTCGGCGAGAAGCCGGCCTATGTCAGCTTCGACGTCGACGGGCTCGATCCGGTCTACGCCCCCGGCACCGGCACGCCCGAGGTCGGCGGCTTCAGCACGCACGAGGCGCAGCGCATGCTGCGCGGCCTGCGCGGGCTGGACCTGGTCGGCGGCGACGTCGTGGAGGTCTCGCCGCCCTTCGATCCCTCCGGCAACACCGCGCTCGTGGGCGCCACGATGATGTGGGAGATCCTGTGCCTGCTGGCCGAAGTGGTGGCCCGGCAAAAGGGGCGCGGCAGCCGCTGATCGTGCGTGCTTGAACGCGCTTTGCGTCTATTCCACAGTGGCCGGCGTAACCCCGTGGAAGGCAGTGATGACCGGCACGCGTGACGGCGCAATTGCGCGCATCGAGAAGTATTTCGACGACGGCGGGTTTCTCGCCGAGCTGCGGCGTCGCGTGGCGATTCCCACGACCAGCCAGGAGACCGACAGCGGACCGGCGCTGCGCAGCTATCTCACCGACGAGATGGGCCCGAGCCTCAGCAAGCTCGGTTACGATTTCCAGGTCATCGACAACCCGGTCGCGAAGTTCGGCCCGTTCATGGTCGCGCGGCGGGTCGAGGATCCGGGCAAGCCGACCGTGCTGACCTACGGCCACGGCGACGTGATCCGCGGCCTCGACGACCAGTGGCGCGCGGGGCTGTCGCCGTGGAACATCGTCGTCGAGGGCGAGCGCATCTATGGCCGCGGCACCGCCGACAACAAGGGCCAGCACACCATCAACATCGCGGCCCTGCAGGCGGTGCTGGAGGAGCGCGGCTCGCTGGGCTTCAACTCGACCATCCTGATCGAGACCGGCGAGGAAACCGGTTCCCCCGGGCTCGCCGATTTCTGCCGTGCCCACAAGGAGCTGCTGAAGGCCGATGCGCTGATCGGCTCGGACGGGCCGCGGCTGCAGCCGCACAAGCCGGCGATCTTCGGCGGCACGCGCGGCACCCTGAACTTCATCCTGAAGCTCGACATGCGCGAGGGTGGGCATCATTCCGGCAACTGGGGCGGCCTGCTCGCCAACCCCGGCCTGATCATGGCGCACGCGCTGGCCTGCATCGCCGATGGGCGGGGGCAGATCAAGGTGCCGGAGTGGCGGCCAAAGACGCTGACCAACTCGGTGCGCATGGCGCTCTCCGGGCTGGAGATCGACGGCGGTCCCGACGGGCCGCAGATCGACCGCGACTGGGGCGAGGAATCGCTGACGCCGCCGGAGCGTGTCTTCGGCTGGAACAGCTTCGAGGTGCTGGCCTTCAAGACCGGCAATCCCGACCGCGTGGTCAACGCCATCCCGCCCAGCGCCACTGCCTGGTGCCAGTTGCGCTTCGTCGTCGGCACGGACCCCAACGACATCCTGCCGGCGCTGCGCCGTCATCTCGACCGTCACGGCTTCCAGGCGATCGAGATCGCCTCGATGCGCGAAGTGCTGATGAACGCCACCCGGCTCGATCCGGACAGCCCCTGGGCCAAGCTTGCCGTGGCCTCGATCGAGCGCACGACAGGCAAGAAGCCGGACGTGATCCCCAACCTCGGCGGCTCGCTGCCCAACGAGGTGTTTGTCGACATCCTGGGCATGCCCACGGTCTGGGTGCCGCATTCCTACGCATCCTGCAGCCAGCACGCGCCGAACGAGCACCTGCTGGCACCGGTCGCGCGCGAGGGCCTGCGACTGATGACCGGGCTGTTCTGGGACCTCGGCGAGCAGGGTCGCCCGGGCTGATCATGCTGGCGGCGGGCATGATCCGATCGGCGGCGTCCTGCGTACTGGGAATATGCTGGCCGTTGCCGTCCGTGCTCCGACTTTCCTCCTCCCCACGCGCTGGGCCCGGGCGGCGCCGGCGATGAGCGGCGTCGCGCCCGTCGCCCTGCCGACCGCGCCCCAGGTCGACGACTCGGCCGACCTCATCGAGGCGGTGGCGCAACGCCAGGACCGTGCCGCTTTCGCCGAGCTGTTCCGGCGCTTCGCGCCGCGGGTGAAGGCGTTCGTCATGCGCGCCGGCAGCGATGCCGACACCGCCCAGGAGGTCGCCCAGGAGACCATGGTGCTGGTGTGGCGTCGGGCCGAGACCTTCGACCGGACGAGGGCCGGTGCGGCGACGTGGATCTTCACCATCGCGCGCAACAAGCGCATCGACCTGCTGCGCCGCGCCACCCATGCCGGATTCGATCCCGAGGACTACGTCCTGTTCTCGACCGAGGCGCCGCAGGGCGCCGACCAGGCCGCGATCGGCCGCGAGGTGCGCGAGCGTATCGGCGCGGTGATGCAGCATCTGACGGCCGACCAGATCGACGTGCTGCGCATGGCGTTTTTCCAGGACAAGTCTCATTCCGCGATCGCCCGGGAGATGAAGCTGCCGCTGGGCACCGTAAAGTCGCGCATCCGCCTGGCGCTGCTGCGCCTGCGCGAGGCGCTGCAGGGCGACGCGCCATGATCCGTCATCCCGCTCCCTCGGAACTGCTGCTCGACTACGCCAGCGGCTCGCTGGCTGAAGGCCCGGCGCTGCTGGTCGCCACGCATCTCGCCTATAGCGAGGACGCGCGCGCCGATGTCGCGGCGCTCGAGGCGGCGGCAGGAGAGTTGCTGACCGCGATGCCGGGCGAGGCGCTCGACGACGATGCGCTGGCCCGCACCCTGGCACGCATCGAGGCCGCACCGGCGCCGGCGCCGGCGGCGCAGTCCAAAGATGGCGCCGCGCGGATCGTCGGCACGGCCGTTCCGACGCCGTTGCGCCGGTATCTACCGCCGGATGCGCGCTGGCGCCCGGCGCTGGGCGGCATCGAGGAGATCGAGCTGCCGCTCGGCGACAGGAGCTACCGCGCCACCCTGTTGCGCATCGGTGCCGGACGAGGCCTGCCAGTGCATCGTCATGCCGGCAACGAGTACACGCTGGTTCTCGCCGGTGGTTTCGCCGACGGCCGCGAGCGCTTCGACCGCGGCGATATCTGCGTCGCCGATCCGGCGGTCGAGCACAAGCCGGTGGCCGACGCCGACCAGCCCTGCGTCTGTCTCGTGGTGGCCGAAGCGCCCATCGTGCTGACCGGGCTGTTCGGCCGGCTGCTCAATCCGTTCCTGAAGCGATAGCCGCGTTGACCCCGCGCATCGGCGCGGGCGATGGTGCCCCCGCTCGAAGGCCCGGGGGAGAGTGACGTCATGGCGTACCGCGTTCTGATCGCGCAGTTCATGCACGAGACCAATACGTTCTCGAAGCTGCCGACGACCCTCGACGACTACCGCCGGCGCTGGCTGGCGCCCGGATCGGAACTGGCGGCGCGGTTCAAAGGCACCAAGACCGAGATCGGCGGGCTGCTCGATGCGGCCGTCCAGTACGGCTGGGATCTCGTGCCCTCGATCGCCGCCAATGCCACTCCGTCGGGCAAGGTGACGGCGGAAACCTGGGCCTATATCCGGGACGGCATCGTCGAGAGCGCACGCAAGGCCGGCAGGATCGACGGCATTTGTCTCGCCTGCCATGGCGCGGCGGTGACCGAGACCTCAGACGACCCCGAAGGCGAGCTGCTGGAGGCCTTGCGCGCCATTGTCGGGCCTGAGGTGCCGATCACCATGACGCTGGACCTGCATGCCAACGTCACCGACCGCATGGCGTCGTTGGCCAGCGCGTTGATCAGCTACCGCACCTATCCGCATATCGACCAGTACGAGCGCGCGCAGCAGGGCGCGGCGCTGGTGCAGGCGGCGATGGAGGGCAAGAAGCGTCCGCGCTGCCTGGCATTGCAGCCAGCGACGATTTCCGGCGCCGATGGTGGACGCACGACCCAGCCGGGGCCGATGCCCGACCTGCTGGCCAGGGCCGACGCCTTCGAAAAGGAGCCGGGAATCAACGTCGTCAGTGTGCAGGCGGGCTTCGGCCCATCCGACATCCCCAATGTCGGCCCGTCGATCGCGGTGAGCTATGAGCCCGGCATGGAAGGCCGCGCCCGCGACATCGCCCGCCAGCTCTGCCAGGAGATCTGGGATCGCAAGGCGGAGAAGACCGTGGGCATGGCCAGCGTCGAGGAGGCGATGGCGCGCCTGAAGTCGCGCGGCGCCGCGCCGGGCCCGCTGGTGATGGCCGACGGCACCGACAACCCCGGCGGGGGCGCCTACGGTGATGCGACGCGGGTGCTGAAAGCGCTGATCGACGCCAATGCGCAGGGCGCGGCGGTCGGCACGATCTTCGATCCCGCGGCCGTGCAGGCGGCGATGAAGGCCGGAGTCGGCAACCCTGTCACGGTCGATCTTGGCGGCCACCACGATGCCGATTTCGGCGAGCCGATCCGGGTGACGGCGACGGTGCGGTTGCTGTCCAACGGCGAGTTCATCAACGACGGGCCGATGCAGCAGGGCGTGGCGACGACGATGGGAGCGACGGCGGTGCTGCGCATCGGCGGCATCGACGTCATCACCATTTCCAACCGCATCCAGACCATCGACCGCCAGGTCTTCCTCAGCCAGGGGATCGATCCGGCGCGCTGCCGCGTGCTGGTGGTCAAGAGCGTGCAGCATTTCCGTGCCGCCTTCGCGCCCATCGCCGGCGAGATCCTGGTCGTCGATTCGGGCGCCCTGTGCTCGCCCGACGTGCGGCGGTTCAAGTACACCAAGTTGCGTCGGCCGGTCTGGCCGCTCGACGAGGTTGCTTCGCCCTTCCCGAACTGAGATCGGGATCGGTTCAACACGGATCGTTCTGTGATTCCCTCTGCACCTACCTGCATGTCATATGCGCTCGTCCCGGATCATCAAGCCGGGCTGTTCGAAGTCCCGGCGTATTGTTTGAATTTTCATTCGCAGATAGGAGCCAAGCCCATGTTTTCGGTCATCCGCAAGATCTTCAAGGACGAGTCCGGCGCCACCGCCATCGAGTACGGCCTGATCGCCGCGCTGATCTCGGTCGCCGCCATCACCGCGTTCACCACGGTCGGCACCAAGCTCAGCTCGATGATGAGCAACACGGCCAACAGCCTGAACTAGTCAGCGTCATAGCTCAGTAGCGTACGCGTTCAGACCCGCCCCGCCGGCAGCGACCGGCCGGGCGGGTTTTCTTTGTTCCATGGCCCTCGGACAGGGCTGTGCCAAATTGGCATGAGCGCTGCATGCTTTTTGATTTGCGGCCGTCGATCCGTCGGGCCCACTCGCTGTGGCCGGTCGCGACGGGGGATGCGCGGTGATCATCGGGATCGAGGGCACGGGCTCGCAGGATTGGGACAACTACGATCTCAGGCGCACCTTCGTGCGCAAGGTGCTCGAGCAGAGCCGCGAACGAAACAAGTTCCACTTCATCGGGCCCAATAGCGAGGGCAACGCCAGATCGCACATGGAAGCAGGGCTGGACCGAGGCAGTTCATGGGCTCGTCCGGTGCGCTGGGCGGCACCTCTTTCGATGCCCGTTCCCAGGAAGATGTGGGCTCTCTGGACAAGAAGGGACAGTCGCCGGTTGCCTCCGATTGGCTCCTCAACAGGGTGATGCCGGCGGATCCCCGGTACGAAGGCGGACCGGTTCGTGCCGTCACCGACCGAGCTCAGGACGACGCTGCAGCCGATGAGGCCGGGCGCTGGATGTGGATCTGATGAAGCAGCACGGCGTGTTGACGAGGTCAGCCGACCACGCGCGCCTGGCTCTGTCCTTCAGCGGCAGCTGCAAGCCGGGTGAAGCCAACGTGGTGCGCTAGCCTCAAGAGGCCTGATCGCGCTCCAGGCTGGCCACCCAGTCGCGCGCCTCGGCCAGGCTGGAGCAGACCCTGAGCGGCCGATCGGTGCTCGCGGTGCGCTGGCCGAACAGCAGCGCCATGTCGCGCACCTCGTCGGATCTCGCGACGAAAGCCACGGCGCCGAGGGGCCCCAGCGACCCGTTGTCCGTCGTCGCGGCGACGGCCTGCGCAATGGTGCGGATTTCACCGGCCTTCAGCGCCAGCGTGGCGTGCGAGAGATCGATGATTCGCGGGAGGGAGAGGAATCCCCCCTGAAAGACATCCCTGGCGAAGCCCATCAGGTCCGCAAGCGTGACCTCGCCCGTGCCGGTGGCGATCACGAGATTTTCGGGGTGCGAGACGGTGAAGGACAGAGGCAAGGCGCTTTTCGCGTGGTGTGACGCGCGGGGCGATGGTGGGCGCGGTAGGGATTGAACCTACGACCCCACCCGTGTGAAGGGTGTGCTCTCCCGCTGAGCTACGCGCCCGATCGAGGCGCGGTATAGGGTGCCGGACCGTCCCTGTCTAGGGCTTCGGCGGCCGCAGGCGGGCCAGCGCGCCGGGGATATCGGCGAAGCGCTCGACCACGGCGTCGGCCCCCAGGAGGTGGGCCGGCGTCTCGGTATAGCCCCAGGACACCGCCACGGTCGGCAGGCCGGCACGCTTTCCAGCGCGCACGTCATGCACCGAGTCGCCGACCATGGCGGCGTCGGCCGGGTCGGCGCCCATGCGCGCGATGAGCTTCAGGACGTGGCCGGGATCGGGTTTGCGCACGTCGAAGGTATCGGCGCCGGCGACATCGCGGATCATGGCCATCAGGTCGAGGCGGCTCAGCACATCGCGCGCAGAATCCTCGTACTTGTTGGTGCATACCGCCAGGCGCACGCCGGAGCGGTCGAGCGCACGCAGCGTCTCGGCGACGCCATCGTAGGGCCGCGTATGCACCACGGGCCGCTCGGCGTAGTAGCGGATGAAATCGGCCACGCGTTCGCGCAGGGCGGTCTCGTCGAGTTGCACGCCGCGCAGCGCGAAGGCCTTGCGGGTTCGCACCTTTCCACCTTCGCCCATCAGGGAGCGCTGGGTCGCCTCGTCCAGAGGCGCCAGGCCGTGGTCGGCGAGCACCCGGTTGACAGCGTCGCCAACATCGCGGGCGCTGTCGATCAGGGTGCCGTCGAGGTCGAAGACGATGGTGCGAAAGGGAAGGGGGGCGAGATCCGCGGGCATGCACCGCGTCTCTTGCGGCAGGGCACGATCGATGGCAAGGGGGCGTCCGCATGGTAGTCTTCCTGCCGCCCCTCCCGGCGGTGCCGGACAATACAGGAACGATGCCCCTGACCCTCTCTGTCGTCGTGCTGGCGGCGGGCGCCGGCAAGCGGATGAACTCGGATCTGCCGAAGGTCTTGCACCGCGTCGCGGGCATACCGATGGTCGCTCACGTGGTCGCCGCCGTGCGCGCGCTGGAGCCCTCGACCATCGTGGTCGTCGTCGGTGCCGGCCACGAGGCAGTCAGCCGTGCGGTCGCACCCAGTGCGACCGTTGTGCAGGATCCGCCCAAAGGCACGGGCCATGCGGTGATGACGGCCCTGCCGGCGCTGCCGCCGGACGGCGAGGTTCTGGTGGTGCTGGGAGATGCCCCGCTTCTGACCGCCGACACGACGCGCAGGCTGGTCGAGGCGCGCCGCGCTGCCAACGCCGCCATCGCCGTTCTGGGCTTCCGGGCCGCCGACCCGGCACCCTACGGCCGGCTCGTCTGCGATACCGCCGGTGAGCCGCTGAAGATCGTCGAGGCACGCGACTGCACGCCGGAGCAGTCGAAGATCGACCTCGTGAACTCCGGCGTCATGGCCTTCGATGGCACGCTGTTGCCGGGCCTCCTTGAGCGTCTGCGCCCGACCAACGCGCAGGGTGAATACTACGTCACCGACCTGATCGAGCATGCCCGCGCCGGGGGCAAGCGCTGCGTCGTGGTCGAGGGACCGGAAGCGGAGTTCCTGGGCGTCAATTCGCGGGCCGAGCTGGCCGCCGTCGAAGCGGCGATGCAGGACCGGCTGCGCCGGCGCGCGATGGCGGGCGGCGTGACGATGGTCGATCCGGCGTCGGTATGGCTCAGCGCCGACACGGTGCTGGGCCGCGACGTCCGCATCGAGCCGAACGCGGTGTTCGGGCCCGGCGTGCGCATCGGCGACCGTGTCGAGATCAAGGCCTTCTGCCACATCGAGGGCGCCGAAATCGGCGACGATGCCGTCGTCGGTCCCCATGCGCGCGTTCGGCCGGGCAGCCGCATCGGCCGTGCCGCGCATATCGGCAATTTCGTCGAGGTCAAGAACGCCACCCTGGGCGAGGGCGTGAAGGCCAATCATCTCGCCTATCTCGGTGACGCCGATATCGGCGCGCGCAGCAATATCGGCGCCGGCGTGATCTGCGTGAACTATGACGGCTTCGGCAAGTGGCGCACGGTCGTCGGCGCCGACGCGTTTGTCGGCTCCAACGCCGCGCTCGTCGCACCGGTCCGTGTCGGCGACCGCAGCAACGTCACCGCGGGCAGCGTGATCACATCGGACGTCGCCGACGATGCGGTGGCGTTCGGCCGCGCGCGGCAGGACGACAAGCCCGGCGCGGCGCCCGCCATGCGCGCCAGGCTGAAGGCGCGCGCCGCCGATCCGGCGATGAAGAACCGCAAGGCCTGAAAGGATTCCCCTCGATGTGCGGCATCATCGGCATCATCGGCAAGGCGCCGGTCACGCCCCTGCTGGTCGACGCGCTCAAGCGCCTGGAGTATCGCGGCTACGACTCGGCCGGCGTCGCCACCCTGATCAACGGCCACATCGACCGGCGCCGCGCCGAGGGCAAGCTCGTGAACCTCGAGGCGCGGCTGAAGGCCGAGCCTCTGCCGGGCACGATCGGCATCGGCCACACGCGATGGGCGACGCATGGCAAGCCCAGCGAGCGCAACGCGCACCCGATCGCCACCGACCGCGTGGCCATCGTGCATAACGGCATCATCGAGAACTTCCAGCAGCTCAAGGACGAGCTGGTGGCCGAAGGCCGCCGCTTCGACACCGACACCGACACCGAGGCGGTGGCGCAGCTCCTCACGTCCTATCTGGAGCGGCAAATGTCGCCCGAGGCGGCGATGGGCCAGGCGATGGAGCGTCTCAAGGGCGCCTTCGCGCTGGTGGCGATGTTCAGCGGCCGGCACGACATCCTGATGGGCGCGCGGCGCGGCAGCTCGCTGGCGGTGGGCCATGGCGACGGCGAGATGTATGTCGGCACCGACGCCTTGGCGCTGGCGCCGTTCACCAGCCGCGTCACCTATCTCGAGGACGATGACTGGGTGGTGCTGAGTTCGACCGGATGCACCGTCTACCAGGGCGCGACCCGGGTCGAGCGGCCGGAGAAGAAGAGCGGCCTGTCGGGTGCGATGATCGGCAAGGGCAACCATCAGCACTTCATGCTGAAGGAGATCTACGAGCAGCCCGCGGTGGTCGGCGATACGCTGCGATCGTACCTCGATCCGGCGACGCGTTCGGTGCGAACGCCGGGCTTGCCGTTCGACTGGAATACGGTCAGCCGCGTCACCATGACGGCCTGCGGCACGGCCTTCTACGCCTGCATGGTGGCGAAGTACTGGTTCGAGAAGCTGGCGCGCCTGCCGGTCGAGATCGAGGTGGCCTCGGAGTTCCGCTACCGCGAGCCGCCGCTGCCCGAGGGCGGCGTCTGCATCGCCGTCTCCCAGTCGGGCGAGACCATCGACACGCTGGAGGCACTGCGCTACGCCAAGTCGCAGAAGCAGACCCTGCTGTCGGTCGTGAACGTGCCGGAAAGCGCCATCGCGCGGCTCTCGCATGCGGTGTTGCCGACACTGGCCGGGCCGGAGATCGGCGTCGCCTCGACCAAGGCGTTCACCACGCAGCTCATCGTGCTGCTGAGCACCGCCATCGCCGCCGGCCGCGCGCGCGGGGCGTTGAGCCGCGAGCAGGAGGAGCGGCTGGCGCTGGCGATGATCGAGCTGCCGGCGCGCATCAACGAGACCCTGAACATGGAGGGCGACTACCGCCGTATCGCCGAGAACACGCTCGCGGGCGCGCGCGACGTACTCTATCTCGGGCGTGGCTCGTCGTTCCCTGTCGCGCTCGAGGGCGCGCTGAAGCTCAAGGAGCTCAGCTACATCCATGCCGAAGGCTACGCCGGCGGCGAGATGAAGCACGGGCCGATCGCGCTGATCGACGATGCCGTGCCGGTCGTGGTCGTCGCGCCCAGCGACTCGATCTTCGACAAGATCGCCTCGAACTTCGAGCAGGTGCGCGCGCGGGGCGGCAGGCTGGTGCTGCTGAGCGACGCTCGGGGCGTGGCGCGGCTGGGCGCCAAGGCCGAGACCTCGATCGCCGTGCCCGACATCGATCCCGTCGTGGCGCCGATCCTCTACACCGTCGCGGTGCAGCTGCTGGCCTACTACACGGCGCTGGCCAAGGGCACCGACATCGACCAGCCGCGCAACCTCGCCAAGAGCGTCACCGTCGAATAGGGATGGAGGGCGTCGTGGATCTCGAAGCGCAAAAGCGCCAGTTGCTCGACAATGGCTTCTGCGTCGTGCCCGGTGTGCTGCCGCCGGCCGAGACGGAGGAAGTCCGCGCCAGGCTGTGGCAGGCGGCCGAGGAGAGCGAGCGGCTCGGCGTGCCGACACGCCAGATCGGGCTCGATCCCAACGAGCACAACGTGCGCGTCTTCTACCTGCTCGAGCGCGACGAGATCTTCCGCGAGCTGATCCAGCATCCCACCGCGCTCGAGTTCGCGAGCACGCTGCTGACCGACGACTTCCTGATCTCCAACTTGACCGCGAACATCGCCTTGCCCGGCAGCAAGTCGATGGAGCTGCATTCCGATCAGGGAATCGTCGTGCCGGAACCGTGGCTGCAGCCGTGGAGCGTCAATGTCATCTGGTGCCTCGACGACGTCGATGAGGAGAACGGCGCCACGCGCTACATCCCGGGCAGCCACAGGTTCCAGACGGCAGCCGAGCTGCCGCCAAACGCGATGGAGAAGACCGTTCCGTTCGAGGCGCCGGCCGGATCGATCGTCGTCATGGACGGCCGCGTGTGGCACACCTCGGGGGCCAATGTCTCGCGCGCACGCGAGCGGGCCCTGCTGTTCGGCTACTATTCGCGCTCATTCGTCCGCCAGCAGCAGAATTGGAATGCCAGCCTGTCGCCTGAGACGGTGGAGGCGCTTTCGCCGCAGCTGCGGGCGCGTCTCGGCCTTGAGCCGCGCGCCAATGTGAAGCTCGGCGCGCGGCTGCGCATCCATCCGGCGCCCGGTCGGCGGCCGGCGACCTGAACGCCTGGTCGGCTGACCCGCGGGCTCGCCGCGGCGGCTACTTCAAGGGAACGCCCGGCTTCAGACCCTGCGGAGGCGGCGGGGGGGGAGGTGGTGGCGGCGGCGACCTGACAGGCCGAGCGGGACTGGCGGTCGCGGCGGGTTTCGCCGGTGCCGGCGCCGCCGGCGGCTTGGCCGTCGCGGCGGGCGGCGGCGCGGGCGGGGCAGGCTGCGGCGACTGGCTGGCGATGCGCCATTCGGACAGATTGATCTTGCCGTCGCCGTCGAGATCGATGCGCTTGAACGCGGCCGTGGCCCAGGCGCGGAAGTCGGCATCGCCGATCACGCCCGTCTTGTTCGCGTCGATCTCCTGGAAGCGGCGGATCACCTCGGCGCGCCGCTGCTGATAAGTCGGTTGACCGGGCAGGTTGGTCGTCGGACCGGCCAATGTCAGGAACGTCTGCAGCGTGATCTTGCGGTCCTTGTCGAAGTCGAGCCGTTCCATGATCCGGGCGGTCTCGAACGCGACGAACTCCTCGAGATCGATCACGCCGTCGCCGTTGCAGTCGGGATTGACGCGGCACCGGTCGTCGCGCGCCTTCTCGCGGGCGTTCTCGGCGATGCGCTCGAGCAGCATCACTTCCTCGCGGGTGGCACGTCCGTCGCCGTCGATGTCCGACTCGCGGAACGCCAGGCCGGCCGAGGTCTGGAATTCGGCCCTGCTCACCTTGCCGTCGTCATTGGTGTCGATCGAGCCGAATTCCTGGTCATAGAGCGCGCGGCGTCGCAGCAGCGTCGCCGGATCGGGCGGCGGCGGCGCGAATGGCGGCTCGGCCAGCTTGATGAACTCCACCCGGCTCAGGACGCCATCCTTGTCCGCGTCGAGCTGGTCGAAGGTCTTCATGCGATGGGCGATGAACTGCTCGCGGGTGACGACACCGGTCTTGGCGGTGTCGATCTCGGTGAACCAGGGCGGCGGCTGCGCCGGTCGCCGCGCTTCCGACGGCTGCTGGCCAAATGCCGGCAAGTGCAGCAGCGGCAATGCCGCTGCGGCGAGCATCATGACGATTCGCGTGGTCCGTCGGGTCAGGTCGGGTCTCCCTTGCGCCTAGCGGCCCAGCGGCACGCCGGGCTGCAACCCGCCGGGCGTCGGGGCGGGCGCCGGCTTGGGCGCCGGACGCGGTTGGACTGGCGGCGCCGGCCTGGGGGCGGGCTTGGGTGCCGCCTGCGCTGGCGGCTGCTGCGGTGTGTTGGCGGCCTGCCACTCCTGCGGCGTGATCTTGCCGTTGCCGTCTAGGTCGATCTTCTTGAACAGGGCCACCGCCATCGCCCGGATCTCCGCCTGGTCGAGGTGGCCGTCCTTGCTGGTATCGATCTCCCGGAACCGCTTGGTGAGCGCATCGCGGCGTTGCTGGTAGTTCGGCTGTCCCGGCGGATTGTGATTGGGATCGCCGGCGACCTTGAGCCATTCCTGCAGGCTGATCTTGCCATCCTTGTCGGCGCCGAGCTCCATCATGCGGGCGATCTCGAAGGCGACGAACTCCTCGAGGTCGATCACGCCGTCGCCGTTGCGGTCCGGGTTGTGACGGTTGCGTTCGGCGATCTGCTTGTCGATCTCGGCCTGGCGCTGCTGGGCCTGGCGGATCACCAGCAGCACTTCCTCGCGCGTCGCGCGGCCATCCATGTCGATGTCGAACTCGCGGAAGCCCAGCGCGACATAGGCTTGCACCTCGGCGCGCGTCACCTTGCCGTCGGCGTCGGTGTCGATGGTATTGAACTGCTTCTCGTAGAATTCCCGGCGCTGGGCCAGCGGCGGCAGGTTGGGCGCGTCCGGCGTGAACGGCGGTTCCGCCAGCTTGAGGAACTCCTCCTTGGTGAGAACACCATCCTTGTTCGCGTCGAGCTGGTCGAAGAGCTTCATGCGGTAGGCGATGAACTGCTCGCGGGTGACGACGCCGGTGTTGGCGGTATCGACCTCCCTGAACCAGTCGGGAAGCTGGATGGGCTGTGTTGCCGGGGCAGGGCTCGGCCCTGGACCGGGCGGCTTCGCACCGGGCGGCGCGGGGGCGATGCGCGGCGGACCGGGCGGGGTCTGCTGGGCAAGGGCCGACAGCGGCAGCACCACGGTCAGCGCCGCAGTCAGGCTGATCGCCGCAAATTTAATCATCCCGTCACTCCGCCATGCGTTGAGCGCAGCGGCCCCGTACCGCATGCAACCCCGCGCGGCGGCGAGATATCGGTCCCCGTGCCGGCGCCTGTCAACCCTGTGTGGCGATTGAGTCGCCATTGAGGCGCGACCGCTGAGCGGAATCATGCGGTGAACGCGAAGCTGCGTCGGAGTGCCGCTATTGAAAGGCAAAGTCGAATCGTCCAAGGTGCGCCGCCACGACGGACGACATACGTCCGCATCGGCAGGGAGCGGTAAGGTCTTCGACATCCGCGACGCGGCAATGAGGTCGCGCGCTCGGCGGACCGGGACGGCGACGCCATCGGCGGCGAGCCCGTGACGACGGAGGTTGGGGGTTGGCCGCATAGGAGACGACCGGACGCGCATGATGGCCATTGCAGAGAACAGCCGCGACCTGCGGTCATCATCCGGCGAACCCCTTTTGAGCGTTCTAGACGTCTCCGTCCGTTTCGGCGGTATCGTCGCGCTGGACGGCGTCAGCTTCGATGTCTTTCCCGGCCAGATCGCAGGCCTGATCGGGCCGAACGGCGCCGGCAAGACCACGCTGTTCAACTGCCTGAGCCGGCTGTACCAGCCCAGCAGCGGCGACATCCTGTTCGAGGGCCGCTCGATCCTCAACTCCAAGCGCCACGACATCCCGGTCATCGGGCTGGGCCGCACCTTCCAGAACGTGGCCCTGTTCGACAAGATGACGGTGATCGACAACGTCAAGGTCGGCTGCCACAGCCAGACCAGCGCCAGCTTCTTCGCCAACGCGCTTCGCCTGCCTTCGATACGCGCCGAGGAGCTTCGCGTCGCCGCGCGCGCGCAAGAGCTGATCGAGTTCATGGACCTCAAGCCCTACGCGCATATGCCGGCGGGGCCGCTGCCCTTTCCGATCCGCAAGCGCGTCGAGCTGGCGCGGGCGCTGGCCGCCAGCCCCAAGCTGCTGCTGCTCGACGAGCCGGCGGCGGGCCTGAACCACGACGAGATCGAGGTGCTGAAGGAGCAGATCCGCCGCGTGCGCGACCTGCAGCACGTCACCGTGCTGCTCGTCGAGCATCACATGAGCCTCGTGATGTCGGTGTCCGACAAGGTCGTGGCCATCGACTTCGGCAAAAAGATCGCCGACGGCACGCCGTCGGAAGTGCAGCGCGATCCCGAGGTGATTCGCGCCTATCTGGGGACCTCGTGAGATGACGGCGCTGCTCGAGGTCAAGAACCTCAAGGCCTATTACGGCCAGACCCAGGCATTGCACGACGTCAACTTCGAGCTCGAGCAAGGCGGCATCACCACCTTGCTGGGCGCCAACGGCGCCGGCAAGACGACGACGCTCCGCGCCATCTGCAACATGGTGCGCACCGATGGCGACGTGGTCTTCGAGGGCCGCTCGATCCGTGGCCAGGCGACGGAATCGATCGTGCGTCTGGGCTTCGCCCACGTGCCGGAGGGACGCGGCACCTTCACCACGCTGACCGTCGACGAGAACCTGCGCATCGCCGCATACACGCGCCGGGACAAGCCGGCCGTGAAGCGCGATCTCGAGATGGTGTTCGAGTATTTCCCGCGGCTGCGCGAGCGCATCCAGCAGCAGGCCGGCACCCTCTCGGGCGGCGAGCAGCAGATGCTGGCGATCAGCCGCGCGCTGATGCTCAGCCCGCGCGTCATGCTGCTCGACGAGCCGTCCTTCGGCTTGGCGCCGCTGATCGTGCAGGAGATCTTCCGCATCATGCGACGCATCAACGCCGAGTCGAAGTGCAGCATGCTGCTGGTCGAGCAGAACGCCGCGCTCGCGCTCGACCTGGCCGACCACGCCTATGTGCTGGAGACCGGTCGGGTCGTGATGTCGGGGCCGTCCGAGGTCGTGAAGAACGACGAGAACATCCGCAAGTCGTATCTGGGTTACTGAGGGCCGGACCATGGAACAGCTTGTGCAGCAGGTGGTCTCGGGCCTCGCCAACGGCGCGATCTACGCCTGCGTCGCGCTGGCGCTGGTGATGATCTTCGTGTCGACCGACCACCTCAACTTCGCCCAGGGCGAGATGGCGATGTTCTCGACCTACATCGCCTGGCAGCTGATGCAGTGGGGGCTGGGTTTCTGGGGCGCGTTCTTCGTCGCCATCGCCGTGTCCTTCGTCGGCGGCGTCACGATCGAACGCGTGATCCTGCGGCCGCTGCATTCGGCGCCCGTCTTGTCCATTGTCGTGGTCTTCATCGGCCTGCTGGCGATCTGCAACTCGGTGGCGGGCACGATCTGGAGCTACCTGATCAAGGAATTTCCCTCGCCGTTCCCGAAAGAGGAGTTCGGCCTCGCGGGCCTGGTCGGCGCCCATCAGTTCGGCGTCGTGCTGGTGACCCTGGTGGTGCTGTCGCTGCTCTTCGTCTTCTTCCGCTTCACGCCGCTGGGTCTTGCCATGCGCGCTGCGGCGCAGAACCCGGTCTCGGCCAGGCTGGCCGGCGTGCGCGTCGACTGGATGCTGGCCCTGGGATGGGGCCTGGCGGCCGCGGTCGGCGCCGTGGCCGGCACCATGGTGGCGCACATCGTCTACCTCGATCCCAACATGATGGCCGGTATCCTGCTCTATGCCTTCGCCGGCGCGCTGGTCGGCGGCATCTCCAATCCCGGCGGCGCCGTGCTGGGCGGCTTCCTCGTTGGCGTGCTGGAGAATCTGGTCGCTTATGTCGGCAACCTGATCGAGAAGTACACCGGGGTTTACATCATCGGAAACGGTGAGAAGCTCACCGTGGCGCTGATCATCGTCATCACGGTGTTGACGCTGAAGCCGGGCGGCCTGTTCGGCCGCGTCGTCGTGAAGAGGGTCTAGCGATGGCCACGACAGAGACCGCCGCCGCCGAGGCCCTTCCGCAGGAAGTCGCCGTACCGGCGCCGCCCGCCCGCGCAAGGGCCGTCAAGCCCTGGGTGTGGGTCGTCATCGCCGTGGCCTTCGTGGTGCCGCTGCTGAAGTACATCGCGCCGGACGTGATCTCCGACTATCGCCTGTTCGTCATGAGCACCATGATGATCGCCGGCATAGCGGTGCTCGGCCTCAATCTGCTGACCGGCTTCAACGGTCAGATCTCGCTGGGCCACGGCGCGTTCTACGCGGTGGGTGCCTACACGGCCGCGATCCTGATGGACAAGGTGGCATGGCCGGATTTCCTCGGTGGCGGCACATTCCCGTACTGGCTCGCGGTCATGGTCGCGGCGTTCGTGTGCTTCTGCGTCGGCTACCTGTTCGGCCAGCCGGCGCTGAAGCTCGAGGGTCACTACCTCGCCCTGGCGACCTTCGCCCTCGCCCTCGCGGTTCCGCAAATCCTGAAATACAGATGGCTCGAGGATCTGACCGGCGGCGTGCAGGGCATCGTCCTTCTGAAGCCGCAACCACCCTGCCTTGATCACTTCTTCAGCGACTCGCCAACGCTGTGCCTGCCGCTCAGCGAGGACCAGTGGCTCTACTACTACGTCCTCATCGCCATGGTCGGACTGTACTTCGTCGCCTTCAACATCCTGAGAGGCCGCAACGGGCGCGCGATGATGGCGATTCGCGACCACATCATGGCGGCCGATACGATGGGCATCAACACGGCCCAGTACAAGACCGTCACCTTCGGCATCAGCGCGGCCTTCACCGGCATTGCCGGCGGGCTCTCGGCTTCGGCTATCGCTTTTGTGGCGCCGGACAGCTTCAACCTGTTCCTGTCGATTACGCTGCTGATCGGCCTGGTCGTGGGCGGCGTCGCGTCGCTTGCCGGCTCGGTCGTCGGCGGGATCTTCACGGTGATCGTCCAGAACTCGGCGCAGGCGCTGTCGAGCTTCGCGAAGAACGATCTCGGTCTGCCTTTCGATCTGTCGGCCTATTCCATCTACGGCATCCTGCTGTTGATCCTGATGTACGTCATGCCGCTGGGCATTGTCGGTGGTATCGCCATGGCGTGGCGCCGTCTGAAGCGTTGAGTCTGCGTTGAGTTCGCGCGCCGCGACGGCGCGCCGTTTCGGAGGAGAGTCTGGATATGCGTACGAGTAGGCGTGGTTTCGTCGGTGGCATGTCGGCCACCGCGGTGTTGCTTGGTAGCGGCGTGGCGTTCGGCAAGAAGTACGACGACGGCGCGACCGACAAGGAGATCAAGATCGGCCATACCGGACCCTATAGCGGGCCGGCCTCGTCCTACGGCACGATCGGAA
The DNA here is from genome assembly GCA_050183765.1 of Reyranellaceae bacterium. Lineage (GTDB taxonomy): Bacteria > Pseudomonadota > Alphaproteobacteria > Reyranellales > Reyranellaceae > JAFAZJ01. The sequence continues at coordinate 1,168 of JBFXAZ010000053.1, read as the reverse complement.
AGTGCATCGAAGCGTACTGGAAGATGGTGAACGACAAGGGCGGCATCAACGGCCGCATGGTGAAGTTCATCACGCTGGACGACGGCTATTCGCCGCCGAAGATGGTCGAGATGGTGCGCCAGCTGGTCGAGCAGGAGAAGGTGCTGTGCACCTTCAACACGCTGGGCACGCCGACCAACACGGCGATCCATCGCTACATGAACCAGAAGAAGGTGCCGCAGCTCTTCGTGGCGACCGGCGCCTCGAAGTGGGGCAAGCCCAAGCAGTTCCCGTGGACGATGGGTTTCCAGCCCGATTACCACACCGAGGGCTCGATCTACGCCAAGCACGTCCTGGCCAACATCAAGGACGCCAAGATCGCCGTCCTGATGCAGAACGACGACTACGGCAAGGACTACTACGAAGGCTTCCGCGAGGGGCTCGGCAAGGAGGTCGGCCGCATCGTCAAGCACGTGACCTACGAGGTGACCGATCCGACGGTCGACTCGCAGATCATCCAGCTCAAGGATTCGGGCGCCAACGTCTTCTTCAACATCGCGACGCCGAAGGCCGCGGCGCAGGGCATCCGCAAGGCTGCCGATCTCGGCTGGAAGCCGGCGCACTATCTCAACAACGTGTCGGCCTCGGTCGGCTCGGTGATGAAGCCGGCCGGCTTCGACAACAGCCAGGGCATCATCACCGCCCAGTATCTGATGGATCCCACGGACAAGCAGTGGGCGGACACCGAGGACATGAAGACCTGGGGGGCGTTCCTCGACAAATACATGCCGGGCGCCAACAAGGCGGACGCCAACTACGTCTTCGGCTTCGCCGTCTCCTCGCTGATGCACGAGACCTTGAAGAAGTGCGGCGATGAGCTGACGCGCGCCAACGTGATGAGGCAGGCGGCGAACTTCCAGAAGTTCAAGCTGCCGATGCTGATCCCGGGCATCACCATCAGTACCAGCCCGACCGACTTCTATCCGATCCAGGCGGTCAAGCTCGCCCGCTTCAAGGGCGAGAGCTGGGATCTCTTCGGCGACGTGATGTCGAGCGAGAGCACCTGATCGTCGCCGACGGATTGCCGACGAAAAAGCTGCGGCCGCCGGGCAATCCGGCGGCCGTTTCGTGCCGGGGCAGATCATTGCCCAAGTAAAGGGCATAGGGCCGCCAGTCGACTGGCGGCCTT
>JBFXAZ010000052.1:0-36180 GCA_050183765.1 Reyranellaceae bacterium | reverse complement strand
CCGTGCACTTGCCGCGGCGCCAGGCGTATTCCTTCTGGTAGGCGGTCTCGACCAGATGCATGTGCATCGGCGCGTCGTATTTCGAGGAGGCATCGGAAAGCTTGGTCAGTGCTTCGTCGGAGCACCAGTGCAGGTTCGCCGGCGCCAGCTGGATCTTCACCCGGCGCTTGTTGTGGTGCTGCGCATGGAACGACTTGAACATGTCCATCGCGTCGTCGAGGCCCATGCGGAAGCGGTCGTACCAGCGCTGCATCGGTCCCTGCAGCTCCTTGGGCAGGGATTTCACGAATTCGTCGTCTGCCTGGTAGACCAGCCGGTTCTGGTCGCGCACCGCGTAGCAGTAGCTGACGCGCATGCCGACATCCTCGTAGGCGCGGATCGTGTCACCCGCCCGCTTCTCGACGTCGGCCAGGGTGCCCGGCATCCAGCCCTGGATGTGCTGCACCGTCGTGATGCCCGAGCCGATCATCTCGAACGCCGAGTAGAGCGTGTCGAGGTAGAGATCGACGTTGCGGATCACCATGCGGGTGATGAACCACAGCTCCAGCGGCATGTCGGGCGAGCCGAGCTGGACCGGCGTCAGGCCGACATGGTGGTGGCCGTTGACGAAGCCCGGCAGCAGGATCTCCTTGCCGGTGCCGATGACCGGCGCGGTGGGATACTTCCGATGAAGATCCTCGTAGGTGCCGACGGCGACGATCACGCCGTCCTCCTGCAGGACCGCGCCGTCCTTGATCTCGTTCCAGGCGAAGCGGTCCTTGATGCCGGTGATGGCGGCGCGGCTTCGGATCAGGCTGGTGGCCATGCGGGTTTCCTCCTGTGTTGCCCTGGACCCATGCCAGGACTATCGGATGCGGCGTGCTCTCCTTCTCCCCGCGCAGGCGGGGAGAAGGTGCCGAGCGTCACCGAGGCGGATGAGGGGCTTCCTCGTGCAACGACAAACAATGCTGTCGTTGAGGTTCCGCGAAGCCCCTCATCCGCCCTTCGGGCACCTTCTCCCCGCCTGCGCGGGGAGAAGGGAAGATTCGAGACGTCATAGTCGATAGTTCCGGAATTCAAGCACCGGCGCCCAGCGCTTCCTGCTCGGCGAAGGCGCGGTCGACCTCGTCGCGCAGCAGGTCGCTGAGCTGGATGCGCAGCGCCTCGGCCTCGCGCGAGAACAGGTTGCGCGGCCGCTTCAGGGCGATCGGCACGATGGTCTTGATGCGGCCGGGCCGCGAGGTGAAGACGACCACCCGGTCGGCCAACGCCACGGCTTCGTCGATGTGATGCGTGACGAACAGCACCGAGGCGCCGGAATCGCGCCACACGTCGAGCAGGAAGTCCTGCATGCGGGCCCTTGTCTGCACGTCGAGGGCGGCGAACGGCTCGTCCATCAGCAGTACGCGCGGCCGCATGGCGAGCGCGCGGGCGACGGCGACGCGCTGGCGCATGCCGCCCGACAGCTCGTCGGGCCGCTTTTCCATGGCGGCGATCAGGCCCACCCGCTGCAGCGCCTCGGCGGCGACGGCCCGACGCTCCGATTTGGGCGCGCCGCGAATCGACAGGCCGAAGCTCACGTTTTCCCAGACCGTCAGCCAGGGAAACAGCGAGGTCTCCTGGAAGATCAGGCTGCGCTGCGGCGAGGGCGTCTCGACCAGGTCGCCGAACGACCAGATCCTGCCGGCGGTAGCGTCCTCCAGCCCGGCGATCAGGTAGAGCAAGGTGCTCTTGCCGCATCCCGACGGACCCAGGAACACCACGAACTCGCCGGGCCTGACGTCGAGGTCGATATCGCGCAGCGCCTCGTGGGCGCGCCGCGTGCCGGCCGCCCAGGTCTTGCCGGCGCCACGGCAGACCACGGCGTCCTTGGACGAAAAGGTCGGCGCCGCATCAAAGGCCACGCAGCTTCTCCTTGGTGTCTGGCAGCCAATAGAGGATGCGCCGCTGCGCCATGCGCAGCAGCCAGTCGAAGGCGAAGCCCAGCACCCCGATCACGGCGATGGTGAAGAACACCAGCGACGGATTGAACGTGTTGCGCGCCAGCATGATGACCTGGCCCATGCCGTAGCCGACGCCGGTCGACTCGGCGACCAGCACGACCATCCAGGCGCCGAACAGGTTGAGGCGCAGCACCGCCAGCATGCCCGGCAGGATGGCGGGGACGATGACCCGCCCGTAGATCTGCCGCTTGGTGGCGCCCATGGTGCGCGCCACGTTGATCAGGTTGGGGTTGACGCCGTCGATCTGGTTGATGGTCGCCAGCACCATGTGGAAGAACAACGCCACCACCACCATGAAGATGGCCGGCGCATTGCCGATGCCGAACAGGAAGATCGCCACCGGCAGCCAGGCGATCGGCGACACCGGCGACAGCAGCGTGACGGTGGGCAGCACCAGCTTGTCGAAGATCTGGTAGTAGCGGATCAGCACGCCGACGGTGATCGCCAGCACCGACGCCAGCACCAGGCCGACGAACACGCGCATGGTCGTGGCGGCGACGGTGATCATCACCGACTCGAGGGCCGAGGGGCCCTCGTTCATCGAGTTGCCGATCTGCCAGCGCGTGGCGGTGTTGAAGAACCTGCCCTGCTCGGCGAAATTGCTGAGGAAGATGTGCGGTGGCGGCAGCAGCTTGGGATCGGCCCAGCCCAGCGCCCAGCACAGTTCCCAGATCCCCGCGAACAGGCCGACCGACAGGCAGCCCCAGAAGATCTTGGACAGCATGTCGAGGCCGGCCGCCGGTACAAGCGACCTCGATGGCGCCGCCGGGCCGTTCGGCCGGGCGGCGCCCTCCCGCTCGCCGCGTGTGACGAGGGCCATCAGGCCGACTTGTACTTGAGCTTACCGTAGAGGTCGGGGTTCTCCTTGATCACCGCCTCCAGCATGGTCCAGTCGATGGCGTCGCGGCCGGGCTTCTTCTTGATGTAGCCCATCTCCACGACGCTGTCGGTGCGCTTCAGGATGAAGTCGGTCTGGCTGCGCGCGTCGACCACCGCGGGCTGCTTGCCCTGGGCGATCTTGGCGTTCGCCATGGAAGTCTTGTAATACTTGCCGACCAGCTCCTTGAGCACTTCCTCGGTGTGGGTCTCGGCGTCGAGCTGGGCCTGCATCATGGCCTTGATGATCGCCTTCAGCCCGGCCGGGTTGTCCTTGATCAGGCTGGACCGGGCGGCCAGCACGCAATCGGTGTAGCCCTTGCCGTAGAGGTCGACACCGTTGGTCAGCATCACCGCGCCCTTGACGTCGTTGACCAGCGCCGAGGCATAGGGCTCGATGGTGCAGATCCAGTCCAGCGCCCCTGCCTTGAAGGCCTCGACCGCCTCCGGCGTGTTGCCCATGTAGCGCACCGTCACGTCCTTGAACGAGACGCCGTGCTTCTTGAGGTAGTCGTAGGGCATGACCTCCAGCGTATCCATCTGGAAGGTGCCGAGCGTCTTGCCCTTGAGCTTCTGCGGCGAGTCCAGCCCGGGGCGCGCGACGATGGCGCAGCCCTCGACGCCGCCGCCGGCGACGATCTTGACCGGCGCGCCCTTGTCGTAGAGCGCCATGAAGCTGGTGTAAGGCATCAGGCCGACATCGACCTGGCCCATGCCCAGGAAGGTCACCATCTCGGCCGAGGTCGGCGTATTGATGAACACCAGCTCGGTGCCGGCCGCCTTGGCGTATTGCCGGGAATGGGCGAGGAAGATGTTGAGGTTGCAGAAGCCCGAGCCGTGCGTCGACTTGATCGCGCCGGCGGCATGCGCCGGGCCGCCCATACCCGGTCCCAGCGCCATCGTGACCACGCCGGTGGCCAGAGCGCCCTTCAGGAGTCCGCGCCGCGACGGCGCCGCAACGGCACCCGAAAAATCCATCGCGGAGAGCTTGCTCGGCAGGTGGGTACAATCAACGCGATCACACATGACGGTCCTCCTTGGTCTGCAGAGTGTTGAAGGGATTGGGATGTTGCGGTGTTCCGGCCCTGACCAATCCCGACCGATCGCACTGCGATCGCCATCGTATTGTCGGCACGCCAACCGGAAAGAACCGCTCAGCAGCGGCCTGCGCTGTTCAGCGAACGTGCAAGGCTCGTGCCATCCGGACACGACGCGTCGACGCCACCGCCCCTTCACGAGCGGTGGTGCGCCTAAGAGTTGGTCAGATCGCTAAGTCTCGATGCCGCGCCGTGCCGGCCTAGCAAGCGCCGGGACGGTGACTGATCACCTGCTTGTTGGCGCAGGCCTCGCAGGGATTGCCGTAGGTGCGCGAGGCGCCGCGCACGTCGGTCCCGCAGACCGGCCGGTAGTCGCGCGTGCAGACCTGCGGCCGCTGCCCGGTGCATACCGTGGCCGCCGGCGGAGTCGTCGCCGGCTGCTGCGGCGTGCAGGCACCGAGCGCCAGCAGGAAGATTCCGGCCGCAGCCGCCGCACGCAGCACCCTCATGATCCGCTCCTCCGCACCAGCTGCGAGACTGTAGGCCTATCATGGCAGGGAATGGGCAGGGAATGGGCAGCGAGGCCCGCGAAGAGCAGGCTAGATGGGCGCCGGATCGGCGATCCACTGTATCGACGCGCCATGTGGGTCGGTCCAAGCCACGGGCCGGCCGTTGACGGCCATCAGGAAGTGCCCTCCGCCTGGCGGCTCGCCGGCGCCCTCGGTATGGCTGGGAAAGACCCGGGGCGATTCGTTCGAGATCCAGCACGGGCAGAGCCCGCCGACCCGTGCGGCGAAGTGCTGGCGTGCCGCCGGGTCCGTGACGTAGCCCAGCACGGCGGTGTGAAAGATCACCAGCGTGGCGCTCCTGGGTGCGAGATCGCACAGGCGGGGCAGCGCGTCGCCCAGGAGATCGCCCTGATCGATACGCGGCTTCTGCTGCGCGGCGATTCTCAGCGCCAGCCGCAGGCGGGCAAGGCGGTCCGTTTGTTCCGGCCAGACCAGCGTCTCCAGCCATGCGGCCTGGGCGCGATCGCCGACGTCGATCGGGCGCAGGTCGAGCCCGGCACGCCAGACGATGAACGGCATCGCCTCGGGCAAGGGCGTGTCGGCGCTGGCCTGACAGGGGAAGATCGGCGCCTCGATCGACAGCGGCCTCGGCGCCAGCGCGCGGCGACCATAGTCGTAGCCATAGAAGTCCGGCAGGAGGCACAGACCGGCCGAGGCACCGACCTCGATCAGCGCGATGGGTTGCGGCAGGCGCGAAAGGATCGGCAGCAGCACCGCACAGCGCGCCGGCTCGTTGGTCTGGGTCGTGCGCGCCAGCATCACCGCGCGGATGGCGTCGGCGTTGTCGCGCAGGGCGATCCGGAACCGATCCCAGTCGTCGAACGCACCGCACAGATAGCGGACCGCCGCGAACAGCAGGTTGGGTTGCTGCTTCTCCTCGGGCAACGCGGCCAGGAAATCGAGTGCCGGACGGTCGTCGGCGATCGCTATCGCCAGGCGCTCGTAGCTTGGCGAGCGGCCGCGCACCTCATCGTCGGCGAAGCGGCGATAGCGGATCCTGAGCCGCGCGCGTTGATCCTCGTCCATGCGGCGCCGACCATCGCAGGGGCAGCCGGCGGACGCCAGCCCTGGCCGGACTCGCCGGGAAACGGTTGCCCCGGTGAGGGCCACAGGATTGAATGTCCGGCAAAGCGTGGGAGGACACGCCATGACCGGCCAATACGCGGCCCTGGTGCGCGACGATCGGGTCCACGGCAGCCTGTACACGGACCCGCGGATCTTCGCCGAGGAGATGGATCGCATCTTCCGCCGCGGCTGGGTCTTCCTCGGCCACGAATCGGAGATCGCCGAACCGGGCGACTGGGTGACCCGGCAGATCGGGCTCGAGTCCGTGATCCTGGTGCGCGATCGCGAGGCAAGGATCCAGGTGCTGGCCAATCGCTGCGCCCATCGCGGCAACCGGCTGTGCTGGCGCGAGCGCGGCCACGACAGCCGCTTCCAGTGCATCTACCACGGCTGGACATTCGGGCTCGACGGCAGCCTGCGCGCTGTCTCGCACAAGGCCGGCTTCGACCGCGATCGCGGCGACATGCCGCTCGACCGCGCCGGCCAGGTCGGCAGCCATCGCGGCTTCATCTTCGCCAACATGTCGGGCGATGCCGGGCCGCTGTCGGATCACCTGGGCGCCGGCGGCCGCGAGCTGATCGACCGGCTGTGCGATCTCTCGCCCACCGGCAAGATCCATTTCGGTGCCGGCTGGATAGCCCACCGCATCGAGTCGAACTGGAAGATGTGGCCCGAGAGCGACAGCGACGGCTATCACCTCGACTTCGTGCACGCCTCGATGCTGCGCGCCGTGCCCGACAACTACTACGACGAGACGGTGATCGGTGGCGAATCGAAGAACGTCTCGCGCGCCATCGATCACGGCGGCGGCGTCAGCGAGCTCGATCTCAGGCCGAGCTATCGCCGCGAGCTCGCCTGGCTGGGCACGACCCGCGACAAGGTAGCGTCCTATTGCGCGTCGCTGGAAGCGAAGCATGGCCGCGAACGCGCCGACCGCCTGCTCTGGGACGGCCCGCCGCATGGCTTCATCTTTCCCAACCTCTTTCTCGGCGAAGGCAATGTGGCGCGCGTCGATCCCCTCGATGTCGGCGCCGTGCTGCACGTCCACACGGCGCTGCAGCTCGAGGGCGTCGAGCCGGCGCTGAACCGCCGCCTGGTGCGCCAGTCCGAGGCCGGGCTGGGGCCGGCGAGCTTCATCGTGCCCGACGACGCGATCATCGCCGAACGCATGCAGCTCGGCTTCCAGGGCCTGCGCCCGCCCGTCAAGGGCAGCGACAATGGCCCGGGCTGGGTCGACCTCAGCCGCGGCCGCGCGCGCGAGAGCCGCGAGGCGGACGGCACGCGCGTGGGCCATGTCAGCGACGAGACCACCAACCGTGCCTTCTGGCGGCACTATCGCCACGTGATGGAGAGCCGCGCATGAGCCCGGTGTCGGAGACGCTCAGACGCGAGATCGAGGATTTCCTCTATCTCGAGGCGCGGCTGGCCGACGAGTCGCGCTACGACGAATGGGAAGCGCTGGTCGCCGACGACATGCAGTACTGGGTGCCGCGCGGCCGCGCCGACTACGATCCCGCCGATCGCCTGTCCTACATCAACGACAACCGCGCCCGGCTGGCCACGCGCATCCGCCAGCTCAAGACCGGGCTGCGCCACGCCCAGACACCGCCCTCGCCGATGCGGCGCATCGTCTCCAACATCGAGGTGCTGGCCGTCGACCACGAGGCCCATGTCTACACCGTGGGCTCGAACTTCGTGCTCTACGAGCTGGCGGTGCAGGCCGGCACGGCGCTGCGCGTCTGGCCCGGCCGCGCCACCCACCGGCTGCGCCGCGTCGAGGGCGGCCTGCGCATGTCGCGGAAGATCGTCGAGCTGGTCGCCGCCGAAGCCCCGCAATGGAACATGGCGTTCCTGATCTAGGGACAGAATCTCGTCTCTGAACAGTGAGTTAGGGAACGATCCGATGTGAACATATCCTCTGAGTCGACTACCTCGCGGGTGCTATATGCCAAGCCGTGAGCGACACGACGTACATGCCCCGCCTGGTGAGCATCCCGCACGAGGAGGCTGAGTTCATCGTGATCTACGATTTCGCGCCGATGGGCTATGGCCTGGAGCGTGACGGGCGCCTGTCGAAACCCACCGGGGCTGCCGCCACCGGCACCTGGACCGCCTACCGTCTCCCGCCCGACGGCATGCTCAAGACGATCCCCGGCAAGGGGATCCTCAAGCGCGATATCCAGGACACGATTCTCAGGGCACTCGCCCGGGCCGCCTGACCGTCAGACCAGCGGCACGTAGTCGTACTCGCCCACCCCCTGCATGATCAGGAAGGTCAGCGACGTGCTGCCGCCGTTGGTCACCAGATGCGGCCGGCCAGCCGCGGCGACAAAGCTCTCGCCGGGCTTCAGCCGCACCTCCTGCTTGGGCTTCTGCAGGAACAGCCGCATCTCGCCTTCGAGCACGTAGAACGTGTCGCTGATGTTGCTGTGGTAGTGCCACGGCACCTTCTGCGTCGGCGAGAGCTGGAGCTCGGCGACGCGAAAACCCGGGCGCTGCAGATGATAGGCGCGGCGCTCGACCTCGTAGAGGTGGCTGGCGTCCCTCACCGGCTGAAGTTCGCGGGTCGTGGTCATGGCGGCAAGTAGGCGCCCGCCATCCGGCGCCGTCAACGCCGCGCTGGCTGCACTGCGACAGGCGTGATAGGTGCGCGGGTCCGAGCGTGGACGGGTGGCCGAGCGGTTTAAGGCACCGGTCTTGAAAACCGGCGTGGGTGCAAGCTCACCGTGGGTTCGAATCCCACCCCGTCCGCCATTTCCCCAGTCGATTCCCCTCCACAGCGAGGTATTCCCGCCTATTGCCACATGAAGCCATGTAGACTGGCGAAGCATCAATTCTACTCTATAGCCTGATGTATCTTGGTCGGGGCTGTAAACTGATTTAGCGTGACAAAGGAAGTTTGTTGCCTCCCTATAATCAATATACCCAATGAAGTGCCGGCCAAGTCGTGAGTCAGTGTAGTAAGGCGTCTTTTCACAGGATGAGGAATGATCTGACCGTCATCGACTGGACCGATGCTCAGCAATGAACTTCATCAGCCAGCTTTCCCAAGGAGAGCGGCCATCGAAGTTCATCAATTGCATCGAGGTCGGCTTATCGACCACACCCAACTCGTGGTGCAGGATCTCAAGGCCAGCCGGGATTTCTATACGGCCATACTGGCTGTGCTGGAGATTCCTGTCGTCGACACCGCCGATGGATATTTTTGGGCTGACGAGCTTGTCGCCTCTTCGGCAGAAAGTCCGGCGGCGCTGGGTGTTCTGATAGGACGACACCACCTTGCCTTCCAGGCGAGGGACCGCGCGACAGTGGATGCCTTCCACAACGCGGCGCTGACCCATGGCGGGCGCGACCACGGTGCGCCTCGATCGGCATGTCGACTGCGGATGATCTGCGGGATGTGACTGAGTTGTTGGCCATTGAGCGGCCGCCCCGCTCACGTCATTGAAGGGCATATTCCTGTGCGGGTATCGTCATCTGGGTACGGCCGATCAAAGCATCGACGGCAGGTGGATCCCGTGCGCTGGTCTCTTGACCGAGGTCAACCGCAGGTCGCGCTACCCGCGTAGAAAGGCGGTGAAAGGAGCCGGCATGAGAAGGCGAGACATACTCATCGGCGCGGGCGGTGCCCTCGTGCTGGCTGGCGGTGGCGCCGCCGGTTGGCGGTCGGCTGTGGGGTCGATGCGCGACTTCGATGCCTATACGGGCGGCCTTCGCGCCCCGATGCCCGGCGCCCCCGGCATCGCCGAAATCATCCGATACGCGACGCTCGCCGCCAACGGCCACAATACTCAGCCTTGGCGGTTTCGCGTGGGGGAAAGCACGATCGAAATTCTGCCCGACCTCTCCCGCGCAACACCGGTCGTCGACCCCGACAATCATCACCTTTTCGTCAGTCTCGGATGTGCAGCCGAGAATCTGCTGATCGCCGCCACCGCTACCGGACGGCCCGGGCAGTTGGAAGCGGACGCTGGAGACGAGCGCATCCGCTACTCCTTCTCCAGCGCCGAAGCCCGTCCGAATCCACTGCTCACCGCCATTCCCAGGCGGCAGTCCACCCGAGCCGAATATGACGGGCGTTCGGTGCCTGCAGCGGATATCGAGACGCTTCGACAGTCCACCGAAGCGCCGGGTGTGCGCCTCGTCTTGCTTACCGACCGTGCACGGATCAACCAGGTGCGGGACCTGGTTGTTGCCGGCAACGATGCGCAGATGGCTGACGCGGCCTTCATAGCCGAGTTGAAGCGGTGGCTGCGGTTCAATCCGCGCAGCGCCATGGCGTCGGGTGACGGGCTGTTCTCGGGCGCAAGCGGCAATCCCGTGCTCCCCGAATTTCTCGGTGGTCTCGCCTTCGACACGTTCTTCACAGCTGGCGCCGAAAATGACAAATATGCACGTCAGATCGACTCCTCGGCGGGTATCGCGATCTTTCTGGCGGAGCGCGCGGACAAAGCCCACTGGATCGCGGTCGGCCGCGCCTGCCAGCGTTTCGCGCTTGCCGCGACCGCTTCCGGCCTCAAACACGCTTTCGTCAACCAGCCTGTCGAGGTCGCGCGGCTGCGGCCTGAATTGGCGGCGCTGATCGGGAAACGCGGAATGCGGCCCGATATCATCATGCGCTTCGGCCACGGTCCGACGCTGCCTTTCTCGCCCCGCCGCCCCGTGAACGCTGTTATGGTTTAGCAACGGTAAGCGACGCTCCTCCAGGTCAGCATAAGCAAGCGGTCTGCCACCCTTGTCAGGCAAGCAATTTAGAGGGCTATGGCGTAGACGTAGTTCTCCGTTTCATCGTTCCCGGCCCGCCAATTCCATCGCTACATTTTACATGAAGAAAGATTAACCGGCTGTTGATTCAGCGCCAGAATCTCATGGCTGGATTGACGCATTCCGGATCAGTTCGCACTTGCGAAGGAAAGACCTGAACCCTATTTCTCAATAATTCAGGGGCCGTTGGCCTCACCATTGATTTTCCAGCGCAATTCGGTCCGTCCCACCGCCCATGGCGACCTACACCTACGATAGCGGCACGGCGACCCAGTCGGTGTCGATCACGGTGACCCGCTTCGACGAGGCGGGCCAGAACACCGGCGATTCGCTGTCGCTGAGCGGCTATGCGCTCAACAAGTCGAGCCTGGCCGGCACCAACGGCGTCGACACGTTGGTCGGGACGTCGGGCAACGATCTCGTCCTGTGGGACGAGAACACCGCCTACAGCAATTTCTGGGGCAGCGCGCATTACGGCTGGAACAAGCCCGTCGAGGTCTTCTCGACCGGCGCGGGCAACGATGTCGTCTCCCTCGTCAGCGCCAGCGGCGACACCGCCTACTCGGCCAACGCCACCGTCTACGGCGGCGCCGGCAACGACGCGGTATGGTCGGGCGGCGGCAGCGACCTGCTCTACGGCGGCGCCGACATCGACACCATCTTCGGTGCCGCCGGCAATGACCGCATCTACGGCGACGACGGCGCCGATTCGCTGATCGGCGGCTCGGGCAGCGACACGCTCTACGGCGGTACCGGCAACGACGTCATCTGGGGCGACGGGTTCTGGGGCGGCACGGGCGCCGCCGATACGCTCTCCGGCGATCTCGGCGACGACACGATTTATGCCGGCGAAGGCGACGACACGATCCTGTTCTCCGCCGACAAGACGCTGAGCGGCGCCAGCAGCGGCGTACGGCTGTGGGACGGGTCGTCGAACACGACGACAGTCTATGCCGGCTCGGCGACCTGGTCATGGTCGAGCGACCAGCTCTTCGGCGGCTTCACCTGGTCGGATTCCGGGACCGATACGCTGGTGCTGACGGGCGGCAACGACGTGCTGGTGCTCGACAGCCGCGACATCCTCTCGAACGGCACCTGGCAGACAGCGGCAGGCAACCGCCTCAACTACATCGAGGTAATCCTGGCCGGCGCCGGCGCCGACGTCGTGGCGCTCAACAGCAGCGGCGACGCGCACTACAGCCTGCCGGTCACGCTGGTGGGCGAGTCCGGCAACGACATCCTCTACTCCGGCACCGGCGCCGACACGCTGGTCGGCGGCTTCATCGACGGCACGATCGACACCCGCGGCGACACGCTGGCCGGCGGCGGTGGCGACGACGTCCTGTGGGGCGATTCGCTGTTCGACACGACGAGCACGACGGGCGGCAACGACACGCTCTTCGGCGGCACGGGCAGCGACACGCTGCATGGCGGCGGCGGCGACGACGTGATGTACGGCGGCAGCACCGACGGCAGCGACGACGGCTACTTCGACACCTACTTCGGCGGCGCCGGCAACGACCAGATCTTCGACGCCAGCAACGCCGCGACGGTCTACGGCGACGCCGGCGACGACACGATCGATGTCGCCATGGCGTGGGGCAACGCCACGCTGTTCGGCGGCAGCGGCAACGACGTTTTCTACGCCAATGGCACCTACAGCACGCTGTACGCCTATGGCGGCGACGGCGACGACTGGTTCATCTTCGGCGACACCACCTCGGCGACCTGGCCGGTCGATATCGTCGATGGCGGGGCCGGCGACGACGTCATCTCGATCTTCAACGGCAATGACACGGCCTATGGCGGCTCGGGCACGGACGTGATCTGGGGTGGCGGCGGCTCCGACACGCTCTATGGCGGCGACGACGCCGACTATCTCTACGGCGGCGAAGGCAACAACGTGCTGGCGGGCGGCAACGGCGCGGACTGGTACTACGTGTCGAAAGGCGACGGCCCCACCACGCTGATCGACACCGGCGCGCGCGACAATAACCTCGTCCTGTTCGGCCAGTTCGACACCTCGGGCAGCCAGCTTTTCGTTGACGGCACCGGCGTCAACGAAACCCCGAGCAACGGCGCGGGCACGCCGCTCGCGGCGGGCGCCGTGCTGGGCGCCAGCGTCGGCGGCGAGATCGACCTGTCGATCAACGGCACGACCGCGCTGCTCTCGGTCGCCGGCGGCTCGACGGTGCAGTTCAGCACCGCCGACATCGCCACCATCACGCTGTGGAACAACGACGCGTCGGCCGGGCACGAGCAGGAAGTGTTCAACTGGAGCGCCGCGGCCGGCACCTACGTGTTCGCCGGATATTTCTGAACAACGGCGGGTGTCGCCGCCGGACCACCCGCTACTCCGCGGCGCGTACCGACGGGCTCGCGGGATGGATGGCGGCGGCAAGCCGTCGATCGTAGACCTCGCGCCACGCGCCCTGATCATCGCTGACGAAATAGCCGCTGCGGGCACCGCGATAGACGTCGCCATCCTCGACGCCGGGCGGCAGGGTGCCTGACGTACGCAGCGCGCGAACGGCCATCAGCAGCCGGCGCCGGGTGCGCGTAATCATCTGATCCGAAGGACCGAGGTGCTCGCGGGTGTGATCGACGATCGGTCCCATGCTCTCGGTGACCGCCTGGTCCTGCAGGTGGATGCCGTCGATGCCGCTGTAGATCGCATTGCTGCGCTGGGCGCGGCGGTCCATGCCCCAGTCGTTGCCCTCGTTGTCGGCCATGCGCCAGCGCCCCAGCCAGTCCGTGGTGTTGGGCAGCAGCCGATTCCCGCGTCCCGTGCCGCCGACCGGCGTGCCGTCCCGGTAGGCCGGCTGCGGCAGCGACATCGCCGAGGTGGCGCGCTTCCACCAGATGAAGACGTACATCGTGTGATGGTCGTCGAGCGGTACCCAGGCGCGACCATGCGCGTGGCTGTCGAACTCGCCGTTGGGCGCCTGCGTCCAGAAGGGAAACAGGAAGTTGGCGAAGCGCCAATAGGTCCGCCCCTGCCCCGCCGAGCGGTAGGCGCCGTACTGCGTGCCCCAGGGCACGTCGGCGACGCGGTACTGCGGTGCGCGGATATTGACCGTGTGGAACAGCGGCTCGTCTTGGCTCAGCCTGTCGGCATCGACGTGACCGCCGTGCAGATAGCCGAAATGCGCCGTGTCGATCTCGCCCTCGATCGCCTGCAGGTAGTTGCAGTCGCGCTGGACCATGCTGATGTTGATCTCGTCGTCGGGCGCGTCGAGGATCTGCAGGCCGGGCAGCGGTGGCGCCTCGGCGCGCGTGCCCATGTAGACCCAGACCAGCCCGGCGCGCTCGATCGTGCGGTAGGCATCGGCCCGCACCTTGTGCTTGAAGTCCTGTTCCGGCGCCACGCTCGGCATGTCGACGCATTGTCCCGACACGTCGAATTTCCAGCCGTGATAGAGGCAGCGTATGCCACCCTCCTCGTTGCGCCCAAGGAACAGCGAGGCGCAGCGATGCGGGCAGCGATGGTCCATGACGCCGACGCGGCCGTCGCTGTCGCGAAAGGCGATCAGCTTTTCGCCGAGCAGCATCAGGCGGACCGGATCGCCATCGCGCTCGAGCTCGGAGGATTTCAGCGCCGGGATCCAGTATTCGCGCATCAGCTGGCCCATGGGCGTGCCAGGCCCACACTGGGTGAGTTCCGCGCCTTCGGTCGAGGTTGTCATCTGCGCCTCCGGGTGCCCGACAAGGATACCCCCGCCGCCGCCGGGGTCCAGCCCTTGCCCCAAACGCAAAGGGCACATCCCGGGCGCTGCGCGCGCCCCGGATGTGCCCTGGTTCCCGTGCCGAGGACCTCCGACAAGCGTCGGAGGCCGGACGCGGATCAGACGACTCGCGTGAAAGTCATCACGACGATGGCGATGGCGCCACCGAAGCAGACGATCGTCAGCAGGTTCGACAGCGCCCGCAGCGCATCGATACCCTGGCTGACGGTGGAGGTCGCGCCGGACTGGGTGGGCGCGCGGCGGCGGAACATGGCGGACTCCGAAATGGCCTGGACTATGTCCACACCCTAGGGCCGCCTCGCCTCAGCCTCCACGCAGAAACGATCCATTCTGGCCGGACCGACTCAGCCGGCGCCGTGCGGCACCAGCAGCTGGCGCACGGTCGCCACCGCCTGCAGGCGGTCGAATCCCTCGTTCACCTCGTCGAGCGACACGCGGCGGCTGACCATGCGGTCGACCGGCAGCTTGCCCTGCTGATACAGGCCGATGAAGCGCGGGATGTCGCGCACCGGCACGCAGCTGCCCATGTAGCTGCCCTTGATGGTCTTCTCCTCGCTGACCAGGACGCTCTGGGCGAAGGAGAACTTGGCCTGCATGGGCGACAGGCCGGCGCTGACCGTGGTGCCGCCCCAGCGCGTCACCATGTAGGCGGTCTCCATCGCCTTGATCGTGCCGGCGAAGTCGAAGGCGTAGTCGACGCCGCCGCCGGTCAGGTCGTGCACCTGCTGCACGTGATTGGCCTCGCCGGCGTTGACCGTGTCGGTGGCGCCGAGCTGGCGCGCCAGCCCGAGCTTCTCGTCCGAGAGGTCGATGGCGACGATGCGCCCCGCTCCCGCCAGCACGGCACCCAGCAGGCCGCTCAGGCCGACGCCGCCCAGGCCGACGACGGCGACGGTGCTGCCCGGCCGGATCTGGGCGGTGTTGACCACGGCGCCCACGCCGGTGACCACGGCGCAGCCGAACAGCGCGGCGATATCGAGCGGCAGGGTGCGATCGATCACCACCACCGAGCCGCGATCGACCACGGCGTATTCGGCGAAGCACGACACGCCGGACGCGTGGCCGATGTACTCGCTGCCGCGCTTGAGACGCTTGGCACCCGACAGCAGCGCCCCGGCGGCGCGCGGCGCCACCGAGCGCTCGCAGATATAGGGCCTGCCCTCGAGGCAGCGCCGGCAGCGTCCGCAGCTGACGTTGAAGGTGAAGCAGATGTGGTCGCCGACCTTCACGTCGTGCACCCCGGCGCCGACCTCGACGATCTCGCCCGAACCTTCGTGGCCGGGCACCATCGGCACCGGCCGCGGCCGATCGCCGTTGATGATCGACAGGTCGGAATGGCACAGACCCGCCCCGCCGACCTTCACCAGCACCTCGCCCTCGCCCGGCGGATCGAGCTCGATCTCCTCGATGCTGAGCGGCTTGCTCCTGGCGAAAGGCTGCGGCGCGGAACAGGTGGTCAGCACGGCGGCGCGCATCTTCATGGCGTATCTCCCGATCGATGTCGTTGGCTCACTTTACCGGGATGGCGCTTCCGTGCCATCGGGAAGGGATGAGCCGCCGCCACGCACCCGCCACCTTGCGAAACCGCGATCCGATCCTCGCGGTCCTGCGTCGCGTGCTGCCGGGCGAGGGCACGGTGCTCGAGATCGGATCCGGCAGCGGCGAGCACGCCGCTTACTTCGCCGCCGCGCTCGCTCCGCTGCGCTGGCAACCAAGCGACGCGAACGATCGGGACTTCGCCAGCATCGCCGACTGGGCGCGCGAGCACGGCGCCACGACGGTCCAGCCGCCGCTGGTCCTCGACGCGGAGTCCGAGTCCTGGCCGGTGGCGCACGCCGTCGCGTTGTTCAGCGCCAACGTCGTCCATATCGCGCCATGGACGGTCGCCCTGGGCATGCTGCGCGGCGCCCGCCGCGTGCTGCAATCGGGCGCGCCGCTCGTGCTCTACGGCCCGTTCAAGCGCGACGGCCGCCACACCGCGCCATCGAACGCGGCCTTCGACGCCGAGCTGCGCCGGCACGACCCCGACTGGGGCATCCGGGATGTCGCCGAGGTCGCGCAGGCAGCCGACGCATGCGGGCTCGGCCTCGACGAGATCGTCGAGATGCCGGCCAACAACCTCACCCTGGTGCTTCGCCGTCGCTGACTACTGGGCGGCGAGCAGCGGCGCCGGTCCGCCGAGCAGCAGCTCGTAGAGCTCGACCCAGCGGCGTTCGTCCTGCGCGGTGAGGATCCCGGCGCTGTCGGGCTGCGTCGGGTGATAGGGCTTGCCGTCGTGACGGTTGGCCAGGCCGCCGGCCTCACGCAGCATCAGCGTGCCCGCGGCATGGTCCCAGGCGCGCGTGCGGCGGTAGAGCGAGAAGTGCGCCTGCCCGGCGAGGATCTCGAGATACTCCTTGCCGGCGCAGTTCAGGCTGGTGAGGCCGCCGAACTGCCGCTTGGCGCCGCCGCGCATGCTCTGCTCGACCTCGCGCTTGATCTTCCAGCCGACGAAACCGTGCGCCTGGTGCAGCGGGCGCGATTCGGGCAGCTCGACCTTCACGCCATCGAGCAGCGCGCCGCCGCCGCGCGTGGCGACGGCAATGCGGCCGCCCACCGGCTCGTAGATCCAGCCGGCGACGGTCTCGCCGCGCTCGACCAGGGCGACGATCATCGCGAAGCGCTCGTCGCCGCGTGTGAAGTTCGCGGTTCCGTCGAGCGGATCGACGATCCACGCCGACTCGGCCTCGGCGATATGCGCCAGCAGCCCGGCCTCGGCCGCCACCGCCTCCTCGCCGACGACCGGCGCGCCGCGCAGGATCTTGGCGAGGCCGGCGGCCAGCCGCCGCTCCGACTCGACGTCGGCGACGGTGACCAGGTCTCCCGGGCGCTTCTCGCGGATGTCGCTGGCCTGCAGACGACGAAAGCGCGACAGCAGTTCCGCCGCCGCGGTCTCACGAATGAGCTCGGCGACGCGATCGAGATCGTCGTCGCGCAGGCTCATGACATGCCGTGCCGGCGTCTCAGCCGACCACGCCCATGATGTCGCTTTCCTTGAGGATCACGTAGTCGGTGCCGCTGAGCTTGACCTCGGTGCCCGACCACTTGCCGTACATCACCACGTCGCCGACCTTCACGTCGAGCGGCTGCAGGCGGCCGTCCTCGAGACGTGCGCCCTTGCCGGCGGCGATCACCTTGCCCTGCTGCGGCTTCTCCTGGGCGGTGTCGGGAATGATGATCCCACCCTTGGTCTTGGTCTCGGCATTGACCGGCTGGACCAGGACGCGGTCGTACAAGGGCTTGAGGTTCATGGTGTTTCCCCGGTGGATGGATGCGGCTTCGGGCGCGGTTGTAGGAACCGGGTCGGCCTACGTCAAGTCGCGGCCCAGGCGATGCGCGAGCCGCGCGCGGGTCTCCGCATCCATCGCCACGGTGAACACCGCGCGATCGTCGACCTCGTGGCGCGCACGCACGTCGCCGTGGCGGTAGAGCCAGGCGATGGTGGCGCCGTCGGCCAGCGGCAGCTCGACCTCGATCGGCGAATCGGCCGCCGAGAGTCGGTCGCAGATGGCTTCGAGCAGCGCATCGACGCCCTCGCCCGTGACCGCCGAGATCGGGAACACCGAACGCCGGTCGCGACCGGTCGACGACACGGTTGCCAGGCGCAGACGATCGGCCATCGGCAGCAGATCGATCTTGTTGAGCGCCTCGATCATGTCACCCTCGGCGATGCGCTCCTCGAGCCCGAGCTCGCGCAGCACGGTCTCCACGTCATGACGCTGGCGCTCGCTGTCCTCGTGCGCGACGTCGCGCACGTGCACGATCAGGTCGGCCTCGACGACCTCCTCGAGCGTGGCGCGGAACGCGGCGACCAGGCTGGTCGGCAGATCGGCGATGAAGCCCACCGTGTCGGACAGCACGGCGCGCTGCCCGTTGGGCAGGCGGATCGAGCGCATCGTCGGGTCGAGCGTGGCGAACAGCAGGTTCTTGGCGAAGACGTCGGCGCCGGCGATCCGGTTGAACAGGGTCGACTTGCCGGCGTTGGTATAGCCGACCAGCGCCACGGTCGGGATCGCGCCGCGCTTGCGGCCGGTGCGGTGCAGGCCGCGCGTCTGGCGGACCTTCTGCAGGTCCTTCTTGATGTGCAGGATGCGCGCCTCGATCATGCGGCGATCGAGCTCGAGCTGCGATTCGCCGGGACCGCCGAGGAAGCCGAAGCCGCCGCGCTGCCGTTCGAGATGGGTCCACGAGCGCACCAACCGGCTGCGCTGGTAGTCGAGCGAGGCGAGCTCGACCTGCAGGCGGCCTTCATGCGTGCGGGCGCGGGCTCCGAATATCTCGAGGATCAGGCCGGTGCGGTCGATGACCTTGCAGTTCCAGGCCTTCTCGAGATTGCGCTGCTGTACCGGCGTCAGCCTGGCATCGACGATCGCGAGCTTGACCTGCTGCTCCTCGATCGCCGTCCCCAGGCGCTTGACCGCGCCGCTGCCCAGCAGGGTGGCCGGCACCGGTTGGCGCAGCGGCAGGGTCTCGGCGATGCGCACGTCGAGATCGATGGCGCGCGCCAGGCCGATGGCCTCGTCGAGCACCGCCGCGACGCCGCGCGCCGCCGGCTCGTCGCCGGTGGCGGCGCGCTCATGCGCCAGCGGACAGATCACCGCCGCCAGGGTCGGGCCGGCGGAGGTTTCCTGCGGCTTGGCTGCCGCCCGCCGGCGACGCGGCTTGTCCGCGCCGTCGGTGGACGTCTGATCGGGGATGTCAGCCGGATCAATGATCCGCGGTGGCGGCTGCGGGTGTCTTCTCATTCTCGAACAGCTGGACCGGAGTCACCGGCATGATGGTCGAGATCGCATGCTTGTAGACAAGCTGCGAATGACCGTCGCGACGCAGCAGGACCGAGAAATTGTCGAACCAGGTGACGATGCCCTGGAGCTTCACGCCGTTGACGAGGAAGATCGTGACCGGCGTCTTGGTCTTGCGGATGTGGTTCAGGAATACGTCCTGAACGTTCTGTGCTTTTTCCGACACGTTCTTGGCCCCTTTGGTGGCTGTTGCCGAACGCCCCAGTGGCATTCAGGATCACGCGACACGAGAACACACGCAAGCCGCGTGCCGTCTACTCGGCTGAGATATAGTCCCGGAGCCCCCTCACATCAACGCCCGCAGGGCATGGCAGCTGCGGACATGCAGGCGGGGCGGATAGGCCGAGAATTCGTCCGGTCCCGGCGCCGCCGCCCGCACCAGGACCGGGACGCAGCCCGTAACATGCGCACATTGCAGGTCGACGGCGGTGTCGCCGACGAACCACACCGCGTCCTCGGGCCGTAGCGCGGCGGCCGATAACGCAATGGTGACCGGATCCGGGGCCGGCTTGTCGCGCGGCGCGTCGGTGGCGCCCACCACCCGGGCGAAGATCGCATCCCAGCCGAGATGGCGGACCTCGGCCCGAAGCGAGACACCTGTCTTGTTGCTGACGACGGCAAGATACAGCCCGCGTGCGACCAGATCGCCCAACAGCTCGGCCGCGCCGTCCACCGGGCGCAGGGCGGCGAGATGGCAGGCGTTGAAGGTGTCGTAGAACACCTCCCGCGCCTCCTCCCAGCGCGCACCGAACAGCAGCGGAAAGGCGTCGCGCAGGGAGCCGTGGGCGCGCGCGCGCGTCTCCTCCTCGGTCCAGTGCGCCATGCCGAAGGCGGTGAAAACCGAGTTGTAACAACGCGTGATCGTCGGCCAGGTATCAACGAGGGTGTTGTCCCAGTCGAAGATCACCGCGCGCGGCGGCGGGGGCGGCGCGTCGCTCACTGGAAGGGCGGCGCCTCGGACACGGCGCGGAAGTACTCCGCGCGCAGCCGCCGCGCGGTATCGCCCGGCGTGCCCTCGCCCACCGCCTTGCCGTCGATCTTCACGATCGGCGTGACGAACGACGTGGCGCTGGTCATGAAGGCCTCGCGCGCGGCCTGCGCCTCGGCCACGGTGAAGGGCCGCTCGGTCATCTTCAGCTGCAGCGCCGCCGCCACCCTGGCGACCGTGCCGCGCGTGATCCCGGCGAGGATGTCGTTGCCCAGCGGCCGCGTCACCAGCTCGCCGTCGGGCGTGACGATCCAGGCGTTGCTCGACGTGCCTTCGGTGACGAAGCCCTTGTCGTCGACCTGCCAGGCCTCGAAGGCGCCGTTCTCGCGCGCCTGCTGCTTGCCCAGCGCACCGCCCAGCAGGCCTGTGGTCTTGATGTCGACGCGCTTCCAGCGCAGGTCGGGCGTGGTGATCACCGCGACGCCCGGTCCGGTCTCCGGCGACGGTGCCGGCGTATGCCGGCATGTGACGACCAGCGCCGGCTGGGTGTCCTTGGGAAAGCCGTAGTCGCGCCGCGCCACGCCGCGCGACACCTGGAAGTACACCAGGCCGTTGCGCACCAGATTGCGCCGCGCCACCTCGCGCAGCACGAACTTCAGCGCCTGGCGCTCGATCGGCCAGGCGATGCGCAGCTCCTTCAGCGAGCGGTCGAGCCGATCAAGGTGCGGGTCCTCGTCGAGGAAGCGGCCATCGGCGATACCGATCACCTCGTACACCGCATCGGCGAACTGGTAGCCGCGATCCTCGATATGCACCTGAGCCTGGCGGTGGGGCACGTAGCGGCCGTTGACGTAAGCGATACGCGACATGACTCCTGACCCCCGACCTGGAGTCTGTCATCCCGAGCGAAGCGAGGGATCCAGGCTCATCCTAGATTCCTCGCTACGCTCGGAATGACAGTTGGTGTGCTCGACCATGCATGTTTCAGCCGCCACGTTCCTCGCCGTGCACGCCCAGCGACTTCAGCTTGCGATGCAGCGCCGAGCGTTCCATGCCGACGAAGGCGGCGGTACGCGATATGTTGCCGCCGAAACGCGTGACCTGCGCCATCAGGTATTCGCGCTCGAAGACCTCGCGCGCCTCGCGCAGCGGCAGCTGCATGATCTCGCCGCCCTTCTCCCAGCGCAGGACCGAGGGCGAGATGTCGCCGAAATCGGCCGGCAGCATGTCGGCGCGCAGCGGGGCGGCGCCGTCGGCCGGCGCGACGATCAGCAGGTGCTCGATGACGTTGCGCAGCTGGCGCACGTTGCCGGGCCAGTCGTAGCTCTGCAGCGCGGCGATCGCGTCCTCGCCGAGCGGGCGGACCGGCAGGCCGGCGGCGGCGGCGATGCGCTGCACGAGGTGCGCGGCGAGTTCCGGGATGTCGTCGCGCCGCTCGGCCAGCGAGGGCACGCGCATCGGCACGACGTTGAGGCGGTAGAACAGATCCTCGCGGAAACGGCCGGCGGCGATATCGGGCTGCAGGTCGCGCGTCGTCGAGGCGATCACCCGCACGTCGACCTCGACACGCGACTTGCCGCCGTCGCGGAAGAAGGCCTGCTCCTGCAGCACACGGATCACCTTGCCCTGCGTCGAGGCCGGCAGCTCGCCCACCTCGTCGAGCAGCAGCGTGCCGCCATGCGCCTGCTCGAAGGCGCCGAACACCGCCACGCCATCGGTACCGTTCTCGCCCTCGCCGTTCTCGCTGCCGAACAATTCCAGGTCGAGGCGGTCGGCCGACCAGGCGGCGCAGTTCACCGCCACGAACGGACCGTCGGCGCGCTTGGACGCGCGATGCATCAGGCGTGCCACCAGTTCCTTGCCCGAGCCGGGCGCGCCACTCAGGAGCACGCGGCTGCCGGTCGGCGCCACGCGCTCGATCGCCGCGCGCAGCTGGGCCATCGCCGCCGAGCTGCCGATCAGCATCTCCTCGCCGCCCGCGCGCCGCAGCAGAGCGGCGTTCTCGGCGCGCAAGGTCGCCGCCTCGATGGCGCGCTGCACGACGAGCAGCAGGCGGTCCGACTTGAACGGCTTCTCGATGAAGTCGTAAGCCGCGGACTTGATGGCCGCGACGGCGGTGTCGATCGTGCCGTGGCCGCTGATCATGACGACCGGCACGCTGGGATCGTCGCGCTTGATGGTCTTGAGCACCTCGATCCCGTCATGCTCGCTGCCCTGCAGCCAGACGTCGAGGATCACAAGCGAGGGGCGGCGCAGGCGAAACGACTCGATCGCCTCGCGGCTGTCATGCGCGCGCCGGGTCGCGTAGCCCTCGTCCTCGAGGATGCCGGAGATCAGCGTGCAGATGTCGCGTTCGTCGTCGACAATGAGAATTTCGTGGGCCATGGCGGCGGGGATCGAGGGCTCTAGCTACGGGCCATCAGGCGGACGCGGCGGCGCTGGCCGGGCGAGCCTGGGATGCGGCGCGTTGGAATACCAGAGTGATCCGCGCTCCGCCACCCTCGCGATCGTCGAGCAGCAGGGCGCCACCGTGGTCCTCCATGATCTTCTTCACGATCGCCAGCCCCAGGCCGGTGCCCTTGCTGCGCGTGGTGACGTAGGGCTCGGTCAGCCGCTCGCGGCCTTCGCGCGGCAATCCCTTGCCATTGTCCTCGATGACGACGCGCACCTCGCCGCCCTGTTCCAGCAGGTGCAGGCGGATCTGGCCGGGCGGCAGCTTGCCGCCGTCCGACGACGGCATCCGCCCCTCGATCGCCTCGCCGGCGTTCTTCAGCAGGTTGGTCAGCGCCTGGCCGATCTGGCGACGGTCGCAGATCACGATCGGCGGGGCGTCGGGAAGCTCGGCGGTGAACTGGATCTGCGGCTGGGCGTTGCGCTGCAGGAACAGCGCCTGCTGGCAAAGCTCCTTGAGGTCCTCGTTGGCCAGGGTCGGGCGCGGCATGCGCGCGAAGGACGAGAACTCGTCGACCATGCGACCGATATCGCCGACCTGCCGCACGATGGTGTCGGTGCAGATGGTGAAGGTGTCGGGATCGTCCTTGATCTGCCGCAGATACTTGCGCTTGAGCCGCTCGGCCGAGAGCTGGATCGGCGTCAGGGGATTCTTGATCTCGTGCGCGATGCGGCGCGCCACGTCGGCCCAGGCCGCCATGCGCTGCGCCGCCATGAGGTCGCTGACATCGTCGAAGGTCACGACATTGCCACGCAGGCCCTCCTCGCCACGCTCGGTGGATATCCGCACCAGCAGGGTGCGCGATACGCCGTCGCGGCGGATCTCGATCTGCCGCTGGTAGGCGCGGTCGGGCCGCGCCCGGGCGTGCTCCAGCGCGTCATCGAGCTCGGGCAGGACGTCCACCAGCCGGTGGCCCTCGATCTGGTCCGGCGGCAGGTTGAGCAGGTCGGCCGAGGAGCGGTTGGCGCGCAGCACCTCGCCCGAGACATCGATGCTGAGCACGCCGGCGGACACGCCCGACAGGATCGCTTCGGTGAGCTGGCGACGCTCGTCGAGCTGGCGGTTGGCGTCGACCAGGTCGCGCCGCTGCTGGTCGAGCTGGCGCGTCATGCGGTTGAAGGCGCGCACCAGCCGCCTGAGCTCGTCGTCGGCGCCCTCCTCTGGCACGCGCGCCGAGAGATCGCCTTTGCGCACCTGGTCGGCCGCCGTCATCAGGTTGCCGATGGGCTGCGCCAGCCGCGAGGCGAAGGTCAGCGCCAGCCATACCGCCGACAGCAGCATCAGGACGGCGATCACGGCGTAGACCGCGAAGACGCGCAGCTGGTTGTCGATCGAGTTGCTCTCGAGCTGGGTCAGGAAGGCGTCGGCGCGCGTGATCTGGTCGACGTGGAACCACAGGCCGGGATCGGCGGTGTGGCCGGTGACGAGGAACAGGTTGCCGTCGGTGAAAAGGTGCAGCACCACGTAGACGCCGGTCTGCCGCAGCTCGATCAGCGGGCCCGCCTCGGCCACCGCGCGCGCCAGCGAGGTCGCCGGCGGCACGAAGGACGGCGCGGTGCGTCCGGCGACCAGCGCGGTCGAGGCGATGGTCTTGCCGTCGGAATCGACGATCAGCGCGTCGATCAGGGTGGGCAGCCCCGGGGCAAGCCGCGCCAGCGCCATCGATGCCCGCTCGCTGTCGCCGATCGTCTCCGGGCCAAGCTGCTGCAGCGCGCTCGACAGGCGTCCGACATCGGCCAGCACCGCGGCGCGCTGCGGCTCGAGCGCCGCGCTGCCGATCAGGCGGGCGCTGTCCATGCCGCGCGCGATGCGTTCGTTGACGAACTCCTGCAGGCCGATCGATAGCCAGTAGCCCGAGACCATCGCCACCACGAAGGTCGGCACCACGGCGAACAGGCCGAACAGCAGCACCATGCGCACGTGCAGGCGCGCGCCGGCCGCGCCGCGGCGTTGCTGCAGGAAGGTGCGCACCAGACGCGCGCCGACCACCGTGGCCAGGCCGACGGCGATGATGATGTCCGACGCCAGCAGGGTGCCGACGAACCATCGGTTGGCGAAGGTCATCGGCAGCAGGCCGCCGAACGCGGCGTAGGTCAGAGCGCCGGCGAGCATCGCCAGCACGACCAGCGCCAGGGCCGCGGCGCGGCCGGTGAACGCCTGCCCGATGCGCGACAGCCAGACGATGAAGGGACGCTCCCGAGCGGAGGCCGTTGGAACGCTCATCACACCGCTAGTCTTGGGCGGCGCGGGGCGCGCCGGCCGGGGGTCTGCAGTCTACAGCGCCGGTTCGCGCCACGCGAGGCCCCGCCCGGCGTTTTCCGCCCCTGCCGGCACCGGTTTGCTGTGGTTTGCTGTGGTCGGCGCGCTTCAGTTCGGCCGACACAATGTCAACCGGGACAGGACAATAGCACCGCGCCGGGGCGGGCCGAATTTCCGCCCCTAGCGATGTCCAGTCAGCGCGGGCTGCGCACCACCTGGACGTCGAGCTCGCGGATCTTCTTGCGCAGGGTGTTGCGGTTCAGGCCCAGCAGCTGCGCCGCCTTGACCTGGTTGCCGCGCGTCGCGCCCAGCGTCAGGGCCAGCAGCGGACGCTCCATGTCCGCAAGGATCCGGTCGTACAGGCCGTTGGGCGGCAGCCCCTCCTTGTGCGAGGCGAAGTAGTCCCTGAGGTGGCGCTCGACCGCTTCGCTCAGCGTCTCGACGCTCGACGGTGCCAGGGCGATGGTGCCGTCGGCGGTCGGGACGGCCGGCGCGGCGGCGGCGCTGACCTGCTCGGCGAGCTCGGCCTCGATGATGTCGCCGGTGATGACCTCCTGCGAGTACAGCGCCGCCAGCCGGCGCACCAGGTTCTCGAGCTCGCGCACGTTGCCGGGCCAGCGATAGGCCTTCATCAGCCCCAGGGCCTCGGGCGCCAGCACCTTCTCCGGCAGCCCGTCGGCCGCCGCCTTGCGCAGGTAGTGCTGCGCCAGCTCGGGAATGTCCTCGGGCTTGTCGCGCAGCGCCGGCAGGCGGATCGGTACCACGTTGAGGCGATAGAAAAGGTCCTCGCGGAACAGCCCCTGCTGGATCAGGCGCCGCAGGTCCTGGTGCGTCGCGGCCACGATGCGCGCGTTGGCGCGGATCGGCTGGCGGCCGCCGACCGTGGTGTACTCGCCCTCCTGCAGCACGCGCAGCAGGCGGGTCTGCGCCTCGATCGGCATGTCGCCGATCTCGTCGAGGAACAGCGTGCCGCCGGCGGCCTGCTCGAACTTGCCGGCCATGCGCTGGGTGGCGCCGGTGAAGGCGCCGCGCTCGTGGCCGAACAGCTCGCTCTCGATCAGCTCGCGCGGGATCGCCGCCATGTTGATGGCAACGAAGGGCCCGTTGCGCCGCTTGCCGTAATCGTGCAGCGCGCGCGCCACCAGCTCCTTGCCGGTACCCGACTCGCCGGAGATCATCACCGACAGGTCGGTCGACATCAGCCGCGCGAGCGTGCGGTAGATCTCCTGCATCGCCGGCGAGCGGCCGATCAACGGCAGGCGCTCGCCATTGCCGTTCTCCGGCAGGTCCGGCTCGGCGGGACGCGCCGGCTGGGTCGCCAGCGCGCGGCCGACCACGGCCAGCAGCTCCTTCAGGTCGAACGGCTTGGGCAGGTACTCGAAGGCGCCGCGCTCGGCGGCGCGCACGGCCGTCAGCAGCGTCGTCTGCGCGCTCATCACGATGATGCGCAGATCCGGACGCAGCTTGCGGATGCGCGGGATCAGGTCGAGCCCGTTGTCGTCCGGCATCACCACGTCGGTGATCACCAGGTCGCCGATCCCGTCCTGGATCCAGCTCCACAGATTGGCGGCGTTGCCGGTGCAGCGCACGTCGTAACCCTGACGGCCGAGCGCCTGGCTGAGCACCGTGCGGATCGCCCGATCATCATCGGCGACGAGGATCACGGCGTTGGCGGGGGACATGACAGGGCTCCGTTGCGTTCTAGCCGCCGAAGCGCGTCGGTTCCTCAATCGTCACGGGCTGCATGGGCAGCATGACGTTGAAAGCCGTTCGCCTCGGTTCGCTCTCGAACTCGACGACCCCTCCATGGTCATTGACGATTTTGGCCACCAGGGCGAGTCCGAGCCCGGTGCCGTTGACCTTGCTGGTGACGAAGGCGTCGAACACCTGGTCGCGGATGGCCTCGGAGATGCCAGGACCGTTGTCCTGCACCGAGACCACCAGCGGCAGATGCACCTTCGTCCGCACGCCCGGAACGGCAAGCCGCACACCCTGCCGATAGGCGGTCGAGAGAATCACCTCGCCACCCTCTTCCGGAACCGCCTCGCAGGCGTTCTTCACCAGATTGAGAAACACTTGAATGAGCTGGTCGCGATTGCCCCAGACCGAGGGCAGCGACGGATCGTAGTTCTCGACGAAGCGCACGCGCCGGCCGAAGCCGTTCTCGGCGACCTTGCGCACGTGGCCCAGGACCTGGTGGATATTGACCGGGACGCGCTCGACGGGCCGCCCGTCCGAGAAGGCCTCCATGCGGTCGACCAGGGCGACGATGCGATCGGTCTCGTCGCAGATCAGCTGCGTCAGCTCGCGCTCGCTCTCGCCCAGCGATTGCTCGATGAGCTGCGCCGCGCCGCGGATGCCGGAGAGCGGGTTCTTCACCTCGTGCGCCAGCATCGCGCCCATGGCGCTCACCGAGCGCGCCGCGCCGCGGTGCAGCATCTGGTTGTCGATCTTGCGCGCGATCGACTGCTCAAGCAGCGAGATCACCACCCGATCGTCGCCGTCGTGGACCGGCGACATCAGGATCGCCACGAAGCGCGAGCCGATGCGCGGCGAGCTCAGCGTCACGCCGCTCTCGCTCACCGCCGCCGCGCTCAGCCGCACCTGGATCAGCAGCGAGAACGCCGGCGAGTCCCGGGGCAGGAATTCCTCGAGCGAATGGCCGATCAGCAGCGACGCGCCGGTGCCGAAGAACTGTTCCGCCGCCGGGTTGGCGTAGAGCACGGTATCGTCGCCATCGACCACGATGGTGGCCTCGACCAGGGCGGCGAGGATCGCATCCGACGTCGGCACCAGGCCGCGGCGTTCGGATCGTGCGAAGGTGGCGGCGCGCTGGGCCATGTCAGGCGGCCTCGCGCTCGGGGATGAAGGTACGCGTATGGCCGCGTTCGATCGCGGCGGCGTAGAACGCCGCC
Source organism: Reyranellaceae bacterium (assembly GCA_050183765.1). Taxonomy (GTDB): domain Bacteria; phylum Pseudomonadota; class Alphaproteobacteria; order Reyranellales; family Reyranellaceae; genus JAFAZJ01. The sequence continues at coordinate 8,746 of JBFXAZ010000052.1, read as the reverse complement.
ACCAGGCGCCGCACCTCGGCCGGATCGGCGATGCGATTCACCGCCGAGCGGAACTCCGCCGAGCCCGGCAGGCCCTTGGAGTACCAGCCGATGTGCTTGCGCGCCATGCGCACGCCGGCGTGCTCGCCGTAGTGCGACAGCGTGGCTTCGAAATGCCGCGACAGCAGCTCGAACTGGCGCTGCAGCGGCGGATCGGCCGGCCGCTCGCCGGTGCGCAGGAATTGCGCGACTTGTCGCAAAAACCAGGGTCGGCCATAGGCGCCGCGGCCGATCATCACCCCGTCGGCGCCGGATTGCCTGAGCGCCGTGTGCGCATCGTCGAACGAGACGATGTCGCCGTTGACGATCACCGGCAGGCGCGTGGCCTCCTTGACCGAGCGGATGAACGCCCAGTCGGCGCGGCCCTCATAGAACTGGCAGCGCGTGCGGCCATGCACCGTGATCATGCGGATGCCGCTTTGCTCGGCGATGCGCGCGAGATTGGGGGCGTTCTGCGACCGCTCGTCCCAGCCCTTGCGCATCTTCAGCGTCACCGGAATCTTCACCGCCTTGACCGTGGCCTCGAGGATCTTCGCGGCATGAAGCTCGTCGCGCATCAGCGAGGAACCGGCATGGCCATTGACGACCTTTTTCACCGGGCAGCCGAAATTGATGTCGATGATGTGCGCGCCGCGGTCCTCGTTGAGTCTGGCCGCCTCGGCCATCACCTCGGGCTCGCAGCCCGCGAGCTGCACCGCCATCGGGTTCTCGTCGTCGCCCCGCGCGGCCATCAGCAGGGTCTTGCGGTTCTCGCGGATCATCGCCTGGCTGGCGATCATCTCCGACACCACCAGCCCCGCGCCCTCCTGCTTCACCAGCCGGCGGAACGGCAGGTCGGTGACGCCCGACATCGGCGCCAGAATGACGGGCGCCTCCAGGGTCACGGCGCCGATGGTGATCGGCGCCGGGGCTTGCGAGGGAGGCGACACTGTGCTGCTCATTTTGTGTGCAATTTCTGATCTGCGTAAATCTTGACCACATTGGTACCGCGTCGCCCCGGCACTTTCAACCCTGTATGATCTCCCGATGCTCACATCCCCCGTCCCGCGTACCGCCGCGCTGATTGTGGCCGCAGGCCGTGGCCATCGCTTTGGAGCACCTGTTCCGAAGCAATATCTGGGCCTTTCCGGCGTCCCTATGCTGCGCCGCACCGTTGAGCAGTTTGCCCGCCACCCCGGAATTGACCTCGTGCAGGTGGTCGTCGCCCAAGCGGACCTGCCGCTCTATGACGCAGCCACATCAGGACTCAAGCTCCCGGCTCCCGTCACCGGCGGCGCCACCCGCCAGCGCTCGGTGCTCAACGGGCTGGAAGCGCTGGCCGGCAAGGGGATCGAGTTGGTGGCGATCCACGACGCGGCCCGGCCATTGGTCGATGCAGGCACCATCACGCGGACGCTCGAGGCCGCGGGCCGCGACGGCGTCGACGGCGCCCTCGCCGCGGTCGCGCTCGCCGACACGCTCAAGCGCGCCGATGGCGAGACGATGGTGTCGGCCACGGTGCCACGTCAGCACCTCTGGCGTGCCCAGACTCCGCAGGTGTTTCGCTTCGAGCGCATTCTTGCCGCGCATCGCGCCGCCGCGTCTCTCGGCGACGACGACGCCACGGCGCTGACCGACGACGCGGCGGTGGCTGAGCGGGCCGGATATCGGGTCGCGCTGGTCGAAAGCCCGGAGCGCAACTTCAAGATCACGACCGACGCCGATCTGGCGCGCGCCGAACGGGAGCTTGCCCTGCCCATGGAGACCCGCACCGGCATCGGCTTCGACGTGCACGCCTTCGGACCCGGCGACGCGGTGGCCCTGTGTGGTGTGGCGGTGCCGCACACGCAGGGTCTCGCCGGCCATTCCGATGCCGACGTCGCGCTGCACGCGCTGACCGACGCGCTGCTCGGCACGATCGGTGCCGGCGATATCGGCATGCACTTCCCGCCCGCCGATCCGCAGTGGCGCGGCGCGTCGTCTGATCGCTTCCTGCGCCACGCCGCCGATCTCGTGACCGGACGCGGCGGGCGCATCGTCAATCTCGACGTCACGATCATCTGCGAACGGCCCAAGGTCGGCCCGCATCGCGAGCGCATGCGCGCACGCGTGGCGGAGATCCTCGGCATCGCCGTCGACCGCGTGGCGGTGAAGGCGACGACGACGGAGAAGCTCGGCTTCACAGGTCGCGGCGAAGGCATTGCGGCACAGGCCATTGCCACCATTGTCGTGCCGGTTCAGGAGCAGACATGACCGACGCCCTCTTCCCTGGCGCCTGGCGCGCGCTCGCCACCGATCTGCTCGAGCGGTATCGCCGCGCCGGCCTGAAGCTGGCGACGGCGGAATCCTGCACCGGCGGTCTCGTCGCCGCGACGCTGACCGCGATCCCGGGCTCGTCCGACGTCGTCGAGCGCGGCTTCGCCACCTATTCCAACGAGGCCAAGGAGAAGATGCTCGGCGTGCCGCGCGTGACCCTGCTGTCCTACGGCGCGGTGAGCGAGCCAGTCGCGCGCGCGATGGCCGAGGGCGCGGTGGCGGAATCGCTGGCCGACGTCGCGGTGTCGATCACCGGTGTCGCCGGTCCCGGCGGCGGCAGCGCCGAGAAGCCGGTCGGGCTGGTGCATTTCGGCTGCGCGCGGCGCGGCCGGCCGACGTCGACGGCGCGGCACGTGTTCCCCGGCGATCGCGACGAGATCCGCGCGCGCGCCGTGGAGACGGCGCTGGCGATGCTGCGCGACGCGGCGGATTGACTTCTTCCGTCATCCTGAGCGCAGCGAAGGATCTTGCGGTACTGCGGCCACACGCTGGGCGTGGCGCGCTGATGCGCGACCGCTGGGTCCTTCGCTGCGCTCAGGACGACGGCGCGCTACGCCGGCCGCGGTTGCGGCGCGGCGCCGTAGAGTTTCGCCGCGCGGCCTTCGAAGGCGGCGACCATGCGGCGCACGGCCTCGTGGAACAGCAGCTCGATGGTCGCCTGCAGCAGCCGCGACTTGAACTCGAAATCGACGAAGAACTCGACGTCGCAGCCGCGTTCGTGCTCGTGGAAGATCCAGTAGCTTTCCAGCCGCTTGAACGGGCCGTCGCTGTACATCGTGTCGATGCGCGCGCCCTCCGGCGCGTCGGGCGACAGCGAGACGCGCGAGGTGAAGCGTTCGCGGAACAGGCGGAAGCCGATGATCAGGTCGGCGACGATCACCGGTCCTTCGCGCCGCTTGATGCGCGCGCCCATGCACCAGGGCAGGAACTGGGGATAGGCCTCGATATCGGCCACGAGATCGTAGATCTGACGCGGCGTGTACGGCACCACGCGCCGCTCGCGATGAACCGGCATGCCTCGCTCAGCCGGCGGCCAGCCGAGCCTCGCGCGCGGCGCGCAGGCGCTGGAAGTCGTCGCCGGCATGATAGCTGGAGCGCGTCAGCGGCGAGGCCGAGACCATGAGGAAGCCCCTGCCCCGCGCCGCGCTGGCGAGCTGGGCGAACTCGTCGGGCGTCCAGAAATGCTCGACGGCGGCGTGCTTGGGCGTGGGCTGCAGGTATTGGCCGATGGTGAGGAAATCGACATCGGCGGCGCGCAGGTCGTCCATCACCTGGAGGATCTCGCCCTTCGTCTCGCCCAGCCCGACCATCAGGCCGGACTTGGTGAAACGCGCCGGATCGGTTTCCTTGACCTTGGCCAGCAGCTGCAGCGAGGCGAAGTAGCGGGCGCCCGGGCGGATGGTCGGGTAGAGCCGCGGCACGGTCTCGAGATTGTGGTTGAAGACATCGGGCCGGGCGGCGACGACGGCCTCGACCGCACCGCGCTTGCGCAGGAAATCCGGTGTCAGGATCTCGATCGTCGTGTCGGGCGAAGCGCGGCGGATCGCCTCGATAACCGCGACGAAATGCGCCGCGCCGCCGTCGGGCAGGTCATCGCGGTCGACCGAGGTGATCACGACGTGGCTCAGGCTGAGCTTGCCCACGGCCTCGGCGACGTTCGCCGGCTCGTGCGGGTTGAGGGCGCCGGGCATGCCGGTGCGCACATTACAGAAGGCACAGGCGCGCGTGCAGGTGTCGCCCATGATCATGAAGGTGGCGTGCTTGTGCTTCCAGCACTCGCCGATGTTCGGGCAGGCCGCCTCCTCGCACACCGTGCTCAGGCCGTACTCGCGCATCAGGCGGCGCGTCTCGGCGTATTCGGGCGAGTTCGGCGCCTTGACCCGGATCCAGGCAGGCTTGCGCGCGACGGGATTGTCCGGCCGATGCGCCTTCTCGGGATGGCGCTCGGCACGCGCGAGCGCGGGCTTGTCGAGAGTGCGGTCCATGTCGCTAGAGGTGATGCGTTCGGTGGACGGCGTCAAGCTTGCTTGCCGCGACGTGACGGCATGGTCACATTTCGTGCAGGTGGTTGCGCAACACGCGCAGCACGGTGTCCTCGACCATCTCCGGCGTCACGTCCTCGAGCGCCACTTCCTCGACGGCGCCCTTGGCATCGGCCTGAGACTTGTCGACGTCGGTGTAGTAGACGGCGAAGCCCTGCGGGAACACCGCCTTGAACGACACGCAAAGCGGCAGGTCGGGCGCCGCCTTGTTGGGCAGCGGCATGGCGAACTTCGCCACCAGGGTCGGATCGGCCTGGTCGGGCAGGTAGAAATCGCCGGTGTCGCCGATCGCCGCGCGCAGGCCGGCCTGGGCGCTGAGGTTGTGCACGCGCGTCATGCCGGGCAGCACGACGTGGGTCAGCACCGCGCGCGCGGCCTGGTAGAAGACCTTCTTCTGCTCGATCTCCTCGAGGCGTCGGATCTGCTCGACGCGGCGTGCCTCGTCCTTCTCCCGCAACGCCTGGCGGATGAACTCGAGAATCTCCCGCTCGCTGCGCATGGTTTCAGACGTGCAGCACCCGCCCGTAGGCGTCGAGCACCGACTCGTGCATCATTTCCGACAGGGTCGGATGCGGGAACACGGTGTGCATCAGCTCGGCCTCGGTGGTCTCCAAGGTGCGGGCGATGGTGTAGCCCTGGATCAGCTCGGTGACCTCCGCGCCCACCATGTGCGCGCCCAACAGCTCGCCGGTCTTCGCGTCGAATACCGTCTTCACCAGCCCCTCGGCCTCGCCCAGCGCGATCGCCTTGCCGTTGCCGATGAAGGGGAAACGGCCGACCTTGACCTGGTGCCCCGCCGCCTTGGCCGCGGCCTCGGTCAGGCCGACGCTGGCGACCTGCGGCTGGCAGTAGGTGCAGCCCGGGATGTTCTTGGTCTCGAAGGGATGCACGCCTTTGACGCCGGCGATCTTCTCGACGCAGGTGACGCCCTCGTGGCTCGCCTTGTGCGCCAGCCAGGGCGGGCCCGTGAGGTCGCCGATGGCGTAGACGTTGGGCTCGCCGGTGGCGCCCCAGCCATCGACCACGACATGCGTGCGGTCGACCTTCACCTTCGTGCCGTCGAGCCCGAGGTTCTCGACATTGCCGACGATGCCGACGGCGGAGATCACGCGCTCGACGGTGATGTCCTGCGGCTTGCCGCCGACCTCGACCGTGGCGGTGACGTTGTTCGCGCCCTTCTTCAGCGCCTTCACCGTGGCGCCGGTGAGGATCTTCATGCCCTGCTTCTCGAACGCCTTCCTGGCGAAGGCCGAGATGTCGGCGTCCTCGACCGGCAGCACGCGGTCCATCACCTCGACGACGGTGACCTCCGCACCAAACGTGCGATAGAAGCTGGCGAACTCGATGCCGATCGCGCCCGAGCCGATCACCAGCAGCGATTTCGGGATCGCCGGCGGCACCATCGCCTCGCGATAGGTCCACACCAGCTTGCCGTCGGCCTCCATGCCCGGCAGCTCGCGTGCGCGCGCACCAGTGGCGAGGATCACGTTCTTGGCCGTGAGCGCCGTGGCCTTGCCATCCTTGCCGGCCACCGCGACCTTGCGCAATCCGCCGGCGACGCCGTCGAGCTTCGCCGTACCCATGAAGACCGCGATCTTGTGCTTCTTCATCAGGAAGGTCACGCCGCCGTTGAGCTGGCCCGCGACCTTGCGGCTGCGCTCGACGACCTTCTTGGCATCGAACGCCACGCCGCTGGCCGACAGCCCGTAGGCATCGGCGTGCTTCATCAGGTGATAGACCTCGGCCGAGCGCAAGAGCGCCTTGGTCGGGATGCAGCCCCAGTTCAGGCAGATGCCGCCGAGCAGCTCGCGCTCGACGATCGCCGTCTTCATGCCGAGTTGCGCAGCGCGGATCGCCGTGACGTAACCGCCCGGTCCGCTGCCGATGACGATGAGGTCGAAGCTGGTGTCGGCCATCGCGACCTCCTACAGCAACATCGTCGCCGGCTGCTCGATGTACGAGCGCAGCGTTTGCAGGAAGACCGAGCCTAGCGCGCCGTCGACGACGCGGTGATCGACCGAGAGCGAACAGCTCATGACGTTGCGGATTACCATCTGGCCGCCGCGCACCACGACGCGCTCCTCGCCGGCGCCGACCGCCAGAATCGCGGCCTGCGGCGGGTTGATGATCGCCAGGAAGTCCTTGATGCCGTACATGCCGAGATTGGAGATGGTGAAGCCGCCGCCCTGGAACTCGTCGAGCTTCAGCTTGCCTTCGCGCGCGCGCGACGCGAGGTCCTTCATGTCGGCAGCGATGCGGCCCAGGCCCTTGAGGTCGGCGTTGCGCACGATCGGCGTCACCAGGCCGCGATCCGTCGCCACCGCCACCGCGATATCGACGGTGTTGTACTGGATCATCGCGTCCTCGCTCCACGAAGCGTTGACGTCTGGATGATCGCGCAGCGCCATGGCGCAGGCCTTGATCACCATGTCGTTGACCGAGACCTTGCTGCCCTTGCTCTTCTCGGCCAGCGCGTTGATCGCCTTGCGCGCCTCGAGCAGCGCGTCGATCTCGTAGTCCACCGTCAGGTAGAAATGCGGCACGGTCTGCTTGGACTCGCTCATGCGCCGGGCGATGACCTTGCGGATCGAGGTGTGCGGGATCCTGGTCGTCGCCTCGCCCGGCACCACGAACTGGGGCTGCGCCGGCCCCCTGGCGGCGGCGGGCTGCGGCGCTGCGGCGGGTGCGGGCTTGGCCGTGCCGGCCTTCGCAGCCTGCTCGACGTCGTCCTTGACGATCCGGCCGTGCGGGCCCGAGCCGCTGACCTTTGACAGATCGAGGCCGGCTTCGGCCGCGAGCCGCTTGGCCAGCGGCGACGCGAAGATGCGGCTTTCACCCCCTCCCCCCTTGTGGGGGAGGGTTGGGGTGGGGGGTGCTTCAGGCTTCGGCGCTTGGGGTGTTGGTCCCCCTCCCCGGCCCTCCCCCACAGGGGGGGAGGGGGTAGAAGAGGGAGCGGCGGGCTTGGCATCACCAGTCGGAACCGCCTCGCCTTCCTCGACCAAAATCGCGATCACGGCATTGACGGCGACACCTTCCGTGCCCTCGGGCACGACGATCCTGCCGATGATGCCCTCGTCGACCGCCTCGACCTCCATGGTCGCCTTGTCGGTCTCGATCTCGCAGATCACCTTGCCGGACGTGACCTTGTCGCCTTCCTTGACGTGCCACTTGGCCAGCTTGCCTTCGGTCATCGTCGGCGACAGCGCCGGCATGAGGATGTTGATCGCCATGGCGCGCCCCCGTCAGCGGTAGCAGACCGCCTTGGCGGCGGCGACGATGTCGGGCGCTTGCGGCAACGCCATCTTCTCGAGGTTGGCGGCGTAGGGCAGCGGGATGTCCAGCCCGGCGACGCGCTTGACCGGCGCGTCGAGCCAGTCGAAGGCATGATCCATCATCTGCGCCGCCAGCTCCGAGCCGATGCCGGCGACCGGCCAGCCCTCCTCGACCGAGACCAGCCGGTTGGTGCGCTTGACCGACTCGACGACGGTCTCGGTATCGAGCGGGCGCAGCGAGCGCAGGTTGATCACCTCGGCCTCGATGCCTTCCTTGGCCAGCTCCTCGGCCGCCTGCATCGCCTTGCCGACCATGATCGAGAAGGCGGTGATGGTGACGTGCTTGCCCGGCCGTTCGATCTTGGCGCGGCCGATCGGCAGGACGAAGTCCGGGGAATCGGGCACCTCGAAGCTCTGCCCGTACAGGATCTCGTTCTCGAGAAAGATCACCGGGTTGGGATCGCGGATCGCCGCCTTCAGCAGGCCCTTGGCATCGGCGGCGCTCCACGGCGCGAGGACCCGCAGGCCCGGGACATGGGCGTACCAGCTGGCGTAGCATTGCGAATGCTGCGCGGCGACGCGCGAGGCGGCGCCGTTGGGCCCCCGAAAAACGATCGGGCAGCCCATCTGGCCGCCCGACATGTAGAGGGTCTTGGCCGCCGAGTTGATGATCTGGTCGATCGCCTGCATGGCGAAGTTGAAGGTCATGAACTCGACGATGGGTTTGAGCCCACCGAAGGCGGCGCCGACCCCAAGCCCGGCGAAGCCGTGCTCGGTGATCGGCGTGTCGATAACTCGCCGCGCGCCGAACTCGTCGAGCAGGCCCTGGCTCACCTTGTAGGCGCCCTGGTACTGCGCGACCTCCTCGCCCATCAGGAAGACGCTCTCGTCGGCGCGCATCTCCTCGGCCATGGCATCGCGCAGGGCCTCGCGCACGGTGAGCTTCTTGGTTGCGCCGGTCCATTCGGGCTCTGGCGCCGTCTGACTCCCTCCCCCCTTGTGGGGGAGGGTTGGGGTGGGGGGTGCTTCAGCCTTCGGCGCCGGGGGTGTTGGGGGGGCCCCCCCCCCCCCCCCCCCCCCCCGGGGGGGGGGGGGGTG
>JBFXAZ010000051.1:0-36407 GCA_050183765.1 Reyranellaceae bacterium | reverse complement strand
CGCGCTACACTGTCGTGGCGGAGGGGGCCGGCAACCTGATCATCCGCCGTGCGTAGGCGCGCCGATTTACCTTCCCCCGCTGGCGGGGGATGGTGGCGCGAAGCGCCGGATGGGGGTGGCTGGTGCCACGACTGCGCCGCATGTAACTGGCCGCTATGCCGCCACCCCCATCCGCCCTTCGGGCACCTTCCCCCGCAAAACGGGGGAAGGTAGGCAAATGAGGAGCAACGCCATGACGAGTGCCACGGCACGTCAGCCCGCCACCAAGCCCGACCGCATCGATCCGATCACCGTCAGCGTGATCCAGGGCGCGCTGGAGAACATCGCCATCGAGATGGGCTACAAGCTCATGCGCATGAGCTACTCCTCGATCATCCGCGAGTCCGAGGATTTCGGCGCGGCGCTGGTCGACGCCGAGGGCAGGGGATTGGCCGAGTCCGCGCAGTCGACGCCGCTGCAGTCGGGCCCGATCCCGGGCTACGTGAAGGGCGTGCAGCGCATCCTCGCCGAGCGCGGCGAGAGCATCCGTCCGGGCGACGTGATCATGCACAACGACGCCTATTCCGGCGCCAGCCACGGCCCGGATGTCGCGTTCCTCGTGCCCGTGTTCATCGGCGGCCGGCTGATCGCCTTCGCCGCGACCACGGCGCATCACCTCGACATCGGCGCGCTGTCGCCGGGTTCCTGCGGCATCGTCGAGGCGATCGACGCCTATGCCGAGGGCCTGCAGTTCAAGGCGATCAAGGTCTACGACAGGGGCGTGCGCAACGACGCGGTTTGGCAGATCCTGCGCGACAACATCCGCGCCTCGAACCTCGTCGTCGGCGACATGGAGGCGCAGATCGCCGCCTCGCGCATCGGCGCCGAGCGGCTGGTCGAGCTGGTGAGCCGCTACGGCCTGGATCTCTACGAGCGGGCCTGCGCGGCGCTGATGGATCACGCCGAGCGGCTGATGCGCCAGGCGATCGCCCGGCTGCCCGACGGCGTCTACCGCGCCGAGACGGCGATCGACGGCTATCTCGACAGCCCCGACGCCAACAAGAAGGAGCTGCCGATCGTCGTCACGATCACCAAGACCGGCGACGAGATGGTGGTCGACCTCACCGGCACCGCGCCGCAGGTGCCCGACCGGCCGATCAACATGCCGCTGGAAGGCACCGCCGACATCGCCATCTGGCTCACCATCCGCTCGGTGCTGCTCGACACCGAGGTGCATGGCCATATTCCGGTCAACGCCGGGCTGATCCGGCCGATCAAGATCGTCGCGCCCAAGGGCTGTCTGGCCAACCCGACCTTCCCGGCGCCGACCATCGCGCGCTTCTGTCCCGGCAACCAGCTCGCCGACACCGTGATGAAGGCGCTGGCGCAGGCCGCGCCGTCGAGCGTCTCGGCCGGCATCGGCAACCTCAAGGTCATCGCCTTCTCGGGTCTCAAGGACGATACCCACTGGGTGCACATGGAGATCTTCGAGGGCTCGTATGGCGGGCGCGACGGCAAGGACGGCATGGACGCGGTCGACACGCTCTACGCCAACACGCGCAACAACCCGATCGAGGACATCGAGACCCATCTGCCGCTGCGCGTGCTCCGCTACGAGCTGCGCGAGGATGTGGCCGGCGCCGGTCAGTGGCGCGGCGGCCTGGGCTCGGTGCGCGAGTTCGCCTTCCTCAGCGACGGCGGCGCCTCGGTCGAAGGCGAGGGCCATCGCTATCGCCCCTGGGGCTTCAAGGGCGGCGGCGAAGGTTTCCCGGCCAAGCTCGATCTCGTGCCGGTCTCGGGCTCATCGCGTGCGCTGCCGTCGAAGGTGCCACACATGTCGATGAGCACCGGCGGCCGCTTCGTCTGCTACGGACCGGCGGGCGGCGGCTACGGCGATCCGCTGAAGCGCGACCCGCAGGCGGTGCTGGACGACGTGCTCGACGGGTACATCTCGGCCGAGTCCGCCAAGCGCGACTATGGCGTCGTCGTCGCCGACGGCGCGATCGACGCCGGTGCGACGACGACGCTCCGCGCCGCCCGAACCTAGCGACGCACCGCTCAGCTCTTCTCTTTCTTGAGCGTGCCGCTCACGAGGGTCGTGCGCTTGCCGTCCTCGATGCGCTCGTACTCCAGCGCCAGGTCCTCGCCGTTCAGCGTGCGGCGATAGATCGTCATCACCGGGCGTCCGTCCTTCGGGACGATCGTGGCATAGATGGTCAGCGACTTGTCGAGGACCTGCGCCCAGATCAACGCCTGGCCATACAGCGGATCGCCGGTGCGCGCGGCGCGCCAGACGTTGGGATTGCTCGTCGGCAGGAAGTGCAGCGACGTCGCCCGCACCTTGTCGGGGCCGGCGGGCCGCGCCAGGAACTCCGTCGACCAGTAGACCAGGAAGCCGGCTTCCGGCGCGGCCTTGATGTCGACCGTGCTCTCGCGCTTCGAGCCGACATCGGCCGGCTTGGCCGAGGCCGTCGTCGTCACCTCGCCCTTGAACTTGCCATAGAACTTGGCCGGATCCGCGGCGTATGCCGCGCCCGCGGCCACGCACAGCACCAGCGCGGCCGACATCGCCGCCATCCTTCGCATCAACATGAGTGCCATCCCCCTTCGCTCCGATCGTTCCGACGAACGCTCACGCACGTCCGCCCTGCGCCGCCTGCGCAAGCCCTGTGGTGTGTTCGGCCGCGGCCGTCGCCGGCAGCCGGATCACGGATGACGGTGTCGGCGTGGACTGCATCCACTGCGGCCATTGCGACAGCCATCGGCAGATCGCGAGGCCGTTGTTGAGGCTGCTCAGCGATGCCACGGCCCGGCCACCCAGCGCCGCCTCGCGCAGCGAGACGATCATGCGGGCCTTGTCGAACAGCTCGAGCGTGTCGACCGGCGCCTGCTCGATCAGCGCCTCGAGCCGGTGCAGGTTGCGCGACAGGCCGCGGAAGTAGACGGCGTTGAACGGCGCCTTGCCGCGGCGATCGAGGATGATGGGTGGCAGGATCGATCGCATGGCGCTCGCCAGGACCGCCTTCTGGCGATGCGGGTCGGGCCGGATCCGCGCGCGGACCCCGAGCGCGAAGCCGACGAGGCGGGGATCGCGGAACGGATGCGCGACGTGCAGGCCGTACCGCGCGGCGAGCGCGCTGCGGGTCCAGTCGCCGGCGGTGTGGCGCAACCGCGCGAGCGCCTCCGACAGCACGACGCTCTTCGCCGCGCGACGATCCTGCCTGACGTGGCGCCGGCTCTTCTCGCGCAGGCGGACCTCGCGGGCGAATCCCGGCAGTACCCATGGCTCGTCGGCACCCTCGCCACGCCGTCCCATCCGCGCCCAGGCGGGCGTCAGCGGCTCGATGCCGAATCTGCTGAGGAAGCGCCAACGGCTGGTGGTGCTCGCCCGTGCCCAGCGCGAGGCCTCCGACAAGGCGAGCGGCAGGCGCCCCGCGCGCAGCAGGTCGGCGATATAGAACGGCGCGTCGGACACCAGCTCGTCGGCACCAAGGCCGGTCAGGACGGTGTCGGCGCCGCATCGCGCGGCGGCCTCGACCAGTGCCATGTCGGTGCCGGCCCGGAACAGTCCGGGGCAGGGCTCGTCGAGCAGCGGCGCAGCGTCGAGATGATCGAAGTCGAGTGTGTCGTCGCCGGCGATGGTGTGGCGAATGATGCCGGGCCGCGCGAGGGCCGCTTCCAGGTAAGGAGCCTCGTGGCGCAGCCCGTTCAGCCGCTCGTATACGATCGACAGGCCGTGCAGTGGCTGCCCCGACGCCGAGAGCCTGTCGAGCGCCAGATAGGCGACGGCCGTGGAGTCCATGCCGCCGGAGACGTGCGCGGCGACGTTTCCTCTGAGGCGCTCGTCGACCGCTGCGCGCAGCAGGGCGGCGTAGCGCGCGCCTGCCTCGTCGAGATCACGCGACGGTGGCTGGACGATACGCGCCTGCCAGTCCCAGAATCGGCGAGTGGCGACGTCGCCCGTCGCGAGATCGGCCGTCAGCGCCGTGCCTGGAACGAGCCGCTGGATACCGCGCAGCGCCGATGAGGCGCAGTCGTCGATCTCCGCGTAGCCGATCGTCAGGATCTCGCCGAGAAGCTCGCGGTCGATCTCCGTCGTCTGCTTGAGATCGGCCAGCGGTCGCAGCAGGCTCGCGACGCCGACACCGTCGGCGGTGCGCGTCCAGTAGAGCGGATAGCCGCCGCAGGGATCGCGCAGCGCCACGATGCGCTGCCGGCGGCGATCGAGGATGACGACGGCGAACTCTCCTTCGAGCACCGCGCCGATCTCGTCGCCGAACGCGGCATAGGCGGCCAGCACCCATCGCACGTCGGGCGCGGATCGATCCGGTGCCGACAGGCGCGGCAGGCGCTGGGCCAGGTCGGCTCGGTAGTACAGTCGGCCGAGCAGGCAGGCTTGCGTGTCGCCCTGGCTGGCGACCTGCAGCAGCGAGGTGGGCGAATGCCCCGTGGCGCCGAACAGCCGGAGCTCGGCGTCGCCGCGGCCGGCCGTCAGGCAGAGGCCCACATCCGGCAGGGCGGCATGGGCGGACATGGTCTCAGGACAGGCGGAAGGCCGGCGTGAACCGCCGGCAATGTGTTGACTCGTCGCCGATCACGGCATTTCCCGTCTCGCACCAGCTATGGCCGGCAAGCGGATAGAACCCGATGCCGACGACGAGGGTTGCCGGCAATCCGACGTAGCGTGCCAGCGCGAAGCTGGCGAGCGCCCGCTCCTTGCAGTCGACGTTCAGTGGATGGCGCGACGCGGCGCTTCGGATCGCGCTGTCGATCGCACGCACAAGCTCGCCTGCTTGCGGGACCGGCGCCGCACCGGTGTCGCCGGCCCGCGTCCGATAGGCCGTCACGGTCGCGTTCCAGCCCGAGATCACGAATGACAGTCGTGCGAAGGTGAGGGCGATCCATGCGCGCGAGCGCTGCGTGGCGGCGAGGCGCAGCAGGCGATGCGCGACGCCGGCCAGCGCGCCGGCGATGATCCGTTGCGGCCCCGAAGCACGCCGGCCATCGCGCCGTCGCAGCAGCAGGCCGCGCGCGGTCAGATCCTTCAGCAGCGCATCGAGGTCGTCGGCGATCCGCGCCTCGTCGACGCCGTAGCGCGCGGCGCTTCTGGCAACAGCTGCGTCGCGACCGCCATCGAGTGTGTCCCGCAGCATCGCGGCGGCGACCGGCGAGACCGCATAGAAGCTTCCGTCGAGATCGACGATGCAGCCGTCGCCATGCTCGGTGACGATCAGCGCGACATCGGGCGCCAGACCGTGGCGGCCATCCGATGCGCCATCGGCGCTCCGGACGACCACGGCTGGCGAGGTTCCATCAGCGTCGAGGGCTGAAAGCGACGATGTCACGGCCGCGCCACAAGGTCCGCGCGGCTCAGCAGCCGTAGGGACCTGACTCGTAGTAGTAATAGTAGCGGCAGTCCTGGCCGGATCCGCCGCCGCCGCCGCGGATCATCGTCACGGTCGAACCGACTTCGAGGATCCTCGGCGACTCGTAGCGCAGCGCGGGCGGCGATGCCGGTGGACTGTCCGGAGCCTCCACGCAGAGGGTTCCAATGCCCTTGTCCTGTTCCGGCATGATAGCTCCTTCTATCGAGCGCGCGTCGCAGCTCGCACATGTCGATCCTATCAGACGGGCCTCGCCGGCAAAGTGAAAAGCCGCTTTGATGTGGGGCGATACTTGAAGTCCAAGATATTCAATCAAGCTATGGCGCCAAGGAGACTGGAATGAATGAAGCGTCGTCGCGCGGTGTCGTCGGCGAAGCATTGCGCCTGCTGCGACCGTTCTGGCGGCTGGCGCTGTTCTCGACGTTGGCCGGCATTGCCAGCGGTCTCGCGACGGCCTTCCTGCTCGGCGCCATCAATCGCGCGCTGCAGACCGAGGGAGGCGCGACCAGCGCGGTGCTGCTGAGCTTCGGCGGTCTGTGCGTCTTCACCATCGCGAGTGCGATCGTCGCCCATATCGGCAACAGCACCGTGAGCCAGGACATCGTCGCGTCGGTCCAGCTCGAGCTTTGTGCGAAGATCGTCCGAGCGCCGATTCGCGAGATCGAACGCATGCAGGTTCATCGCCTGCTCGCGACGCTCAACCGCGACGTCGAGGCGATCGCCGCCTTCGCCTTCGGCCTCTCCGGCCTGACGATCGCCCTGGCCGTGGTCGTGGCCTGCCTCGCCTACCTGCTCATGCTCTCGCCGCTGTTCTTCGCCGTCACCGTCGGCGCGCTGGCGCTGGGCACCTGGGCGCACGCGCTCGCGCGCAATCGCGGCATCGCGGGACTGCGCGCGGTGCGTGAGGCGCACGAACGCCTGCTGGGCCACTTCCGTGCCCTGTGCGAGGGCGCCAAGGAGCTGCGCATCAATCGGCTGCGTCGGGCCCGTGTTTATGGCGAGCGGACGGTGCCGACCATCCGCTCGATCCGGGACGCTCATCTGCGCGCGGTGCGGGTATTCGCCGGCGCCAATGCGGTCGGATCGTTGCTGTTCTTCATCGTCGTCGGCGTCGTGCTGGTGCTCAGCACGCAGTCGAATGTCGATCGGGCCGTGCTGGGCGGCTTCGTCGTGGTGCTGCTCTACATTCGCACGCCGATCGAGCAACTGGTCATGGCGATGCCGATGCTCGGCCAGGCCCAGGTGGCGCTCGGACGCATCGCCGAGGTCTCGCAACGCTTCTCGACGGAAGAAGCGCATCTGCGGCTCGACGCATCGCAGCCGCCGCCGACGGCAATCGACAGCATCGTGCTGCAGGATGCCTGCTTCTCCTATCCTTCAACGGATGGCGGCGGCGGATTCGCCCTGGGGCCCGTCAACCTGACAATCCGCCCCGGCGAGATCCTGTTCATCACCGGCGAGAACGGCTGCGGCAAGACCACGCTGATCAAGCTGATCCTCGCGCTCTACGAGCCCAGCGGGGGCGCCGTGCTGTTGAACGGCGAAGCGCTCGCGGCCGAGCGGCGCGACGACTATCGCCAGCTGTTCTCCGCGGTGTTCTTCGACTTCTTCCTGTTCGACGACCTGGTGCACGAGGGCGCGGCGGTGCCGGACCAGGTGCGAACCTGGCTCGAGCGGCTGGAGCTGGCGCACAAGGTCGCGATCCGCGACGGCGCCTTCTCGACGGTCGAGCTGTCGGCCGGGCAGCGCAAACGCCTGGCGCTGATCCAGGTCTACCTGGAGAACCGCCCGGTCATCGTGTTCGACGAATGGGCGGCGGAGCAAGACCCGACGTTCCGGCGCATCTTCTACGAGGAGATCCTTCCGGAGCTCAGGCGCCAGGGCAAGGCGCTGATCGTCATTTCGCATGACGACCGCTACTTCGCCGTCGCCGATCGACGCATCGAGCTGCGCGAGGGCAGGCAGCTACCGTCGGCGGGATGACGGACGCGCACCGCCTCCGCCGTGCCGTCGATCGATGTCACTCCGCGCGCGAGCTTGGGCTCGGCCGCGCCGGGACGGTCACGCGCACGGTGGTGCCGCCCGATGCCGGGCTTTCGAAAGCGACGTCGACTCCCAACGCGGCTGCGGCCTCGTCGACGATCGCCAGACCCAGGCCGCTGCCGATCGAGCCGTCGCCCTTGCGGCCCGGCTGCCGCAGCATGGCGAGTTCCTCGGCGGTCATGCCGTCGCCGGTGTCGGCAATCTCGAGAATCACGGCCTGCGTCGTCGCCGTCGCGCCGATGCCGACCGATCCGCCGGCGGTGTGCTTCACCGCGTTCGAGACGAGGTTCGACAGAAGGCGCATCAGCGGGAGGATCGGGACGCTCAGCGTCGCGTCGACCGACCGGCAGGAAAAGGCCAGCCCCTTCGCCTCCGCCTCCTCGCGGAACATCTGCTCCAGCGTCTCGACGAGCAGCGATACGGGATAGGGCTCGACTTCGCCCTCGGCCGGCTTGTCGACTGGCACGGCATGGTCGTCTTCCACCGCCGGATCCAGCTCGTGTCCCCGGACCAGCCGTTCGAGATAGTCGAAGGCATCGGCCAGGCGCTTGCGGCTCGTGGGGTCTTGCTGGGATGCCAGCCCGGCCAGGGTCATGCGCAACGATGCGAGCGGCTGGCGGATGTCGTGCGACACGGTGGCAAGCTCGCGTCGCCGCATGGCCGCCAGGTCGCGCGCCCTGGAGTACGCCTTCTCGGTTTCGAGCAGCCGGCTGCTCAGCGCCGCGTCGCGCCGGGCGGCCTCGACCTCGCGCTCCAGCGCCGCCTCGTGCGCGCGGCGCAGGCGGAAGGAGGCGGTGGGCACCGCGACGACGGTGACGGCGACAAGGATGATGAAGATCATCCGTTGCGGATGGTCGGACGCCCAGTCCGGCAGTGCGAGACCAAGGGCCAGCGTGCCGATGGCCCAGGCGGCGATTGCGCTGGCCGCGATCGCGGCGGCCACGAAGAGGCAGCCCAGCCCGTCGAGCTGGCGCAGGGCCGCCGAATGGCCGATGGCGTGGGCAAGCAGGCACAGCATCAGCGCGGCCTCCACCCCATGCACCAGCACGTCGAGCGGCAGCAACGGGACCAGCGCGAGCGCGGCAAGGCAGAGCAGCGCCAGCGCGTTGCAGCCGATGCGCCAGCCCGGCCAACGGTCCCGCAGTCCGGCGGCCACGGCCAGGCCGAAGGCGCAGACCAGCAGGCCCAGGGGCATCGCGGCTACGGCGTTCCATCGCGGCCAGCCTGGCCACAGGTGCTGAAACGCCGTGCCCTCGATCGCCGCCACGAGCAGGAGCGAGAGGCAGAAGAGTCCGGCATAGGCCAGGGTGAGCCGGTTGCGGATGGCCAGCCCGAACAGCGACAGCCCCGCCAACGCCGCCATCGAGAGGCCGTAGAACATGCCGGTGCCGGCGGCGTCGGACGCGGCGGTCGCGACCAGGCGGGCGGACGGTTGCAGGCTCATGGGCAGCGCGCCGGGGCCGGCCGACTGGTGCCGGATCAGCAACCGCGCATGCTCGTTGCCCGCGAGGCGAAAGCTGCGACTGACGAGAAGACGCGTGGCGACGGGCCTCGCCGCCCACGGCGTGTCGAGGCCGCTTTCAAGAAGAGGCTCCACGCTGCCGTTCGCGCGCACCAGGAAAACGGCGACGTCGGGCCGAAAGGGGATGCGGGTCGCCAGGTGCCACGTGGCCGCCGATTCGTCGGCGTTGGCGATCTCCAGCGACAGCCAGTGGCGTTGAAGCGGGTTGGGGACATTCACCACCGGGCCCTGCAGCGACGCGCCGCGACCGGCGGCGAACGCCGCGGCGGCCGCGGCCGGCGTCAGGGTCGGATCGGGGTCGGGCAGGTCCACGATGTCGGCGCCGGTCAGTGTCCGCACCGTGTCGGCGCGCAGCTCGATCGCCGTCGTCGGCCGCGGCGCGGCGAGCGCGACGATCAGCGCCACGACCACTGCCCAGCCCAGCCATGGCCGCCGATTGTGGCGCCGCCCGCTCACGACTGGCACCATGGCCGGGAAGCAATGGGGAGAACGCATTGGCGGGCGGACCGGACCCGTTCGAGATTTGCGTCGTGATCGCCGACGACCACGCGATCGTGCGCTCGGGGCTGCGCGCTGCGCTCGAAGCGCCCGATACGCTCGCCGGCGTCCGCGCGCGCGTCGTCGCCGAGGCGAGCGACGGCTTGGCGGCCATCGCGGCCGTCAAGAGACATCAGCCGCAACTGCTGCTGCTGGACGTTGCCATGCCCCATGCCGGCGGCATCGAGGTGTTGCTCGAGGTCAGGCGCTGGAGCCCGGCGACGCGTGTCGTCGTCTTCACCGGCATCACCGCGACTGGGCTGGTCGCCGACCTGATCGATGCCGGCGTCGATGGCCTGTTCTCCAAGGCGGCCGACGCCGCCGACCTGTTCGCGAAGATTCCGCTGATCCTGCGCGGCGGGCGCGCCGTCGCCGATCCCTTCGTCGAGGCGCTCGAAGCCGCGCCGCCGTCGCGCGGGCGCCTGACCGATCGCGAGCGCCAGACGCTGAACATGATCATCGCCGGCCGGTCGAACAAGGAAATCGCCGCCGGCCTGGGCATCAGCATCAAGACCGTCGACAAGCATCGCACCAGCTTGATGCAGAAGCTCGAGGTGTCCTCGGTCGCGCAGCTCGTGGCGCGGGCGTTGAAGGACGGGCTGATCGATCCGGCGCGCGAGCTCTGAGGAGAGCCACCGCCCGGGACGGCACAGCGTCGTCGGGCTCGTCGACACGATGCCCCTCCGGGTCGTTCATGGCGGGCGGAGAAGGAGGGGAGGCGGTCCGTCAACCGCCTCCGCCCCACGGACTCAGACTCGGCGCGAGCAGGTCACGCTGATGACGCGGTGGCAGTTGCCGATCAGGCTGTTGCACATCGAGCGGTCGCCGATGCGCATGTTCTGCTGGCCGAAGGGCGTCACGCGGGACGAGGAGCGCTCGGCACGCTGGTAGCCATGCTGCTGGCAGTAGGTGTTGATCGCCTGCTGCTCGCGGCAGCCGCCATGGGCGTAGCACACGTCGAGCCAGCGTCCGCCGGTCTGGGGCTCGGAAAAGGTGCGCGTCTCGATCCGCGGCGGCCGGGTGCCGGGGCCGGGGTCCTCGATGCAGCCGGTCAGCGCGACGGCGCCGAGCAGGGCGACGGCCAGGCCGCTGGCGGCGCGTACCGTGTGACGGCGGATGGTGGTTCCCAACATGAGCTTTCTCCTGTCTGATCACGCCGCACCGCGCGGCGTTTGCTTGGCCCGACACTACGGAAAGCCGTGTGCCGGCGGCATGGGGTCAACACCCCATTCTGTGCGCTCGCCATGGGCGCGAACGCTTGTGCGTGGCCCCCATCCCGCGCGGAGAGATGCCGTGTGAGAAAGCTCAATCGTTGCGATCAGGCACTAGTGGATCGCTCGTGCTCGTGCAAGCAGGCCGGCTGCGATTCGCTCGCAATCGCCCGGATGGCCGCACTCGGGGTCTCGATATGGCCGGCCTGTCGGGCGTCGCGATGCGCGCTCAGTTCGACTCTCTGGCGAGATGCCGGCAGAGCCAGTCGGCGAAGGCGACGACCGACGGATCGTCCGCGACGCGGGTCTCGTACTGAAGCGTGAAATAGCGCCGCGTCGGCCGCCGTGCGGGATGGGCGAGCGCCACGCGCCCACCCGCGAGGTCGGGCCCCAGCAGTTCCTCGATCGCGATGCCAAGGCCGAGGTCCGCGGCAACGGCTTCGAGGGCCTGGCTGGCGCTTTCGAACGTGCCGCCGCCGCGCGCCGGCACGCCCGCGAAGCCCGCATGATCGAGCCAGCGCCGCCAGTCCTCCGACCGCGGCCGGACGTGCAGGAGGGGTACGCGGGCGAAATCGATGGGGCCGCGCTTGAGACGCCGCGGCGCGGCGACGGCGACCGTCGTGATCGGCATCAAGGGCCGTACGACCAGGCCGGATTGCCGTCCGGCACCCGACACGGCGATGACGGCGTCGAACCGCGACGGCAGCATGTCGAGGGGATTGGTGCTGGCGTGCATGTCGACCTCGAGCTCCGGGTGCTCGCGGCGCAACCGGGGCAGGATCGGCAACAGGGCGCGCGACAGGAAATGCCCGTACACGCCCAGCGACAGGCGCCGGTGCTGGCGCAGGCGAACCCCGGTGGTCGCCTCTTCGAGTCGGTCGAGCGCCTCGCGCGTGCCCTCGGCCAGCGCACGGCCCACGGAGGTCAGCTCGAGCCCGGTCGCCCGGCGCACGAAGAGCGCGTTGCCGAGATTCTCCTCGAGCGCCCGCACGTGGCGGCTGACGGCTCCCGGCGTCACGTTGAGCTCGCGCGCGGCGTGGCTCATCGACAGGTGGCGCGCGGCGGCCTCGAAGGCCCTGATGGCATGCAGCGGCGGCAATCGACGCGATGGCATGGTTTGAGTTTAGCTCAAATCAGGGCGACATCTAATCGTTTGTCGGTGAGCGAAACTCCAAGCATGGTGCGCTCATGAACGACCTTGCTCCTTTCTCATCCTCCTCGGTTGCCGGTTCGTCGCTGGCCGGCCGCGCCGCCGTCGCCCATCGCTCCCGGCACATCGCGCCGGACTGCAGCGGGCTGAACTTCTACGACATCGATCGCAGCCTGCGCGATCTGCTGTCGCTCTACATGGACGCGCCGTTGCTGGCCCATCTCGAGCCGCACCTTCAGCGGCTGGGCGGGCTGGCCGGCGGGCGGCTGAACGATCTCGCCGACCTCGCAGACAAGCATCCGCCCAAGCTGCACTACCGTGATCGCTTCGGCCGCGACGAGGAATGGATCGAGGTTCACCCCGCCTACGACGAGATCCGCCGCATCGCGTTCGGCGAGTTCGGCATGCACGCCATGACGCATCGCGCCGGCGTGCTGGGCTGGCAGGACCGGATGCCGGCGTTGGCCAAGCAGGCGTTCTTCTATCTCTTCTCGCAGTCGGAGTTCGGCGTTCTCTGCCCGGTCAACCTGACCGACTGCACCTCGGACCTGCTGGAGCGTTACGGCAGCGACGAGCTGAAGGCGCGCTACCTCGACCGCATGCGCTCGCAGGACATGGACAACCTGCTCTACGGCGCGCAGTTCATGACCGAGAAGATCGGCGGCTCGGACGCGGGCGCTGCCGAGCTCTCGGCGGTGCGCGACGGCGATCGCTGGCGGCTGTATGGGGAGAAGTGGTTCTGCTCCAACGCCGACGGCGACGTCGCCGTGCTGCTGGCGCGTCCCGAAGGGGCGGCGGCCGGCGGTCGCGGGCTCGGCCTGTTCCTGATGCCGCGCACGCTGCCGGATGGCACGCGCAACAACTATCGGATCGTTCGGCTCAAGGACAAGCTCGGCAGCAAGTCGATGCCCAGTGGCGAGATCGTCTTCGACGGCGCCGTGGCCTGGCATCTGGGCGCGCTCGATCGCGGCCTGAAGCAGATGCTGGAGATGGTCAATCCCAGTCGGGTGTCGCACCTGACGCGCGCCGCCGGCATGATGCGGCGCTGCCTGAACGAAGCCCTGCAGGTGGCGCGCCACCGCAACGCCTTCGGCAAGGCGGTGATCGACCATCCGCTGATGCGCCGCCAGTTGCTGAAGATGATGATCAAGACCGAGCAGTCGCTGTCGGCCCTGATGCTGACGTCGGCCGCGATGGCCCGGCCCGACGACCCGGTGGCGGCCAAGGTGGTCCGCCTGCTGACGCCAATCGGCAAGTACCGCGCCTCACGCGACAACATCGCCGTCGCCACGGCGGCGATGGAGGCGCGCGGCGGCAACGGCTACATCGAGGACTGGCCCAACGCGCGGCTGGTGCGCGACGCCCATCTCGGCGTCATCTGGGACGGCACCTCGAGCGTGAACGCGCTCGACGTCATCCAGCGCGCGGTCGGCAAGGAGCGCGCGCACAAGCAGCTCGGCGAGACCCTCGCCGAGCGCCTGGCCGAAGCGCGCGGCCTGCCCGGGCAGTTCCGTTCACGGCTCGAGAGCACGCTGGCGCAGGCGCTGCGCTTCGCCGAGGAAGTCGCGGATGCACCCGAGAAGGAGCGCTTCTGTCGGATCGCCGCCAGTGCGCTGTACCACATCACGACGGCGATCCTGATGGCCAACGAAGGCGCGCGCCTGGGTGCCGCCGGCGGCGATGCGCGACGCCTGCTGATGGCGCGCTTCGTGCTGGAGCACAGGCTGTCGGATCGTCCCAAGCTCAGCGCCGACGGCGGCGACTGGGAGGAGGCGGCGATCACCGCGCTGCTCGACGACGTACCGGTGCCGCTCGACCGCGCGGCGGCGCTGATGGTCGCGTAGGCGCTTGCTCGAGCGGCGCTACATCGGAGGAGCGGTTGACCAGGTGGCCGTTCGCGCCCTTGCGTGCGGGCGCCGCTTGGCCGATTTGATGGCGAACGGAATGTCTAGGAGGCGCGTGTTCGGCCTGAGATCGCCTGGATGAAGGATGGCGAGGCGTAGTCGACGGCGGGCTCGTTGCCGACTTCGTTGGCAAGCTTGACGATGTCGGAGCCGGGCGCATCGGGATCCGCCAGGGACACTTCGAACAGGTTGGGCGCGAAGCCCAACTTGCGCGTCATCGCCAGTCCATGCGCCGATAGAGTCTCGTGGATCTGCGTCTCCGAAGCGTTGGGTCGAAAGCGGACCGTCATGCCTCGGCCATCGATCAGCAGGCGTCCGCCGCTCTCTTGATAGACCGCACGGCAATTCATCGTCACCGCCGGATCGGCATGGACGAACTCCCAGCCCGCGCTCTGCAAGGCAGCAGCGTCCGGGCTGGCGATGTCGGCCTTTGCCACCGCCGCCTCTGGCGCCGAGGCCGCATCGGGAGGGAGGGCGACGACGCCTTCGAGCCGGTCGACGGCACGTGTGCGATTGCGTTCGGTCCAGGAGACTTTCATGGTGCAGGCCACGAGACCCTAAACGGCAGGAAACCTGTTGGGTTGCGGTGCAGAGATGGTTGCCCGCTGCACGACGGTGTCGGCATTGACACGCCCGTGCCCATACCGGTCGTTCCGGCCATTATTATATGGCAACGGCCCAACCTTGTCACAAGTGGCGCGCAGGATGTCGCCGACATCGCTGGCTGAGAGATCGGGGCTGACCGCGATCGCCAGTGCGGCGACGCCCGCCGCGCAGGGACAGGCGAAGCTGGTGCCGGTCGTCGCCCGGTAACCGCCACCTTGCGCTGCGATATGGACGTCGACGCCCGGCGCGAGAAACGCCAGCTCAGGCCCATAGCCGCTGCCGTCGTCGGAGTCGGTTGAGGTCGAGCGGCCCACGGCGATGACGGACGGATGCGAGGAGACCTCGTCGAAGCTGATTGGGTAGTTGCCGTTGGTCGTCGCCCACAGGACCGCCGTGCCGCGACCGTCGCGTCCGGTGGACACGGCGTAGTCGATGGCATCCTGCAGGATCGGCTCCATCTGCCATTGCGCGCCGTTGGGGCCGAGCGAGCAGGCGATCACGTCGGCGCCTGAACTGGCGGGGAAGCCCGAGACCGGTTCGAGGGCCGGATTGGCGGCGTAGGCAAGGGCGCGTGCCAGGGTCGCCTGCGTGCCGACCTGGTCGGGCAGGCAGGCCACGGCCATCAGGTCGGCTTCAAATGCGACACCGCATCCGCCGACGGCGTTCGAGCGCGCCGCCGCCATGCCGGCGCAGGCCGTGCCGTGGTTGCCTGCCGGCATGCCCGTCATCCCGGGGACGAAGTCGGCGGTGACCATGTCGGCCGTCGGGCGGAACCAGCCGGATTCGCCCGCCAGGCTGAGGTCGGGATGCGCGGCGTCGAATCCATTGTCGACGACGGCTATGCGCACCGCGGCACCCCGTGTGACGTTCCAAGCGGCCTCGGCGTGAATGTCAGCGCCCGCCGTGGTCCGATTCCTGAGGTGCCATTGCCGCACGTACTCGGGGTCGCCGGGCGCGTGGCGCTGGCCAATGAACTGGATGAAATCGGGCGCGGCATGCTCGACGATGTCGTGGCGCAGCAGCTCGAGGGCGAGCTCGCGGGCCGGCGCGGCGGTGGAGACGGCCTGTATCAGCGCGGCGGCGAAGCCCAGCCGCTGCAGCGGCAACAGCCGGTACTTCTGCAGCAGGTCCTCGCGCTGGCCGATCGACGAGGTCGCGGCGAAGCGGATGTTTAGCCGCTCGGTCTCCAGCAGCAGCCGCTCCTCGCTGCGCATGACGCGGGTGACCGCGCTGCTTCCGCCGACGGCGACCCGCTCGGTCGGTGCCATCTCAGTGAAGGATTCCCGGCCGCGCACGAAGGCGATGCCGGCCGCAGCGAAGCCCAGCACCTGCTCGCGCATCGCCTCGCTGGTGATCAACTCGCCGAACGCGCTGGCTTCCGCCTGCTCCGGCAGGCGCTCGTCGAATGAGCGCAGGTCGACGCGCTCGTCGACCGTGACCGGCGGCGCCGCGCGCAGGGTCCTGACCAGCGACTCCGCCTTGCCGCGTTCCAGCGTGCGCGTCGGCAGCACCTTCTTCACCTCGGCCATCTTCTCGAGACGGCTCGCCAGCTTGCCCTTGTCGACACCTGCCATGAGCGTTCTCCCCCTGCTCGTTGCCGGGAAGAGTAGTCGAACAAAGACGTTGCGAGAAGATCAGAGGCTGTGCGCAACTGCCGGAGGAGAATTCATCCCAGCCGGTTGATGCCGTCGAACGCCGCGGTCTTGTAGCACTCGGCCAAGGTCGGATAGTTGAACACGGTGTTGACGAAGTAGTCGATCGTGCCCTTGTGCGCGAGCACGGCCTGGCCGATGTGGATCAGCTCGCTGGCGCCTTCGCCGATGATGTGCACGCCGAGCAGCTCGTGCGTGTCGAGGTGGAAGATCAGCTTCAGCAGGCCCGAGCTGTCGCCGATGATCTGGCCGCGCGCGATCTCGCGGTAGCTCGCCTTGCCGATCTCGTAGGGGATGCCCTCGTGGGTAAGCTCTTCCTCGGTGCGGCCGACGGTCGAGATCTCGGGGATGGTGTAGATGCCGTAGGGAAAGAGCGAGGGTACGCTCTCCGCCGTGACCCTGAAGGCGTGGCAGGCGGCGCGGCGGCCCTGTTCCATCGAGGTCGAGGCCAGGCTGGGAAAGCCGATCACGTCGCCGACCGCGTAGATGTGCGGCTGGTTGGTCTGGTAGTGCTCGTTGACCTTGAGCCGGCCGCGTTCGTCGGCCTCGACGCCGGCGGCCTTCAGGTCGAGCGTGGCGGTGGCCCCGGTGCGGCCGATGGAATAGAGCGCCGATTCGCTGACGATCTGCTTGCCCGAGACCAGGGTGACGCGCACGCGCTCGCCGCGCTCGTCGGCGAAGGGTTCGATGCCCTTGACCTCCTCGCCCAGCCGCAGGGTCACGCGGTGCTCATGCATCTGGTAGGCCAGCGCGTCGGTGATCTCGCGGTCGATGAAGGGCAGCAACCGATCGCGCTTGTCGACCAGGGTCACGCGCACGCCCAGCACGGCGAAGATGGTGGCGTACTCGATGCCGATCACACCGGCGCCGATCACCGTCAGCGTGCGCGGCAGCTTCTTCAAGGTCATGACGTCGTCGCTGATCATGATGCGCTGCCCGTCGAAGGGGATGCGGCTGTCGCGCGTCGCCTGCGTGCCGGTGGCGATGACGATGAACTCGGCGGTGACGCTGCGGATGTTGCGGCCGGGCACGTCCTCGATGCGCACGGTGTGCGGATCGGCGAGAACGCCGTTGCCGACGGCGACCTCGATGCGATTGCGCTGCAGCTGGTGGCGGGTGACGTCGATCTCGTGGCGGATCACGTGGGCGGTGCGGAAATGCAGGTCCTCGATGGTGATGTTCTGCTTCACCTGGTAGGAGGCGCCGTAGATGCCGCGCTCGCGGTGCCCGCTCAGGTGCAGCACCGCCTCGCGCAGCGTCTTGGACGGGATGGTGCCGGTGTTGATGCAGACGCCGCCGACCACGTCCTGGCGTTCGACCAGCATCACCCGCTTGCCGAGCTTGGCCGCCTGGATCGCCGCGCGCTGGCCGGCCGGCCCCGAGCCGATCACCACCAGGTCGAAATCATACGCCATGCCGTTCTCCCCCGAGCCCCGCCAGTCTAAGGGCGCGCATTGTCCGGACGCGACATGCAATTCGCGTGACGGTCGGCGCGTTCAGGCCGGCGGTTCGGCGCTGCCGGGCCGGGCGCCGAGGATGGTGCGGGTCAGCACGATCAGCGGCAGCAGGCCGACGGCGAGGATGCTGAGCGCGGCCGTCGAGGCCTCGGCCAGCCGCTCGTCGCGGGTCAGGTTGTAGGCCTGCACGGCCAGCGTGTCGAAATCGAAGGGGCGCAGCATCAGGGTCGCGGGCAGCTCCTTCATCGCGTCGACGAAGACGATCAGCCCGGCGGTGGCCAGCGCTCCCTTCAGCATCGGGGCGTGCACGCGGCGCAGGGCCTCGCCCGGCGCGGCGCCCAGGGTGCGCGCGGCGCCGTCGAGATTGGGCGTGACCTTGGCCAGGCCGGCCTCGATCGGCTGCAGGGCGGCGGCGAGGAAGCGCACGACCAGGGCGTAGACGATGCCGGCGATGGTGCCGGTGATCAGCAGTCCGGTGGACACGCCGATCGAGCCGCGCAGCAGGGCGTCGAGCCAGTTGTCGAAGGCGGCCACCGGCGAGAGCACGCCGACGGCGATGACGATTCCGGGCACGGCATAGCCCAGCCCGGCAAGGCGCGTAACCCAGACCGTCGGGCCGCGACGCATGATGCGCGCGGCATAGGCCAGGCCCAGCGCCGCCATCACGGCGAAGACGGCGGTGAGCGCGGCGACCGTGACGCTGTTGAGCGCCAGGGTGGCGTAGCGCGCGCCCCATTGCGCGTCGCCGGAGAAGACCGCGAAGCGCAGCAGCACAAGGGCCGGGATCACGAAGCCGATCGCCAACGGGATCGCGCAGGCGAGCGTGGCGGCGATCGCGCGCGCACCGGTCAGGCGATACGCCGGCAACGGACGGTAGCGCGGCGTGGTGTGGTGGAAACGGCGATCGGCGCGCGAGCGGCGTTCGATCGCCAGGAGGACGAGCGCGAAGAGCAGCAGCAGGCTGGCAAGCTGGGCCGCCGCGACCTTGTCGTTGTAGGTGAACCACGCGCGATAGATGCCGGTGGTGAAGGTCTGGACCTCGAAGTAGGCGACGGTGCCGAAATCGGCCAGCGTCTCCATCAGCGCCAGCGCCACGCCGGCGGCGATGGCGGGGCGCGCGAGCGGCAGCGCCACGCGCGCGAAATTGCGCCATGGCCCGTTGCCCAGCGTGCGGCCGGCGTCGAGCGCGCAGACCGACTGCTCGATGAAGGCGGTGCGCGCGAGCAGGTAGACATAGGGGTAGAGCACGAAGACGAACATCGTCGCCGCGCCGCCCACCGAGCGGATCTCGGGAAACCAGTAGTCGCGTGCGCCCCAGCCGAAGGCCTCGCGCAGCGCCGTCTGGACCGGCCCGGCGAATTGCAGCAGGTCGGTCCAGGCGTAGGCCATGACATAGGCCGGCACGGCCAGCGGCAGGGCGAGCGCCCATTCGAACAGCCGCCGCCCGGGAAAGCGGCACATGACCACCAGCCAGGCGGTGGCTGTCCCGATGATCGTCGTGCCGACGGCGACCGCCAGCAGCAGCACCGCGGTGTTGAGCAGGAAGCCCGGCAGCACGATGCCGGCGGTCTCGCGCCACTCGCTGCCGCTGGGCCGCAGCAGGTGCACCAGCACGCCGAGGATCGGCATCGCGACCAGCAGGCCGACGAGGCCGGCGATCAACGACAGCGGGCTTGGCCGGCGGCGACGCGGCAGGGCGACGGACGCTTCGATGCTCATCGGCCTAATCTGTCACACATCCTTGACCAAACCTTCGCCGCATTGTCGCGATGCCCGACCGGACGCCAAAATGATTCCTTATTTCAAGACGTTATGGCTCTTGTCCACAACAGCGACGGGCGGCTATAGAAGCGCAGTCGCCCGATCGGCGCCGAAGAGGGTCGGCGTCGAGGAAACAGGCGCAGGGAAGAGCCTCGAAGAGGTCAGCAGCACGTCGCTGGTGGCTGAGCCGACCGGCACCGACGCACCGCCCTGTTGCCGCACGCTGCGCGAGCGGGCTCGGCCGTGGCGGGCGGATGGATCCGGTTCAGCCATTGGCGTGGTGGTTGCAGGGCCCGCGAACCGTCCAGCATGCGTTTCTCCGCTCTCCTCACCGTCATCCTGACCGCCGCCGCAACCTTCGGCGTGTGGAGCCTGTTCACCCGCACCTACGATGCGCCGCCCATCGAAGGGCCGCTGCACGGTGTGACATACGCGCCCTACGCCAAGGACCAGGACGCCGCGCGCGCCGACAAGCCCCGGGTCGAGCAGATGGAGCGCGACATGCGCACCCTGGCCGGCCGCGTGCGCTATATCCGCACCTATACGGCGCTCGATGGTGTCGACCAGGTGGCACGCATCGCCGGCCAGTACGGCATCCGCGTCATCGCCGGCGCCTGGGTCGATCACCGCGTCGAGAACTCGCAGCGCGATGTCGCCGCCCTGATCCGCATGGCCAACGACAACGCCAATGTCGAGCGCGTGCTGGTGGGCAACGAGACCATCCTGCGCTGGGACGGCAATCCAGCCAAGAACACCGACCTCAGCCCGGCCCAGCTGATCCGCTACATCCGCCACGTGAAGCGCAACGTGAAGGTGCCGGTCTCGACCGCCGAGCCCTGGCACATCTGGCTGAAGTATCCCGAGCTGGCGCGCGAGGTCGACTACATCGCCATCCACTCGCTGCCCTATTGGGACGAGAAGTCGAACGAGGAAAACGTCGCCTATCTCAAGCGCCGTATCGAAGAGCTGCGCACCGTGTACCCGACCAAGAACATCATCGTCACCGAGGTGGGCTGGCCGTCCAACGGTGCCTCGCGCATCAGCCGCGGCGAGGGCGCACCGGTTCTCAAGTCCGCCACGCCGGCGCTGCAGGCCAAGGCCGTGCGCGAGGCCGTCGACTTCCTGCGCCGCGAGAAGATCGACCATTTCGTCATCGAGGCCTTCGATCAGCCGTGGAAGAGCCACGACCTCGAAGGCATGGCCGGCGGCTACTGGGGCCTGTGGAACGCCGACCGCGAGCAGAAATTCGCCTGGAGCGGGCCGATCGTCGCCTTCCCTGAGTGGTGGAAGCTGGCGTCGTGGACGCTGGCCCTGGCGCTGCCGATCATCCTCGGCTTCCTCTGGGTGTGGCGCGGCATGAAGCCGTTGGGCGAGTTGGTCTTCGCCGGGCTGACGGCGGCCGCGGCCTCGGGCCTAGTCTACGCCGTCTATGCCGGCTTCGGCATCTACATGACGACCTGGCAGGTTGTGGGCTGGAGCCTGCTGCTGGCCTTCCTCCTGCTCAGCCTGGCGATGGTGCTGGTCCAGGCGCTCGAGCTGGTCGAGGTGATCTGGACGCGGCGCTGGAAGCGCGAGGTCTGGCCGATCGTGGCGGCGAGCGCCGAACGTGCCTGGCCCAAGGTCTCGCTGCACGTGGCGATCTGCAACGAGCCGCCGGCGATGGTGATGGAGACGCTGGATTCGTTGGCGGCGCTCGACTATCCGAACCTTGAGGTCATCGTCATCGACAACAATACCCGCGACCCGGCGATCTGGCGGCCGGTCGAGGAGTACTGCAAGATGCTGGGCGAGCGCTTCCGCTTCTTCCACTTCGACGAGATGAAGGGCTTCAAGGCCGGCGCGCTGAACTACGTCCTGAGCCAGACGGCGCCCGACGCCGAGATCGTCGCGGTGATCGACAGCGACTACGTCGTGCGCAAGGACTGGCTGCGCTCGCTGGTGCCGCAGTTCGACAACCCCAAGATCGGCTTCGTGCAGGCGCCGCAGGACCATCGCGACTGGCGCGACGACCGGTTCAAGGAAATGCTGAACTGGGAGTATGCCGGCTTCTTCGACATCGGCATGTGCCTGCGCAACGAGTACGACGCCATCATCCAGCACGGCACGATGACCTTGATCCGGCGCAAGCTGATGGAGGATCTCGGCGGCTGGGCGACCTGGTGCATCTGCGAGGATACCGAGCTCGGCCTGCGCATGATGCAAAAGGGCTACGGCGCGGCCTACAGCCGCGAGCGCTTCGGCCATGGCCTGACGCCCGACCATTTCGCCGGCTACAAGAAGCAGCGCTTCCGCTGGGCGTACGGCGCGATGCAGATCCTCAAGGGCCACGCGCGCGAGATCCTGTCGAACCGCACGCAGCTGACCTTCTGGCAGAAGTACCATTTCGTCGCCGGCTGGCTGCCGTGGTTCGCCGATGCGCTCAACGTGCTGTTCACCGTCACCGGCATCTTCTGGGCGCTGGGCGCGCTGGTCGCGCCGGCGCTGGTGCCGCTGCCGCCGGACGTCTTCCTGATCCCGACGCTGGCGCTGTTCATCTTCAAGCTGCTGTATTCGTTCGCGCTCTACGCCAACCGCGTGGGCTGCACGTTCAGGCAGAGCGTCGGCGCGTCGCTGGCCGGGCTATCGCTGACCTACACGGTGGGCCGCGCCGTGCTCTACGGCATCTTCACCAGCAAGCTGCCTTTCATGCGCACGCCCAAGATGGATTCGCGCGCCACCATCGGCAAGGCGCTGGCGATGGCGCGCGACGAGGCGGTGCTGGCCGGCCTGCTGTGGGTCGCCGCCATCGGCATCTGGCTGTCGCTGGGCGGCATCGATCCCGACGCGCGGCTGTGGTCGGTGCTGCTCGTGGTGCAGTCGCTGCCCTACGCCGCCGCGGTCTGGGTCTCGCTGGTCAACGCGATGGAGCAGGTGCGCCAGTCGCGCCTGCTGCTCGCGCCGCAGCCCGAAGCGCCGGCGCCCGGGGTCGAGCGCCCGGTCGCGCAGCCGGCGCAGTAGCATGCCGTCAGCCTGAGCGAAGCGAAGGATCTTGCGGTATCGCGGTCACGCTGCATCGCAGTGACCGGTCATAGCACCGCCGGGTCCTTCGCTGCGCTCAGGACGACAGCGTGGGCTAGAATTCCTCCAGCAACCGTCCGAATCCCGCGACCTTGTCGGCGATGCCGTTGGCGCGCAGCGCGTGCCAGTAGGTCGCCGTGTTGATGGCGATCACCGGCTTGCCGAGCCACAGCTCGGCCGCAGCCGCCAGGCGCACCATCGACAGGTTGGTGCCGACCTGCACCAGCGCGTCGACGTCGTCGCCGTCGAGCCTGCGCAGCGCCTCGCGGCATTGCGCCGGCGTCACCTCGGCGATGCCGGTCCACGACGTGCACTGCAGGGCGATGTCGCGCACGACCTCGAGCCCGACGTCGTGGAAGTAGCCTTTGACCTCGGCGTTCATCACCGGCCAGTAGGGCGTCAGCACGGCGATGCGCCGGATGCCGCCATAGGCCTTCATCGCCGCCGCCGTGGCGTGGCTGCCCACCGTCA
Source organism: Reyranellaceae bacterium (assembly GCA_050183765.1). GTDB lineage: Bacteria > Pseudomonadota > Alphaproteobacteria > Reyranellales > Reyranellaceae > JAFAZJ01. Next base: position 13,673 of record JBFXAZ010000051.1, on the reverse strand, counting down.
TCTTCAGCCCGGTGAAGTCCTCGATGCGCGCGACGAAGCTCTCGGCACCCTTCAGCCCGCCGAAGAACGACAGGGCCGAGATGCCCATCACGAGGTAGTCCGGCTCCAGCGTCATCGCGCTCTTGATCGAGTCCATGACGTTGTCGCCGATCACCTGAATGCCGGCCTTGAAGCTGTCGTTGCTGAGCGCCTTGTTGTTGGGTGTGAAGATGCGGCTGTAGTGATTGGTGACGCCGCGCGGGCGCATATCGTCGCAATCGGGCTGCACGATCGTGTTGGTCGACGGCGCCATGATCGCCAGCTTCCGCCGCCAGCCCAGCACGTCGCGCATCGTGGATCTCCCTTCCCCTGGAGGGGGAAGGTGCCCGAAGGGCGGAAGGGGGATGTTGAAGACGGACTCCTGCGTTCGTCTTCAACATCCCCCATCCGTCGCTACGCGCCACCTTCCCCCTCCGGGGGAAGGTAAAACAGCGTCATCAGGCGTTCAATCGCGCTGCCGCGCGCTTGACCGCTTCGGCGCGCTGCGCCTGGCGGGCGCTCGCCATCTCGATCATGCGCGCCGTGAGTTCCGGCCCGGCGCCCTTGGGCGAGCCGGCGTTGAACGGCGGATGCGGGTCGTACTCGATGCTGAGCTGGATGCCGCGGGCGACGGCCTCGCCGGCGACCTCGGCCGCGACCCTGAGGCCGAAATCGATGCCGGCGGTGACGCCGCCGCCGGTGATGGTGTTGCCGTCGACCACGACGCGCTCGTGCACCGGCGTGGCGCCGAAATCCTTGAGCATGTCCATCGACATCCAGTGCGTCGCCGCGCGTTTGCCTCGCAGGAGCCCGGCTGCGCCCAGCACCAGCGAGCCGGTGCAGACGGACGTGACATAGCGCGCGCCCGCCGCCTGGCGGCGCAGGAACGAAAGCGTCTCCTCGTCCTCGAGCAGCGGGTTCATGCCGCTGCCGCCGGGCACGCAGACCAGGTCGAGTTGCGGGCACTCGGCGAAGGTCATGTCGGGCACCAGCTTCAGGCCGCCCCCGGCGGTCACCGGCTCGCGCGTCTTCCAGACCAGGAAGGTCTGCGAATTGGGAAGCTTGCTCAGCACCTCCCACGGCCCGGTCATGTCGAGCTGGGTGATGTCGGGAAACACCAGGAAGCCGATGCGGAAGAGGGTGTCGGTCATATGGGGCTACCTCGAATGGTGAGCTGACGATAGCGCGTGACCTGGCTTGGCGGATATGACAATGTTCGGCGAATTCCTGCCATGAGGCTGTCTTGCCTGCCGCCGCGCCGCGCACCGTCGTCTTCACGCTCTACCCGGACTTCCAGCTTCTCGACGTCGCTGGTCCGCTGGAGAGCTTCTCGCTTGCCGAACGTCTCGCCGGCGCGCCGGCCTATGATCTGCGGCTGCTGTCGGTGAAGGGCGGCATGGTGCGCAGCTCGTCCGGCGTGGCCCTGCCGAGCGAGAAGCTCGGCGCCTTCGCACGCCGCCGCATCGATACGCTGATCGTGCCCGGCGGCTACGGCGTGCTGGATGCGGCTGACGACCAGAACCTGGTGCGCTGGGTGCGCCAGCATGCGCCACGCGCGCGCCGCGCCGGCTCGGTGTGCTCGGGCGCCTTCGTCGTGGCCGAGGCCGGATTGCTGAAGGGCCGGCGCGCGGCGACGCACTGGAGTCGCTGCGAGGCCCTGGCGCAACGCTTTCCCGACCTCTGCGTCGAACGCGACGCGATCTTCGTGCGCGACGGCGCGATCTTCACCTCGGCCGGCGTGACGGCGGGCATCGATCTGGCGCTGGCGCTGGTCGAGGAGGATCTCGGCCGCGACATCGCCATGCAGGTCGCGCGGCATCTGGTGGTGTTCATGCGCCGGCCCGGCGGACAGTCGCAGTTCAGCGCCCCCTTCGCCGCGCAGTTCAGCGACAGCGACGGCACATTCGACGAGCTGCATCGCTGGATCGCCGGCAACCTCGGGCGCGACCTCTCGGTCGAGGCGCTGGCGGCGCGCGCCAACATGAGCCCGCGCCACTTCGCGCGTGTCTATCGCGACCGCACCGGCCAGACGCCGGCCAAGGCTGTCGAGCGATTCCGCCTCGAAGCCGCGCGCCGCGCGCTCGAGGCGAACGATGCGCGACTCGACATCGTCGCGCGCAACACCGGCCTGGGCGGCGCCGACCGTCTGCGCACCCTGTTCCGGCGCAGGCTTGGCGTCGCGCCGCGTGCCTATCGCGCGAGCTTCGCGACCATGACGCCGCCGTCGTGAGCGCGGCGACGCACGGCGCTCATCTCTCGGCGCGGATGCCGGTCGGGCGCTCGCTGATGGTGAGCGACGGTCCACTGCGCGCTTCAAGCCGGGCGGCGATGTCGTCGGCGGGATTGGGTGCGGCCGGCGTCGCCTGCTTGCTCGCGGCGCGCCTCCTGCGGAAGAGGCGCGCGATCAGCCACCACAGGGCCTTGCCGAGCAACCAGACCACGGCGCTGATCTCGGCGAACAGCAGCATCTTCTCGGCCGCGAAGGCGCGCAGCGCGGCCTCGACCCTGCCGCTGCCGTCGAGCGCGTCGCCGACCGTCTTGATCAGCGACAGGTTGGCGTCGAAGCCCTTGTTCATGGCGCGCGCGTCGAACCACCACAGTGCGACCAGCGCCACCAGGGTCAGCAGGTAGCGCGAAGCGCCGATCAGTGGCACCAGCCCGGCATTGAGGATCGGGTTCTGGATCTTCACGCTGGCCAGTGTAGCCGAGGCGTCGCCGCCGCAGCTAGGGTCGCAGACTACGCCAAGGCGGCGGAGTAGCTGGGGGAGGGCTGCGGTAGCCTGGCACCTTGCGACTGCGTCTTGGCATCGCGCGTGCTTGAGCTGGCGTGGGCCGGCTCTTGTCCGGTGCCTGCCTGATGATACTGTTGGGGCTTCGCGGCCGCGTTTCCTGAGGACGGGGCCGATTTACAGGGAGTTGGGGATGGTGAAACACTGGAAAGCGCTGCTCGGCGCCGTGGCGATGGCCGGCGCGATGTCGCTGGCGAGCCCGCCGGCGGCGCAGGCGCAGCAGACGCTGCGCGTCGTCATGCACTCGGATCTCAAGATCCTCGATCCGATCTGGACCACAGCCTACATCGTGCGCAACCACGGCTATCTCGTCTGGGACACGCTGTTCGCGATGGACGAGAAGTTCGACGTCAAGCCGCAGATGGTCGACACGTACAAGCTCGCCGACGACAAGCTGACGTGGACCTTCACCCTGCGCGAGGGCCTGGAGTGGCACGACGGCAAGCCGGTCACGGCGGAGGACTGCGTCGCCTCGATCAAGCGCTGGGGCGCCAAGGATTCGATGGGCCAGAAGCTCATGGGCGTCACCAAGGAGCTCAAGGTCGTCGATGCCAAGACCTTCCAGCTCGTGCTGAAGGAACCCTACGGCCTCGTGCTGCAGAGCCTGGGCAAGCCGTCGTCGAACGTGCCGTTCATGATGCCCAAGAGCGTCGCGGAGACCGATCCAAACAAGCAGATCTCGGCCGCCCAGGTGATCGGCTCGGGCCCGTTCATCTTCCGCGCCAACGAGTGGAAACCGGGCGAGAAGGTCGTCTACGTCAAGAACACCAAGTACAAGCCGCGCTCGGAGCCCGCCTCGGGCCTGGCCGGCGGCAAGGTGGTCAAGGTCGATCGCGTCGAATGGATCGTGATGGCCGACGTGCAGACGGCCACCAACGCGCTGATCGCCGGCGAGGTCGACATGGTCGAATCGCCCGGCCACGACCTGCTGCCCGTGCTGGCGAAGGAGAAGAGCGTCAGGCTGTTCAACGGCAACCCGACCGGCAACCAGTTCACGTTCCGCTTCAATTCGCTGCACAAGCCGTTCGACAACCCCAAGATCCGCCACGCCGCGATCGTGGCGATGAGCCAGGAGCCGTTCCTGCAGGCGGTGGTCGGCGATCCCAAGTGGTACAAGACCTGTAAGGCGATGTTCATCTGCGGCACGCCGCTGGAGACCATGGCCGGCATGGACGGCGTGCTCAACGGCGACTCCGCCAAGGCGGCCCAGCTGCTGAAGGAAGCCGGCTACGACGGCACGCCGGTGGTGCTGATGCAGTCGACCGACCTGCAGGTGCTGACCAACCTGGCGCCGGTCGCCAAGGCGCAGCTCGAGAAGGCCGGCTTCAAGGTCGACATGCAGTCGATGGACTGGCAGACCCTGGTGGCGCGGCGCGCCAAGAAGGACCCGCCGACGTCCGGCGGCTGGAACGCCTTCCTCACGTCGTGGGTCGCGGCCGACATTCTCAATCCCGTCATGGCCGGCTTCTTCAACGCGTCGTGCGACAAGGCGATGTTCGGCTGGCCGTGCGATGCGCAGATCGAGAAGCTGCGCGACGAGTTCGCCAAGGAGTCCGATCCGGCCAAGCAGAAGGCGATCGTCGAGGCCGTCCAGAAGCGCTGGGTCGACTATCCGACGCATGTGCATCTTGGCCAGTGGTACTCGCCCTTCGCGCTCAGCACGAAGGTCGAGGGCACCCTGGTGGCGCCGGTCACCGTGTTCTGGAACATTTCCAAGAAGTAGCCCGTGCCTGACGCGCGGCAAGCGGACGGCGGCCCTCGGGCCGCCGTTCTCATTTGAGGCGCGAGGGTGCGACATTGCCTAATCCTTCGGCATTCGCCCTTGTGCTGGATGACGGCGATGGTAGGGTCTGGTCAACCAAGAAGCGGAGAGTTCAGCCTTCGGGCAGGCCTGCATCACCGAGCGGCGTAGGCACGATGTTTGCTCTCCTATGCTCTGGGACAGGCGAGGCGGTCGAAACGACGACCGCGCATTGGGAGGGGGTATCGAAATGAACATGAAATCGACCCGCAGGACCGTCATGCTTGGTGCCGCGCTGATCGCCGGCACCCTTGCGTTCGGTGCCGCGGCCCAGGCGGAAACCACGCTGCGCGTCGTGAAGGCCGGCAACCTCGCCATCCTTGATCCGATCTTCACCACCGCCTACGTCGTCCGCGACCACGGCTACCTGATCTACGACACGCTGTTCTCGGTCGACGAGAACAACGTCGTGAAGCCGCAGATGGTCGACAAGTGGACGGTCAGTGGCGACAAGCTGACCTTTACGTTCACCCTGCGCGACGGCCTGGAGTGGCACGACGGCAAGCCGGTGACCAGCGAGGACTGCATCGCCTCGCTGAAGCGCTGGGGCAAGCGCGATACCATGGCGATCAAGCTCATGGACTTCGTCAAGGAGTTCAAGGCGGTCGACGCCAAGACCTTTCAGCTGATCCTCAAGGAGCCCTACGGTCTGGTGCTCGATTCACTCGGCAAGCCGTCGTCGAACGTGCCGTTCATGATGCCCAAGCGGATCGCCGATACCGACGCCTTCAAGCAGATCAGCGAGTATGTCGGCTCCGGTCCGTTCATCTATCAGGTCGCGCAGTCCAAGCCGGGCGAGAAGCATGTCTACCTGAAGAACCCGAAGTACAAGCCGCGCAACGAGCCGCCCTCGGGACTCGCCGGCGGCAAGGTCGCGAAGGTCGACCGCGTCGAGCTGATCGAGATGCCCGACGTCCAGGTCCAGGTCAACGCCCTGCTGGCCAACGAGATCGACATCATCGAGGCGCCGCCGCACGACTTGCTGCCGGTGCTGAAGGCCGACAAGAACGTGGCGCTGGAGGACTGGAATCCCCTCGGCCACGTGTTCGTCATCCGCTTCAACCACCTTGTGAAGCCCTTCGACAATCCGAAGGTCCGGCTGGCGGCGCTCTACGCCATCAACCAGGAGGACTACCTCAAGGCGACGATCGGCGATCCCAAGTACTCCAAGGTCTGCGGAGCCGCCTTCATCTGCGGCACGCCCAACGCGACAGACAAGGGCTCGGATTTCCTGGTCAAGTCGGACTTCGAGAAATCCAAGGCGCTGTTGAAGGAGGCCGGCTACGACGGCACCCCGATCGTGCTGATGCAGTCGACCACGCTGCCGGTGCTGACCAATACCGCGCCGGTCACCAAGGCGCTGCTGGAGAAGGGCGGCTTCAAGGTCGACATGCAGTCGATGGACTGGGGGACGCTGACCGGCCGACGCGCCAAGAAGGATCCCGCCGACAAGGGCGGCTGGAACGTCTTCCACACCTACTCGGTCTCGGCCGACGCGCTCAACCCGATCTCCAATGCCTACTTCGCCGCCAATGGCGACAAGGCGTGGTTTGGCTGGCCGAGCGATCCGGAAATGGAGAAGCTGCGCGACGCCTATGCCCGCGAGACCGACCCGGTCAAGCAGAAGGCCCTGGCGGAGAAGGTGCAGCTGCGCGCGCTCGAGACCGCGCAGTTCGGCTGGATCGGCCAGTGGTACGGCCCCGGCGCGCGGCGCACCAACATCAAGGGCTGGCTGAAGGCGCCGGTCCCCGTCTTCTGGAACATCGAGAAGACCGGCAAGTAGCCGGTCTTCACTCTCTCCGGTTCGGTTCGACATGTTCGCGTTCATTGCCCGGCGTCTGGTCTCCACGATCCCCGTCCTGTTGTTCGTGGCGATCTTTGTCTTCATGCTGTTGCGCCTGACGCCGGGCGATCCGGCGGCGATCATCGCCGGCGACAACGCCACCTCCGACCAGGTCGCCGCGATCCGCGCCAAGCTCGGTCTCGACGAGCCGCTGTACACGCAGTTCTTCATATGGTCAGGCAAGGCGCTGGCGGGGGATTTCGGCGAGTCGTTCTTCTTCAAGAAGACGGTGGCCGAGCTGATCGCCCAGCGCATCGAGCCCACGGCGATGCTGGCTCTGTGCACGCTGCTGCTCGCGGTGGCGGTCGCGGTGCCGCTGGGCGTGCTCGCCGCGGCGCGTCAGGGCGGCTGGGTCGATCGCATCGTCATGGGCTTCTCGGTGCTGGGCTTCTCCGTGCCGGTGTTCGTCGTCGGCTACCTGCTGATCTACCTGTTCGCCATCCAGCTCGGCGTGCTGCCGGTGCAGGGCTACAAGCGCATCGCCGAGGGCTTCGGCGACTTCATCATCCGCCTGATCCTGCCCAGCATCACCCTGGCGGTGATCTACATCGCCCTGATCTCGCGCATCACCCGCGCCAGCGTCATCGAGACCCTCGGCGAGGACTACATCCGCACCGCCCGCGCCAAGGGCCTGCCCGAGCGCACCGTGCTGCTGCGCCATGCCCTGCGCAACGCGGCGGTGCCGATCATCACCGTGATCGGCATCGGCATCGCGCTGCTGATCGGCGGCGTGGTGGTGACCGAGAGCGTCTACAACATCCCCGGCATCGGCCGTCTGACCGTCGACGCCGTGCTGGCGCGCGACTTCCCGGTGATCCAGGTCGTGATCCTGATGTTCAGCTTCGTCTACGTCCTGATCAACCTCTTGGTCGACATCGCCTACAGTTTCTTCGATCCGAGGATCCGCTATTGACCATCGCGCTCGAAAACGAAGTCGACGCCGCAGCAGCACGTGCTGCCGCCGTCGCCCGTCCCAGCGTCTGGAAGCGGCTCAGCCAGAACGTCAGCGTGCGCATCGGCGGCGCCATGGTGCTGGTCATGGTGCTGATCGGTCTGCTGGCGCCGCTGCTCGGCACGGTCGATCCGGTGCGCATCGACCCCACCTCGCGCAATCGCAAGCCCATGGTCGAGGTCACGACGCGCAATGACGACGGCACGCGCACGACGCGTACCGCGTTGATGGGGACCGACAGCCTGGGCCGCGACATCTACAGCCGCGTGATCTACGGCGCGCGGGTCTCCTTGCTGGTCGGGATCTCGGTCGCGGCGCTGAGCATCGTCATCGGCGTCTTCATCGGCCTGGTGTCGGGGTACATCCGCTGGCTCGACGGCTTCGTCATGCGCATCATGGACGGCCTGATGGCGATCCCCGGCATCCTGCTGGCGATCGGCCTAGTGTCGCTGTTCCGGGCCGGGCTGGGCACTGTGATCTTCGCCATCGTCGTGCCCGAGATCCCGCGCGTGGTGCGTCTGGTGCGCTCCGTCGTGCTCTCGGTGCGCGAGGAACCCTATGTCGAGGCGGCGATCTCGGTCGGCACGCCGTTGCCCAAGATCCTGTGGCGCCACATCCTGCCCAACACCGTCGCCCCGGTGATCGTGCAGGGCACCTTCATCTGCGGCGCCGCGATCCTCGCCGAGGCGACACTGAGCTTCCTCGGCATCGGCATCCCGACCGACACGCCGACCTGGGGCAACATCATGGCCGAGGGGCGTCAGTTCTTCCGCGTCTATCCGCACAACATCCTGTATCCCGCGATCTTCCTCGCGGTCACGGTGCTGGCGGTCAACATGCTGGGCGACGGCATGCGCGACACGCTCGATCCCAAGATGAGCAAGCGGGTCTGATCGATGAACGACAGCAGCGTGGATGAGGGGCGCCCGGTACTCGAGGTGCGCGACCTGGCGATCGCCCTGCCCAAGGGAGGCGATCGTCCGTTCGCCGTCGAGCATGTGAACTTCACGGTCAAGAAGGGCGAGATCGTCTGCCTGGTGGGCGAGTCCGGCTCCGGCAAGTCGGTGATCGCCCAGGGCGTGATGGGCCTTCTGCCCAAGTCGCTGCCGATCGCCGGCGGCGAGGCGCTGCTCGACGGCGAGGACGTCGCGCAGGCCAGCGAGGCGCGGCTGCGCGAGCTGCGCTGCGTACGCATGGCGATGATCTTCCAGGAACCCATGACCGCGCTGAACCCGGTCATGACCTGCGGCGACCAGATCGACGAGGTGCTGCGCACGCATACGCAGATGTCGGCGGAGGAGCGCAGGGCCAAGATCATCCAGATCTTCGAGCAGGTGCGCATGCCGGATCCGCCGCGCATCTACGCGTCGTACCCGCACCAGCTCTCCGGCGGCCAGCGGCAGCGCGTGATGATCGCCATGGCCCTGGTGCTGGAGCCGGCGCTGCTGATCGCCGATGAGCCGACCACGGCGCTCGACGTGACGACGCAGGCGCAGATCCTGCAGCTGATCAAGGACATCCAGCGCGAGAAGGGCATGGGCGTGCTCTTCATCACGCACGACTTCGGCGTGGTGCGCGAGATCGCCCATCGCGTCGCGGTGCTGCGGCTGGGCGAATTGGTCGAGATGGGCCCGACCGAGGACATCCTGCTGCGGCCCAAGCATCCGTATTCGCGCATGCTGATCTCGTCGGTGCCCAGCATGCACCCGGCCGACCGGCCGCGCGCCACGGCCGCGAAGCTGGTGCTGCGGACCGAGAATCTGACCAAGATCTACGGTGGCGGCACGCTTTTCGGCAGGGGCCACCAGGTGAAGGCCGCCGACCGGGTCAATATCGAGATCCGCCAGGGCGAGTCGGTGGGCATCGTCGGCGAATCGGGCTCCGGCAAGTCGACGGTGGCGCGCTGCATCGCGCGCCTGATCGATCCCACCGAAGGCCGGGTGCGGCTGGGCGAGGACGACGTGGCGCTGCTGCCGCAACGCCTGCTGCGCCGCCACCGCCGCCGCATCCAGATCGTCTTCCAGGACCCCTATCGCTCGCTCAATCCGCGCCGCACCGTCGGCGAGTCGATCATCGAAGGGCCGATGAATTTCGGCATGGGCCGGACAGAGGCCTGGGCCCGTGCGCGCAATCTCATGCAGACGGTGCGGCTCGACCCGGACTCGCTCGATCGCTACCCGCACCAGTTCTCCGGCGGCCAGCGCCAGCGCATCTGCATCGCGCGCGCGTTGGCGATGGAGCCCGAGCTTCTGATCGCCGACGAGGCGGTCTCGGCGCTCGACGTGTCGGTGCAGGCGCAGGTCCTCGACCTGCTCGACGAGATCCGCCAGCGCCTGAACCTCGCCATGCTGTTCATCACCCACGACCTGCGCGTGGCGGCGCAGGTCTGCCACGAGGTGGCGGTGATGGAGAAGGGCATCGTCGTCGAGTACGGCCCCGCCGCCGATGTCTTCCTGCGCCCGCAGCACCCCTACACCAAGGCCCTGCTGGCCGCCGCGCCCGGTCGCGACTGGGAGTTCGGCAAGTTCGAGGCGGCATAGCTTCGCTGTCATCCCGAGCGCAGCGAGGGATCTCGGAACGGTCTGGATCCCTCGCTGCGCTCGGGATGACAGGCGAGAGAACGAGATCATGACGCGCAAGATCTTCACGGCCACGCTCGGCACCGAAACCAACACGTTCTCCTCGCTGCCCACCGGACTGCGGCTGTTCGAGGAGACCTGCCTTTTCCGCAAGGCCAGCTACGGCGATCGCGTGCCGATGTTCGGCCTGCCGCTCTCCGTGTGGCGCCGCCGGGCCGAGGTGCGCGGCTGGACCGTGGTCGAGAGCCTGTGCGCCTTTGCCCAGCCCGCCGGCAGGACGGTGAAGACGGTCTACGAAGCGTTCCGCGACGAGATCGTCGCCGATCTGAAGGCGGCGCTGCCGGTCGACGCCGTGCTGCTGTCGCTGCACGGCGCGATGGTCGCCGAAGGCTACGACGACGCCGAGGGCGATCTGCTGGCGCATGTGCGCCGAGTCGTCGGCCCCGATGTGCCGATCGGCGTCGAACTCGACCTGCACGCCAATGTCGGCGCGCTGAAGCTCGACAATGCGAGCTGGATCGTGCTGTTTAAGGAGTACCCGCACATCGACGTGAAGGAGCGTGCCGAGGAGGTCTTCAGCATCCTCGAGGCCGTCTTCGACAGTGGCGCCAGGCCGGTCATGGGCTGGTACGATTGCCGCACGGTGGGCGTGTTCCACACCACGCGCCAGCCGATGCGCGGCTTCGTCGACAAGTGCGCCGCGCTCGAGGGCAAGGAAGGCGTCATGTCGGTCTCGGTGATCCACGGCTTCCCCTGGGCCGACGTGCCCGACATGGGCAGCAAGCTGCTGGTGATCACCGACGGCGACAAGGCCAAGGCGGAACGGCTGGCGGCCGAGCTGGGGCGCGAGTTCTACGCCATGCGCGCCGAAACCCAGCCGGCCTACGCCACCCTGGACCAGGCGATGGCGCGCGCGGCCTCGCACAACCTGCCCAAGCCGCTGGTGATCGCCGACGTGTCGGACAACGCCGGCGGCGGCGCGGCCAGCGACTCGACTTTCATCCTGCAGGCGATGCTCGAGCGCGGCGTCAAGGATGGCGCCATCGCGATGTTCTGGGACCCGATGGCCGTACGCATCGCCTTCGAGGTCGGCGAGGGCGCCGAGGTCGATGTGCGGCTGGGCGGCAAGCTGGGTGCGATGTCCGGCCCGGCGCTCGACCTGCGCGCCCGGGTGATCGGCCTGAAGCGCGACGCCACGACCGGTGGCTTCGGCAATTCGCGCGTGCCGGTGGGCGACATGGCCGCCTTCGAGGTCGACGGGATCGCCATCGTCTGCAATACGCTACGCGCGCAGTGCAAGAGCGTCGATGCCTTCACCAATGTCGGCGTCGACCCGTCGGCTCGCAAGGTTGTCGTGGTCAAGTCGATGCAGCACTTCCACGCGGAATACGCGCCCGTGGCATCGGAGATTCTCTACGTCGCGGTGCCCGGCGCCGTGGCGCCGGACTTCCGCTCCATGCCCTACGCGAAGGCGCCGCGAAAGCAGTGGCCCTTCGTCGAGGATCCGTTCGCCGGCTAGGCCTGGGCCAGCGGGTCGGGGCCGAACTTGTTGGGGCCCTTGGTGCCCTCAAGGAAGCCGCACTCGATCAGGTACCACAGGCCGCCGATGATCGGCACCAGGGAGATCAGCACCCACCAGCCCGACTTGTCGCGGTCATGGAAGCGCTTCACGCCGAGCGCCACGGAGGGCCAGATCATTGCGATGTAGAAAATCAGCACGATGATGCCGACGATGCCCAAGCCGCCGCCCTGCACCTGCCCGGACTGCGACACCGTCATCGGGGTCATGGCGACGCTGCTGATGACGGCGAGGATGATGTACACGACGAGCAGGCACACCGTGCCGAGCCAGAACTTGGCGCGGTTGATCCGGCCATTGAAGCTGAATAGCAGGTCCTTCATCGGACTTTCTCCCCCGAGGGTACACACCGGGCCCAGGACGAGACCGGTCGCGCTCAAATATATCAAAATTAACGCCTATTCGCAGGCGGAATTGCCGGCCAACCTCATTTAGTTGGTGAATCGACGGACGCCTACTTGATCTCGCTGCAGCGATAGGTGCCGAAGTCGGGGCTGTAGCGTGGCGCGATCACGCCTTCGCGCGGCACAGGTGCACGGCAGACCCGGGCCGAGTTCTCCTTCTGGATGAAGATCAGCGGGTTCGCCTCCACGGTCTGCACGGCGGTGCGGATCTGGTAGCCGGCACGCAGGCTGGCGGCGAGCGTGGGCGCATTGGGGTCGTCGGCCCGCGGCAGGTCGAGCGGCTTGGGGGCGGGCGGCTGCACCGGCGTGGGGCGCTGCTGGGCGAAGGCCAGAGCCGGCGCCAGCAGGAGGGAAAGGCTCAGCACCGCCCGCGTCAGAGGGGTCGATCGCATCAGGACGCCTCCTTCTTCAGTTCCTGCAGCCGCAGGACGCGGCCGCCGCCGCCCAAGGCCGGATGTCCGCCTTGCCAGGCCACGACCCCGTTGCACAGGGTCAGCACGATGCCCTGGGCCGGCTTGATCGGTTCCTCGAAGGTCGCCATGTCGATCACCGTCGCCGGGTCGAACACGCAGATGTCCGCATAGTAGCCCTCGCGCACCAGCCCGCGCCTGGCGAGGCCGAAATTCCGGGCCGACAGCGAGGTCATGCGCCGGACAGCGTCCTCGAGCGGGAACAGGCCGAGATCGCGGCTGTAATGGCCCAGCACGCGCGGGAAAGTGCCCCACAGGCGCGGGTGCGGATGCTGGTCGAGCGGCAGGCCGTCGCTGCCGATCATCGCCTGCGGATGCGACAGCGCCTTCTGTACGTCGTCCTCGCTCATCATCCAGTAGATCGCCCCGGCCGGCTGCAGGCGGTCGGCCGCCTCGTAGACCGAGCAGCCGAGCTCGCCGGCGACGTCCTTCAGATCGCGACCGCCGGCCGAGGGCATCGCCTCCGACCAGGTCACCATCACCTTGTCGGCGCGGTCGATCATCTGCTTGCGCAGGATCGTCGAGCCGGCGACGTAGGGATAGACGTCGAAGGAGATCGGCCAGTCCTTCATCGCCTGATCGAACTTCGGCAGCGTCTCGCGCATGCGGCCGAAATTCTGGCGGCTGGAGCACTTGTGGTGCGAGACCACGACCGGCGCGTTGGCGCGGCGGCCTATCTCGAAGGTTTCGTCCATGGCCGCCAGGATGTTGTCGTCCTCGTTGCGCATGTGCGCGGTGTAGACCCCGCCATGCTGGCCCAGCGGCATCGCGATCTCCGCCACCTCGTCGGTCGTGGCGTGCGCCGCCGGCGGATAGAACAGGCCGCTCGACATGCCGATCGCGCCGTCGGCGAGCGCGTTGTCCAGCATGTCGCGCATGCGCGCCGTCTCGGTCGCGCTCGCCGGCCGCTCGAGGTCCGTGCCGAGCACGCCGTAGCGCAGCGTGGCGTGGCCAACCAGGAAGGCGCCGTTGATCGCCGGTCGCGCGCTTTCGACCAACTCGGCGAACGCGGCGAAGCTCTGGGTGAGGAACCTCTCCTGCTTCACGATCAGCGAGAGGTTGTGCGGCACGGGCCGGGGGCCGGCGTAGGGGGCGGCGCTGAAGCCGCAATTGCCGCACACCACCGTCGTGACGCCCTGGCTGGCCTTCATCGCCATGCCGGGGTTCTCGATCAGCGCCGTGTCGTCGTGCGTATGCACGTCGATGAGGCCCGGCGCCACCACCTTGCCGGCGACATC
>JBFXAZ010000050.1:0-37065 GCA_050183765.1 Reyranellaceae bacterium | reverse complement strand
CGCTCCCGGTCGCCGCTGGCCAGCGCCTGCATCACCGGGTGATGCGGCTGCGCGGTCTGCAGCAGCACGCGGCCGGGATGCTCGGCGCGACCGGCACGCCCGGCCGCCTGGTACAGCAGCTGAAAGGTGCGTTCGGCCGCGCGCAGGTCGCCGCCGCTCAGGCCCAGATCGGCGTCGACCACCGCCACCAGGGTCAGGTGCGGAAAATGGTAGCCCTTGGCCGCCATCTGCGTGCCGATCACCAGATCGACCTCGTTGCCGGCGATGCGCTCGACCAGCGCCTGCGCCTCGCGCCGCGTCGGCACCGTGTCGCTGGCGAAGATCTCCAGCCGCTTGTCGGGAAACAGCGCCATCACCTCCTCGGCCAGGCGCTCGACGCCGGGGCCGCAGGCGACGAAGGACTCCTCGGCCTCGCAGGCCGGGCATTTCTCCGGCAACGGTGCGCCATACCCGCAATGGTGACACACCAGCTTGCGCCGGAAGCGATGCTCGACCAGCCAGGCGCTGCAATGCGGGCATTGCAGGCGATGGCCGCAGGTGCGGCACAGCGTCAGCGGCGCGTAACCGCGCCTGTTGAGGAACAGCAGCGCCTGCTCGCCGCGCTCCAGCGTCTCGCGGATCGCCTGCACCACCGGCGGTGTCAGCCAGCGATTGCGCGCCGGCGGCGTGCGGCGGATATCGACGATCTCGATCGGCGGCACGCTCTGCGGCCCGTGCCGCTCCGGCAGGTGCAGCATCGCGTAGCGCGCGCCCTGCGCGTTGACGATGCTTTCCAGCGACGGCGTCGCCGAGGCCAGCACGATCGGCACCGCTTCGAGGCGCGCGCGCACCACGGCCATGTCGCGCGCGTTGTAGATCACCCCGTCCTCCTGCTTGAAGGCCTGGTCGTGCTCCTCGTCGACCACGATCACGCCGAGATCGACGAAGGGCAGGAACAGCGCCGAGCGCGCGCCCACGACGACACCCACGCGACGCTCGGCGATGTCGCGCCAGGTCTGCCGTCGCTCGGCCGAGGTCATGTCCGAATGCCATTCCGCCGGCCGCGCGCCGAAGCGCCGCGCGAAGCGTTCGAGCCACTGCGTCGACAGCGCGATCTCCGGCAGCATCACCAGCGCCTGGCGCCCCTCGGCGAGCGCCGCCGCCACCGCCTCGAAATAGACCTCGGTCTTGCCGGCGCCCGGCACGCCGTCGATCAGCGTGACGCTGAAGGCGCGGGCGCGCACCTTGGCGACGATATCGTCCGCCGCCGCGCGCTGGGCGTCCGACAGCGACGGCCCGGCCATCCGCCAGTCGGGCTGCGCGCGCAGCCCGGCGCGCGGCCGTTCGAGCGCCTGCAGCGCGCCGCTCGCGACCAGTCCCTTGATCACCGAGGTGCCGACGCCGGCCTCGCGCGCAAGATCGGCGAGCGCCATGGCCGGCGCGTCGCGCAGCAGGTCGAGCACACGCCGTCGTGCCGGCGTGAGCTTCAATGCGTCGGTGTCGATGTCGGCCAGACGATAGACGGTCTCGGTGCGCGGCGCCTCCAGTGCCGACGGCGCGCTCATCGCCATGCGCAGCACCGAGCCGGGCGGCGACACGGTGTAGCTCGCCACCCATTCGACGAAGCGACGCATCGTCTCCCGCATCGGCGGCGCCGGCATCACGCCGATGATGTCGCGCAGCTTCGCGGGATCGACCTCGCCGCTGCCCGGCCCCCAGACCACGCCGATGGTCTCGCGCTTGCCCAGCGGCACGACGACGAAATCGCCCGGCGAGATCAAGAGTCCCTCCGGCACCGCGTAGTCGTAGGCCTCGCCCAGCGGCAGCGGCAGCAGCACGGACACGACCTGGCCTTTGTGCACTGCGGCCTGCGGGCCTTGCCGGGACTCGGGGCTTTCGTTAGAAACGAGGTCGCGTCGTCGTGACGTCATACCCCAATGTAATCGGCGCGGCCCGGCCGTCACAGACCGCCCTTTCGCGCCCCCGACCGGACTGGCGATCGCACCATGAAATTCTTCGTCGATACCGCCGATGTCGCCGAGATCAAGTCGCTGGCGGCCAGCGGCCTGCTCGATGGCGTCACCACCAATCCCTCGCTGATCGCCAAGTCGGGCCGCCCGATGCTCGACGTGATTCGCGAGATCGCCGACGTCGTGCCCGGCCCGGTGAGCGCCGAGGTCACCGCCACCGACCACGCGACCATGATGCAGGAGGCGCACAAGCTCCACGCCATCGGCCGCGGACGCAACGACAACATCACCATCAAGGTGCCGCTCACGCCCGACGGGCTGCGCAGCTGCAAGGCGCTGGCGGGCGAAGGCATCATGGTCAACGTGACGCTGTGCTTCTCGGCGGCGCAGGCGATCCTCGCCGCCAAGGCCGGCGCCTCGTTCATCTCGCCGTTCATCGGCCGCCTCGACGACATCGGCGAGGACGGCATGGCCCTGATCAGCGACATCGTGCAGATCTACGGCAACTATCCGGCCTTCCATACAGAGGTGCTGGCGGCCTCGATCCGCCATCCCATGCATGTCGTGCAGGCGGCCAAGATCGGCGCACACGTCGCGACGGTGCCGCCCAACATCCTGCGCATGCTCTTCAACCACCCGCTGACCGACAAGGGGCTCGACGCCTTCCTGGCGGACTGGAAGAAGACCGGCCAGTCGATTCTCTGACGGCGATCCTGCGACCATGAGCGAGGACGAGCCAGCAACAGCCAAGGTGATCACGCGCGACGACGTGCTGGCCTATCTGCGCGCGCATCCCGATTTCCTGGTCGAGAACGCCAAGCAGCTCCAGGGCCTGCAGCCGGCGCCGCGCCACAACGGCTCGGGCGTCGTCGACATGCAGGCGGCGATGGTCAAGCGCCTGCGCAGCGACATCGACAAGCTGCGCGCGCGCCAGGAAGAGCTGATCACCACCGGCCGCGCCAACCAGATCACGCAGAACCGCATCCATGTCGGCGTGCTCAGCGTCATCCAGGCCAACAGCTTCGAGCGCCTGATCCACGTGGTCACGCACGAGCTGCCCGGCCTGCTCGACGTCGACTTCATCGCGCTGGCCATCGAGGGCAGCGAGGATGCGCCGCGCCGCGTGCCGGTGCGCGGCGTCTACGTGCTGGCGCCCGGCGCGATCGACGCGGCGCTCGGGCCGGGCATGAACAGCCGCCTGCGGTCCGACATCCTCGGCGAGGAGGCCTTTTTCGGCACTGTCGCGCGCCACGTGCGCTCCGACGTGCTGGTGCGGCTGAAGGTGTCGAGCGGCTCGCCCGACGGCGTGATCGCCTTCGGCTCGAAGGATCCGCAGACCTTCGGGCCCAACCAGTCGACCGAGCTGCTGTTCTTCCTCGTGCGCGTGCTCGAGAACACGATCCGCGCCTGGCTCGACCTGCCGGAGTGACTGACCTGGCTCGCCGCGCCCTCAAAAGCGTCGAACCGCCCCCGCCGCCGGCACCCGAGACCTCGCTGCCCGACGATACCGCTGCGGCCATTTCAGGCTGGTGCGAGTGGCTGGCCTCGGAGCGGCGCGCCGCCGACAAGACGCTGATCGCCTATCGCCGCGACATCGCCGACTTCCTCGCCTTCGTCACCCACCACACCGGCGAGCCGGCGACGGTGCAGGCGCTGGCCGGCCTGCGTGCCGGGGATTTCCGTGCCTGGCTGGCGCGGCGCGCGCGCGAGGGTCTGGCGCGCACCTCGACGGCGCGCGCGCTGTCCTCGGTGCGCGGCCTGTTCCGCCACATGGAGCGGCGTGGGCTCGCCGCCAATGCCGCCGTCGGCCTCGTGCGCACGCCCAAGCTGCCGAAATCGCTGCCGCGCGCGCTGAGCGTCGCCGAGGCCGCCGACCTCCTGTCGGAATCCGAGGCCGATGCCGGCGTCGAGTGGGTGGCGCGCCGCGACGCCGCGATCCTCACCCTGCTGTACGGCGCGGGCCTGCGCATCGCCGAGGCGCTGTCGCTGACCAAGCGGCAGGTCGAGGAGCTGCTGCGCAGCCGCGCCGACGTGCTGTGGGTGCGCGGCAAGGGCAACAAGGAGCGGCTGGTGCCGCTGTTGCCGGCGGTGGTCGCCAAGCTCTCGGTCTACCGCGCCGCCTGCCCCTTCCTCGCCAAGGCCTCGCCCAACGATCGCTTCTTCATCGGCGTGCGCGGCGGCGCGCTCGATCCCGGCATCGTCCAGCGCGCCGTGCGCCGCCTGCGCGATCAGCTCGGCCTGCCGCAGAGCGCCACGCCGCACGCGCTGCGCCATTCCTTCGCCACGCATCTTCTGGGCGCCGGCGGCGATCTGCGCACCATCCAGGAACTGCTCGGCCACGCCTCGCTGTCGACGACCCAGCGCTACACCGACATCGACGCCGAACGCCTGCTCGAGGTCTACGACCGCGCCCATCCGCGCGCCAAGACCTAACGCAGCGCGCGCGCCAGGAACGCCTCGACATCGCGCTGGAAGGCCGTCCAGGCCGCGGCGTTGTAGCCGTAATGCGCGCCGCAGCAATTGTTCGGCTTGCTGCGATTGCCGGCCGAGGCCAGGTAGCGCACCGGCAGACCGACCGCGTCGAAGCTGTGGTGCGCGCCGGGGTAGACGCGGGTCTCGACCAGATCGCGCCCGCTCCTGATCCGCGCCAGCAGCGCCTCACATTGGCGAACCGGCGTCCAGTCATCGAGTTCGCCCATGGTCAGCAACAGAGGCTTTCGGTTGGCGAGCGTCGCACCGAGCCGATCCTGCAGCGCGCAGTCCGGGTAGACCGCGATGGTCGCGCGGGCCGCGGGCTCGCCGTCGAGCGCATAGAGCAAGGCCACGCCGCCGCCGTAGGAGTAGCCCATGACGGCGATGCGGGTGGCGTCGACATCGGCGCGCGCCGACAGGAAGGCGACCGAGGCGCGAATATCGGCGACGCGTTCGACCGCCTGCTCGACCGTCGGCCAGCGGCTGGTGCAGGCATCGCGGGTACCCCGCGCGCCGAAGCTGTCGACCACGACGGCGACATAGCCCTTGCCGGCGAGAATCTGCGCCATGCGCAGGATGTTCTGACCGACGCCGCCGCAGCCGTGGAACAGCGCCACGGCCCGATGCCGGCCGGGATGCTGCGGACGGTAGAGCGTGACCGCAAGGTGCAGCGTGCGCCCGGCAACCTCGACCGGCACGCGCACGGCCTGCTGCGCACCAACTGCCGACGCGCCGCACGCCAACAGCAGAAGCGCGAGCACGAGGCGCCAGATGGTCAAAGCGGCGGTCCGAGATGCGTCAGCCAGAACGCTTCGACGCGCTTGAGCGTGTCGCGATAGGCCTGTGCGTCATGACCGACCCAAGCGCCGCAGCAGCCGCCGGGCTTGTTGCGGTTGGAGACCTCGGCGCGGAAGCGCAGCTTGCTGCCGGGATTGTCGTAGGCATGCACCGCGTCGGCATACGTGTGCAGCTCGAACGGCTTGCCCGACAGCCGCGGCAGCAGATCGCGGCATTTGTCGGCGGGCGTCCAGTCGTCCTTCTCGCCGATCAGGATGAGCAAGGGCCGCTGCACCTCGAAGCGCTTCGCGGTGCGGCCGCGCAGGGTGCAATCGGGGTAGAAGGCGATGGCGGCGACGAAGGCCGGAGTCGGCGGCGGCGCATTCTCGGCCCTGTCGCGCAGGGTCGCGAACAGGGTGGCGGCACCGCCATGCGACTGGCCCATCAGGCCGATGCGGTCGGCGCGGACGAAAGGCTGCGCCTTCAGCCACGCCGCGGCGCCGTCGATGTCCCAGGCGCGGTCGCGCGCGTCGACACGACCGCCGGCGCGCGTGCAGACCTCCTTCACGCCGCGGCCGGTGAAGCTGTCGATCACCAGCGCGACGTAGCCCCATTTGCTCAGCACCCCGCCCCAGGTGCGCGCGCCAGAACCCTGGCCGCTGCAGCCATGCACGACGATCACCGCCGGGCGCGGCGTACCCGTCGACGGCCGGTAGAGCTTGCCGTCGAGCGTCAGCCGCTCGTGACGCGGGGTGGCGGTGAACTTCACGGTCTCGGGCGCGGCCAGTGCCTGGCCGGCAATCGACGCAGCCATCGCCAGGACGAGAAGTACCCTAGTCGTCGCCACGCGCATCGTGTGGTCCATGGCTGTCGGAACGCGACCACCACAATACCAGAGGCCCGCACAAGATACCGCCGGCCATCACCGCGAAGGCGGCGAGCCATGCCATGGCATCGGCGGCACCGCCGGCGGCATCCAGCGCCGCGCCGACGAGCCAGCCGCCCAGCGCCGACACACCGAAGCCGACCGTGGAGTGCAGTGCCATGGTCGCGCCGCGATAGCGCGGATCGGCCGAGGCGGACATGCCCGATGTCAGCGAGCCCGAATCCGC
The DNA here is from genome assembly GCA_050183765.1 of Reyranellaceae bacterium. Lineage (GTDB taxonomy): Bacteria > Pseudomonadota > Alphaproteobacteria > Reyranellales > Reyranellaceae > JAFAZJ01. The sequence continues at coordinate 30,755 of JBFXAZ010000050.1, read as the reverse complement.
CGGCACGGTGATCGCGTAGAGCAGCACGAGGCCGAGCAGCAGCCAGGGCGAGGCGCCGGCGGCAAGCCCGATGGCAAGCGCCACGGCCGCCGAGGCGAGCTGGATGACGCTGATGGCGCGGTGGCGGCCGATGCGCAGGGCGACCTCGTTGCCGAGGATGCTGGCGGGCATCGCCAGCACGGCGACGGCGACGCTGATGACGATCGGATCCAGCGGCGTGGCAGCGCCATGGCGGGCGACGACGAAGGTCCAGAACGCCACGATCCAGGTGCGCATGCCGTAGAGCTCGAAGCAATGCGCGCCATAGCCCAGGATGTAGCCCATGGCCGCGCGGTTGCGCAGGACAGGCCGGAAATCGAGCAGCCGGCCACTCGGCGGCGGCGGGGCCACCGGCGCCATTCGCAGCGCGACGACCACCATGCCGACCGGCCCCAGCCCGGTGAGGATGAAGGCCATGCGCCAGCCCCAGGCATCGGCGATCAGCTGCGCGGCAAGGAACGAAAGCCCGACACCGAGCGAGAAGCTCGACGTGTAGAAGGTGATGCTGCGCGAGGCATCGCCGGGATCGAGCCGGTCGGTGAGCGCCTTGAGCCCCGGCATATAGGCGCCGGCGAAGCCGATCCCGGCGAGGCACCAGATCGCCATCGCCGAGGTGAGGCCGTCGGCGAGCAGGCCGAAGGCGATGGTGGCCAGGCCGCTGAGCAGGGATCCCACCAGCAGGATGCGGCGCGCGTCCATACGGTCGGTGAGCGTGCTCAGCACCGGCACCGCGACCATGTACCCGGCGGCGTAGGAACTGGCCATCAGGCCGGCCTGGGCGTTGCTCAGACCCCACGGGCCGATCAGATGGCCGACCATCACGGCCGGCACCACGACGTGCGGCAGCAGGTTGCCCACCTGCCCCAGGCACATCGCCACGACCAACGCTCGCCCCCGCATGCGGCGACGGTATGGGGCCTTGCTTGTCTCTACAAGTGGATCGGCTTGTCCCAGGCCGCGAGCGCGGCTTCCTTCATCGCCTCGTTGACCGTCGGATGGGCGTGGCAGACACGGCCGATATCCTCGGCCGAGGCGCCGTACTCCATCGCCAGCGCCGCCTCGGCGATCATCGTGCCGGCCTCGGCGCCGATGATGTGCACGCCCAGCACGGTGTCGGTCTTCGCGTCGGTCAGCACCTTGACGAAGCCCTCGGTACGGCCGTTGGCACGGCTGCGCGGGTCGGCGAGGAAGGGATACTTGCCCGACTTGTAGGTGACGTTGGCGGCCTTGAGCTGCTCCTCGGTCTTGCCGACCCAGGCCACCTCGGGCTGGGTGTAGACGATCGAGGGCACGAGGTCCCAGTTCACGTGGCCCTTCTGGCCGGCCAGGGTCTCGACGCAGGCGACGCCGTCCTCGCTTGCCTTGTGCGCCAGCATCGGCCCGTCGATCACGTCGCCGATGGCGTAGATGCTCGGCACGCTGGTCTGGAAATGCGCGTCGACGGCGATGCGGCCCCGCTCGGTGAGCTTCACGCCGACCTTGTCCAGCCCGAGGCCCTCGACGTAGGGCCGCCGGCCGATGCAGACCAGCACGACGTCGACCTCCAGCGTCTCGGCCGCGCCGCCCTTCGCCGGCTCGTGCGTGATGGTCACGCCGCTCGCGCCCCTGGTCGCGCCGGTGACCTTGCGGCCGAGCTTGAACTTCAGGCCCTGCCGCGTCAGCGACCGCTCGAACTGCTTGACCACCTCGTTGTCGATGCCCGGCGCGATGCGATCGAGGAACTCGATCACCGTCACCTCGGCGCCCAGTCGACGCCAGACCGAGCCCAGTTCGAGCCCGATGATGCCGGCGCCGATTACCGCCATGCGCTTCGGGACGGACTCGATCTCCAGCGCGCCGGTCGACGACACGATGGTCTTCTCATCGATCGTCACGCCCGGCAGCGGCATGACCTCCGAGCCCGAGGCGATCAGGATATTCTTCGTCGACAGCGTGTCCTTGACCGCGCCGTCGTCGCCCACGACCTCGACCGTGCCGGCGGCGGCGATGCGCGCGGCGCCGGCGACCGAGGTGATCTTGTTCTTCTTGAACAGAAACTCGATGCCCTTGGTCGTCGCGCCGACGACCTCGCCCTTGCGCTTCATCATGGCGGCTAGGTCGAGCTTCACGTCGCCGACGACGATGCCATGCGCCTTCAGATCGTGCGCGGTCTCCTCATAGAGGTGCGAGGACTGCAGCAGCGCCTTCGAGGGAATGCAGCCGACATTGAGGCAAGTGCCGCCCAGCGTCCTTCGCTTCTCGACGCAGGCCACCTTCATGCCCAACTGCGCGGCGCGGATGGCTGCAACATAGCCGCCGGGTCCGGCGCCGATCACGACCAGATCGTAGGTTTCGCTTGCCATGCGCGCCCCATCGGTTGCCTGCTGTGGTGCGACATGCACATGGCATGCCCGGGGCTCGCACTCAACGGGCGAAACTGAAGCGCCCCGTCATCATCAGCTGCACGCCCTGGCGGCCACCGATCTGGAAGAACGCGTTGCCGGTGCTGTTCGTCGCCGTGCCGCCTGTCGTGCCGAAGTACGCAACGGACGGTCCCACCCACAGGCCGGTTCCGCCAACCCGGGTCTCCAGTCCGGCGCGCAGGCGATAGGCGAAGGCGGTGTGGGAATCGTCGATCACGGTGACGCCGAAGCGATTGCGCAGATTGACGAGGTTGCGCGCGATGCCGATGCCGGCGCCGGCGAAGATCGCCAGGTCGGGCAACGGGCGATAGATCAGGTCGGCGCCGACAAGTCCGTACATCGAACTGTAATGGCCGGAGAACGGCACCGATGCGCCGCCGATATTGACCAACTCGGCCATCCCCGTGTGAACGTAGCCGGCCTCGACCACCCCTCGAAGCCCCCAGGTGGGCGCCAGCCTCCACTCGATGCCGAGTTCGAGACCGCCGGCGAAGCCGTTCTTCAGGTTGAGCTCCTGCGTCGTGCCCAGGCCCGGCCGGTTGGTGGGAATAACGAAGGCGCCGACACCACCGACGGAATACCAGCGGCCGCCCGGCCCGATGTCGCCGCCACGCCGCGCCAACTCGTCATCGACCATCTTCTTGCGCCGGTCGATCTCGGCGAGCCGCTCCTGCGCTTCGCGTTCCTTGATTTCGGCCCACTGGCGCAGGAGCTCAAGCAGGCGCGCCAGCGCCGCCTCCTCGGGCAGCGGCGGGCGCGGCGGCGGCGGCGGCGGGATCTGCAGCTTGACGAACGGTCCCGGCTCGAACGGTGGCAAGCGCTGACGAAGCACGTAGATCATGATCGACCAGCACTTCAGCTCGGCCATCACGCCTTCCAGCTGGCGGCGCAGGTCGAGATACCTCAGGCCGGCGGCGAACAGATAGTCGCGTTCGTACTGGGACAATCGACTGAAATCCACGGCCAGCGCGTAGTCGCCCTGGATATTGGCCATGACGCGCTCGATCTCGCGACGCCGGGTCTCGGCATCGGACTGGAGCCGGCGCATCGCGGCAACGGTCGCCGCCGGATTGTCCGCCAGCAGCGGCAGAGACGTCGTGTAAGGCGCCAGTACCTCGAAACACTTCTGGAAGTCGCTGCTGTCGAAACTCGGCACCGACGATTGCGCGCTTGCCGACGGCGCAATCGCCCACGCGAGCGCCAAGGCGAGCGCCCGGATCAGGTAGCGCATCATGGGACTGTCCTCCCCCAACAGGGACAGTGAATGAACGAGCACGCCTACTACTTGTCAGGGGATGCTAGCCAGTTCCGGGCGGGCTGGCGAATCCAATGGCTTGCGAAAAGGCGAGGACGACACTGGGTAGGCACCGCGCCTGTGGGAGGGCCGGGAACCCAATCCGCCAACAGGCGACGATGTTCGGTGATAACAGAGAGCTTGTCGGGCTCAATGGGCCGACGGCGTTTCGCAGTGAGGGCGCAAGCGACCGAGGCCAGAACGCATCAAAGCCTCGTGCAGTCTACGCGCCCGGCCGCAATATCCGGCGAATGGTGCGACCTCGCGCCGTGGTGCAGATGGCAGGCGTGCCGCCATGCCCAGGCATGGTTCTGGTACCAGCCGATCGCAACCCAGCCCGGCTGCCTGTAGCTCGCTGGCGCCACGCCGACCATGCAGGGGCGTACGGTGCAGTTCTCGAACACGACGATTTGTTCGCGGCCCTGTGCCGAAACCTCACCGGCACCGGCGACAATGCCCGCTGCGGCGGTCAGGAACGCGGTCATCAGAGTTGCCACCACCAGTCCACGGCGCTTTCGATTGTCGGGCATCGCTGCCTCCATGTCGGTTCCGAGTGGAACCCGCGGAACAATTTGCCGATGGCCGTTACGTTCCTCCATAGGGACCAGTACCCATGCCAGCGCGTGGCCGATCCCATCGTTTCGAGCTCTTCCGCCATGACTTCGGCATCGGCTGTATTCCATACCGGGTACGCGCTTCTCACCCCACAGGCCGAGGCCGATCGCGTATCGCGCCGTTTGCAGGACGTCGGCCCCAGTTGCTTCTGCTCCCAGTTGCGCAAGGTAATCCGGCTACCGACGGCCTCGAAGTCCAACGCGTAGTCCGAGCCGAGACTGATCGAGTTGGTGGGCTCGATCTACACGCTGCTCAGAAAGCAGCACCCATGGAGTTCCGGCAAGGTGACTACACTTCCAGCAGCAGGCGCTCGGGATCCTCGATGCATTCCTTGACGCGCACGAGGAAGGTGACCGCCTCGCGGCCGTCGATGACGCGGTGGTCGTAGGAGAGCGCCAGGTACATCATCGGGCGCACCTTGATCTCGCCGCCCACGACCATCGGCCGAGGCTGGATCTTGTGCATGCCCAGGATGCCGGACTGCGGCGGGTTGAGGATCGGCGTCGACATCAGCGAGCCGTAGACGCCGCCGTTGGAGATCGTGAAGGTGCCGCCGGTGAGGTCGGCGATGCCGAGCTTGCCGTCGCGCGCGCGGCGGCCGAGATCGCCGATGGTCTTCTCGACGCCGGCGAAGCCCAGCATGTCGGCGTCGCGCACGACCGGCACGACGAGGCCCTGCGGCGTGCCGACGGCGACGCCGATGTCGTAGTAGTTCTTGTAGACGAGGTCGTCGCCGTCGATCTCGGCGTTGACCGCCGGCAGCTCCTTCAGGCCGGCGATGCAGGCCTTCACGAAGAAGGACATGAAGCCCAGCTTCACGCCATGCTTCTTCTCGAACTCGTCCTTCAGCCGGTCGCGCAGCGCCATCACGGCGGTCATGTCCACCTCGTTGAAGGTGGTCAGCATGGCGGCGGTGTTCTGCGCCTCCTTCAGCCGCGCCGCGATCGTACGGCGCAGGCGCGTCATGCGCACGCGCTCCTCGCGGTCGGCCTTGGCGCGCGGCCCCGAGGGCGCGGCGGGCCTGGCGGCGGGCGTGGGCGCGGCGGCCGGCGGCGCGGCCAGCACGTTCAGCACATCCGCCTTGGTGATACGGCCGTCCTTGCCGGTGGCGGGGATGGCGGAGGGATCGATGCCGCTTTCGGCCACCAGCTTGCGCGCGGCGGGTCCGGAGGCGGCGAGATTGGCCGCCGCCGGCGCAGGCGCGGCAGCCACGGGAGCCGGCGCGGCGGCGGGCTTTTCGGCTGGCGCGGCGGCGGGCCTGGCCGCACCCGCGGCGCCGGCCTCGATGACGCACAGCACGGCGCCGACCTGCACGGTCTCGCCCTCGGCGGCGACGATCTTGCCGACGGCGCCGGCCGCCGTGGCGTTGACCTCGACCGTGACCTTGTCAGTCTCCAGCTCGCAGAGCGCCTCGTCGACGGCGACGGCATCGCCCTCGTGCTTGAACCACTTCGCGACGGTCGCCTCGGTGACGGATTCACCCAGCGTCGGAACCTTGATCTCGACAGCGGCCATGATCGTCCCCTCAGCCGACGGTAAGCGCACGGTCGACCAGATCGGCCTGCTCGGCGAGATGCGCCTTCAGCAGGCCGACGGCGGGCGACGCCGACTCCTTGCGACCGATATAGATCGGGCGTTTCGCTTTGATGTTGGCGTCGGCCAGCGACTTCTCGATGCGCCGGTCGACGAACAACCAGGCGCCGGCGTTCTCCGGCTCCTCCTGGCACCACACGACATCGGCGTTCGGGAAGGCCGAAAGCCGCTTGCCCAGGCGATTGAACGGGAAGGGATAGAGCTGCTCGACGCGCAGGATCGTGACGTCCTCGATCTTGCGCGCGCGGCGCTCGGCCAGCAGGTCGTAGAACACCTTGCCCGAGCACAGCACCACGCGGCGGATCCTGTCGTCGGGCGCCAGCTGGTCGGGATCGCTCAGGATGCGGCGGAACGAGGTGCCCTCGGCCATGTCGGCGAGGCTCGAGACCGCCTCCTTGTGGCGCAGCAGCGACTTGGGCGTCATCACCACCAGCGGCTTGCGGAACGGCCGGCGCATCTGGCGGCGCAGCGCGTGGAAGTAGTTGGCCGGCGTGGTGAGGTTCACGACCTGCCAGTTGTCGTCGGCCGAGAGCTGCAGGTAGCGCTCCAGCCGCGCCGACGAATGCTCCGGCCCCTGCCCCTCGTAGCCGTGCGGCAGCAGCATCACCAGGCCGCACATGCGGAACCATTTGCTCTCACCCGAGCAGATGAACTGGTCGATGATGACCTGCGCGCCGTTGGCGAAGTCGCCGAACTGCGCCTCCCACAGCACCAGGGCGTTGGGCTCGGCCAGCGAATAGCCGTACTCGAAGCCCAGCACGCCGGCTTCCGACAGCGGCGAGTCGATCACCTCGTAGCGCGCCTGGCCCTCGCGAATGGCATTGAGCGGCACATAGCGATGGTCGTTGGTCTGGTCGACCAGCACGGAGTGGCGGTGCGAGAAGGTGCCGCGGCCGGAATCCTGGCCCGACAGGCGCACCGGCGTGCCCTCGACCAGCAGCGAGCCGAAGGCCAGCGCCTCGCCCATCGACCAGTCGAGCCCTTCGCCGCTCTCGATCATCTTCCGCTTCTCATCGAGCTGGCGGACGATCTTGCGATTGGTATCGTGGTTCTCGGGCTTGCGCGCCAGCGCCAGGCCGATGTCGCGCAACTGGGCGAGCGGCACCGCGGTGTTGCCCTTGCGGTCCTCCTCCCCCGGCGCCGTGGTGAAGCCGGTCCACTTGCCCTCCAGCCAGTCGGCCTTGTTGGGGCGGAACGAGGCGGCGGCGGAGAAGGCGTCGTCGAGCTTCTGGCGGTAGTCGACCACCATGCGGTCGAGATCGGCCTGCGCGATCACACCGGCATCGATCAGCTGGCGGGCGTAGACGTCCTGCACCGTCGGATGGCTGCCGATCTTCTTGTACATCATCGGCTGGGTGAACATCGGCTCGTCGCCTTCGTTGTGCCCGTGCCGGCGGTAGCACCACATGTCGATGACGATGTCGCGCTTGAACTGCTGGCGGAACTCGACGGCGATGCGCGCGCAATGCACGACGGCCTCGGGGTCGTCGCCGTTCACGTGCAGGATCGGGCACTGCACGATCTTGGCGACATCGGTGCAGTAGGGGCCGGAGCGCGAATAGGTCGGCGAGGTGGTGAAGCCGATCTGGTTGTTGACCACGAAATGGATCGTGCCGCCGATGCGGTAGCCGCCGAGATCGCTGAGGTCGAGGCTCTCCGCGACCAGGCCCTGGCCGGCGAAGGCGGCATCGCCGTGCATCAGGATGGCCATGACCTGGCTGCGGTCCTTGTCGCCGCGCTGGTCCTGCTTGGCGCGCACCTTGCCGAGCACCACGGGATTCACCGCCTCGAGATGCGAAGGATTGGCCGTGAGCGAGAGGTGCACGACGTTGCCGTCGAACTCGCGGTCGGCCGAGGCGCCGAGGTGGTACTTCACGTCGCCCGAGCCGCGCATCTCCTCGGGATGCGAGGGCTTGCCCTGGAACTCCGAGAACAGCGCCTGGTAGCCCTTGTGCAGCACATGGACGAGCGTGTTGAGGCGGCCGCGATGCGGCATGCCGAGCACCACGTCCCGGATGCCGAGCTGGCCGCCGCGCTTGAGGATCTGCTCGAGCGCCGGGATCAGCGATTCGCCGCCGTCGAGGCCGAAACGCTTGGTGCCGACGAACTTCACGTGCAGGTACTTCTCGAGGTTCTCCGCCTCGACGACGCGCTCGAGGATGGTGCGGCGGCCCATCTCGGTGAAGTCGGTGCGGTTGCCGTCGTTCTCGATGCGGTCCTCGATCCACGCCTTCACGTCGGGATCGCCGATGTGCATGTACTCGACGCCGACCTTGCCGCAGTAGGTCTGGTTCAGGCGCTCCATCAGCCGACGCAGCGTGGCGCTCTCGCCGAGACCCAGCACGTGGTCGACCAGGATCGGCCGGTCCCAGTCGGCGTCGCCGAAGCCATAGGTCTTGGGATCGAGCTCGGGATGATACGGCTTGGGCGTCAGCCCGAGCGGATCGAGATCGGCCTGCAGATGGCCGCGCACCCGGAAGGAGCGGATCAGGATGCGCGCGCGCACCGCATCGAGCGCGGCGGCGCGCACCTGCTCGTCGGTGAAGCCGGCGGGCGCTTCGGCCTTCGCCGCCGCGCCGTTGGCCTTGACGTTGCGGTTGGCCGGCGGCGGCGGCGCGTCGGGATCGGCGACGCCCACGACGCGGGTGCGCTTGGGCGCCCAGCTCGCGCCGGTGACCTCGCGCAGCACCTCGCGCTGCTCGGCCGAGAGCTCGGCGAAGAAGGTCCGCCAGCTCTCGTCGACAGACTGCGGATCCTGGACGAACCGCTCGAAGAGATCTTCGATGAACGCCGAGTTGGCGCCATAGAGGAAGGAACTGCGTTCAGCGTTCTGCATGACAGCGTAGCCGGCGCCTCGTCTGCGCCGCCTCCTGGAATCGGGTCTTGCAAGATTCGGCCCCGCCGACTGCTATCGACCCGAAGAAAGTGCGCACAAGATGGCGACGTCGGGCGTCGCCACTGTCTTCACCGCTTCTTGCCCATCGCCTCGACCATGCCGGTGCCAAGCGCGGCCGGCGAATCGACGACGTGCACGCCCGCTTCGCGCAGGGCGGACACCTTGAACTCGGCCGTGTCCTGGCCGCCGGAGATCACCGCGCCGGCATGGCCCATACGGCGGCCCGGCGGGGCGGTGCGGCCGGCGATGAAACCGACCACCGGCTTGTTCGAGCCCGAGGCCTTGAGAAACTCCGCGCCCTTGACCTCGGCGTCGCCGCCGATCTCGCCGATCATGATGATGCCTTCGGTCTCGGGATCGCGGACGAACATCTCCAGGCACTCGACGAAGTTGGTGCCGTTGACCGGATCGCCGCCGATGCCGATGCACGAGCTCTGGCCCAGCCCGACGGCCGTGGTCTGCGCCACCGCCTCGTAGGTCAGCGTGCCGGAGCGCGAGACGATGCCGATCTTGCCGCGCTTGTGGATGTGGCCCGGCATGATGCCGATCTTGCACTCGCCCGGCGTGATCACGCCCGGGCAGTTCGGCCCGATCAGCCGCGACTTCGAATTCATCAGCGCGCGCTTGACCACCACCATGTCGAGCACCGGGATGCCCTCGGTGATGGTGACGATCAGCGGGATCTCGGCGTCGAGCGCCTCGAGGATGGCGTCGGCGGCAAAGGCCGGCGGCACGTAGATCACCGAAGCGGTGCAGCCGGTCTTCTCGCGCGCGTCCCTGACGGTGTCGAACACCGGCAGGTCGAGATGCTTGCTGCCGCCTTTGCCCGGCGTCACGCCGCCGACCATCTTCGTGCCGTAGGCGATCGCCTGCTCGGAGTGGAAGGTGCCCTGCGAGCCGGTGAAGCCCTGGCAGATGACCGTGGTGTTCTTGTCGACGAGAACGGCCATCACTTGACCTCCTTCACGGCCTTGACGACCTTCTCGGCCGCTTCGGCGAGGTTGTCGGCGGAGACGATCGGCAGGCCCGAATCCTTCATGATCTTCTTGCCGAGATCGACGTTGGTGCCTTCCAGCCGCACGACCAGCGGAACATGCAGGCTGACCTCGCGCGCCGCGGCGACCACGCCCTCGGCGATCACGTCGCAGCGCATGATGCCGCCGAAGATGTTGACCAGGATGCCCTCGACGTTGGGATCGCTGAGGATGATCTTGAACGCCGTCGTGACGCGCTCCTTGGTGGCGCCGCCGCCGACGTCGAGGAAGTTGGCCGGCGATCCGCCATAGAGCTTGATGATGTCCATGGTCGCCATGGCCAGGCCGGCGCCGTTGACCATGCAGCCGATCGTGCCGTCGAGCTTGATGTAGTTCAGGCCGTGCTTGCCGGCCTCGAGCTCGGCGGGATCCTCCTCGCTCTCGTCGCGCAGGTCGTCCAGCTCCTTGTGGCGGTACAGCGCGTTGTCGTCGAGGTTCATCTTGGCGTCGAGCGCCAGCACGTCGCCGGCGCCGGTGATCAGCAGCGGGTTGATCTCGACCAGCGAGCAGTCGAGCGCGGTGAACGCCTTGTAGAGGCTGCCGATGAACTTCACCGCGGCGCCGATCTGCTTGCCCTCGAGCCCCAGCCCGAAGGCGATCCTGCGGCCGTGGTACTGCTGGTAGCCGGCCGTGGGATCGATCGCGACCTTGAGGATCTTCTCGGGATGCTCGTGCGCCACGTCCTCGATCGACATGCCGCCTTCGGTCGAGGCGACGATGGTGATCTTCGAGGTGGCGCGGTCCATCAGCAGCGACAGGTAGAGCTCGCGCTTGATGTCGAGGCCTTCCTCGATATAGACGCGCTTGACCTCCTTGCCCGCCTCGCCGGTCTGCTTGGTGACCAGGACCTGGCCCAGCATGGCGCCGGCCTGGGTGCCGACATCGTCGACCGACTTCACGACGCGCACGCCGCCCTTGCCGTTGGGGTCGCTCTTGAAGCGCCCGGCGCCGCGGCCGCCGGCATGGATCTGGGATTTCACGACATAGACCGGCCCCGGCAGCTTGCGCGCGGCGTCGACGGCCTCGTCCCTGGTGTACGCGACGAAGCCCTTGGGCACCGCGACGCCGAAACGCGCGAGCAGGGCCTTGGCCTGGTATTCATGGATATTCATGGAACCCCGGTCGGCAGGTGGCGGCTAACGGGTGGGAGGGAGACCGGCGGCCGTCGAAATCTCCGGCGGTAGTCAGTCTTGAAACGCAACGGACCCTCAAGCGCGGCCAATCTAGCACTTTGCATCTGGTTCGCAATGCCGGATTGGTGACAGTTCGACGATGGACGAGGCCCGAAACGCGAACGCCCCGCCGGCAAAGGCGGGGCGTCGCGGCGGTTTGGCCGGCTGCGGGATCAGCCGGCGGCGACGATCTTCTTGGTCGCCTCGACCAGGCCCTTCACGGCGGCGACCGACTTGTCGAACATGGCCTTTTCCTCGGCGGTGAACGACACCTCGACGATGCGCTCGATGCCGCCGGCGCCGATCACCACCGGCACGCCGATGTACAGACCGTTGACGCCGTACTGGCCGGTCAGCAGGGCGGCGCAGGGCAGCAGGCGCTTCTTGTCCTTCAGGTAGCTCTCGGCCATCTGGATCGCCGAGGCGGCCGGCGCGTAGAAGGCCGAGCCGTTGCCCAGCAGGGCGACGATCTCGCCGCCGCCGTCACGGGTGCGCTGGACGATCTTGTCGAGCTTCTCCTGGGTGGTCCAACCCATCTTCACCAGGTCGGGCAGCGGAATGCCGGCGACGGTCGAATAGCGGGTCAGCGGCACCATGGTGTCGCCGTGGCCGCCCAGCACGAAGGCGCTGACGTCTTCGACCGAGACCTTGAACTCCTCGGCCAGGAACCAGCGGAAGCGCGCCGAGTCGAGCACGCCGGCCATGCCGACGACGCGGCTGGCCGGGAAGCCGGTGACTTCCTGCATCAGGCCGACCATGGCGTCGAGCGGGTTGGTGATGACGATGACGAAGGCGTCGGGTGCGTTCTCCTTGATGCCCTTGCCGACAGCGTTGATCACCTTGGCGTTGATGCCGATCAGATCGTCGCGGCTCATGCCGGGCTTGCGCGGCACGCCGGCGGTGACGATCACCACGTCGGCGCCCTTGATGTCGGCATAGTTCGAGGTGCCGCTGTAGTGGGTGTCGAACTTCGCGACCGGCGACAGCTCGACGAGGTCGAGCGCCTTGCCCTTGGCCGTGCCCTCGGCGGCGGGGATGTCGAGCAGCACGACGTCGCCCAGCTCTTTCTGACCGGCGAGCAGCGCCAGCGTGCCACCGATCTGCCCCGCGCCGACAAGCGCGATCTTCTTGCGTGCCATGGTGATCTCTCTCCGTGTCGGGAAGGCGCGTCGCGGGGCGGCGCAGGAAAATGACGCGGCGCCATAGCGCGATTCGCCAGGAGCGGCAAGGCGCGCGCCCTGCGCGTGCGCGCGGATCAGCGGAACGGCGGCGGCCCGGGCGGCGGTGGGCGACGGCCGCCCGGCGGCCGCCCGCCCGCGGGCGGCCCCTTCATGAAGCTGGCATCGGGCGTGCCGACGTAGCAGCGCGGCACGTACGGGAAGGTGGTGGTGACCACGTAGGGGTAGGTGCCCCGGGGGAACTCCGGCGTCGGCCCTTCGCGGCCGTTGCACTCGTCGAGATCGCCGAGGCCGGGCACGTACTCGTAGTCGCGCGTGTAGGTGCCGTCGGGCCGCCCGCCCGGCCCGCCGTCTCGCATGCCGTGCTTCAGGCGCCAGCTCGACCTCAGCTCGACCATGCCGCTTTGCGCGTTGGTCGCGGTGCGATGGCCCCAATGGGCATAGATCGGGAAGCCGTCGGCCGCCCAGCCGATCAGCACGGGGCGCTGGCGATAGGGCAGCCGTTCGACCAGGCCGAGCGGCAGGCCGTGGTAGTGGTAGGCGCCGTCGGGCTGCACATGCGCGTTGTTGCGGTCGAGGCCCAGCGGCACCGCACCGGAGAGCGCCTCGATCATCCAGCCCGACCGGCGATCGTTGCGCCAGTACTCGGCCGTGCCGGGATCGAAGACCACGCCGTTGATCGCCACGCCGAAGATCATGCGCGGCTCGTAGGGCGTGTGCTGTGCGTTGCGCACCGGCCTGAGCGGCATGCGGAAGAAATAGTGCTGCGTGGCGATGGCGTTGGGATTGCCGCGATTGGGGAAGTGCCCGGTGGCGTGGTCGGCCCGCCCATCGGCGCGGACATAGCGATAGCCGTTGCGCTCGTCGATCTCGATGCGCGCGGCGGCGGCGGCCGAGGGGATCAATCCGCCGCCGGTCGAATAGCTGTGCCGATGCGAGCCGGTGTCGTGGTCGCCATGCGCCAGGGCGCCGCCGGACGCCACGGCCAGCGCCACCACGCTCCTCGCCACAGCAGGGATCGAGCCACGCATATCCGCCTCCCGGTGGAACAACAGTCGACCGCGGCGCCGCTTCCCGAAGTCTAGGTCGGCCGGGTGGCCAGCATCACCACGACCATGATCGCCAGGATGCAGATGAAAAACGCGACGAAGGCGCGCACGAACGTCTTTCGCGCCGCCGCCGCCTCGGGCTTGAAGTTGGCGGCGTTGAACCACTCGATGCCGCGGAACATCATCGCGCTCGGCTTCAGGCGGCCGCTCAGCATGCCGAACATGCGAACGATGCTGACCAGCGCGACGAGCCAGCAGATGACGGCCAAACCGGCCAGGCCGAAGACGATGAACTTCATGCCGGGTGCGCTCCGATGTGCTCGAGCAACAGTTCGTTGATGCGATCCGGCACCTGGTCGGTCGAGAAGTGGCCGATCCCCGGCAGGGTCACGAAGCGGTAGGGACCGCTGACGCAGGAGGCCGTGCCCTCGGCGGCCATGCGGCTCACCGAGTTGTCGGCGTCGCCCCAGACATACAGAGTCGGTACCGTGATCGGCATGCGCAGGTCGATGCGCAGATCCTTCTGTGCGCGATACCAGGCCAGCGCCGCCTCCATCGCCTCGGGCGCGCCGATCACCGACATGTAGAGCTCGACGGCATCGGCCGGCACGCCGGCATCGGAGAGGGTGCGGCGCAGGCGATGCGCGCCGTCCTCGGTCAGCAGCCTCGCGGTGTCGGGGTTGAGGAAGGCGCGATGGTGGCGCGAGCGTTCCTTCTGATCGTTGTCCGGCGCCTGCAGCGCCAGCGCGAAGGCCGTCGGATGCGGCCGCGAAAGGATGGAGAGCGAGGCCAGTCGCTGGGCACCGAACCACGCGCCCAGGCCCCACGACACCTGGCCGCCCCAGTCATGGCCGACCAGATGGAAGCGCCGGTCGCCGCCGCCGCAGGCCTCGACGATATTGAGCCCATCCCAGACGAGGTTGCTGTAGCTGTAGTTGTCGAGGTTCTTCGGATCGGGCCGCGCACCGGGCGAGTAGCCGCGCTGGTCCGGCGCAATGGCGCGATAGCCGGCCGCGGCCAGGACCGGCACCTGCGTGCGCCAGGTGTGACGCGATTGCGGGAATCCATGCAGCAGCAGGACGATCTCGCCGGACTCGGGACCCTCGACCCACGCGTCGAAGGTCAGGCCGTCCTTGGTGGCGATCTTGCGAAGCTCGGGCATCGGCGAACTCCCCCAACAGCGACGGCCAAGCCTCGCACAAGCAGACGGGGGCGTCGACATCTCGACGCCCCCGCGGCCGATGCGAATTCCATGCGCGCGTGGCGCGCAATCAGACTCCGTTTTCCTTGAACCACGCCACGGCGCGCTTCCAGCCATCCTCGGCCGGCCCCTTGCGGTAGCTCGCCCGGTAGTCGGCATTGAACGCGTGCGGCGTGTCGGGATAGGTGTGGATCATCGACTTGCTGGCCGCCGGCGTGCCGGCCGCCTTCAGCGCCTCGCGCATCTTGTCGACCGTGTCGTTGGGGATGCCGGCATCGGCACCGCCGTAGAGGCCGAGCACCGGGCCCTTCAATTCCTTGACCACGTCGATCGGGTGCTTGGGATTCATCGCGCCGGTCGGGCCGACCACACGGCCGTACCACGCGACGCCGGCCTTCACCGCGGGATTGTGCGCGGTATAGAGCCAGACGATCCGCCCGCCCCAGCAGAAGCCGGTAATGCCGAGCTTCGCCGTATCGGCCTTGCCCTCGCCCTTGGCGAAGGCGACGCAGGCATCGAGATCGGCCATCACCTGCTCGTCCGGCACCTTGCTCACCAACTCGCTGATCAGCTTGGGGATCTCGGTGTAGGTCTTCGGATCGCCCTGCCGGAAGTACAGCTCCGGGGCGATGGCGTACCAGCCGGCCTTGGCGAAGCGGCGCGCCACGTCGGCGATGTGCGCGTGCACGCCGAAAATCTCCTGCACCACCAGGACCACGCCGAAGCCCTGGCCGCTGGCCGGCATGGCGCGATAGGCCGCCATCTCCTTGCCGTCCCTGGTCTTGACCTTGACCTCGCCGGCGGTCAGCCCGTCAGCCGGCGTGACGATCATCGTCTGCGCCTGCACCGGATGCGCCGCCAGGGCGATCCCCACGCCGAGCGCCCCGCCCGCCGTGCCCAACACATCGCGCCGCGAGACGCGGCCGTCCGCCGCCGCGATAAACCGGTCCCCATCCATGATTCGCCTCCTGGATCGTGTCACCGGGAGGGTGAACACGCGCGGCGGCAGCGTATTTCACCCGCCGCGCAAGACGTCGATCACATTCCGGCGAGAAGACGCCCTATCGCGCGGGCGATTCTTCGCTTTCGGCGATGTGCTCGAGGGCGAGATACTCCGGCGACTGCATTTCCATCAGGCGCGAGACGGTGCGCTCGAACTCAAAGGTGCCGTCGCCCTCGGTGTAGAGCTTTTCCGGCGACGCCTCGGCCGAGCAGATCAGCTTCACCTTCTTCTCATAGAGGGCGTCGATCAGGGTGATGAAGCGCCAGGCACGGTCGCGGTTCTTGGACGTGAGCCGGGGGATGTCGCGCAGCAGCACGGTGTGGAAGTGCTCGGCGATGCAGAGATAGTCGGCCGCGCCCATCGGCTTGCCGCACCAGTCCTCGAACCGGGCCATGGCGACGCCGGGCGCGGCATGCGGCACGATCACGTCGCGGCCCTGCGTGCGCAGCACGCGCCGGGCACCCTGCGCGTCGTTGGTCAGCGCGGCGAAGTCCTCGTCGAGCTTGCGGTTGGCCCAGGGGCCCGCCGGCACCAGGTATTTGTCCATCTCGCGCAGGCGGGCCATGCGGTAGTCGCGGCCGGTGTCGAGCGCATGGATCTCCAGGCGGGCCTTCAGCAGGTCGATGAAAGGCTGGAAGCGGTCGCGCTGCAGGCCGTTCTTGTAGAGGTCGTCGGGAATGCGGTTCGAAGTGGTGACGACGGTCACGCCTTCCTCGAACAGGGTCGCGAACAGGCGCCACAGGATCATCGCGTCGGCGATATTGGTGACCTGCATCTCGTCGAAGCACAGCAGGCGCGCATCGACGGCGATCTCGCGCGCCACGGGCACGATCACATCGGCCTCGGGCGGCGCGCCCCTGGCGGCCAGGGCCTCGCGCCGCTCGAACAGCCGGCGATGGACCTCGAGCATGAACTCGTGGAAATGCGCGCGCCGCTTCTTCTCGACCGGCGCCTCGTGGAAGAACAGGTCCATCAGCATCGACTTGCCGGTGCCGACGGGCCCCCAGATGTAGAGTCCCGGCGGACCGGCGACCGGCTCCGGCCTGCGGCCAAGTCCCAGCCACGACAGGAGGCCACCGCCGCTCGGCTTCTGCGGCTGCACGTCCCGCAGTTTCTCCCACAGCACCTGCAGCCGCTCGGCCGCGGCGCGCTGGCGCGGGTCGGGCTTGAAGATGCCGGCGGCCAGACGGGACTCAAGCGCCGCCACCGGGCCTTTGCCGGTGACGAGCGGCTGCGCGGCGGAGGGGGACTCTTCAGCGACGCTCATGATGCGCCGCCATACCTAGCGGATCGCGACAGCGGTGCAAGCGCCCAGTGAGAAGCGGAGATCAGGCGTCGGCGGGCGCCGCGCCCTGCGGGCGCAGCACGTCGTAGTTCCGGTTCTGATACCACGTCATGTAGTCGGTATAGAGCGTGGTCGGGTACTTCGCCGGGCGCTCGGCGGAGACGCAGGTCGGCACCGGCTCGATCGGCACGTCGATGTTGGCATCGACGAAGAACGGCAGGGCGTAGCGCTCGCCGCCGGAACGGTTGATCACGCGATGCGGCGTGGCGAGGAAGCGGTCGTTGGTCCAGCGCTGCAGGAACTGCCCGCCATTGACGACGAAGGTGCCTGATATCGCCGGCGCGTCGATCCAGCGCCCGTCCTGGGTCTTGATCGCCAGGCCCGGCACGTCGTTCTGCGGCAGCAGGGTCATGAAGCTGGTGTCGGTGTGCGGCGCCAGGCCGAACTCGCCGTTCACCAGCACCTCGTGCTTCGGATAGTGCGTCATGCGCAGCGTGTACTGCGGATCGACGAACGCCTTGGCGAAGAAGTCCGCCGGCAGGTCGAGCGCGCGGGCGTAGATCGGCGTCAGCGACACCGCCAGCCGCTCCAGCCGCTGGCAATAGGCCAGCACCGTGTCGCGGAAGCCCGGCAGGTTGCGCGGCCAGCGGTTGATCCCGCGGAAGCGGCGATTGGCCAGCACGTCGGGATGATCGGCCGGCAGCTCGCGCTTGACGAAGAACGCCTCGTTCAGGTTCGGCTTGGTGTCGGCCTGCACCGTCGAGGTGCGCAGCGTATTGCCGCGCATCGGCATGTAGCCCGCGTTGTGCTGGTCGATCTTCAGCGCCAGCTTGTCCTCGAGCTTCTGGGCGTGGAAGACCCGCGCCGCCCAGAACGCCGCGTCGATCTGCGCCTGCGGCACGCCGTGATTGGCGATGAAGTAGAAACCGACATTCTCCAGGGCGAAGCGCAACTCGGCGGCCAGGGCATCGAGCGCGCCCGGCTTGCCGGCGAGATAGGGTCCCAGATCGAGCAGCGGGATCTCGCCGCTGCGCGCCGCAACCGAATTCATCGAGGCCATCAAGCCGTCCATCGCCGCCTCCGCTACGCTACCGACCTACTGGGCGGCGATCCGCGCCGCCGTCCCGAAGCTGCTCTCCAACTCGCGGCGCAGGCGCACCGCCAGAAGCGATTCATCGATCGCCACGTCGGCATAGGTCAACGACTGACCCGCCTTGATCGGGCGTAGCAGCTTCACGTTGTGCGCAAGGCCCAGCGGCAGGGCGCCGACACCCAGCGACTTCGGCGCCGGGAACAGCTTGCCGTAGACCGTGTAGCCGCCCTCGCCGTCGAGCATCTCGCCGGCGGCCAGATCGCGCTTGGCCGTGGCGATCACGTCGGCATGGAAGCCGACGGCGCAGCCGGTCGGCTCGCGGCGCAGGCCGACCGAGGCCACCGAGATGCCCACCTCCAGGCCGATCAGGTGCCAGCGCTTGTACATCACCGAGTGCCGACCGCTCGGATCAGTGCACAGCATGTACTCCTCGAAGCAGTTCTTCTGGTACTCAGTCGAGGCCTCGAACACGACCCAAACGCCCTTGCGGATCTCGTACTCAATCGGCGTGCCATCCAGCCGCATCGAGCTGGCGCATTCGACCTGGCCCTTGTGATCGAGCAGCCCGCCTTCCGCGCGCGGCCGCATCACCGTCGGCAGTTCGTCGACGGAACACGGCGGGAAGGCCAGCCCGTCGGGCGCCGGCGTCAGCCCGGTGGCGTTGCACACCGCGGTGCTCTCGATCGCCGGCTTCGAGCCGTCGAGGAAGGAATTGAACATCTTGGGGTTCAGGCCGCCGCGCTTGGCCTGCTCCTCGTTCAGACCCCAGTGCTGCCACACCGTCTCCGGCGTCGACTGCGCATAGTGCGGCAGCCACTTGTGGCCGCGGCCCGCCGCCGTCACCGAGAAACCGGAGGCGCGCGCCCAGTCGACCAGCTCGCAGATCAGCGCCGGCTGATCGCCATAGGCCAGACTGTAGACCACGCCCGCCTCGGCCGCGCGCTTGGCCAGCAGCGGACCGCAGAAGGCATCGGCCTCGACCGTGACCATCACCACGTGCTTGCCGTTGCGGAAGGCCTCGAGCGCGTGCTCGACCGCGGCGATCGGATCGCCGGTGGCCTCGACGATGATGTCGATCTCGGGATGCGAGACCAGCGCGCGCCAGTCGTCGCCGAGATGCGTGTTGCCGTGCCGGCGCGCCTCGGCCAGCGACACCGCGCCGGTGACCTCGGGCTTCCAGCCCAGCCGCGCGAGGTTCTCCTTCGCGCGCACCGGCGAGATGTCGGCGATGCCCACGAGATGAACGCCGGGCGTCGTCGGAATCTGCGACAGGTACATCGAGCCGAACTTGCCGGCGCCGATCACGCCGATGCGCAGCGGCCTGCCCTCGGCCGCGCGGCGCTGAAGCATGCTGTGGAGGTTCATCGTGCGACCTTTCGTTTCCTCGCCGGCGGGCGCCGCTCCGCCTCCATCTGCTTGCGCAGCAGCTCGTTCACCCGCGCGCCAGCATCCTTCGTCTTGCGGAGCCACCGCGCAACATCGGCGTCCACATGGACGACGACCGATCGCTCGCCGGGATCCCGCACAACGGGCGTGCGCGACCAGAAAGCGTCGTCAACCGGGGCAGCATCGGGATCGGCTTTCACGGCCCGGGCGATGTCCTTGTCGGACTGCTTGGCAAGTCGCTCCCAGTCGGTGCCGCGACGGCGCTTGCTATCGGCCGACACTTTTCCAGTAGAGGCGGCGCTCTTTTGTCGTGGCGCCGCGCGCTGATATGAGGCGGAATCGGTCATCGTCGGTCACCGTGTAAACAACCGTTAGCTCGCGATCGTTGGCCAGTCCGATAGCAACCCAATGCTCTTCGCCGTAGTTGAAGCGGTCATCGGGCAATTCAACGGTCCTCCCATCGAAGATCGTTGCTGCCGTCTCGAACGCCACTCCATGCTTCACCAAATTTGACCGCGCCTTAGCGAGATCCCAAGTGAAGCGCAGTGATGGCATCAGCGTAGATTAGGCGCCCCATTGCGCTCGGTCCATCTACTCCGCGGCGCGGCGGGTGGCAGCCTGCAAGACGCAGTCCTCGCTCCAGGCGTCGATCGGCGTGAAGTCGCGGTGCGCGATATAGGCCGGGCGCTTGAAGCGGCGGATGGCGTTGGAGACCGCGTTGTAGGTGACGTAGACGATCTGGCGGTCCCACGGCGACATGTTGGGCGGGCTGCCGTGCACCAAGGTGCCATGGAAGAAGATCGCCGAGCCCGGTCCGCCCTTGGGCGCCACGATGCCGCCCTGCTTCACCAGCTTGGCGATGGTGTCGTTGTCGATCACCCACAGCGGATAGGACGTGGTGGTGAGGTCGTGCCGGGCCTCGATCGCGCCCTTCTTGTGCGAGCGCGGGATGAACCACAGCGGGCCGTTGAACTCGTTCACCTCGTCGAGGAACACCGCGAGGTTCATGGCGCGCGCCTCGGGCATGTCGTCGTCGGCCTTCCAGGTGCCGTAGTCCTGGTGCCATTGCCAGACGTCGCCGTCGAAGGCGGCCTTTCCGTTGAGCTTGAACTGGTGGATGTAGGTGCGGTCGCGCAGCATCTGCTCGGCCGGCTGGACGAAGCGCGGGTGGTGGATCAGCGCCTCGAAGACGCGGTTGTAGGTGTGCACGGCGAAGGCGGTGCGCACCACGTCGCCGGTCCTCTCGCGCACGTTCTCCTCGCGCCGCTGCGCCAGGATGCCGGGCACCTCGCCCTTGAGGATCGCCATCTCCTCGGCGGGGAAGTAGTCGGGGAAGAAGAGATAGCCCTCTTCGTCGAACTGCCTGAGCTGCTCCGCCGTGAGTTTCATCGTTCCGCTCCCTTAGGCTTCGTCCCTGATTTCAAGCGATGGCGCGAGACGCGCGGCACCGCCATGGGCGTGCGCCGTCGCGAGCGCCGCGGCGCGTTCGCCGTCGCCCTCGATCATTGCCGCGAGGATCGCCGCGTGCTCGCGCCACACCCATGCGTAGGCCTCGGGACCGCGCAGCACCGCGCCCATCACCCGGCGCAGGTGCCGCCAGTGCGGCGCCGCGGTCTCGGCGAACAGCGGGTTGCCCGAGGCTTCGTAGAGGAAGAGATGGAACTCGATGTCGGCGGCAAGCAGCGCGGCGGCATCAGCCGACGCGCGCGCCGCCTCGCCGGCCGCGATCAACGCGCGCCCGCGCGCCACCAGGCGATCATCCATGCGCCGGGCTGCCAACCGCGCCGCCGCGCCGTCGAGCGCGGCGCGCACCTCGTAGAGCCGGCGGACGTGCTCCGGATCCAGCGGCGCCACCATCACGCCCTTGCGCCCGGCATCGACGATCAGGCCTTGGCGCTTCAGCAGCAGCAGCGCCTGCAGCACCGGCTGGCGTGACACGCCGAAGCGCTCAGCCAGGCCTTCCTGGGTCACCCGCTCGCCCGGCGCCAGGGCGCCCGACGCGATCGCATCCGACAGCGCGTCATGGACACGCTGGGCGAGATCGGGCGGCGCGGTCAGCCGGTCCAAGGGCATCTAGGTATTCTGTATACAGAACTCAGAGGCGAGCAAGGGCTGTTTAAGACAGGATCTCTTACCGAATCCCGAGATTGCGCAGGCGAGCGATCCGGGCGGCGGTGTCCGGATGGGTAGCCATCAGTGCCGACACCTTCTCGGTCATCTTGTGGACCGGGTTGATGATGAAGAGATGCTCGGTGGCCTTGCTGACGCCCGGGAAACTGTTGGCGCTGGTGTCGATTTTCTGCAGGGCCGAGATCAGGCCGGCCGGGTTGCGGGTGAAACGCACCGAGGTGGCGTCGGCGAGGTATTCGCGCTGTCGTGATACGGCCATGCGCACGAGGTTGGCGGCCAGCGGCGCCAGGAGCGCGACCACGAGCAGGATGATCATCAGGATCGCCGCGCCGCCGCCGCCCTTGCTGTCGCGACTGCGCCGCCCGCCGATACCCCAGCGGGTGCCGCGCAGGATCATGTCGGCGATCAGCGCGATCAGGCCGACCGTGACGCCGACGATGGTCATGTAGCGCGTGTCGAGATTGGCGACGTGCCCCATCTCGTGGCCGACCACGCCCTGCAGCTCCTCGCGATTGAGCGCGTTCAGCAGCCCGCGCGTCACCCCGATCGTCGCGTTCTGCTCCGACATGCCGGTGGCGAAGGCGTTGAGCGCCTCGGTCTCCACGACATAGACGCGCGGCGGCTTGCGGCCGGCGGCGATCGCCAGCTCCTCGACGATGTTGCAGAGCTGCGGCTCCTGCTCCTTGGTGACCTCGTTGCCGCCGGTCATCGCCAGCACCATGCGATGGCCGAAGCGCAGCGAGATCCAGCTCCAGCCGAGGCTCACCGCCGCGACGGCGATCGCGCACCACAAGCCCCAGGCACTGAAGAACCAGATGGTGCGCGGCGCGTCATACGAGTCGGGCGCGGCGTGATTGGCCTCGAGCGCCCAGCCGGCCAGATAGCCCAGGCCGCCGGCGAGCACCGTGAGCGCCGCCAGCAGGATCGTCGTCGCCCGCCGGTTGGCCCGCTGCGCGGCGTAGAAGTCGGTGGCGCCGATCGCGACCGGCGCGAGCTCGACCACGGGCGCCTAGCGCAGCTTGACCTGCGGCACCGCCTTCTCCGTTTCCGGCACGGCGAAGTGCTCGCGCGGCTGGAAGCCGAACTGGCGCGCGATCAGGTTGTTGGGAAACATCTGCAGCGCGTTGTTAAAGGCCATGACGCTGTCGTTGTAGAACTGGCGCGCGAAGGAGATCTTGTTCTCGGTCGCGGTCAGCTCCTCCTGCAGCTGGCTGATGTTGGTGTTGGCCTTGAGATCGGGATAGGCCTCGGCGAGCGCGAAGAGCCGGCCGGTGGCCACGGTAAGCGCGTTCTCGGCCTGGGAGATCTCGGCCGGCCCCTTGGCCGCCATCGCCGTGTTGCGCGCCTCGATCACCGCCTTGAGCGTCTCCTGCTCATAGCCCATCGCGTCCTTGACCACCTGCACCAGATTGGGGATCAGGTCGTGCCGGCGCTTGAGCTGGACGTCGATCTGCGACCAGGCGTTGTCGACCTGGTTCCTGGCGCCGATCATGCGATTGTAGGCGCTGATCGCCCACACGACGATGGCGACGATCACGCCCAGAAGGATCCAACCGCCCAATCCCATCACATCACCCCTGCCATGGCCTTAATGTGAGCATGCGCCCATTTTGACGCGAATGCAGCCGAATTCACGGAACGGGTCGCAGCCCGCGTCAACCGGCGAG
Source organism: Reyranellaceae bacterium (assembly GCA_050183765.1). Taxonomy (GTDB): domain Bacteria; phylum Pseudomonadota; class Alphaproteobacteria; order Reyranellales; family Reyranellaceae; genus JAFAZJ01. Next base: position 7,718 of record JBFXAZ010000050.1, on the reverse strand, counting down.
GGGTTCATTTGACAGCAATCATGTAATATATTGTCTGTGGAGGGCCGGTGCATGGGGCTCCTTCCGGACGATAATCGGGGCCATACGACATGAACAGAATTCTCATTTGTCTCGCGATCGCGCTGACAGTCGGCGCTTGCGAGCCACGAGGCGGCGGCGATCCGACAACGGCGGCGCCTCCTGCGACTATCGGCGCGCGCACCATCGAGTACAGCTCGCCACAGGGCCAGCACACCTACATTGTGCCCGCCACCGACAATGCCTGCGCCCCGGAACCGCAGCGCTTCGTCTCGATCATCGGCGAGGTCACCTTCCGCGTGAAGGACTGCGTCAAGGACGAGTGGGACTACTATCCCGAGTCGCAGCGCAAGCGCATCGACGCCCTGGTCAAGCAGTGCCAGGCCAAGTGCGCCGCGGCCGCCCCCGCCACGCCGGCTCCCGCCGCGCCGCCCGCTCCCGCCGTCGTGCCGGCCAAGCGCTGAACCCGGACCGCGCTCATACCTTGGTCTGATCCACCGACCGACCCGCGCGTGCTAGACAGGGTCATCCGCGGCGACACGGTCCGGTCATGCCAGCTGAGGCAAGCGACAGTCCCGTTGTTCACATCATCGACGATGACGCTTCCCTGCGCGGCGCCATCGACAGCCTGTTGCGCTCCGTCGGCCTGAAGACCCGGACCTACGCGAGCGCACGCGAGATGCTCGACAGTAAGCCGCACGACGCGGCGGGCTGCCTGGTGCTGGATGTGCGTCTGCCCGGCATCAACGGACTCGATTTCCACGAGCAGCTCAGCGGCCACGGAATCCACCTGCCGGCGATCCTCATCACCGGGCATGGCGACATCCCCATGTCGGTGCGGGCGATGAAGGCCGGCGCCATCGATTTCCTGCCCAAGCCCTTCCACGATCAGGACCTGCTGGACGCCGTGGCCGCCGCCATCGAGCGCGACCGTCAGCGGCGCGCGGCCGCCGGCGACAGCGCCGAGCTGCGCGACAAATTCGCCACGCTCTCGCCGCGCGAGCGCGAGGTGATGATGCTGGTGACCTCGGGGAAGATGAACAAGCAGGTCGCCGGCGACCTTGGACTGAGCGAAATTACCGTGAAGATTCATCGCGGTGCGGCGATGCGCAAGATGGGCGCGCGAACCCTGGCGGACCTCGTGCGCATGGCCGACGGGCTGAAGCCGACCGCTTCCTGACGGGCCGCCTAACACCTGCGTATGATGTTCTGGCAGGCCGCCGCGTGAGACATCCGGCGACGCGAGGCGGGCACGTCGGGTGTCACGCTTCGCGCCATGAGGGTGCCGGTGCCGAGCGCAGACCAAGTCGCAATCATCGACGACGACGAATCCTTGCGCCTTGCGCTGGTGGGCCTCGTGCGATCGCTGGGTCTGGACGGGCGCAGCTACGCCTCGGCTGAGGATTTCCTGCGATCGGGCGAAGCGAAGCGCTTCGCCGTTGTCGTCACCGACATCCAGATGCCCGGCATGAGCGGCATCGAGCTGAAGCAGCATCTCACCAGCCGGCAATGCACCCTGCCGGTGATCATGATCACGGCGCGGCCCGACCCGAGCCTCGAGGACAAGGCGATGGCGGCGGGCGCCGCCGCCTTCCTGCGCAAGCCGTTCGAGGCGAAGACCCTGATCGGCCTGCTGGAGAGCGCGCTCGGCCGCCAATTGTGACACGCGATAGCCGTCCCGATATGGCAGGCTCGGCAAACGGCGCTGTTTGGGGGCGGTGCGATGGAGCCGGACGGATCTGATCTGCTCGACCTCGTCGACGAGAGCGTCGTCGTGCGCGGCATCGACGGTCGCATCCAGATATGGAACCGCGCGTCGGAGGTGCTGTACGGCACGCCCCGTGCGTCCGCCGTCGGCCAACCCGCCGAGGACATCCTCGCGACGAAGTACCCGGCGCCGCTGGCCGACATCGAGGCGGTCGCCATGAGCACCGGTCGATGGGAGGGCGAGGTCGAGCGCGTGGGCGCGTCCGGCGCGGCCGTGTCCATCCTGGCGCGCTGGGCCGTCCGTCGGGACGCGAACGGCACGCCGCTGGCGATCGTCGAGACCGGACGCGATATCGGCGCCACCAAGAGGTTCGAAGCGGCGCTGCGCTACAGCGAGCACCGCTACCACAATCTGTTCCGTGCGATGGCCGCCTCCTTCTGGGAGCTCGACTTCTCCGGCGTCGACGCCATGCTGCGCGGCCTTCGCCGGTCGGGCGTCGGCGATATCCGCAGGCACCTGGCCGACAACCCCCATGTCGTGCGCGACATGATGCGCGCGACCCGCGTGATCGACGTCAACGACCACACGGTGGCCCTTTTCGGACGCGGCGACCGATCCGAGCTGCTGGGCAACGTCGAGCCGTTCTGGCCCGCGGAGAGCACGCAGGTCTTCGCCGCGGGCATCCTGAGCGGCATGTCGGGCGAGCCGCACTTCTCGGTCGAATGCGGGCTGCGCCGCATCGACGGCACGACCTTCGACGCCCTGTTCACCGCCGCCTTTCCGCCGGAAACGATGGGCGCCGGCACGCTGGTGATCGGCGTGATCGACATCTCCGAACGAAAGCAGGCCTTCGCCCGCCTGGAGGCCGGCGAGCGGCGCTATCGCGATCTCTTCCAGTACATGCCGATCGGGCTCACCCAGGTCGACGCCAGCAAGCTGATCCCGATCTTCAGGGAACTGCGCGCCAGCGGCGTGACCGACCTCAAGGCCCATATCGACGCGCACCCCGAGCTCCTCGCGCGCGCCGTCGAGGCGCTCGAGGTCGAGGAAGTCAACCAGCACAACATCGAGCTTTTCGGCGCGCGCTCGGCCGACGAGATGAAGGGGCCGATCACGCGCTACTGGCAATCCGGCCTGCCGACCATCCGCCGCTCGATCGAGGCGCGCTATCGCGGCGAGGAGTTCTTCCAGGAGGAAACCAGGATCACGCGCATGGATGGCGGCGTGGTCGACGTGCTGTTCTCGACCGCGCGGCCCGGCGCCATCGCCGACAAGAGCCTGGTCGGCTTCATCGACATCACCGAGCGCAAGAAGTCCGAGGAAGCGCTGCGCACCAGCGAATACCGCTACCGCAACATGTTCCAGGCGATGGCCGCCTCGTTCTGGGAGCTCGACTTCGCCGGCGCCAACGAGATGGTGCGCGGCGCGATGAAGGCCGGCGTCACCGACCTGCGCGCCCATCTCCACGCCAACCCGGCCTTTGTTCGGGAGATGATGCGCCGCACCCGCGTCGTCGACGTCAACGACCAGACCGTCGCGTTGTTCGGCAGCGGCGACAAGCAGTCGCTGCTCGCCAGCGTCGAGCCGTTCTGGCCGGAGGAAAGCACCTACGTCTATGCCGAGGCCTATCTCGGCGCCGTCGAGCGGCGGTCCAACTATGCGACCGAATGCCGGCTGCGCCGCAGCGATGGAAGCCTGTTCGACGGCCTGTTCACCGTGTCCTATCCGCCGCGCGACCGGCGCGATGGCACGACGATGGTGGGGGTGATCGACATCACCGCCCGCAAGCAATCCGAGCGCGCCCTGCTCGCCAGCGAGCAGCGCTACCACAACCTCTTCCGCGCCATGGCCGTGGCGTTCTGGGAGGTCGACTTCACCGCCGTGCGCGCGTTGCTGCAGGCCTGGCGCAAGGCGGGCATCAGCGACTTCCGGCGGCACTTCAGCGACAACCCCGACTGCATCCGCGACGTCATGCGCGCCACGCGCATCGTCGACGTCAACGAGCGAGCGGTGGTGCTGTTCGGGCGCGGCATCAAGGAGGAACTGCTGGGCTCGACCGAGCCGCTCTGGCCGGAGGAAAGCTGGCCCGCCTATGCCGAAGCGATCGTATCGGCGATCGAGCGCAAGCCGAGTTTTTCCGTCGAGACGCCGCTGACGCGCCTCGACGGCACGAGGTTCGACGCGCATTTCACCGTCTGGTACTCGGCCGAAGACCGTTCGCACGGTCTGGCGGGCGTGATCGACATCACCGAGCGGGTGCGCGCGCAGGCGATGCTCAGCCAGGTGCAGGCGGATTTTGCCCATGCCGCGCGCGTCTCGATGCTGGGCGAGCTGACGGCATCGATCGCGCATGAGGTCAACCAGCCGCTGGCCGCTATCGTGACGAACGGTGAAGCCGGCCTGCGCTGGCTCGCCCGGCCGGAGCCGGATGTCGCCGAAGTCCGCGAGCTCACCAAGCGTGTCGTCAGCGATGCCAGGCGTGCAGCGGACATCATCGCGCGCGTGCGTTCGATGGCTGCACGACGCACGCCGCAGCACGCGGCGCTGTCGATCGACGACGTGGTTCGCGAAGCCATTACGTTCCTGCGTCACGAGGCGCAGTCGCGCGGCGTCACGATCACCCATCATCCGCTCGACAGCGCGCCGCCGGTGCTGGCCGATCGCACGCAGCTGCAGCAGGTCATCGTCAACCTCGCGGTCAATGCCATGCAGGCGATGTCACAGAGCACCGAGCGCCGCCTCGTCCTGCGCACCCTTCGCGAGTGCAACGCCGTCGTCTGTGCCGTGGAGGACACCGGTCCCGGCATCCCCGCCGCCGATTTCAGCCGCCTGTTCGAGAGCTTTTTCACCACCAAGGAAGGCGGCATGGGAATGGGCCTGCCCATCTGCCGATCGATCATCGAGGCGCATGGCGGACGCATCACCGCCGCCAACGGCGTCCATGGCGGCGCCCGCTTCACCTTCTCCCTGCCCGTCGCCGACTGATCATACCAACGTGTGAGGCGCGCAACCCTGCGTACAATGGTTGCGGCCGCGTCCCATCGGCATCCTTCCCACCATCGACGCGATGGAGGACGGGATGGCGGCACGGCAGGCAACGATCGAGGGCTACGCGAGCGACTGCACGGCCCTGCTGTTCGTCGATCCCTACAACGACTTCCTCGCCGAGGGCGGCAAGCTGTGGCCGCGGCTCGCCGAGGTCGCCCATAGCGTCGGACTGCATGCCAATCTCCGGGCCGTCGTCGCCGCCTCGCGCAAGGCGCATCTGCCGGTCTTCATCGTGCCGCATCACCGCGCGGAGCCCGGCGACTTCGCCGGCTGGGACCATCCCACGCCCTACCAGCGCGGCAGCGCGCAGCTCCAGGTCTTCGCCAGGGGCAGCTGGGGCGGGGAGTGGCATCCGGACTTCGCGCCCCGGGACGGCGACATCGTCGTCAAGGAGCATTGGGGCAGCAGCGGCTTCGCCAATACCGACCTCGACATGCTGCTCAAGCAGAAGCGGGTCAGCCACCTCATCCTCATCGGCCTGATCGCCAACACCTGCATCGAATCGACGGCGCGCTTCGCGGTCGAGCTCGGCTACCACGTCACACTGGTGCGCGACGCGACCGCCGCCTTCTCGCACGAGGCGATGCACGCCGCCCACGACATCAACGCGCCCAGCTTCGCGCACGCCATCGTCACCACCGCCGAACTGCTCGCCGCGCTGCCGGCCGAATAGCGCCCACCACCCCGCACTGAAGCATGAAGGAGACAGCCATGAACATCGCAATACGAATCTCTGGCGCGCTCGACGCACCCAACCAGTTCGTCGAAGCCAAGGGCCGCACGCTGGCCTATCGCTCGATCGGCACCGGCAAGCCGATCGTCCTGTGCACGCGCTTCCGCGGCACGCTCGACGACTGGGATCCGGCGTTCCTCGACGCGCTGGCGGCCAACGGGCTGCGGGTCATCACCTTCGACTACAGCGGGCTCGGCCTGTCGACCGGCACGCCGACGTACAACCCGATCGAGATGGTGCAGGACCCGCGCGACCTGATCGAGGCGCTCGAGCTGCGCGACGTCGTGATCGGCGGCTGGTCGATCGGCGGCATGGCGGCCCAGGCGATGCTGGCGCTGCATCCCCGGCGCCTCTCCCACGCGGTGCTAATCGGCACCGTTCCGCCGGGGCCCAACGTCAAGCCGGCCGAGCAGCTCTTCTACGACACCGCCGGCCTGGAGACCTACGGCATCGAGGAGGAGACCATCCTGTTCTTCGAGCCGCGCGCGCAGGCGAGTCGCGAAGCCGCCCGCCGGTCCGTGGCGCGCATCGCACAGCGCCGCAGCGAGCGCAGCGTGCCCGTGCCGATCGACTTCGCCCGCGCAAAGCTGGGCACGGACCCGAAGACCCCGATGTTTCCTGCCGAGCCGATCCTCGAGGCGATGAAGCGCACCGCCATCCCGATCCTCCATGTCGGCGGCGATCACGACATCATCTTCCCGGTCGAGAACTGGTACGCGCTGAACCAGACCCTGCCGACGCTCCACCTGCTGACCTTCCCGCAAGCGGGCCACGGCCCGCAGCATCAGCACCCCAGGCTGAGCGCGGACGCAATCGCCAGCTTCATCCGCAACACCTGACCCTTGCCGCATCGAAGAGGAGAAATCGTCATGTCCAAGACCATCGTCCTGATCCACGGCGCCTGGCTCAACGCGCAGAGCTGGGAAGGCTTCAAGGCCCGCTACGAGGCCAAGGGCTACACCGTCGTCGCGCCGTCCTGGCCGCTCGACGAGCGCACGCCGGCGGCGCTGCGCGCCACGCCCGATCCCGAGCTGGGGAACGTCGGCATGGCGCGCATCCTCAGGCACTACACGGACCTCATCCGCGCGCTGCCGGAGTCGCCGATCATCATCGGCCATTCCTTCGGCGGCACCATCACGCAGCACCTGCTCGACAACGGCCTGGGCGTCGCCGGGGTCGCCATCGATCCCGCGCCGACATCGGGCGTGCTGGTCGGCTGGGACACGATCAAGTCGACCTTCCCGGTGTTCCTGTCGTGGGGCAGCTGGCGCCGCGCCATGACCATGACGCAGACGTTCTTCGCCACGCGCTTCGCCCAGACCGTTCCCGCGCAGGATCGCGATGCGATGTACGACCGCTACATCGTGCCGACCCCCGGCAAGGTCTACTGGGACGGCCTCGTCGCGGCCGCGGGCTGGATCCGCTGGGACAATCCCGAACGCGCGCCGCTGCTGCTGATCGGCGGCGGCATCGACCGCATCGCCGCACCGTCGATGACCCGGGCGATGTACGCCAAGCAGAAGCGGGCGCCGTCGACGACCGCGCTCAAGATCTACCCCGACCGCTCGCACTGGACCTGCATCGAGCCCGGTTGGGAGCGCGTGGCCGACGACGCGCTCGAGTGGGCCGTCCGCAACGCCCGCCCGGGCAATGTCCGGCCGCTGAAGGCCGCCGCCTGACCTCCCTCGATACGCACCCATCGGAGACGACCATGAGCACGATCGCGACGCGGGACGGCACCCGCATCTTCTACAAGGACTGGGGCAAGGGGCAGCCGGTGCTGTTCTCGCACGGCTGGCCACTGAGCGCCGATGCGTGGGACGCGCAGATGGTGTTCCTCGCCCAGCGCGGCTACCGCGTCATCGCCCACGACCGACGCAGCCACGGCCGCTCCAGCCAGACCTGGGACGGCAACCACATGGACCAGTACGCCGACGACCTGGCCGAGCTGATCGAAGCGCTCGACCTCAGGGACATGATCATCGTCGGCCACTCCACGGGCGGCGGCGAGGTCGCGCGATACATGGGACGCCACGGCACGAGCCGCGTCGCCAGGGCCGTCCTGCTGGGCGCGGTGCCGCCCCAGATGCTGAAGACCGCGGTCAATCCCGGCGGCCTTCCGATCGAGGCCTTCGACGCCATCCGCAAGGGGACCTACGACGACCGCTCGCGGTTCTTCATGGACCTCACCCTGCCCTTCTACGGCTACAA
>JBFXAZ010000049.1:0-37357 GCA_050183765.1 Reyranellaceae bacterium | reverse complement strand
GACATCACCAGCTCCTCGCGGATCGGATCGATCGGCGGGTTGGTGACCTGCGCGAAGTTCTGCTTGAAGTAGTTGTAGAGGAGCTTCGACTTGCTCGAGAGCACGGCGATGGGCGTGTCGGTGCCCATCGAGCCCACCGGATCGTCACCGTCCTTCGCCATCGGCTCGAGGAAGAACTGCACGTCCTCCTGCGTGTAGCCGAAGGCCTGCTGGCGATCGAGCAGGGTGGCCGGATCGTTGGTCGGCGCCGGCATCGGCTGGTCGGGCAGCTCCTCGAGCTCCTCGAGCTTGTACTGCGTGTCCTTCAGCCACTGCTCGTAGGGCTCGGCCTCGGCCAAGGTGCGCTTGATCTCTTCGTCGTCGATGATGCGGCCCTGCTCGAGGTCGATCAGCAGCATCTTGCCGGGCTGCAGGCGCCACTTCTTGACGATCTTCTCCTCGGGGATCGGCAGCACGCCGGACTCCGAGGCCATGATCACCTGATCGTCGTCGGTGACGATGTAGCGCGCCGGCCGCAGGCCGTTGCGATCGAGCGTCGCGCCGATCTGGCGGCCGTCGGTGAAGGCGATCGACGCCGGCCCGTCCCACGGCTCCATCAGGGCGGCATGGTACTCGTAGAACGACCGGCGCTGCTGGTCCATCAGCGGATTGCCGGCCCAGGCCTCGGGGATCAGCATCATCATCGCATGCGCCAGTGGGAAGCCGCCGGCGACCAGCAGCTCCAGGGCGTTGTCGATGCAGGCGGTGTCCGACTGGCCGTGCGGGATCAGCGGCCACATCTTGTCGAGGTCGGCGCCCAGCAGCTCCGACTCCAGCGTCCGGCGGCGCGCGTACATCCAGTTGACGTTGCCGCGCACCGTGTTGATCTCGCCGTTGTGGGCGATGAAGCGGTAGGGGTGCGCCAGCTTCCACGACGGGAAGGTGTTGGTCGAGAAGCGCTGGTGCACGAGGCAGAGCGCCGACTCGGTCAGCGGATCGCGCAGGTCCTCGTAGAAGCTCTCGACCTGGTGGGCGAGCAGCAGGCCCTTGTAGACCACCGTGCGCGTCGACAGCGACGGCATGTACATCTGCGTCAGGCCGGGCAGGCCCTTCTTCTTCTCCAGCCGCGCCAGCGGGTTCTGGGTCTGCTTGCGGATCACCAGGATCTTGCGCTCGAAGGCGTCCTGGTCCTTCACGCCGGGGCCGCGGCCGATGATGCACTGGCGGATCACCGGCATGGTCTCGATGACCCGCGCGCCCAGGCCGTCGAGGTTGGTCGGCACGTCGCGCCAGCCCAGCAGGATCTGGCCCTCGACCTTGATGAAGTGCTCGAACTGCTTGACGGCGTAGGCGCGCGCCTTCTCGTCCTGCGGCAGGAAGCACATGGCGACGGCGTAGTCGCCGGGCGGCGGCAGGGCGACGCCGGTGCGGCTGGCCCAGGCGCGCAAGAGCTTGTCGGGCATCTGGATCATGCAGCCGGCGCCGTCGCCGACCAGCGGATCGGCGCCCACGGCGCCGCGGTGATCCAGGTTGACGAGGATCTGCAGGCCCTGACGGATGATCTCGTGCGATTTGCGGCCCTTGATGTTGGCCACAAAGCCGACGCCGCACGAATCGTGCTCGTTTGTGGGGTCGTAAAGCCCCTGTCTCGGTGGCAGAGCCATCGCGATCATCCCTGCTACAGTGCTCGGTCGTCGGGAGACGAGCGACCACGGGTCCCGCCCGCCCAAGGTCGCAAGCACGTTGTATGCCGCAAAGCTCTGGGGAAAGCGACTCGATTCGTCAGCAGTATTGTCTTAATTTTGCAGGAACTTGCATCAAAGTGTCATTAACTCTTTCTCAATTGATGCTTTGTGTCGCGTTCTGTACCACACCGGTACCAAACGGAATCCCCCCGGACCTTGTGGCGTTGATCCGGCAGCGCTCGCCCGGAACCTGACTTGCTGCGGCGCAGCAATATCCGTATAAGCCCCATCCGCCCCCGCCCGAAAGCGTACCAATGAACCTCCGCAACATCGCGATCATCGCGCACGTCGACCATGGCAAGACGACCCTGGTGGATGCGTTGCTGCGCCAGAGCGGGACCTTCCGCGACAACCAGCAGGTCGCCGAGCGGGCGCTGGACTCCAACGACCTGGAGCGCGAGCGCGGCATCACCATCCTCGCCAAGTGCACTTCGGTGGTGTGGAAGGACACGCGCATCAACATCGTCGACACGCCGGGCCACGCCGATTTCGGCGGCGAGGTCGAGCGCATCCTGTCGATGGTCGACGGCGTGGTGGTGCTGGTCGACGCCGCCGAGGGCGTGCTGCCGCAGACCAAGTTCGTCACCGGCAAGGCGCTGCGCCTGGGCCTGCGGCCGATCGTGGTGATCAACAAGATCGACCGGCCCGACGCGCGGCCCGACGAGGTGCTCAACGAGATCTTCGATCTGTTCGTAGCCCTCGACGCCAACGACCAGCAGCTTGATTTCCCGACGCTCTACGCCTCGGGCCGCCAGGGCTGGGCCGATCCCGAGCTGAACGGCGCGCGCCAGGACCTGTCGCCGCTGTTCGACCTGGTCGTCGGGCACGTGCCGGCGCCGAAGGTCGAGGCCGACGCGCCGTTCCGCATGCTGGTGACGACCTTGGAGTACGATTCCTTCCTCGGCCGCGTGCTGACCGGCCGCATCCTCAGCGGCGCGGTGAAATCCAATGCGACGGTGAAGGCGCTGTCGCGCACCGGCAGCGTGATCGAGCAAACGCGCATCACCAAGCTGCTGGCCTTCCGCGGCCTGGAGCGCACCGGCGTCGAGAGCGCCGAGGCGGGCGACATCGTCGCCTTCGCCGGCTTCAAGACCGCGACCGTCGCCGACACGATCTGCGATCTCGTCGTCGAGAAGCCGATCGAGGCGCAGCCGATCGATCCGCCGACCCTCGCCATGACCTTCTCGGTCAACGATTCGCCGCTGGCTGGCCGCGAGGGCGACAAGGTCACCAGCCGCATGATCCGCGCGCGGCTGTTCCGCGAGTCCGAGGGCAACGTCGCCATCCGCGTGCGCGAGACCGAGAACGCCGACGCCTACGAGGTCGCCGGGCGCGGCGAGCTTCAGCTCGGCGTGCTGATCGAGACCATGCGCCGCGAGGGCTTCGAGCTGGCCATCAGCCGCCCGCGCGTGCTGTTCCGCGCCGATCCGCAGACCGGCCAGCAGATGGAGCCGATCGAGGAGGTCGTGGTCGACGTCGACGAGCAGTTCTCCGGCGTCGTGGTCGACAAGCTCTCGCAGCGCCGCGCCGAGATGACCGAGATGCGGCCCAGCGGCGCCGGCAAGGTGCGCATCGTCTTCCACGCGCCCTCGCGCGGCCTGATCGGCTATCACGGCGAGTTCCTCACCGACACCCGCGGCACCGGCGTGATGAACCGGCTGTTCCACAGCTACGGCCCGCATCGCGGCCCGATCGGCGGCCGCTCCAAGGGCGTGCTGATCGCCAACGGCATGGGCGAGGCGGTGGCCTACGCGCTGTGGAACCTGGAGGATCGCGGGCCGATGTTCATCGATCCGGGCACGCAGGTCTACGAGGGCATGATCATCGGCGAGCACACGCGCGACAGCGACCTCGAGGTCAATCCGCTGAAGGGCAAGCAGCTCACCAACATCCGCACGACGTCGAAGGACGAGGCGGTGCGGCTCACCCCGCCGCGCAGGATGAGCCTCGAGCAGGCCATCACCTATGTCGAGGAAGACGAGCTGGTCGAGATCACCCCCAAGGCGATCCGCCTGCGCAAGCGCCTGCTGCAGCCCGAGGACCGCAAGCGCGCCAAGAAGCAGGCTGCGGCGAACGGGTGAGCGTCAGGCGAAAGGATTGACGACCGCCACACCGATCCGCTCGAAGTCCCGCACGTTGCGCGTGACAACGGCAAAGCCGTGAACCAACGCCGTCGCGGCGATCAACGCGTCGATCGCCGGTGGGGTCGGTCTTCTCGCGGCGATGCCGCCCCAGCGCAACGCGATGGCCTCGGTTACGTCCAGGATCCTGCCAGCAAATACAGATCGTGAGCCTACAAGCCACGATTCCAGTTCTCGGGCGTGGTGCGGATCGCGACCAAGCTGGCTTTCGATTCCTTTCTGGACCTCACCCAGCGTGAGAACACTGACGAACAGCGACTGGTTGTCCTGCTGCGCGAACCATTCGACGTAGCGAGGGTCTGGCCGTCGCTTGACGGCTTGCGACAATGAGACCGTATCCAGCAGGTACATCAGTCAGGATCGAGATCGCGGTCGGGATCGAAGCTGGAATCCGGCATCTGCCGGTTCTCGCGCATGACCTCTTCCATTACTTCGTCAAAGCCATCGATCTTCGGCCCGTTGAGTATGAAGTCGATGAAGGTCCGCTGCGGCCTGGCGTTCGCGCCAGTGAGCCGATCGTACTCCTGCTTCGACACGACGACGACCGCCGGCTTGCCGTGACGCGTCACTTCCTGCGGTCCCTTGCGCAAGGCCGCTTCGACCAGCTCGCTGAAGCGATTCTTGGCATGCTGGAGCTGCCACGTCGCAGGCGCGGCTTTGAACGGCCGCGCCTTTGGTTCGGCGAGGCCGCGGGGCTTGCGCGGGCGGCGCGGTTCGGAGAGCTTGCGGGCCATCACCAAATTCTAGCCAGTCTAGCCAGAATTTACAAATGTCCGCCCGTGAGGGAGGCACGCTGGGAGATCTCGATGAAGTTGCCGTCAGGATCACGTACGAACGAATAGCGCACGGTCTCGCCGAGCACGCGCAGTGGCGCGCCTTCTTCCCCGCCGCGCGCCAGGATGCCGTCGTGCTCCTTCGCCGCATCCCAGATCTGCACCGTGGTGTAGCGGTAGCCCGGCGCGCGCCACTCCTTGCTCTTCTCGACCTTGCCCTCCTCGCCGACGATCACCAGCGAGTCGCCGCAGCGATAGACGCCGCGTCCGGCGGCCTCGAACTGCATGGCGTGGCGATAGAAATGATCGGTCGCGTCGCGATTGTTGACGCGCAGCACGACGCCGATGCCGACCACGCCTTCGCAGCCCTTGGGCACGAGCGTGACGCGATTGCCGTCGGGATCGATCAGGTGGCGCGGCCCGTCCAGACCGTCGCGCGCGATCAGCACCTCGACGATGCCCGACGGCGGCAGCTGCGGCAGCGGATCGCGCGCGTGGTTCATCTTGAGGATCGAGCCGTTCATGTGGTGGCGATGCTGCTGCATGCCGCCGCCCAGCTTGCCGAGATGGTCGTAGGGCAGGCCGACCGGGCCCTGCCAGAAGGCGAGATGCTCGTCGCGCCGGTTGCTGAACAGGCCGACGTCGATGTGGTTCTTGGCGAGGTTCATGCCGTCTCCGCTTGTCATGCCGCCAGCGGCGGCATCTCCTCGGTCCATACCTTGAAGCTGGTCAGTGTGTTGACGCCGAAGGCGTTGCTGATCGGCACGTCGGCCGCATCGCGGCCGCGGGCGATCAGGACACGGCCTTTGCGCGGGATGTTGTTGCGCGGATCGAACATGTACCAGCGGCCGTCGAGCCAGGCCTCGAACCACGCGGCGAAATCCATCGGTGCATAAGGAGGCGGCTCGCCGACATCGCTGAGGTAGCCGGTGCAGTAGCGCGCCGGGATGTTCATGCAGCGGCAGAATGCTATGGCGAGGTGGGCGAAATCGCGGCACACACCGGTGCGCTCGGTGAAGGCGTCCATCGCCGATTTCGACGATCGGCCGTGCTGGTAGCCGAAGGTGATGTGGCGATGGACGAAATCGCAGACTGCCTGGATGCGTGGCCAGCCCAGAGGTGTCTTGCCGAAGAGGTCCCATGCCGTCTGCGAGAGCTTGTCGGTTTCGCAGTAGCGGCTGCCCAGCAGGAACACCAGTGCTTCGTCGGGCAGATCCTGGACGGCCTGCTGACGCGCCCACGGTGCCACCTCATCGGCGAGGCCGGTGTCGTTCACGACAGCGTTCGACCACAGCGCCGTGCGGCCGGCCGGCAACGTCAGGCGCGAACACCAATTGCCGAAGCCGTCATGATAGGGCCGCACCTCGATAACGGGCGCGGTGTGAAGGAGGTCGGGCACCACGAGGTCGGCGACGCGCGAATGGTGGACGTTCAGGGTTAGGATCATTGGCGTCGGTTGCGGACACTCGTAGATCAGCTCGTAGCCAACCTTCAGTCGCATGGGGCTTCTCCTCGGGTTGGCGGTGCTATGCGCCATCCTGCGCCTGCTGACTGGCGCTTGCACGCCCTGTGGTGCAAGTCGCGTGCTAAGGCCGTCGCTCAGGTTACGCCGTGATGCGCATGGTTGGTGCGTTGTCGATCTGCGCGAACGCTCATTTGGCGTGCTGATGCTGCTGATCGACGCCGACGCCGCAGCCTAGGCAAGTCTTCGTCGACATTATCGCTTGTGATCGCCGGTTCAGTGCCCATGTTCAATCAAGGGAGCCCGTGGCCGATGATCGTCCCATGAGCCGATTGCGCTGTTTGCTTCCAACAAGCAACAAAGGAGCGGCTTCATGGCAGACAACAAGAGTTTCGGGCGACAATTCGAGACCTATCGCGGGTCGAAAACAATGATCTTCTGGTCGTGCGCGGGCTGCATCGCGGCGACGCTGATCCTGGGGTTCACCTGGGGCGGCTGGATGACCGCGTCCTCGGCACGCAAGGCGGTCGCACAGGCCAGCCACGAGGCGCGTGCCGACATGGCGGCGACGATCTGCGTGACTCGCTTCGACGCCAGCCCCGATCAAGCCGCCAACCTGGCGACCTTGAAGGGCACTGACTCGTGGAAGCGCGACGACTACATCGTCAAGGGCGGCTGGCTGAAGATCGACGGCGTGGACGGTGCGATCTCCGGTGCCAGCGAGCTGTGCGCCCAGCGGCTGATCGATGCCAAGCCCAGGTTGAAGAAAGCCGGCGACTGATCAGCCAGCGCGTAGGCGATCTCGACTCTCGGGAGGATTTGCCTGACAGTCGAGTATCGTGTCGTTTTTCGCCGCGCTCTTCATTGACGGCATTCTGGCCGGATCGATCTACGCACTGATCGCGCTGGCCTTCGTCGTCGTCTACAAGGCCGCGCGGATCATCAATTTCGCGCTGGGCGAATGCGTCATGCTGGGCGCGCTGCTGGTGGCCTTCGGCCTGCACGGTCTGGGACTCGGCCTGGCCGGCGCCTTGGCATTGGCGGCGGCGGGCATGGCGGCGCTGGCGCTGCTGTTCAGCCGCCTGGTGCTGCGCCGCCTGCTCGGCGCGCCGCTGATCTCGCTGATCATGGCGACCCTGGGCCTGGGCGCGCTGATCCGAAGCGGCGGCACGATCCTGCTGGGCGGCGTGTCGCGCGAGATCGAGCTGCCGATCGACCGCGCGCCGATCGATACCGGGATCCTGCGGATCGCCACCGACCGGCTGGCCGCGGCGATCATCGCCGCGCTTTGCGTCGCGGCCGTGGCGTGGTTCCACCATCGCAGCCGCACCGGCGTGGCGCTGCGCGCCATCGCCGAGGATCGCGCGGCGGCGATGGCTTCGGGCATCGACGTGCAACGCTACGTCGCGCTGGCCTGGGTGGCGATGGCGATGATCTGCGTCGTCGCCGGCACGCTGTGGACCTTCGTTTCCGGCGGCGGCTTCAGCGTGGCGCTGGTCGGGCTGAAGGTGTTCCCGATCGTCATCATCGGCGGCCTCGACAGCATTCCCGGCACCATCGTCGGCGCGATGCTGGTGGGCGTGCTGGAAAGCCTCGCCGCGGGTTATCTCGACCCCGGCTTCAGCACCGTCGCCGCGTGGCTCGTGCTGGTCCTCGTGCTGGTGCTGCGCCCGCACGGCCTGTTCGGCACGCCGCGCGTCGAGCGCGTCTAGGCCGCACGCACCGCCGGCAGCACTTCCTTCTCGAACAGCGCGCGACCGACGGCGGCCTCGGTCGGATCGGCGCCGCGCGTGGCGCCCGAGGTGGCGATGCGCTCCAGCCCGAGCTTCGCCAGCGCCTCGAAGCGTTTCACGCAGGTCTCCGGCGGGCCGGCGATGGCGAAGCGGTCGATGAACTCGTCGGTGAGCGTCGTGGCCTGCTGCGAGTCGCCGCGCGTGTGGGCGCGCATGTCGTAGGCATTGCGCAGGTTGTTGAGCACGTCGCGGTCCTTGCCGCTGAGCGGGCCGCTGGTCTTGCCGTGCATCACCGAGAAGCGCGCGAAGGTGGTTAGCCCGCCGCGCACCAGGCTGCGCGCGACCGCGACGTCGCTGTGGCAGCCGGCGTTGACGTAGGCGCCGTAGGTGATGCCGTCGGGATCAAGCCCGGCGTCCTTGCGCGTCTTGCGCGCCAGCTCGATGCCCCAGGCGATGCGGTCGACGTCGGCGCCCAGGGTGAACATGATGCGATCGGCTTGCAGGGCGGAGATCGCGATCACCCTGGGTCCGCTGGCGGCGACCTCGACCGGCACCTTGGCGCCCTCGGCGATCCAGGCGATGCGGCTGGCCGAGGGCGCGTTGGCGAGCTCCAGCGCCGACATCGGTGGCGCGACATCGAGCGGGATGTCGATCTCGTCGAACGGCACCGCCTCGCCGCGCAGATAGGTCTGCAGCTGCCGCAGGTAGCGCTCGAACTGGCCCAGCTTCGCCGGCGCGCGGCCGAGATGGGCGAGCGCGGAATCGCCGCGGCCGATGCCGAGCACGGCGCGACCCTGCGCGATGCGGTTCACCGAGGTGATCGAGTTGGCGGTGACGGCGGCATGGCGCGTCACGGAGTTGGTGACGCCGGTGCCCAGCCCCAGCCGGGTCGTCACCGTCGCGGCCATCGCGAGCGCGACGTAGGGATCGCCGGAGAGGTTCTGCGAGTCCACGACAAGCAGGCCATCCCATCCCGCTGCCTCGGCCTGCTGCGCCACGCGCATCGTACCGCGCGGTGAGGCGACCGTCGTCGTCCAGAGCTGCATCGGGGGGACTCCTCTTGCGTCAGATGTCGGGCCGCGCATGCCGCGCGATGAAGGCGCGGGCGCGCGGCAGGGGATCGTGCAGGAACTGCCGCGGCTCGCGCAGCCACAGCTTGCCGCCGTGACGGGCACCGAACGCCTTCGAGCCTTGCTCCGATACCAGGACAGCGGCTGGCACCGCAACGAGCTCGGCTCGCCATCCGGGCCACCAGCGATTCGCCTTGCCATGGGCGTGGTCGAGCAGGCGCCGCAGGGGCGACCAGCCGTGATAGTCGAACGCGAGCCCGTCGCGCGCGACGACGATGTGGTTGCCGATGTAGCCTTCGGCCGGCTTCATCCAGATCGCGTCGAAGCCGCGATGCTGATGCGCGGCCAGGAAGGCATAGGCCAGGATGTGGCAGGCGCCGCAGGCGAAGAAGATGCGGTCGGGCAACGCCCAGCGTCGCCGCGGATCCTGCTTGACGCTGTCGGGCACGACGTACACGGGCGCGCCTTTCGCCGGCGTCTAGGCCAGGCCGGCGACCGGGGTGGAAGGGTGGCGGTCGACGCGGTGCTCGACCAGGAAGCGCGCCACGGCGGGGCGTCCGTCCTTGAGATAGGCCGCCAGCAGCGTGTTCTCGATCAGGTCGCGCTGGGCGCGGCTGCCGCCGATGCGCACGGTCTCGACCAGCACCGGCTCGAGAATCGCGATCGCGCCTTTCCAGTCGCCGCGGCCATAGGCCTCGAGCCCGGCGGCGAGCCTCGGCACGACGTCGCCGGTGACCGAGCGGCCGGCCTCGACGCGCTGCTTGAGGTCGGCGGCGATGGCGGCGAGGCCATCGCTGTCGCCCGCCGCGACGCAGGCCAGCGCGCGGTGGACATCGACGAAGGCGATGCCCGCCTTGGGGAACGACTTCAGCGCGTAGTCGCGGATCGCTCGCCAGTCGTCCTCGCGGCGCGGCTGGCCGGCGAGCTCGGCGCGCCACAGAAAGGCCGGCGCGTCGGTGGCGACGTTGAGCGCCGGGCCCCAGGCGCCGCCGGGGCGCACGCCGGTCTCGTACATCTGCCAGGCGCGCTCGGTCTGGCCCAGGGTCAGCGCGAACATCGCCACGTGCCAGGAGATGTGGCAGTGCATCAGCCCTTCGCGCGGGTAATCGGGCAGCCACCTGTCGAGATAGTCGAGCGCCGTGCGATCCTCGCCCATCTCGTAGAGCACATGCGCCTTGATGTGCGCGCCGTGCGCATTCTTCGGATTGGTCGCCATGCTGCGCTCGATCAGCGCCTGCGCCTCGTCGAGCCGGCCGACCTCTTCCAGCGCGAAGGCGAGCACGGACTGGTACCACCAGTCGTCCTGCAGGTGGCGGCGCAGGATCTCGAGGAACTCGACCTGCTCGGGTTCGCGATCGCGCCGGCCGGAAAAGCCGATCAGGCCGAACACGCCGGTCGCCGGCGCCGCGACCATGGCGTCGCGCGGATGCTCGGCGAGATGGGTGCGCGTCGCCGCCAGCGCCTCGACCGGCTTGCCCTCCATCGCCGTGCACAGGATGTCGACATGCGCCTGCTCGCGCGGCGTGGCCTTGGCGGCGTGCTCGCGCGCCCTGGCGATCGAGGCGCGCGCCTCGGCGACGTTGGCCATCAGGAAGTGCGCGCGCGCCAGGGCGGCATGCGCGACGGCAAGATCGGGCTGCGCCATCAGCGCGCGCGACAGATGCGCCTCCGCGCCATGCGCCGCCGAGAGCACGCAGTCGACGCCGGCGATATAGGCGTCGCGCGCCGTGGCGGAGTCGGTGCTGATCGGCAGTCCGTAGCGGTCGGCGAGCATGTCAGGCGTTTCCCCGGGCAGATTGTGCCCGAAAGGCTAGCCGGTTCAGCGCGCCAGTGCGACGCCAACGATGTCGCGTGGAACGCCCTCCTTCGGACGGGGCAGGGCAATCGCAGATGGCCTTATCTCCTTCTCCCCGCGCAGGCGGGGAGAAGGTGCCGAGCGACAGCGAGGCGGATGAGGGGCTTCTCGTGCAGCGACTAGCGTCGACGCTGTCGAGCCTCTGCAAAGCCCCTCATCCGCCCTTCGGGCACCTTCTCCCCGCCTGCGCGGGGAGAAGGAACGACCCCTAGATCTTCAGCTCGCTGAAGAAGTCGTTGCCCTTGTCGTCGGTGACGATGAAGGCCGGGAAGTTCTCGACCTCGATGCGCCAGATCGCCTCCATGCCGAGCTCGGGATACTCCAGCACCTCGACCTTGCGGATGTTGTTCTTGGCCAGGATCGCGGCCGGCCCGCCGATCGAGCCGAGATAGAAGCCCTTGTGCTTCTTGCAGGCGTCGACGACCTGCTGGCTGCGGTTGCCCTTGGCCAGCATGACCATCGAGCCGCCTGCGGCCTGGAACAGGTCGACGTACGAGTCCATGCGGCCGGCCGTGGTCGGGCCGAATGAGCCCGAGGCCATGCCCGTCGGCGTCTTGGCCGGGCCGGCGTAGTAGACCGGGAAATCCTTGAAGTACTGCGGCAGGCCCTGGCCGGCATCGAGCCGCTCCTTGAGCTTCGCATGCGCGGAGTCGCGCGCGACGATCAGGGTACCGCTGAGGCTGACGCGGGTCTTCACCGGATGCTTCGTCAGCGTCGCCAGCGTGTGCGCCATGCCCTTGTTGAGATCGACCGGCACGACGTCGCCGGAGAGTTGCGTTGGCTCGACCTCCGGCAGGTACTGCGCCGGGTTGGTCTCGAGCTGCTCGAGATAGACGCCGTCCCTGGTGATCTTGCCCATGGCCTGGCGGTCGGCGGAGCAGGAGACGCCCATGCCGATCGGCACCGAGGCGCCATGGCGCGCCAGCCGAATCACGCGCACGTCGTGGCAGAAATACTTGCCGCCGAACTGCGCGCCGATGCCCATCTTGCGCGTGAGATCGAGCACCTTCCGCTCCATCTCGCGGTCGCGGATGGCGACACCGTGCTGGTTGCCCTCGCCCGGCAGGTTGTCGAGGTAGCGCGTCGAGGCGAGCTTCACCGTCTTGAGGTTCAGCTCCGCCGAGGTGCCGCCGATGACGATGGCGAGGTGGTAGGGCGGGCAGGCCGCCGTACCCAGCGTACGGATCTGGGTGTCGAGGAACTTCAGCAGCGAGGTCTCATTCAAAACCGCCGGCGTCTGCTGGTAGAGATAGCTCTTGTTGGCCGAGCCGCCGCCCTTGGCGATGAACAGGAATTTGTAGGCATCGCCTTCGGTGGCGTAGATCTCGATCTGGGCGGGCAGGTTGGTGCCGGTCTGCGCCTCCTTGAACATCGAGAGCGGCGCCACCTGCGAATAGCGCAGGTTGGTCTCGGTGTAGGTCTTGAACACGCCCCTGGCGATCGCCGCCTCGTCGCCGCCGCCGGTCCAGACGCGCTGGCCCTTCTTGCCCATGACGATGGCGGTGCCGGTGTCCTGGCACATCGGCAGCACGCCGCCGGCCGAGATGTTGGCGTTCTTCAGCAGCTCCAGCGCCACGTACTTGTCATTGGTCGTGGCCTCGGGGTCATCGAGGATCGACGACAGCTGCTTGAGGTGTCCCGGCCGCAGCAGGTGCGAGATGTCGTGGAAGGCGGCGGCCGTCAGCGTGGTGATCGCCTCGGGATCCACGGTCAGCACTTCGGTGCCGTTGAGCTTCGTGGTGCCGACGTAATCCGACGTCAGCTTGCGGTACGGCGTGGCATCCTCGCCGAGCGGAAACATGTCCTGGTAAACGAAATCGACCATCGCGCCCTCCGGGGTGGCCGTTGCCTACACGCGCCGGCCCGCCTAGGCAATGGCCGCGCGTGTCAGCCACAGCCCGACGAAAAGGGCGCCGATCGAGCACAGGACGGAGACGGCGACATAGAGCGCGGCAATCGCGTAGTCGTGGCGCTCGACCATGACCGCGGTGTCGAGCGAGAAGGCGGAGAAGGTGGTGAACCCGCCGAGGACGCCGGTCGTGAGCAAGAGGCGCCAGTGGTCGGTCGAGGCGCCCTTGAAGGCGAACCACGCGGCCAGCAGCCCCATCGCCATCGAGCCCACGACGTTGACGGTCAGCGTCCCCCAGGGAAAGCCGGGACCGAGCAGCCGCATGCCCGCGATGTTCACGCCGTGGCGCAGGGCGGCGCCGATGCCGCCGCCAATGAACACGATCAGATACCCCTGCATCGCGATGGCACTCCCGCTCTGCGCGCCATGCTAGAGTGATGGCAAGGTGGGCGCATGTCGACCGACCTCCGATGGAGACGCATCATGTCCGATCTCACGCCCGAGAACGTCAGGGTCATGCTGTCGCGGATCGGGCTGAGCCAGACGGAGGTCGCGCGCATCGTCGGCGCGCAGGAGCGCACGGTGCGGCGCTGGCTGGGCGGCGAGGCGGGGCCCGATGGCGAGGCCTTCCTGCCCTCGCCGCAGCACTGGCTGCGCCTCTTCAATCTGTGCAAGGCGCAGGACCGGGCCGCCGAGCAGGCGATGCGCCTGATCCGCCGGCTCAGGACCAACGCCGAGGAGACCGGCCGGCCGCTCGATCCGGTGAGCGTGCGGCTGGCGCGCGACGACGCCGACGCGCGGCGCGCCGGGATGCCGTTCCTGTCGGCGCATATCGCCGTGGTGCGCCGCATCGTCGAGCGCTGCGAGGCGGAGCGGATCCCCTACGAGGTGATCGCCATGGCGCCGGCGCCGCGGCGCGGCTGAGCCTGCCGGCGATCCTACTTCTTGCGGAAGGCGTCGAGCGCGACGACCTTGGTGTCGCTGTCCTTGGCCGGCTTGTCGTCCTTCATGTCCTCGGCCGTGACGTGCAGCGAGTCCTTGTCGGACGCCGCGGCGCTGCCGTCCGGTGACGCCGCGTCGGCGTCGGGCGGGCCGGCCAGGGCCGGCAGCGTCTCGGGCGCCGGCAGCTGGCTGGCGGGCTGATCGCGCTTCTCGAACTGCAGGCCGAAGCGCACCGAGGGGTCGACGAAAGCCACCATCGCGGCGAACGGCACCTTCAGCCGCTCGTTGCGCTTGTTGAAGCTCACGGTGACCTCGAAGGACTCCTCGCCGACCGTGAGATCCCAGTACTGGTGCTGCAGCACGATGGTCATGTCGTCGGGATATTTCTCGCGCAGATACTCGGGCATCTGCACCCCGGGCGCCGTCGTGCGGAAGCTGATGTAGAAGTGGTGCGCGCCGGGCAGACCGTCGCTGGCGATCATCGTCAGCACGCGGCGGACGACCGAACGCAACGCGTCGTCGACCAGCGCATCGTATTGCAGCTTGTCAGCCATTCTTCCGTCGGACCTCTGGTCGCAGACTTGGCCGCGCGCCGCGCCCCTGTCAACCCGCCGTCACTGCTTCGTCCAGGCGATCCGATAGATGCAGCCGTCGAGGAATTCCACCAGGGTGCTGCGCATATTGCCCCAATAGGTCCGCACCGGCCGGCCGTCGTAGCTGATGCTGACGGCCTTCAGCCCGTCGTCGCCGATGCGGATCACCATCGGACCGCCATAGGTCGTGCTCGCCTGCAGCACGCCGTTGCTGGCCACGCCCGAGATGGTGAACGAGGCGGAGCAGACGCGATCGCGCGCGTGGGTCTGGATCGAGGCCGTCGCCGACCATCGTCCGTCGCCGGCGTGCAAGGTCGGCGGCGGCTTGCGCGCGGCCTCCTCGCGCCGGCGGCGTTCCGCCTCGGCGGCGGCGCGCCGCCTGGCTTCCTCGGCGGCGGCCCGCGCGCGCGCCTCTTCGTCGGTCCGGCGCCTGGCTGCCTCGGCGGCGGCCTGGCGACGGGCTTCCTCCTCGACCGCACGCCGCCTGGCTTCCTCGGCGGCCACCTTCGCGCGCGCCTCCGCATCGGCCTTGCGCCGGGCCTCCTCGGCAGCGCGG
Source organism: Reyranellaceae bacterium (assembly GCA_050183765.1). GTDB lineage: Bacteria > Pseudomonadota > Alphaproteobacteria > Reyranellales > Reyranellaceae > JAFAZJ01. The sequence continues at coordinate 22,659 of JBFXAZ010000049.1, read as the reverse complement.
CGCTGCGCCTCCTCAATGGCGGCGCGGCGCTTGGCCTCCTGCTCGGCCGCCGCCTTGCGGCGCGCCTCTTCCTCCGCTGCGCGCGCGCGCGCCGCTTCCTGGTCGGCGGCGCGCCGCCTGGCTTCCTCTTCGGCGCGGGCCCGTGCGGCTTCCTCGTCGGCGCGCTTGCGGGCGGCTTCCTCCTCGATGCGACGGCGCTCGGCCTCGTCGGCCGCGGCCTTGGCGCGGGCTTCCTCGTCGGCGCGGCGGCGGGCTTCCTCGGCGGCGAGCTCCGCCTTGCGGCGCTCCTCGGCGGCGCGGCGCTCGGCCTCCAGGCGGCGCTGCTCCGCGCCGTCGAACAACCCGAACCCGCCGCTGGCCAGCAGGCCCCCGCCGGCGCCCAGCAGCAGGATCGCCAGCCCGGCGAGGATCAGCGGCCAGCGCGCGCGCCTGGCCGGCTTCTCGTCGCGCGGCGTCACCCGGCTGGGCGATTTCTCGCGCACCGAGGGTTGGCGCACCGAGGGTTCGCGGTTCGCCGCGTCGCGGATCGAGGGCTGACGCTGCGACGGCAAGGGCGGCGGCGGCGGCCGCATCGAGGGTGCGGCCCCGGGCTGCGACGCCCGCGGCATCGCCGCCGCGCCCGGCCGGCTCGGGCGCGGGGCGGCGACCACCGTGGGGAAGTCGATGCGGGTCTCCATCAGGCCGGGGTCGGCCGGCATCGGCTCGTCGAACAGCATGGCGCGCCACGCCGCCACCGAGTGCGGGCGATCCTCCTTGCGCAGGCCCAGCCCGGCGTCGATGCCGGCCAGGAAGGAGGCCGGATACTTGGTCGCCGTCGCCTGGGCGGCCGGCACCATGCGGTCGCTGAGCAGGCGGGTCGTGGCGTCGGGCGGCGGCCAGCCGGTGATCGCCTCGTAGAGCGTCGCCGCCAGGGCGTAGATGTCGGTCCACGGACCCTGCTCGCCATCGGCGGCGTATTGCTCGGCGGGTGCGTAACCGGGCGTGTACACGCTGGTCATGGCGTGGGTGCCGCTGCGCCGGCTGACGCGCGCGGCGCCGAAATCGACCAGCACGGGCTGGCCGTCGGGGCGGATCAGGATGTTGCCGGGCTTGATGTCGCGATGCAGGTAGCCGCGCGCGTGGACCGCCTCCAGCCCGGCCAGCAATTGCCGGGTGATCGGAAGCAGCCGGTCGGCCGGCAGGGGGCCGTCGCGATCGAGAATGAACGCCAGGCTGCGCCCCTCGATCAGCTCCATCACCATGTAGCCGGTGCCGTTGGTCTCCATGAAGTCGTGCACCGACACGATGTTCGGCGCGTTCATGGCCGCGAGCGTGCGCGCCTCGTCGACGAAGCGCTGCAGGCCCCAGTGATAGAGCTGCGTATCGGAGTCCGAGCGGGGGCGGATCGTGGTGTCGTCCTGGCGCACCGCCACGTCGGCCGGCAGGTATTCCTTGACGGCGACGTCGCGGCGCAACGCCTCGTCGCGCGCCCGGTAGGTGATTCCGAAGCCGCCCTCGCCCAGCACCGCATTCAGGGTATAGCGGCCGACCTTGTAGCCCGTCGGCAGCGCGACCAGTCGACCGCCCGCCATTGGGCCCGCCTCCTTCCGGCGTCTCACTCATCCTGTGTGACCATACGCTTACGCCGGGCGCTACGGAACATCAGGACTGCGCCGGCCGTGAGGCGGCGCGGTGGCGAAGCGGTGAGAAGGCGTGGCGACTGGATTGAGTGGAGGGGCTTCTGTTGCCCGGTGCCCCTCCGAACCGCGCTTACGTCCGCTGTTTAGGCGGCAGCAGCGAGTGCAACGTCGTTATCGTTGGCACTTCTGGTTTGGCCCGGTAACGGCGGTACCATGCCGAGCGAAAACTACGCCTTTACTGCGTCCGTCGATCCTGTTTCGCCCCCTCATGGTGGAGGCGCCGGGTACTGCCCCCGGGTCCGAGCCGCCTATTTTACGCAGCGTTTATCGCCATAGCCGGTTGCCCGGCAGCACCAATATAGGCGAGCGTGACGGGGAATTGAAGGCCGCTGCTCTTTGAAGGTCGCCTGCGAACAGGCATGATCGCCCGCGGGGACCGCGAGCCGGGGGCGGCGGGGGCATGGAACAGCGAGAGAGGCTGATCACCGCGACCAGCGCAGCGGTCCTGCCGCTGGGCGTCGATGGACATCCGCTGCACGACCGGCAGGAGCAGATCCGTGCCGTGATCGAGCGCCGGCTGGGTCGGCGCCATGCGTTCCTGCTGGCCGAACCCGAGCGACGGCCCGGCGCCGACGTCACCGACTGGTACTCGGCCGCACCGGGCACGCCCATCGCCGCGGCGTCGATGGACGAGGCCGGGCTCGCGGCGCTGCGTGCCGAGGTCGATGCCCTGCTGGCCGACATCGACCGGCTGGGCGGTCAGCTCGAGGCGGCGAAGGCGAGCGGCGCGCAGGCCGCCGGCCGCCATCTCAGGCTGGCGGCGCGGCGGCCCGCCGACGACGCCTTCCTGTACCGGGTCGGCGACCAGCCGGTGCTGGTCGCCTGGGGCCACGACGACACGCGGCCGGCGGTGAAGGTCGCGCTGCCGGTCGCCGCGGCGGCCAACGACCCTGTCGAGACACCGCCGCCGGCGCCGCCGATCGAGGAAGCGCCACGCGAGGACAGAAGGCGCGGCGCCTTCCCCTGGTGGCTGATCGCCGCCGGGCTCGCGGCGTTCCTGGCGGGGCTGGGCACCACCTGGATCCTCGCGCGCTTCATGCCGCCCACGTCGGTGATCGTCGCCGACGACTCGCGACGCGGCAGGCCGGTGACGGTCGTGCTCCGAGGGGAGCTCGATCGCCTGGCAACGCAGGGCGAAAAGCTGCGCGCGACGCTGGCCTCGCTGCGCCGCGAGTTCCTGCGCAAATACTCGTCGTGCCCGGCACCATCGGGAACCACGCCGGGGGAGGAGCGCGTGGTGTGCACGCGTCCGCCGCAGCGCGGCCGCATGATGGTGATCTTCGACACCTCCAACAGCATGGGCCTGCCGACCGACAATCCCGAGCAGATCGCCGAGCTGGAACGGCGCTGGAGTTCCGGCGATCCGCAGGCGCAGCGCGACGCGATGGAGCTGGTGCGCGGGCCCGGCCACAAGCGCATCGACGATGCGCGCGACGCGGCGCTGGGCCTGGTCGAGGCCATGCCGCCCAACATCGATATCGGGCTGATCACCTTCCAGACGCGCTGCGAGGTCGGCGTCGACGTACGCCCGGGCGAGCCGCGCGGCGATATCGTCGAGGAGCTGCGCCGGCTGAAGCCGCGCGCCAGCACGCCGCTGGCCGCCTCGCTGCGGCTCGCCGCCTCGCAGCTCTCGACCGATCCCGCGGTCGCGGCGGCGCAGTCGATCGTGGTGATCACCGACGGGGCCGAGGGCTGTGGCGGCGATCCGTGCGGCGCGGCGCGCGACCTGAAGGCCGCCTTCCCCTCGGTCAAGGTGCACGTCATCGACGTCGTCGGCGTCTCGCGCCTGCAATGCGTCGCCGACATCACCGGCGGCTCCTCGGTCGGCGCCCGCGACACCGAGCAGCTCAAGGCCGCGATGCGCCGCACCCAGGCGGCGATCGAGCGCGACGCCTGCCGCTAGTCGAAGCGCCGCTGTGGCATCGGCGGCGCCGGGTAACGGCCCAGCATGAGATTCCAGTAGGCCCAGGAGCGTCCGTCGAAGACGCCGGGCGGCGCTTGATCGAGGGCTTCGCGCAGGTCGTCGTCGTCGACGTACCTGCGCAAGACCTTGACGTCGTCATGCGTTCCGTACGTCAGGACATGCGCAACGAAATGTTCCGGATACGCGAGCGCGTCCTTCGGTTGCTTGAACCAAACCGTCGCTTTGGCCAAGGCCAGCAAGTCAGACGTCGGATGGAGCGCCTTCATCATGCAATCCCAGCTGGCCGACGAATGGGCGCAAGACTTGGCAAGTGGTCAAGATCAACAGCGGCAACCGCCCGGACCAGCCTGCTTCGAACGTCTCGTGGCAAGGTTGCGAGGTTGCCGTCCTCGTAGAATGACAGGGCTTTGAGCGTGATCTGCGGGTTGAAGGCGGCTCCGTAGATTGCCATGCCGGCCGAGAGCGCCAAGGGAAGAGTGATGCCGTTGGCGATAAGTGTGTCGATATCGATGTAGTCCTTGGCTTCGGGTCTTCTCTGCACAGCCAAGACCTTTGTTCCCGCGAGGTCGATGCTGGACGCGATGCGAACGCCGACATGTTCGGCGATGTCCGGCTCGAGCAATTGCCCGAGGCGGGGAACGCCGAAGAATGACACCAGCACGGGCTCCTCCCGCATGACGCGACAGGTCAACGTGCTGGATTCACTCCGAAGCACCGAGGCATCAGCGAGGAAAGGGATCTGTTCGCGCAATGTGACGGGGTCGAATGCCGAATGGCTGAAGAAGTCGAAGTCTTCTGACTGGCGGTGACCGTACCGCAATGCAATCGCTGTCCCGCCGTAGAGCGTGAAGATCGGTGGAAGGGTAGACAATTCCATCCACAGTGCGCGCTGTGGCGGAGGCAAGATGTCCAGTCTGGGCGTGACAAATGAAGGCATCGTCTCCAGTAGCCTATACCAGTCTGCGGCAGCCTGCTTTTCCCGTTTCGGTCCCTGGGGCAGGCCGATAGATTGGCGGCCAACCAAGGAAACCGCCATGCCCCTCTCGACCGACCAGAAAGCCGAAATCGACCAGTTGCGGGCCGCCGCGACGCCGACGCGGCGCGCCGTCGCGCCTGAGCTGGAGGAGATCCTCTACGCGGCGCTGCCGGTGCTCGACCATGGCTTCGTGCGCGTCGTCGACTACATGGGCGACGACGCCGCGGTGGTGCAGGCGGCGCGCGTCTCCTACGGGCGCGGCACCAAGAAGGTCAGCGAGGATCGCGGGCTGATCAACTACCTGATGCGGCACCGCCACACGACGCCGTTCGAGATGTGCGAGATCAAGTACCACGTCAAGCTGCCGATCTTCGTGGCGCGCCAGTGGATCCGGCATCGCACGGCCAACGTCAACGAATACTCGGCGCGCTACTCGATCCTCGATCGCGAGTTCTACATCCCCCGGCCCGAGCATCTCGCGGCGCAGAGCAAGGTCAACCGCCAGGGCCGCGACGCGGTGCTCGCCGGCAAGGAGGCCGAGCGCGTCTTCGACCTGCTGCGCAAGGATTCGGAGCTGGTCTACGAGCACTACATGGAGATGCTCAACGAGGGCGAGGACGGCGCGGTGCTCGATCCCCAGCGCTCCGGCCTGGCGCGCGAGCTGGCGCGCATGAACCTGTCGCTGAACTTCTATACCCAATGGTACTGGAAGACCGACCTGCACAACCTCATGGGCTTCCTCTCGCTGCGCGCCGACGCGCATGCGCAGTACGAGATCCGCGCCTATGCCGACGTGATGATCGACACGCTGAAGCGATGGACGCCGGCCTGCCACGAGGCGTTCATGGAGTACCGCATGGGCGGCGCGCACCTCTCGGCCAAGGGCCTGGCGGCGGTCCAGCGCATGCTGGCCGGCGAGAGCGTCGATGCGAAGTCGAGCGGGCTGTCGGCGCGCGAATGGCGCGAGCTGATGCAGTCGCTGGGGCGTTGAATTCCTTCTCCCCGCGCAGGCGGGGAGAAGGGAGACTTCAGCGTCCGGGCTCGAACTCGAGCCTGATGCGGCCGGGCCAGCCGGCGGCGAACTTGCGCAGCTCGGCGGCCATGGGGCCGGCGTCGGCGGGATCGACGACGTAGATCGAGAATGCGAAGTCGGGCGACGCGAGCGGCCGGCCGGTGGCGATCTTTGTGAACGGCGGCGGGCCGCCGACCCATTGTGCGTAGTAGTCGTCGAACAGGATCGCGAGCTTGACGTCGCGCCGTTTCGCCAGCGCGCGCACGGCGTCGTTGTCGAGGCGATGGGCCAGCACCAGGGTCGCGACCTCCTTGTCGCCCAGCGCGAGGAGGTCGGTCAGAAGCGGCGAGGCGCGCCAGGTCAGGGCGCCGATGTTCATCGCCATCACCGAGGCGTCGGGTTGCGTGGCGCCGACGAAATCGGCCGGCCAGAAATCGCGCTGCCAGACGGTGGCGGCGGCGATGCCGAGCCCGCGGTGCATGACCAGGCCGCGATGCACCAGCAGGCCGCCGGCGAGCAGCGCCGCCAGCAGGGCAAGGAGCGCGCCGCGCCGGGACAGGCCGGGCGGCGACAGCTCGAGATGCGACAGCGCCACCGGCAGGTTCACGCAGAACAGCGCCAGCAGGTAGCCTTCGTAGCGGCCGCCCCAGCCGAACTGGCCGAAGGTGGCGTGGATCCAGGCGCCCAGCAGCGACAGCGCCAGCGCGATCCACCAGGCGCGCCGGACGTTCTCGCGATCGCGCACCAGCGCCCACAGCAGCACGAGGGCCGAGATCGCCATCAGCGCCGCCAGCAGCGGCACGTACACGACCAGCCGCTTGAGCGGATACCACAGCAGGTACTTGGCGAAGAGCCAGGCGGAGCCCTGGGCGAGCACGTCGCCGATGCCCGATTTGACCAGGATCGGCGTCGGCAGCATCCACCAGCCCTGGCTCATCGCGACGGCGCCGAAGAGGTAGGGGCCCAGGACGGTGGCGATCAGCGCGCCCAGCGCGAACAGCCACTGCCGCGTCAGCAGGCCGCCCAGCACCGCCAGCGCGCCCAGCCACAGGCTCTCGTAGCGCACCAGGGGCAGGGCGAGGAGCGTGAGGAAGAGCGTGAAGTTGCGCGGCAGCTCCTCGGTGTCCGACAGGCGGCGGGCCACGAGGTCGACGCCGATCAGCATCAGCGCCGCGTGCGCGACATGCTCCATCGCGCCGAGCACGAGGGGAATGGGCGCCGGCGCGAGCATTACCGCGACGGCGCCGACGATGGCCCAGCCGACGCGCCGGCGGCCGCCGACGGTCTGCCAGCGCGTGCCGCGCGCGGCATTGGCCAGGCTCACCGCGGCGTCGGCCGGCCGCGAGAGCTGCTCGGCGGCGACCAGCAGCAGGCCTATGGCGGCCAGGATGTTGAGCACGAAGGGAGCGATCTCGCCGGCGCCGAACATCGTGTAGGTCACGCCCAGCAGCAGCACCCACAGCGGCGAGGACGATGCCGAGGTGAAGCCGTGCGGCGTGACGCCATAGACGCTGAGCTCGGCGAGCGTGCGGGCGGTGGCCATGTGGATGTAGGCGTCGTCGAGCCACGAGATCAGCCGGCCGTCGCAGGCGTCGACGACGACGGGGATAGCCACGGCGAGGCCCGCCGCGAACACCAGCAGGAGCGCGATCGACAGCAGGGCCTGGGTGGGGCGTGTCAGGGTCGGCAACATCGCTCTGGCCGATCACCATAGCGATGCGTGCCGCGCGCTGCCATAAACGCGGCGCGAGACCAACCGCCGCGCGCAGGTGCCCGATGATCGACACGCCCCACAAGCCGATGCGCATCCTGCCGGAGCGCAAGCGCCACGCCGCCGCGATCGAGGCGCTGATCGGCGCCTCGTTCGGGCCCGACCGCATGCAGAAGACCGTCTACAAGCTACGCGAGAACGTCAAACCGATCCGCGAGCTGTGCACCGTGGCGGTCGACGACAAGGGGCGGCTGGTGGCCAGCCTGCGGTTCTGGCCGATCCTGATCAACGGCCAGTGGCCGGCGGTGCTGCTCGGTCCGCTGGCGGTGTCGCCCGAGCTGCGCGGCCAGGGTTTCGGCAAGGCGCTGATGTGGCACGCGCTGGCGCGCTGCCGCGAGCTCGGCATCGCGCGCATCATCCTCGTGGGCGATCCCGAGTACTACAATCCCTTCGGCTTCCGCCGCGATCTGGCGCTGCACCTGCAGCTGCCGGGCTGGGTCGAGGAGCGCCGCTTCCTGGCGCTGGAAACCATCGCCGGCTCGATGATCGGCGTGCACGGCATGATCGGCAAGGCCGAGCCGCCGGCGAAGAAGAAGCCTGACCCGAAGAAGCCTCCGGCCAGGAAGCGCGACCGGATGCGCGACCAGGCGCGCAAGGCGCAGGCGAAGAGCCGCCTGGAGCGCCGCCGCAAGGCGGCCAAGCGCAAGCGCGGCTGAGCATCGCTCTTGCGCGCACGGTCTTGTCCTGTGCCTGACCAGTGCCCGACCTGTGCCCGTCCCGGACAAGGCATGGTGGGAAAGGAAAGGAAGGGAAAGGAACGAGGAAAGGAAGGGAAGGGAAGGGGAACGGACTCCGACTGGAGTCGACCGCGCCGACGCGCGGTCACGCTTGTTCGCTTGACGCTCCCAGGGGCAGAAATGGTGTTTTGCGGCGCGGCAGCTAGAGTCGCGCCATGTCAGCGAATGACGATGCGCGGCGCCGGCCGGCTGCGCTCCCCGCCCTCCAGCGCCGACCACACCCGCTGGGCGATGTCGCGGTAGATGCGCGCGTGCTCGCCGTCGGGTTTGGCGGCGACGATCGGATCGCCGCTGTCGGAATGGGTGCGGATGTCGAGGTGCAGCGGCACCTCGCCGAGGAAGGGCACACCGAGCTTCTCGGCCTCGTGGCGCGCGCCGCCATGGCCGAAGATCTCCGAGCGTTCGCCGCAATGCGGGCACAGGAAGAAGCTCATGTTCTCGACGAAGCCGAGCACCGGCACGGCCGTCTTGCGGAACATGTTGAGCCCCTTGCGCGCGTCGATCAGGGCGATGTCCTGCGGCGTCGAGACGATCACCGCGCCGGCCAGCTTGACCTTCTGCGCCATGGTGAGCTGGGCGTCGCCGGTGCCCGGCGGCATGTCGACGATCATCACGTCGAGCGGCCCCCAGTCGACGTCGCGCAGCATCTGCTCCAGCGCGCTCTGCACCATCGGCCCGCGCCAGATCATCGGCGTGTCCTCGGCCACCAGGTAGCCGATCGACATGGTCTTCAGCCCGTGCCGCTCGATCGGCGCGAGGACGCGGCCGCCGTCCTTCGCCTGCGGCTTCTCGGTCACTTTCAGCATGCGCGGCATCGAGGGGCCGTAGATGTCGGCGTCGAGCAGGCCGACCTTGAGGCCGAGCGCCGCCAGGCCCAGCGCCAGGTTGACCGCCGTCGTCGACTTGCCGACGCCGCCCTTGCCCGAGGCGACGGCGACGATGTGCTTGACGCCGGGCGCGAGCAGCGCGGCCTGGGCGTCGCCGCCTTGCTGGGGACCGCCGGGCGCGGGACCACCGGGCGCGGCGCGGCCGGCGCGCTGGCCGGCATGGTGATGCGGCGCCGGCGCACGCGCGGGGGCGCGCTCGGCGGTCATGACGGCGGTGACGGTCTGGATGCCCGGGATCGCCCGCACGGCGGCCTCGCAGGCCTGGCGCAGCTTTTCGATCGTCGCGCCCATCGCCGGATCCACCTTGAGCGCGAACTGCACGTGGCCGCCGCGCGTGGCGATGCCGTCGATCAGGCCGGCCGAGACGACGTCCTTGCCCGACGCCGGGTCGCGCACCGCCGCCAGCGCGGCCTCCACTGCCGCGCGGTCGATGTCCGCCATTGTCAGCCTCCGCCCGCTTGAATAGCCACGCCAGCGCCCAATATCGATTTCGCGCGCCGGGATCACCGGACCGCAGACGCTTCCTTGCGCCGCCCCGGTGCGTGTCATATAGGCGTCCCGACCGAATGCAAGAAGGACGGACGCTCGTCCGGTGCCAGCCGTCCAGCGAGGGTGTGAATGCCTTGGAACAACAATAGCGGCGGCGGTGGCGGCGGCCCATGGGGCGGCGGCGGCCAGGGCGGCGGGCCGTGGGGCGGCAAGGACAACAGGCCGCGCGGCGGCGGACCCAGGCCGCCGGACCCGGAAGAGGTTCTGCGCCGGATCCAGGACCGCCTGAAGAACCTGATGCCCGGCGGCATGGGTTCGGCGCGCGGCATCGTCCTGATCGCCCTGGTGATCGTGGCGATCTGGCTGGCCTCCGGCTTCTACCGCGTCGAGACCAACCAGCAGGCGATCGAGCTGGTGTTCGGACGGCCGACCGGCGCGCCGACCACCGAGGGCCTGCGCTACAATCTGCCCAGCCCGATCGGCCGGGTCATCAAGGTCGACGTCACCAACCAGCGCTCGGTGACCATCGGCTCGGGCGCGCCGTCGGAGGGCCGCATCAGCCGCGGCCCGCGCCAGATCGCGACCTCCGAGAACCTGATGCTGACCGGCGACGAGAACATCCTCGACGTCGGCTTCGTGGTGTTCTGGCAGGTCCAGGACGCGGAGAAGTTCGTATTCAACGTGCCCAATCCCGACGAGACGGTGAAGGCGGCCTCCGAATCGGCGATGCGCCAGGTGATCGGCAGGTCCCAGCTGCAGTTCGCCCAGACCGAGGGCCGCAGCCGCATCGAGCAGGAGGCGCGCGAGGAGATCCAGCGCATGCTCGACAGCTACGGCGCCGGCATCCGCATCACCCAGCTGCAGCTCAAGCAGTCCGATCCGCCGCAGCAGGTGATCGCCGATTTCCGCGACGTGCAGGCGGCGCGCGCCAACAAGGAAGGCAAGATCAACGACGCCAACGGCTACCGCAACGAGATCCTGCCGCGCGCCAAGGGCGAGGCCGAGTCGATCGTGCAGGCCGCCGAGGCCTACCGCGCCGAGGTCCTCAACCGCGCCCAGGGCGACGCCCAGCGCTTCATCTCGGTCTACAACCAGTACGTCCTGGCCAAGGACATCACGCAGCAGCGCATCTACCTCGAGACGATGGAGCAGGTCCTGCGCAGCGTGAACAAGGTGCTGATCGACAAGAGCAGCGGCGGCGTCGTGCCCTACCTGCCGCTGCCGGAGCTCAAACGCGCGCCGGGCGTCAGCGAGCCAACGTCGCAGCAGACCCAGGGAGGCACGCGATGAGCACCCGGTCGATCGCCCTCATCGTCGTGCTGGGCCTGCTGGCGCTGCTGGTCCAGCAATCCTTCTTCATCATCGATCCGACCAAGCAGGCGCTGGTCACCCAGTTCGGCGCCATCGTCGGCAAGCCGCGCAACGAACCCGGCCTCTACTTCAAGTGGCCGCTGGTGCAGGACGTGGTGAAGATCGAGAAGCGGCTGCTGCACGTCGAGGCGGAGGAGTTCGAGCTGATCGCCGGCGACCAGAAGCGCCTGGTGGTCGACGCCTTCGCCCGCTACCGCATCGTCGATCCGCTGAAGTACTATCAGGCGACGGGCAACAACGAGATCCTGTTCCGCGGCCAGCTCAGCAACCTCGTCAACGGCAACATCCGGCGCGAGCTGGGCACGGTGCCGCTGCAGGCCGTGCTGTCGGGCCGCCGCGGCCAGCTGATGCGCGAGATCACCGAGCTGGTGCAGAACGCCGCGCTGCGCGACTACGGCGTGCAGGTGGTCGACGTGCGCATCAAGCGGGCCGACCTGCCGCAGGCCAACTCCGAGGCGGTGTTCAACCGCATGAAGACCGAACGCCAGCAGGAAGCCCGCCAGCTGCGCGCCGAGGGCGACGAGGAGAACCAGCGCATCCGCGCCAACGCCGATCGCGAGCGCACCATCCTGCTGTCGGAAGCGCGGCGCAAGGCCGAGGTCCTGCGCGGCGAGGGCGACGCCACGGCGATCAAGGTCTATGCCGAGGCATTTGGCCGCGACCCGCAGTTCTTCGCCTTCTACCGCTCGATGGAAGCCTACCGCCAGGCGCTGGGACCGGGAACGGGCACCACCATGGTGCTGAGCCCGGACAGCGAATTCTTCCGCTTTTTCGGCTCGCTCACCGGCAAGCCGCCCGCAGACAAGAAGTAGCCGCGCCGAGCGCGGCTACCGTTGCAAGAATGTCACCCTCACGAAAGTTTTAGCGTTCGTCCCGCGTGCACACCCGCGCCACATTTGCGCCACCTCGGGACCCCATGTAGGACTCTGGGTTAATGGGTTTCGACGCGTTTCCGGCGCTCGCACTTTCGACCGGCCGGAAACCCTCGGAGGCTAGTCGTGAGCACGATTTCTGTCCTGTCCAGGTCCGACCTCCGGGGAGGAGGCTCGGGTCGCACCGCACTATCCTTGATCCGGGGGGCCGCGTTCGCCGTCGTCGGCGTCTTCGCCCTGCTGGCGGTGTCGCCGGCCAGCGCGCGCGACGCCCCGGCGGGCTTCGCCGACCTCGCCGAGAAGCTGCTGCCGGCGGTGGTCAACATCGCCACCACGCAGACCGTCTCGCCCGATCGCCAGCGGCCGCGCGACATGCCGCAGGCGCCGCCGGGCTCGCCGCTCGAGGAGCTGTTCCGCGAGTTCTTCAAGGACCGCCAGGGGCAGGGGCCGAACCAGCCCCGCCGCGGCACCTCGCTGGGCTCGGGCTTCATCATCGACCCGCAGGGCTACATCGTCACCAACAACCACGTCATCGAGGGCGCCGACGAGATCACGGTGCAGCTGCATGACGACACGCAGCTCAAGGCCAAGCTGATCGGTCGCGACACCCTGATCGACATCGCCCTTCTGAAGGTCGAGCCGCCCAACAAGAAGCCGATGCCGTTCGTGAAGTTCGGCGATTCCGACAAGACCCGGATCGGCGACTGGGTGGTGGCGATCGGCAACCCGTTCGGCCTGGGCGGCACCGTGACCGCCGGCATCGTCTCGGCGCGCGCGCGCGAGATCGGCGGGCGCTACGACGACTACATCCAGACCGACGCCTCGATCAACAAGGGCAATTCCGGCGGCCCGCTGTTCAACATGGACGGCGACGTGATCGGCGTGAACACGGCGATCTTCTCGCCGACGGGCACCAGCCTCGGCATCGGCTTCTCGATCCCCTCGAACATCGCCATGTCGGTCGCCGGCCAGCTGCGCGAGTTCGGCAAGGTGCGCCGCGGCTGGATCGGCGTGCAGATCCAGGGCGTGTCCGAGGACATGGTCGAGCCGTTCGGGCTGGACAAGGCGCGCGGCGCGCTGATCGCCGGCCTGACGCCCAACGGCCCCGCCGAGAAGGGCGGCCTGAAGCAGCGCGATGTCGTGCTGAGCTTCAACGGCAAGGAAGTCACCGATTCGCGCAAGCTGCCGCGCATCGTCGCCGACACCCGCGTCGGCGACACCGTCGAGGTCGTCGTGCAGCGCGCCGGCAAGCGGCAGACCGTGCGGGTCAAGGTCGGCGAGCTTGAGGAGCCGGACAAGCAGGTCGCCTCGGCGCCCGGCGGCCGGCCGCCGAGCCAGCGGCGCGATCCCGACCCGCCCGGCAAGATCGAGCCCTTCGGCCTGACCGTGTCGCGGCTGACCGACCAGCTGCGCGAGAAGTTCAATCTCGGCGACGCGCAGAAGGGCGTCGTGGTGATCGCCGTGGCCGATGGCAGTCCGGCGGCGCAGAAGGGCATCAAGGTCGGCGACCTGGTGCTCGAGGTCGCCCAGCAGGAGGTCTCCTCGCCGTCCGAGATGAAGGCCAAGGTCGACGACCTGGTGAAGAACAAGAAGAAGGCAGCGGTGCTGCTTGTCGAGACCAAGGGCGACCCGCGCTTCGTGGCGCTGCGCCTCGAGAAATAGCGGCTTCCCACCCGCAAGGAACGCGGCCGGCCCTTGGGGCCGGCCGTTTCCAGTTTGGGGGCGTCGGCGCTAGGCTGCCGGCATGAGCGGGACCATCCTCTGCGGCGACATCGGCGGCACCAACGCCCGCCTGGCCCTGATGCGCGACGGAACCATGGGCGAGGTCGTCCATCTCGCCGTCGCCGACCACCCCCACCTCGCCTCCGCGATCCGGACCTTTCTCGGCGACCGGCCGGCGCTGGAGGGTGCGCTGCTCGCGGTGGCGGGACCGGTCGCGGACGGCCGCTGCGTGCTGACCAACAGCGGCTGGGTCGTCGACGCCGCGGAGCTGCGCCGGGCGACGGGCGCCCAATGGGTCTCGGTGGTCAACGATTTCGAGGCCCAGATCTGGGCGCTGCCGGCGCTGGGGACCGGCGACCTGGAGCCGCTGGGCGGCGGCCCGATCCGCCCGGACCGGCCGATGGCGATGATCGGGCCGGGGACCGGCCTGGGCATGGCCTGCCTGATGCCCAACGGCACCGTCGTCGTCTCCGAGGGCGGCCACGCCACGCTGGCCGCCGGCGACGATCGCGAGGCGGCGGCGCTCGCCTGGCTGCGCCGCAGGTTCGGGCACGTCTCGGCCGAGCGCATCCTCTCGGGCGACGGCATGGAGAACCTGCACGCCGCGCTCGCGGCGGTCGACGGCGTCGCCCACGTGGCGCGCGAGTCGCCGGCGATCACCGCGGCGGCGCTCGACGGCTCCTGTGCGCGCTGCGTCGAGACGGTCGACCGCTTCTGCGCCATCCTCGGTTCGCTGGCCGGCGACCTGGCGCTGACCTTCGGGGCCCGCGGCGGCGTGTTCATCACCGGCGGCATCGCCCCGGCGATCCTGCCGGCGCTGCGGCGCTCGCCCTTCCGCCGCCGCTTCGAGCACAAGGGCCGCTTCGACGACTGGCTGGCGCCGATCGCGACGGCGGTGGTGACTCGCCGCAACGCCGCCTTCGCCGGCATCGCCGCGCGGCTGGCCTCGGGGCGGCGCGATTAGGCGATCTTGACGATCAGCTTGCCGAAATTCTCCCCCTTGAGCAGGCCCATGAACGCGGCCGGCGCCTTGTCCAGCCCGTCGACGATCGTCTCGCGGTGGCGGATCCTGCCGGCCTTCAAGAGCGCGCCGACCTCGCTCACGAACTCGCCCATGGTCGAGGCGTGGTCGGAGACGATGAAGCCCTCGATACGCAGGCGCTTCTGCACGATGGCGAACATCTTCTCGGGGCCGGGCCGCGGCGTGGTGTCCTGGTACTCGGAGATCGCGCCGCAGAAGATCATGCGGCCGAAATTGTTCATCCGCGCGAAGACGGCGTGCATGATGTCGCCGCCGACGTTCTCGAAATCGACGTCGATGCCCTTGGGGCAGAGCCGGTCGAGCACCGCGCCGTAGTCGCGCTCGCGGCGATGGTTGAAGCAGGCGTCGTAGCCCAGCTCCTTGACCGCCCAGTCGCACTTGGCATCGTCGCCGGCGCAACCCACGACGCGCGCGCCGCGCAGCTTCGCCAGCTGGCCGGCGAGCTGGCCCACCGCGCCCGTCGCCGCCGAGACGAACACGGTCTCGCCCTCCTTGGGCTGACCCATGCGGATCATGCCGTGATAGGCGGTGTAGCCGGGCATGCCGAGGATGCCGAGATGCGCCGGCAGCGGCGCGGCGGCCGGATCGATCTTGCGCAGGCCGGCGCCGGAATGCGCCGTGTACTGCGCCCAGTCGAGCATGCCGGTCACGGTGTCGCCGACCGCGAACCTGGGATTCTTCGACTCGACCACCTCGCCGACGCTGCCGCCGGTCAGCGGCTTGTCGAGCTCGAAGGGCGGCACGTAGGAACGCAGCTCGCTCATGCGCGGGCGCATGTAGGGGTCGAGCGAGAGGTAGCGCGAGCGCACCACCACCTCGCCGTCCTTGGCCGTAGGCGTCTCCACGGTCTCGGCGCGGAAGTTCGCCGCCGTCACGTCGCCCGTGGGGCGGCTGGCGAGCACGATGCGGGTATTGGTGGTCATGAACCCTCTCCTTGCGAGGCCGCCTGCATAGACGCCGCGCCGTTCACCGTCCACACTGCCGCGGTCGGGGCGTAGGAGGCAGCATGAGGGCATTTCGTATCGTGGCTTTGGCGGCCTGTTCGGCCCTGTTCGCGATCACGGCATGGGCGCAGGTCGACCTCACCCACGATATCCCCGGCGCCAAGGACCATCCGCTGATCCCGCGCTACAAGGGCTCGGTGATCCTCGGCTACAAGTTCGACCGGTACGCCGAGGCGACCATGCCGCTGGGCCCGGCGACGAAGACGATCGAGGCCAAGCGCGGCTTCGAGCGGGTCCAGAAGCTCGAGGGGCCGCGCACGCGCATCCTTTATCTCGCGCCGCCGCAGCGCACCTCGCTCGAGGTCTACCGCAACTATCGCAACGCGCTGGAGAAGCAGGGCTTCGCGACCGTCTACGAATGCAGCGGGGACGATTGCGGCGTGCAGATCGAGGACGCGATCTATTACGACTCCAAGGAACGCCAGATCAAGAGCAACCAGGTCTCGGAGCACGGCTTCACCATGGGCGTCGAGGACCCGCGTCTGTGGGTCGGCAAGCTCGATCGCCGCGAGGGGCCGCTGTGGGTGCTGGTCTTCTCGGGCTATTCGGGCAACTCGGCCGACAGCCGCGCCGGCAATCGCGTCAGCGTGCTGGTCGACATCGTCGACAAGGGCAACATGGAACAGCGCATGGTCACCGTCGACGCCAGGGAGATGGAAACCAATATCGGCCGTGACGGACGGCAGGTGATCTACGGCATCCTCTTCGACTTCGACAAGGCCGACATCAAGCCCGAGTCCAAGGCCCAGCTCGAGCAGATGGCAGGGCTGATGAAGGCCAATCCGGCGCTCAAGGTCTACATCGTCGGCCATACCGACAACCAAGGCGCCGTCGACCACAACCTCTCGCTGTCGCAGCGCCGCGCCGAGGCGGTGGTGCGCGCGCTGTCCACCCAATACGGCGTGTCGGCCGCCCGCATGGTGGCGCGCGGCATGGGACCGTTCGGACCGGTGGCGACCAACGACACCGAGGACGGCCGCGCCAAGAACCGGCGCGTCGAGATCGTCAAGCAGTAGGCGTCAGCCAAAGCGGTGCTGGAGGCGGGACATGAAGGTGATTCGTATCATGGTGCTGGCGGCCGCAGCGGCCCTGCTCGCGACGGCGGCGTCGGCGCAGGCCGGTCTGACGAGCGATATTCCGGGTGCCAAGGATCATCCCCTGATCCCGCGCTACGCCGGCTCGACGATCTTCGGCTACAAGGTCGAGCGCTATTCCGAGGCGACCATGCCGCTGGGGCCGGCGACCAAGACCTACGACGCCAAGCGCGGCTTCGAGAAGTTCGAGAAGCTGGAGGGGCCGCGCACCCGCATTCTCTATCTCGTGCCGCGCGAGCGCACCCCGCTGGAGGTCTACCGCAACTATCGCAACGCGCTGGAAAAGCAGGGCTTCGCCACGCTCTACGAGTGCCGAGCCGCCGATTGCGGCGTCCAGATCGATGACGCCATCTACTTCTATTCCAACGAGCGCCAGATCACCACCAGCCAGGCGGCCCAGTACGCCTTCACCCAGGGCGTGGAAGATCCGCGGCTGTGGGTCGGCAAGCTCGATCGCCGCGAAGGGCCGCTGTGGGTGCTGGTGTTCACCGGCCTTTCCGGCAACGCCGGCGACGGCCGTTTCGGCGGACGTGTCCAGGTGCTGGTCGACATCGTCGACAAGGGCACGATGGAACAGCGGATGGTGACGGTCGGCGCCAAGGAGATCGAGACCACCATCAACCGCGACGGCCGGCAGGTGATCTACGGCATCCTGTTCGACACCGACAAGGCCGACATCAAGCCGGACTCCAAGCCGCAGCTCGACGAGATGGCGGCGCTGATGAAGGCCAACCCGGCACTGAAGGTCTTCATCGCCGGCCACACCGACAACCAGGGAACGGTCGAGCACAATCTCGGGCTGTCGCAGCGCCGCGCCGAGGCGGTGGTGCGCGCGCTGTCGACGCAGTACGGCATCCCGGCGGCCCGCATGGTGGCGCGCGGCCTGGGTCCCTTCGCGCCGGTGGCGACCAACGACACCGAGGTCGGCCGCGCCAAGAACCGGCGCGTCGAGATCGTCAAGCAGTAGGGGCTTTCTTTCCTTCTCCCTGCGTCGGGGCCGTCCGCGGCCCCTGTGGCGGGGAGAAGGAAAACTCAGGCGAGATCGATCTGGTAGCGGATGAAGCCGCGGTTCTCGGCGACCTGGTCGTAGAGGCGGCGCGCTGTGGCGTTGGTGTGATGCGTCAGCCAGTGCACGCGCACCAGCTTGCGCTCGCGCGACCAGTCGCACACCGCCTCGATCAGCGCGCGGCCGACGCCCTTGCCGCGCACATCAGCGGCGGTGAACAGGTCCTGCAGGTAGCAGACATCCGGTCCCGAGGTGCTGGCATGCGGCAGGAAGTGCACGATGCCGACCAGCCTGCCGTCGAGCTTGGCGCCCAGCGCATGCACGCGCTCGTCGGCCTGGAAGGCCTGCCAGCAGCGCTCGTACTCGTCGTGCGGCATGGTGCGCTCGTAGAACGTGATGTAAGCGCGGAACAGGACCTCCCATTCGGCGCGGTCGGCGGGGGCGAGCTTGGCGATGGTCAGCATGCGGCCACGCTAGCGGGCCGTGACGGCGGCCACGAGCGCGGACTTGTCCCGATCGCTCTACGCGCGGAACTCCTCGCGCCGATAGCCCTGCAGGTACAAGAGCGCGCTCAGGTCGCCATGGTCGATGCGTGCGCGCACCGCGGCGGCGACCGCCGGCTTGGCGTGGAAGGCCACGCCGAGCCCGGCCGCCTGCAGCATCGGCAGGTCGTTGGCACCGTCGCCCACGGTCATCGTTTGCGCCATGGACAGGCCGTGCGACACGGCGAGGTCCTGCAGCGCCGTCAGCTTGGCCTCCTTGCCGAGGATCGGCTCGCCCACGGTGCCGCTGAGGCTCGCGCCGTCCTCGAGCAGGCGATTGGCCCGGTCCTCGTCGAAACCCAGCGTCGCGCGCACCATCGCGGTGAAGAACGTGAAGCCGCCCGACACCAGCGCGCAATAGGCGCCGTTGGTGCGCATGGTCGCGACGAGTTCGCGCGCGCCCGGCGTGTAGCGGATCCGTTTGGCGGCCTCGCCCAGACGCTCGACCGACAGGCCCTTGAGCAGCCCGACGCGCTCGCGCAGCGCGCCGGCGAAATCGATCTCGCCGTTCATCGCGCGCGCCGTGATGGCCGCGATGTGCGCCCTCAGGCCGAGGAACTCGGCCAGCTCGTCGAGCATCTCGTTCTCGATGATGGTCGATTCCATGTCGGCCACCAGCAGCCGCTTGCGGCGGTGGGCGACCGGCTGCGCCACGGCGTCGATCGGCCGGTTCTGCAGCGCCACGCGGATGGCGTCGGAAGCGTCGGTGCCGTCGAACGGCAGGTCGACCGCCACCCCCTCGGCCAGCCACACGGCCGATTCGGCCGGCACGCCCAACGCCTGCGCCACATCCCGCACGCACGCCTGGTCGATCGACGGCTTGGCCGGATCGGCGATCAGGGTCAGGACGTGCGTCATTGCGGCGGCTCTCCAAGCGGGGCGGCGCACTATGGTCACGGCCTTCCGACCCGTCCACCGCCACACCGTCGCGTGCTATGAGCCGCCGATGAGCGCCACGCGACAGGCACTGATCGTCACCGGGCCGACGGCGTCCGGCAAATCGGCGCTCGGGCTGGAGCTCGCCGCGCGCATTGGCGGTACGATCATCAATGCCGACGCGATGCAGACCTATGGCGCCTTTCCGATCCTCACCGCGCAGCCGAGCGAGGCGGAGCGCGCCGCCGTGCCGCATGCGCTGTACGGCGTCCTGCCGCTGACGGAGAAACTGAGCGCGCAGCGCTGGCGCGAGCTGGCGCTGATCGAGATGGAGCGCGCGGCAGCGGCGGGGCGCGTGCCGATCCTGCTGGGCGGCACGGGTCTCTATCTCAAGACGCTGACGCAGGGTCTGGCGCAGGTGCCGGATGTGCCGGCGGCGTTTCGCGAGCGCGCCGATGCGGAGTGGGAGGCGCTGGGCGCTGAAGCCTTCCATGATCGGCTGGCGCGGCACGATCCGCAGGCCGCCACACGGCTGAAGCTCAACGATCGACAGCGCCATGTGCGCGCATGGGAGG
The DNA here is from genome assembly GCA_050183765.1 of Reyranellaceae bacterium. Classification (GTDB taxonomy): domain Bacteria; phylum Pseudomonadota; class Alphaproteobacteria; order Reyranellales; family Reyranellaceae; genus JAFAZJ01. Next base: position 3,080 of record JBFXAZ010000049.1, on the reverse strand, counting down.
TCTGGCTGGCGACCGGCCGGCCGCTCTCGGCCTGGCAGCAGGCGCCGGCCGAAGGCGGGCCGCCGGGCTGGCGGTTCCGGACGGTGGTGCTGGCGCCGCCGCGCGAGGTCCTGCGGGCGAAGATCGCCGCGCGATTCGACGCGATGATCGCGGCCGGCGTCGTCGAGGAGGTCCGGCCGGTGTGGCAGGCGGTGCGCGAGGGGCGGCTGTCGCCGACCTTGCCGGGTCTGAAGGCGCACGGCGCGCCGGAGCTGTTCCGCCACCTCTACGGCGAGATCGATCTGGCCGAGGCGGCGCGCATCGCCATCGACCACACCAGGCAATACGCAAAGCGTCAAATGACGTGGCTGCGGCATCAGATTGTTGCCGATATGACGCTGCATGAGCCATCTTGTGACAACGCCATCAGTGTATTGAAATTTTCGGACAATCCGGAGACCTGAAACTTTACGTTTGTTTGCGAATTCCGGTTGACCCCGGCATGGTCGGTCGCTAAGGTCCGGCCCGCCGCGAAGCCCCTGCTTCGCGGCTCGTTTTTCCAGTGGAGAGGACCATGACTGCCGAGACCAAGACGACCGGTGCCGACCTGGTGATCAAGACGTTGATCGACCAGGAGGTCGAGGTCGTCTTCGGCTATCCCGGCGGCGCCGTCCTGCCGATCTACGACTCACTGTTCAAGCAGAACCGGCTGCGCCACATCCTGGTGCGCCACGAGCAGGCGGCCGTGCACGCCGCCGAGGGCTACGCGCGTTCGACCGGCAAGGTGGGCGTGGTGCTGGTGACCTCCGGTCCGGGCGCCACCAACGCGGTGACCGGGCTGACCGACGCGCTGATGGACTCGATCCCGATCGTGTGCATGACCGGGCAGGTGCCGACGCACCTGATCGGCAACGACGCCTTCCAGGAGGCGGACACCACGGGCATCACGCGGCCCTGCACCAAGCACAACTACCTGGTCAAGAACGTCGCCGACGTGCAGCGCGTCGTGGGCGAGGCGTTCTACGTCGCGAAGTCGGGCCGTCCCGGCCCGGTCGTGATCGACCTGCCCAAGGACGTGCTGATGGCGCAGCACGACTACGAGGCGCCGAAGAAGACCACGCAGCACAAGAGCTACCGCCCGCAGGTCAAGGGCGACCTCAAGCAGATCGAGGCGGCGGTCGAGCTGATGGCCAAGGCCAAGAAGCCGGTGTTCTACACCGGCGGCGGCGTGATCAATTCCGGCCCCAACGCCTCCAAGCTGCTGACCCAGTTCGCGCGGCTGACCGGCTATCCCATCACCAACACGCTGATGGGGCTGGGCGCCTATCCCGCCTCGGATCCGCAGTTCCTCGGCATGCTGGGCATGCACGGCACCTACGAGGCCAACCTCGCGATGCACGGCTGCGACGTGCTGATCAACATCGGCGCGCGCTTCGACGACCGCATCACCGGGCGCCTCAACGCCTTCTCGCCCGACTCGAAGAAGATCCACGTCGACATCGATCCGTCCTCGATCAACAAGAACGTGCGCGTCGACATCCCGATCGTCGGCGACGTGGGCCACGTGCTCGAGGACATGATCAAGATCTGGAAGGCGAAGCAGCCCAAGATCGACCAGAAGGCGCTGAAGGCGTGGTGGGCGCAGATCGAGGAGTGGCGCAAGCGCGACTGCCTGCGCTATCGCCCGTCGAGCGAGATCATCAAGCCGCAGTATGCTCTGGAGCGCCTCTATGCGCTGACCAAGGACCGCTCGCCGATCATCACGACGGAGGTCGGCCAGCACCAGATGTGGGCGGCCCAGTTCCTGAAGTTCGAGAAGCCCAACCAGTGGCTGACCTCGGGCGGGCTGGGCACGATGGGCTACGGCCTGCCGGCCGCGATCGGCGCGCAGATCGCCCATCCCGACAAGCTGGTGATCGACGTCGCCGGCGAAGCCTCGATCCTGATGAACATCCAGGAGATGTCGACGGCGGTGCAGTACCGCACGCCGGTGAAGGTGTTCATCCTCAACAACGAGTACATGGGCATGGTGCGCCAGTGGCAGGAGCTGCTGCATGGCGGCCGCTACTCCGAGAGCTACACCGCGGCGCTGCCCGACTTCGTCAAGCTGGCCGAGGCCTTCGGCGGCGTCGGCCTGCGCTGCACCAGGCCGGACGAGGTCGACGGCGTGATCAAGGAGATGATCGCGGTCGACCGGCCGGTGATCGTCGACGTCTGCGTCGACAAGGCGGAGAACTGCTTCCCGATGATCCCCTCGGGCGCGGCGCACAACGAGATGCTGCTGGGCCCCGAGGACAAGGCGGCGAAGCCGATCTCGGAAGAGGGCATGGTCCTGGTCTGACGACCGCGCATCAGCCTTCGCGGGGCGCCGCGGCTCACGCGGGCCGCCCCACCTTCGACGTGCCTCCAGGATCATCGACCATGACTTCGCCACCGACCAACGAGCGCCACACCATCTCGGTGCTGGTGGACAACGAGCCCGGCATTCTCGCCCGCGTCGTCGGCCTGTTCTCCGGCCGCGGCTACAATATCGAGAGCCTCACCGTCGCCGAGACCGACAAGCAGCGGAACCTCTCGCGCATTACCATCGTCACCACCGGCACGCCGATGGTGATCGAGCAGATCAAGGCGCAGCTCGACCGTCTGGTGCCGGTGCACAAGGTGCACGACCTCACCGTCGAGGGCCCGCATGTCGAGCGCGAGCTGGCGCTGGTCAAGACCAGGGGCACGGGCGACAAGCGCGTCGAGTCGCTGCGCATCGCCGACATCTTCCGCGCCAAGGTGGTCGACAGCACCAACGAGTCGTTCGTCTTCGAGGTCACCGGCGCCACCGACAAGGTCGACGCCTTCATCAAGCTGATGGAGCCGCTGGGCCTGGTCGACGTCTGCCGCACCGGCATCGTCGCCCTGTCGCGCGGCACCAACGGCGTGTGAAATGATGGTGGCGCGTGGCCCACTACCTTCCCCCGCCTTGCGGGGGAAGGTGCCCGAAGGGCGGATGGGGGTGTCGGCATCGCGGTCAGTCGCGATAAAGGGAGTGTGCTGCGGCAGCCACCCCCCACCCCCGCGGCGCGCCACCAACCCCCCCCCCCCGGGGTAGG
>JBFXAZ010000048.1:0-38112 GCA_050183765.1 Reyranellaceae bacterium | reverse complement strand
CGCCGCCACCGTGTCGGCGGTCTGGATCATGCTGTGGTAGATGCCCGGCACGTGCTCCTGCACCCAGGGGTTCACCAGGCGGTGCTTGTTGCCGCCGCCGCCCTGCACGATCGACACCGACTCCAGGCCGCCGGCGACCATGACCGGCACCTTGTCGACCAGCACGCGCTGCGCGGCCATGGCGATGGTCTGCAGGCCCGAGGAGCAGAAGCGGTTGACGGTGGCGCCCGAGACGCTGACCGGGGCGCCGGCGCGGATCGCCGAGACGCGCGCGACGTTCGAGCCCGTCGTGCCTTCCGGCGCGGCGCAGCCCAGCAGCACGTCCTCGACCTCGCCGAGCTCGAGCTTGGCGCGCTCGACGGCGTGCTTGATGACGTGCGCGCCCATGTCGGCGCCATGGGTGTCGTTGAACGCGCCGCGGAAGGCCTTTCCGATCGGCGTGCGGGCGGTTGAAACGATGACGGCGTCCATGTTGTCCCTCCGGGGTCGTGTCCTTGAATGGAAGAAAGACTACCACAGAGACACAGAGACACAGAGGAAGGCGAAGACAAAGTGATCACGCGCCCGCGGCGCGTAGCCTTTCTTCTCTTGGTCTTCCTCTGTGTCTCTGTGCCTCTGTGGTTGAACTCTTATACGTCGGCGAACTTCTTGCCTTCGGCGACCAGTCGCTTGAGCAGCGGCGCGGGCTCCCAGAAGGGATCGCCCGACATCTCCTTGTACTTCAGCAGCGCGTCGTGGATGGTCTTCAGCCCGACGACGTTGTCGGCCCACCACATCGGGCCGCCGCGATAGACCGGCCAGCCATAGCCGTTGACCCAGATCACGTCGATGTCGAGCGCGCGCTGGGCCATGCCCTCCTCGAGGATCTTGGCACCCTCGTTGACCATCGGATAGAGCGTGCGCTCGAGGATCTCCTGGTCGGAGATGGGGCGGCGGGTGATGCCCAGCCGCCTGGAGTTCTCCTCGATGATCTTCTCGACCTCGGGATCGGGGATCGGCGTGCGGTCGGGCAGGTTGTACTTGTAGTAGCCGGCGCCGGTCTTCTGGCCGAAGCGGCCCAGCTCGCAGATCGCGTCGGCGACGTAGCCGGTGTAGCGCACGTTGCGCTGTTCCTTCTCCTTCTTGCCCTGGCGGATGCGCCAGCCCACGTCGTTGCCCGCCAAATCGCTCATCTGGAACGGGCCCATGGGGAAGCCGAAGTCGAAGATCACCTTGTCGATCTGCTGCGGCAGCGCGCCTTCCTCGAGCATGTAGGCCGACTGCACGCCGCGCTGGCGCAGCATGCGGTTGCCGACGAAGCCTTCGCACACGCCGACCAGGGTCGGGACCTTGCCGATCTTCTTCGACAGCGTCATGACCGTGGCGATGACGTCCTTCGAGGTCGCCTTGCCGCGCACGTTCTCGAGCAGCTTCATGACGTTGGCCGGCGAGAAGAAGTGCATGCCGATCACGTCGCCCGGCCGCTTGGTGTAGGCGGCGATCTGGTTGACGTCGAGGCCCGAGGTGTTCGTCGCCAGGATCGCGCCCGGCTTGGCGACCTCGTCGAGCTTCTTGAAGACGCCTTCCTTGACCTCCATGGTCTCGAACACCGCCTCGATGATGACGTCGGCGTCCTTGAGGTCGTTGTAGTCCATGGTCGGCTTGATCAGCGCCATGCGCTTCTCGACATCCTCGGCCTTCATGCCGCCGCGCTTGGCGGTGTTCTCGTAGTTGGTGCGGATGGTCTTCAGGCCGCGGTCGAGCGCCTCCTGCTTGACCTCCAGAACCGTCACCGGGATGCCGGCATTGGCGAAGTTCATGGCGATGCCGCCACCCATGGTGCCGGCGCCGATGATGCCGGCGGTCTTGATCTCGCGCTGCGGCGTGTCGGCCGGCACGTCCTTCACCTTGGCGGCCTCGCGCTCGGCGAAGAAGTAGTAGCGCTGCGCCGCGGACTCGCTGGACGTGAGCAATTCCTGGAACAGCTCGCGCTCGCGCGCCAGGCCCTGGTCGAAGGGCAGGTCGATCGCCGCCTGCACGGTCTTGATGATGTTCCACGGCGCCTTGAAGCCGCGCGCCTTGCGCGCGATCGACTTCTCGAAATCGGCGATCGCGGTGGGGCTCTCGACCTTCACCTGCTGGTCGCGCACGCGCTTGAGCGGCGCGTTCTGCGCCACCAGCTCGCGCGCGTAGGCGACCGCGGCTTCGAGCAGGTCGCCCTCGGCGATGCGATCGACGATGCCCTTGCTGGCGGCTTCCTTGGCCGGGATGTGGCGGCCCGAGACCATGGCTTCGAGCGCATAGGCGGCGCCGGTCAGGCGCGGCAGGCGCTGCGTGCCGCCGGCGCCGGGCAGGATGCCGAGATGCACCTCGGGCAGGCCCAGCCGCGTGGTCGGCGCGGCGATGCGGTAGTGCGCGCCCAGCGCCGTCTCCAGGCCGCCGCCCAGCGGCGTGCCGTGCAGCGCCGCGACGATGATCTTGGGCGAGGACTCCATGATGCGGATGACCTCGTTGAGGTCGGTGCCGCCGCGCGGCTTGCCGAACTCGCGGATGTCGGCGCCGGCGATGAAGGTGCGGCCGCCGCCGATCAGCACGATCGCCTTGATCGCCGGATCGGCGCCGAACGCCTTCACGCCCTCGTCGAGGCCGGTGCGCACGGCGGCGCTCAGCGCATTCACCGGCGGATTGTTGACGGTGAGAATGCCGATCTCGCCATTGGTCGAGCGGATGACGGCTGGCTCGGACATGTCGCTTTTTCCCTCCGGAGCTTCGTTCCGCGCCGCGAAAGCGCGTTCTGAGCATTGGGCAACTCGTACCCCCTCAGACCGTGAGGCGCAATCCGTCCTCCGCCGCCTCGATGCCGAGCGAGCCGACGCGCGAAAGCATTTCCGGGCTCATATGCGTGACCACCACGCGCCGGGCGCCGATTTCCGGCAGGTGGCGCTTCACCGTCTGCCAGTTGAGGTGGAAGCGCACGGGCTTGTCGTCGAAATAGGTCTCGCAGACGAAGAGGTCGACGCCTTTCGCCGCCTCGACGATCGCGTCGACCCATTCGGTGTCGCCGGTGTAGCAGAGCGACCTGCCGTCGACTTCCACGCGCAGTGCCAGCGGCGGGGCGCCGCAGGGATGACGCATGAGATGTGGCATCACGGCGAGCGCGCCCAATGTCGCCGGCTGGTCGGGCGTGAACTCGACGATGTCGAGATCGAATTTCTGCCGGATGCCGGAGGAACCGGGGAAGAACACCTCCATCGCCTGGAACAGCCGCTCGCGCAGGCCGGGCGGGCCGGCGATGGTCAGCGGCCGCGTGCGGCGGCTGCCGAGCTGGGCGTCGAGGATGAAGAAGGGCAGGCCGCCGAAATGATCGCCGTGCAGGTGGGTGATCAGGATCGCGTCGATGGCGTTGGGATCGACCTCGTGCTTGCGGATCGCGATCATCGAGCTGGCGCCGCAGTCGATCAGGAACGTCGCGCTGGGCGCCTTGACGTGGAAGCAGGTGTTGAAGCGCCCGCCGCTGCCGAAGGCGTCGCCGCAGCCGAGGAAGGTGAAGTCGATGCTCGTCATCAGCCGCCCAGCGCGTCGATCAGCGCGCGCTGCAATTGACTGCGCTGCACGGGCTTGGTGATCAGCGCCGATCCGGGCACCGCCAGCATCTCCTCGCGAAGGCCCGTCTCGCCGGCATAGGCCGTGCAGAACACGATGGGGATCGCCATCTCGGCCTCGCGGATGCGGCGCGCCGCGGAGAGGCCGTTGCCTCCGCCGGACGACCGGAAATCCATCAGGATCGCATCCGGTCGCCGGCGCCTGGCCTCGTCGATCGCTTCCAGCTCGGTGGCCACCGGACCGATGACGTCGAAGCCGAGGTCCTCGGCCATGTTGGACAGCGCCCAGGCGATCAGCGGCTCGTCCTCGACGATCAGGATCGCGCGGGGTGGCCGCTGCGGCGGCTCGTCGAGGGGCATGGTGCGAAACCTTCTCGTCAAGCGGACAGGGTGGCGGGGCGCAGCGGCTGGTCGGCGCCCGGCGGTGCCGGCTGGTCGAGCACGGCGGCGGCCGGCGCGTCGACGACCCACACCACGCCCTCGGGCGGGAAATCGAGGTCGATCCTGGCCTTCAGCGAGGCGGCGGCGATCTTTCCCGTCAGCTTGCGCCCGAAGCCGCGCCGGGTTGGCGGGGTCACGGGCGGTCCATCGCTCTCGCGCCAGCTGAAGTGGAAATGCCGGTCCTCCGCCGCGGTTCCGTCGAGGCGCCAGGCGATCGACAGGCGGCCCTCCGGCACCGACAGCGCGCCGTACTTGGTGGCGTTGGTGGCCAACTCGTGCAGCGCCATGCCGAGCATGTTGGAGGCCTCCGGCTTCAGGCGAAGCTCCGGTCCCTCGATGCGCACGCGCTCGCCCGAGGTGTCGACGAAGGGCGAGAGCTGGGCCTCGACCAGCGCCCGCAGCGCCACCCCGCCCTGTGCGCCGGCGACGGCGATATCCTGCAGCGTCGCCAGCGAGGCGATGCGCTGGGCCAGGCGCTCGCCCATGTCGGCAGGATCCTCGCCGCTGCGCACCGTCTCGGTGGCGATCGCCTGCACGACGCTCAGGAGGTTCTTCGAGCGATGGGCCAGCTCGCGCACCAGGAAGGCGTTGCGCTGCTCGGACTGCTTGAGCGAGGTGATGTCGGAGGACACGCCGAGCAGCCCGACGACGTCGCCGCGCAGGTCGCGCACCGGCTCGATGCGCAGACGGAAGTAGCGGGCCGCGTCGTCGACGCCGATCCTGAGCTCGGCTTCCTGGGCGTGGCCGCTCCGCATCGCCTTTTCCTTGAGCGCGATCGCCTCGTCGCTCCAGCCCTCGGGCAGCAAGTCCTCGTCGCGCTTGCCCAGCAGCTCCGCGCCGCGATGGGTGGCGCTCTCGCTGATCCAGGTCAGGCGGCGCTGGCGGTCCTGGGCGAAGACCACGATATCGGCGCCGCGCAGCGCGACGTTGAAGCGGTCGAGCGCCTGGCGCAGCGCGCGCGTGCGCTCGCTCAGGCGCTGCGCGGAAAGCTGCAGGGCGCCGGCGACCTCGTTGACCTCGCGTACCGGCGAACGCAGCGCCGGCGGCACGCGCTCGTCTTCCACCAGTGGGGCCATGGCGGCGATCTCGCGGATCGGCCGTGCGACCAGCCGGCCGACGGCCATCGCCAGCACGAGCAGGAGCAGTAGCAGGAAGATGCCCAGGCCGAGGATCGCCCACGCGTCGGCGATGAAGCTGGCGCGCACCACCGACACCGGCACGTTGGCCGAAGCCACCCAGCCGGAAGCCGGCGACGTGCTGGTGGCGCGAAAGATCTCGACGCCCTCGATATTGGTGGCCCGGAATGCCTTGTCGGTCCCGCGGCTGGCGATGACGAGCTCCGGTGGCAGCGGCTTGCCGACGAAGTCGTCGTGGCGCAGCAGGCGGGCGATGACGATGCCCTTGCGATCCGAAAGGCCGGTACTCCATTCGGCCGGCAGCCCCTGACCGCGCAGGATGCCGGCCAGCCACTTGTTGCCGATCGACATGTGCAGGAAGCCGAGGAGCTTGCCGTCGCGGACGACGGGCATTGTGATGTTGACGATCGGCTGGCGTGACACAGCGCCGACGAAGACGTCGGAAATCCGCGGCTTCAGGGAGGCACGGACCGGGTCGTCTATCTCGGGCAGATGCACGCGCGGCAGGGGCGTGCCCCAGGGGACGCGTGTATTGAAGAGGTGTTGGCCGGTGACGTCCCGATAGAGCAGGTCGAGACCTTGCGGCCTGAGCGACTGCGCCGCGCGCTCCTGCAGCTCCTTGTACTGGCCGGCGTCGAATTGCGGCGAGGAGGCCAGCAGCGTCAGCGTGGCGGTCAGCAGGGCGAGATTGCGGTCGACATCCCGGGCGACGTCGCCGGCCACCTGTTCCAGCCGCTTCTCGATCTCCGCCTGCCGGTCGCGCCAGTGCCGGTCGAGGAGATAGGCGGTGAAGACCAGCGCGGGCACGACGAGGCAGACGCCGAACAGGACCAGCAGCGAGGCGACCCTCAGGCCGCCGACCTTGGGGGCAGATGGCGCCGTCCTATCCTCAGCGGTCGCCGTCAGGGGAGCGCGGATCGGCCGAGGCTCGACAGCGACGTCTCTAGATAGCCGCCACACACGGGTCTCCCGACCTTATCGGCGTCTTCCCCTGTCCGTCATTGTCGATGAGGCGGCGCCGACATGCAACCGTCGCCGCGGCGCACTCCGTATGCGCCGACCTACGCCGTCGGCAGCTTGTACTCCTTGAACTGCTCGCGCAGCTTGGTCTTGAGGATCTTGCCGGTGGCGCCGTGCGGGATCGCCTCGACGAATTGCACGTCGTCGGGCAGCCACCATTTCGCCACCTTGTCCTTGAGGAAGTCGAGGATCTGCTCCTTGGTGACCGTGGCATCCGGCCGGGGATGCACGATCAGCAGCGGCCGCTCGTCCCACTTGGGATGGGCCACGCCGATCACCGCCGCCTCGGCGACACCGGGGCAGCTCATGGCGGCGTTCTCGAGATCGATCGAGCTGATCCATTCGCCGCCCGACTTGATCACGTCCTTGGAGCGGTCGGTGATCACCACCGAGCCGTCCTTCTCGATCTTGCAGACGTCGCCGGTGGCGAACCAGTCGTCCTTGCCGAACTGGCTCTTGCCGTCGCCCTTCATGTAGCCCTTCACGATCCAGGGCCCGCGCACCACCATGTTGCCCGAGACGCTGCCGTCCTGCGGCAGGTCGTTGCCCTCGTCGTCGACGATCTTCATCTCGCAGCCGAAGACCGGCCGGCCCTGCTTGGCGGTGATGGCGAAGCGCTCGGCGTCCGGCAGCTGGCGCTCGCCGCGATTGAAGCGCGTCGTGGTGCCCAGCGGGCTCATCTCGGTCATGCCCCAGCCCTGGACCACCTCGACGCCGTGCTCGTTCCAGAAGCGCGCGATCATCGAGATCGGCACCGCCGAACCGCCGATCAGGGTGCGCTTGACCGACGACATCTTGAGCTTGTTCTGGGCGCAGTAGTCGAGCAGGGCGAGCCACACGGTCGGCACGCCGGCGCTCAAGGTCACCTGTTCCTTGTCGAGCAGCTCGTAGACGCTGGCGCCATCGAGCTTGGCGCCGGGGAACACCAGCTTGGCGCCGCAGATCGGCGCGGCGTAGATCAGGCCCCAGGCATTGGCATGGAACATCGGCACCACGGGCAGCACCGTCGTGTCCGGATCCATCGGGATCACCGAGCCGTTGGACGCCATCATCGTATGGATGAGCGTAGAACGGTGCGAATAGAGCACGCCCTTGGGATTGCCGGTCGTCCCCGACGTGTAGCAGAGCGAGGAGGCGGTCTTCTCGTCGAACACCGGCCAGGTCAGCGTGCCCGGCTTGTCGGCGATCAGCTCCTCGTAGCACAGCAGGCTGGGAATCTTGGCCGAGCTCGGCATGTGCGCGCGATCGGTCATCACCACGACGTGCTTCACCGTCTTGAGGTGGTCGATCACGCCCTCGACGATCGGCAGCAGGTTGAGGTCGACGAAGATGATCTGGTCTTCGGCGTGGTTGGCGATGTAGGCGACGTGATCCGGCGCCAGGCGCGGGTTGATGGTGTGCAGCACCGCGCCGATGCCCGAGATGCCGAAATAGCATTCGAAGTGGCGGTAGGTGTTCCAGGCGATGGTGCCGACGCGATCGCCCAGCTTGATGCCCAGGCCCTGCAGCGCCTCGGCCAGCTTCTTGGCCCGCTTGTGCGCCTCGCCGTAGCCGTAGCGGTGGATCGGGCCCTCGATCGTGCGCGAGACGATCTCGACGTCGGGATAGTAGTTGGCGGCGAAATCGATGATTTGCGAGATCAGCAGCGGGCGATCCTGCATCAGGCCGAGCATTGGCATTTCCTCTGGTGCGTAGGGTTATTTCCCGTGCACCGTCATAACATGCTCGGCCGGGATCGCCACGCCCGCCGTTGCGCCGCTGCGGGCCTCGAGGCGGTGTCCGGCGCCCCGAGGCCCGAGCCCTGCGTCACGCCGCCTCGTCGCCGAGTTCCTGTTTCACCAGGTTGGTCCAGTATGCCGCGCCGGTCAGCAGGATCTTGTCGTTGAAGTCGTAGATCGGCGTGTGCACGTGCGCGCAGCCGCCCTCGGCGTCGCCGCCATTGCCGATGAAGATGTAGGCGCCGGGAAGCTTCTCCAGCATGAAGGCGAAATCCTCGGCGCCGGTCATCGGCGTCATCTTGCCGTCGACCTTGTCGACGCCGGCCGTGGCCTGCGCCGCCTTCACCGCGATCACCGTCTGCTCCCTGGCGTTCACCAGCGGCGGATAGCGGCGCTGGTACTTGTACTCGGCGGTGCAGCCCCAGGCCTCGGCGGTCGACTTCGCGATCTCGCCCATGCGGCGCTCCAGCAGGTCGCGCACCGCGGGGCTGTAGCTGCGCGACGTGCCGCGCACCATGACGTCCGACGGGATCACGTTGGGCGAGCCGTAGGTGCCGGCGGCGATGTGGCCGACGCTGAGCACCGCGGTCTGCGACGAGGGCACGTTGCGGCCGATGATGCCCTGCACGGCGAGGATGAAGCTTGCCGCCGGCGTCGTCGGATCCGTGCCGCGCTCGGGCAGCGCGCCGTGGCCGCCGGTGCCCTTGAAGGTCACCATCCAGGTGTCGCTCGCCGCCAGCATCGGGCCGGGGCAGATCGCGAAATGGCCGGTGGGCACGCCCGGCATGTTGTGCATGCCGTAGACCGCGTCGCAGGGGAACAGGTCGAACAGGCCTTCCTCGATCATCACCCGCGCGCCGCCCGAGCCTTCCTCGGCCGGCTGGAAGATAAAGTGCACCGTGCCGGCGAAGTCCGGGTTGGCGGCGAGATGCTTGGCGGCGGCGAGCAGCATGGCGGTGTGGCCGTCATGGCCGCAGGCGTGCATCTTGCCGTCGATCACCGAGCGATGGTCGAACTCGTTCTTCTCCTGCAGGTGCAGCGCGTCCATGTCGGCGCGCAGGCCGATGGTCTTCTGGCCCGGCCGCGCGCCCTTGAGCGTGCCGACCACGCCGGTGGTCGCAAGGCCCCGATGGATCGGGATGCCCCATTCGGTGAGCTTGGCGGCGACGATGTCGGCGGTGCGCACTTCCTCGAAGGCTGTCTCGGGGTGCTTGTGGATGTCGCGGCGGATCGCGACCATTTCGTCCTCGGACGGCTTCAGAGCGTCCAATACGTCGTGCGGCAAAATCATCTCCTGATGAACTCCGGGGCCGATAGTAGCCTGCGATGCGGCGCGGCCAAAGCACCCAGCGGCCGGTTGAGGCAAGGCACGGGCCCGTGCGACGTTGGCCCACGTCTCGACGCGCGGTCGCGGGCGGCGTGAAGAAATATCGATCGTGGGAGGACGCAAGGCCGTGAGCGACCACACCCTGTTTCCCGTCTACTCGAGCCTGACGCTGGCGCAGGCCGACGCGATGATCGCCGGGGCGCTCGCCGCGGCGCGCGCCGCCGACCTGCTGCCGCTCGCCGTCGCCGTGCTCGATTCCGGCGGTCAGCTCGTCGCCTACAAACGGGAGGACGGCTGCGGCGTCCTTCGCTTCGATATCGCGCTCGGCAAGGCGTGGGGCGCCCTGGGCATGGGCATCTCCAGCCGCACCCTCCGCGACCGACTCGCCAACCGACCGGCCTTCCAGGGCGCGCTGGCCGCCGCCGCCGACGGCCGCTTCGTGCCGGTGCCCGGCGGCGTGCTGGCGATCGGCGCGCAGGGCCACGCCATCGGCGCGATCGGCATCAGTGGCGACGCATCCGATCGCGACGAGTATGCCGCGATCATGGGCGTGCAGGCCGCCGGCCTGGCGTCACATCCCGCCGCGCCGGCCGAGAACTGGCGATCGGCGGGCCTCTGATCAGCCGACGCGGGCCGAGGTCGAGTTCGACAACGGCACGTCGCGTTGGCGGGCGTCAGGCCGTCGGCAGCTTGTAGCTCTTGAAGTCCTCGCGCAGCCGGGTCTTGAGGATCTTGCCGGTGGCGGTGTGCGGGATCGCCTCGACGAACTGCACGTCGTCGGGCATCCACCACTTGGCGATCTTGTCCTTGAGGAAGTCGAGCACCGCCTCGCGCGTCAGGTTCGCTCCCGGGCGCGGCACGACGATCATCAGCGGCCGCTCGTCCCACTTGGGGTGCGCCACGCCGATCACCGCCGCCTCGGCGATGCCGGGATGCGCCATGGCGGCGTTCTCGAGGTCGATCGAGGAGATCCACTCGCCGCCGGACTTGATGACATCCTTCGACCGGTCGGTGATCTGCATGAAGCCGTCGGGATCGATGGTGGCGACGTCGCCGGTGGGGAACCAGCCGCCCGCGCGCAGCGGGTCGCCGCCCTCGTCGCGGAAATAGCGGCTGACGATCCACGGCCCGCGCACCAGCAGGTCGCCGAACGCTTTGCCGTCGCGCGGCAGGTCGTTGCCCTTGTCGTCGACGATCTTCATGTCGACGCCGAACACGGCGCGGCCCTGCTTCAGGCGCACCTGCAGCTGCTGGTCGGCGGGCAGGGCGAGCTGCTTGTGCTTCAGCGTGTTGACCGTGCCCAGCGGGCTCATCTCGGTCATGCCCCAGGCATGCAGCACCTCGACGCCGAATTCGCGCTGGAAGGTCTCGATCATCGCCGGCGGCGCGGCCGAGCCGCCGACCACGGCGTATTTCAGGGTCGAGAGCTTCAACCCCTTGGACTGCATGTGGTTGAGCAGGCCGAGCCAGATCGTGGGCACGCCGGCGGTATGCGTGACCTTCTCGCTTTCGTAGAGCTCGTACAGGCTGGCGCCGTCGAGCGCCGCGCCGGGGAAGACCAGCTTGGCGCCGGCCAGGCAGCCGCTGTAGGGCAGGCCCCAGGCGTTGACGTGGAACATCGGCACGACCGGAAGCACCACCGAGCGCGCCGAGACGTTGAGCGTATCGGGCAGCGCGCTGCCATAGGCGTGCAGCAGGGTCGAGCGGTGCGAGTAGAGCACGCCCTTGGGATTGCCCGTGGTCCCCGACGTGTAGCAGAGCGACGACGCGGTCTTCTCGTCGAACTCCGGCCATTCGTAGGTGCCGGGCTTGCCGGCGATCAGCTCCTCGTAGACCAGCAGGTTGGGAATGGCGAGGCCCGCGGGCAGATGCGCGCGGTCGGTCATCGCCACGATGTGCTTCACGCCCTTGAACTGCGGCGCCAGCTTTTCGACCAGCGGCAGCAGGTTGGCGTCGACGAAGAGGATCCGGTCCTCGGCGTGGTTGACGATGTAGACGATCTGCTCCGGGAACAGGCGCGGGTTGATGGTGTGGCACACCGCGCCCATGCCGGAGATCGCGTAGTACAGCTCGAAGTGCCGGTAGCCGTTCCACGCCAGGGTGCCGATCCGGTCGCCGGCCTTGATGCCCAGCCCGACCAGCGCCTCGGCCATCTGCTTGGCGCGATGCCGCGCGTCGCGATAGGTGTAGCGATGGATGTCGCCCTCGACGCGACGCGAGACGATCTCGGTATCGCCGTGGTTCTCGGCGGCGAACTCGATGAGCTGCGAGATCAGCAGAGGGCGGTCCTGCATCAGGCCGAGCATGGCGGGGCGTCTCCTCGAGTTTGGCGAATGCGGCGCGAAAATGGGATCGGACGCATCCCTCGTCAATAGTGTACGCTAACGCTGCGGGTGTAGATGCGCGAGAAATGGGGAAGTTATGAAACCCAGCGAATTCTATGTCGGCGTCGTCGACGTTTTTTCGATCTTTGTGCCGGGCATCATATTCACGGTGCTCGTCATTGGTTACTGGCAACCGCCGAGCCATAGTGGGCTCTTTCATTTCATCGGGAGTAACGAGGTTGCACGCTGGGGCGTCGTCCTCGTAGCTTCCTATTTCTTTGGCCATCTCATCTACGGCATAGGAGGATGGCTCGACAGTCCGATGTACAATCTCTATCGGCTGAAGCGATGGGGCAAGGACGGTGAGCACAGTGCCTATGTCAGAGTGACGAGACTGAGGCAGCTCATGCTGGGCGGGGCTGAGGATCTTCCCGTAAACAACTTCAAATGGGCTAAGTCGATCCTGCTGGCGAAGGCGCCTGCGGGTCTTGCCGAAGTCAATCGCATTGAGGCGGACTCCAAGTTCTTTCGCAGTCTCGTGGTGCTCTGCACCTTGATTGGTTGCATGTTGCTCTTCGCCGAGGGGCCGATTGCCGGCCTCGCCATCGAAAGACCGGGTTGGGTGGCGACGGCTGCGCTCTTGCTCGCTATCCTCTCCTTCAATCGCTATGCCTCCTTGAGATACAAGAGCACTCAAGTGGCTTATTCACATGTGATTATCCACCTCAAGCTTGCTGCTGGAAAGTAGATGGCTTCGCCGCTGATCAACCGCCGCGACCTGGCCTTCGTGCTCTACGACCTGCTCGACGTCGGGGCCTTCACCGGCCACGCCCGCTATGCCGACCACAGCCGCGAGACCTTCGATGCGGCGATCGAGACGGCGCATCGCCTGGCGCTGGAGAAATTCCACCCGCACAACGCCAAGGGCGACAAGAACGAGCCGACTTTCGACGGCAATGTCGTCAGCATGATCCCCGAGGTCGCCGAGGCGCTGGCCGCGTTCCGCGATGCGGGCTTCTTCGCGCCGACCAAGGATTACGAGCTGGGCGGCATGCAGCTGCCGCTGACCGTGGCGCAGGCCTGCAACGCCATGTTCCAGTCGGCCAATATCGGCAGCGCGGGCTATCCGTTCCTCACCGTGGGCGCCGCCAACCTGATCGAGAGCTTCGGCTCGCAGGAGCAGAAATCGCTCTATATGGCGCCGATGCTGGCCGGCCGCTTCTTCGGCACCATGTGCCTGAGCGAGCCGCAGGCCGGCTCGTCGCTGGCCGACATCCGCACCCGCGCCGAGCCGCAGCCCGACGGCAGCTATCGCGTGGTCGGCAACAAGATGTGGATCTCCGGCGGCGACCACGAGCTTTCCGAGAACATCGTGCACATGGTGCTGGCCAGGATCCCCGGCGGGCCGCCGGGGGTGAAGGGCATCTCGCTGTTCATCGTGCCCAAGCGCACGGTCAATCCTGACGGCTCGGTCGGCGAGCGCAATGACGTGCGGCTCGCCGGGCTCAACCACAAGATGGGTTATCGCGGCACCACCAACACGGTGCTGAACTTCGGCGAGAAAGGCGGCGCTGTCGGCTACCTGCTGGGCCAGCCGCATCGCGGCCTGGAATACATGTTCCAGATGATGAACGAGGCGCGCATCGGCGTCGGGCAGGGCGCGGTGATGCTGGCCTACGCCGCCTATCTGTTCTCGCTCGACTACGCGCGCGGCCGGCCGCAGGGTCGCGCGCCGGACAGCAAGGACCCGGCCTCGCCGATGATCCCGATCGTCGAGCACGCCGACGTCAAGCGCATGCTGCTGCACCAGAAATGGGCCAGCGAAGGCGGCCTGCACCTGTGTCTCTACGCCGCCTCGCTGGTCGACCGTATCGCCATGGAGAACGACGCGGCGGAGAAGGCGCGGCTCGAGCTGCTGCTCGACACGCTCACCCCGATCGTCAAGGGCTGGCTGTCGGAGGTCTGCCTGAAGTCGAACGAGCACGCCGTGCAGATCCTCGGCGGCTACGGCTACACGCGCGACTATCCGGTCGAGCAGTACTATCGCGACCAGCGCCTCAATCCGATCCACGAGGGCACCGACGGCATCCAGGCCATCGACCTGCTGGGCCGCAAGATGGCGATCCGGGGCGGTGCGGGCTGGAACGCGGTCAAGGCGGAGATCGCGCGCGCCATCGGCGTCGCGACGGCGCACGAGACGCTGAAGCCGATGGCGCGCGATCTCGCGAACCTGGTCGAGACGGTCGAGACGACCCGCGCAGCCCTGCTGGGCGCCATGGGCAAGGGCCAGGCGTCCCTGGCGCTGGCCAACGCCTTCCACTTCCTCGACCTGTTCGGCCTGCTGGTGATGGGCTGGATGTGGCTGTGGCAGGCCAGCGCCGTGCAGGGCCTGCCGCCGGCCGCCGACGACGAGGAGCGCGCCTTCCGCGCCGGCAAGCTCGCGGCTTGCCGCTACTTCTTCACCTACGAGGTGCCGCGCTCGGCCTATCTCGCCGCGCTGCTGGCCAAGCTCGACGACACGACGCTGGCCATGAAGAGCGAGTGGTTCGCCTAGTCAGGCGCGCGCCGTGACGATGTGCGCCCGCATCGGCGCCTCGATGGCGCCCGAGCCGTACCGGGCGGCCAGCGCCGCGGCGACGATATCGGTGGCCGCCTGCAGCCCGTCGGGCGCACGCGCCTCGATCTCGCCGCGCATCGGCGTGCCCTGGCACATGGCGGTCGCCGCGTCGCGCGCGCTGGCGGCGCGGCTGGCGAGGGTCACCGTGTCGATGCTGACATCGCCGAAGCCGGCGGCGGCGACGTCGGCCCGGATGCGGTCGACGTCGTGGTAGCCGTGCGGCGTGCGTTCGAAGAAGCGCGGCGGATCATGTGGGAAATGCGCGGCCAACGACTCCAGCAGCACCTCGGCGAACGGGTTGCGCGGCACGCTGTCCCAGGCGCTGAACAGGAAGCGACCGCCCCGCTTCAGCACACGCCGGGCCTCGCGGTAGCCGGCGACGCGGTCGGGAAAGAACATGACGCCGAACTGGCAGACCACGACATCGAAATGGCCGGCGTCGAAGGGCAGCGACAGCGCGTCGGCCTGCCGCAGCCTGGCGCGGCTCATGCCGGGCTTGGCCGATGCGAAGTCGACCATCGCCTGATTGAGGTCGGTGGCGACGATCTCGACCGAAGGCGGCAACGCGGCGATGAGCGCTTCGGTGACGATGCCGGTGCCGGCGGCGGTCTCCAGCACGCGGCCCCCTGTGAGGTCGGCGAGGCGCAGCGCCAGGTCCGCGGCGTAGGGCTCGAACAGCATCGGCCCCATGAACCGGTCGTAGAGGGCGGGAACCGAACCCGCGAACACGCTGTCGCCCGTCGTCATCGTGACCTCCCCGCAGCCGAGATCGAACGCAGCGCGCTCCACGCTCCGTATGTCGCGACCAGGAAGGGGACGCAATAGGTCAGCGCGATCTTGAACCAGTTGACCTCGCCGCCGGCCAGCAGGGCGTCGCCCTGGTTGATCGTGTTGAGCAGGGTGCCGACCACGACGGCGACGATCAGCGACCGTCGGGCGTAGGGCCACGACAGGGCGCGGCCGAGCGGGCTGGGGATGGGCGGGGTCATGGGATGGTTTTGCAGCACGGACCGTGCCGCGCCTGATTGACGTTCGCCTGACGAACCGGTCTGCCGGGCACGCTTGCAGGCGGACGGAGGGCGCGCCACCTTGCGCGCCGTCCGATCGCGCGGAGGGAATTCCATGGCGTCGCCGCTTTTCGACCTCACCGGCAAGGTCGCCATCGTCACCGGCTCGAGCAAGGGCATCGGCAAGTCGATCGCCGAGCAGCTCGCGCTGCAGGGCGCCAAGGTGGTGGTGTCCAGCCGCAAGCTGCCGGTGTGCGAGGAGGTCGCCGCCCGGATCAACGAGGCCGGCGGCCAGGCGGTCGCGATCGGCTGCAACATCTCGGACAAGGCGCAGTGCGAGCACCTGGTCGCCGAGACCCGCCGGCGCCTGGGGCCGATCGACATCCTGGTCTGCAACGCGGCCAGCAATCCGTACTACGGCCCGACCGAGAAGATGCCCGACGACGTCTTCATGAAGGTGATGCAGAACAACATCCTGTCCAACATCTGGCTGATCAATCAGTGCGTGCCCGACATGCGGGCCAAGAAGGACGGCGCCATCATCATCGTCTCCTCGATCGGCGGCGTGCGCGGCACGCCGGTGATCGGCGCCTACGGCATCTCCAAGGCCGCCGACATGCAGCTGGCGCGCAACCTCGCCATCGAGCTGGGGCCGGACAACATCCGCATCAACACCATCGCCCCGGGCCTGGTGAAGACCGACTTCGCCAAGGCGCTGTGGGACGATCCCGCCTACCTCAACAAGCGCCTGCAATCGGCGCCGCTGCGCCGCATCGGCGAGCCCGAGGATATCGGCGGCATCGCCGTGCTGCTGGCCTCCAAGGCCGGCGCGTTCATCACCGGCCAGACCATCATTGCCGATGCGGGGGTTACCATCGCGAGTTGAGGAGTGTGCTCGCAGTGAGCTGATGTATATTTTCCAGAATGCTTCGTAAAATATTGATTGGAAACACATTTTTGACACAGCACGACAATCAATCGCCCATTGCATCATGAAAAACGCGTAACATGCTGTTCAGAAACGATTATGTATCTATAGGCTCAGTGAATTCAGTTGACATTACACATGAGCAGGACCACATTGGTCGTTGACAGGACAAAGATCGGCTAAGCCGACTGTGTCCCGTTGGCGAGGTGTCGCGGTGTTGCCCGCGAGGCAACGTCCGTTGAACAGAACGACGCGTCCGCTCCCCCGGCACAGGCGCGCATATTTGAACGAATATATTGGAGAGAGACGATGTTCGTCGTCGACCAAGCCCCAAAGGTGCGCAGGTTGGTTACGCCGTTTGTCGAGATCGGCATTGCGCTCACCTTCGTCATGCTGGCCCTGCCGGCCGCCCTGCGGGTGATCACCGTCGCCTGAGCCTGGGCCAGTTCCCTGAAACGAAACGGCCGGCTTTCGCCGGCCGTTCGCGTTTGGGCCCTGTCCCCGGATCAGCTGATCTGGGTGGCGTTCTGGACGATCTTGCCGACCAGGCCGTATTCAACCGCCTGCTGCGCGCTCATCCAGTAGTCGCGCTCCGTGTCCTTCTCGACCCGCTCCACCGGCTGGCCGGTCTCGGCGGCGAAGATCTCGTTGAGGCGGCGGCGCATGCGCAGGATCTCCTTGGCCTGGATGGCGAAATCCGAGGCCGAGCCCATGGCGCCGCCCGAGGGCTGGTGCAGCAGGAAGCGGGTGTTGGGCAGGCTGAAGCGGTTCTCGCGCTTGGCCGCGGCGTAGATCAGCGCCCCGGCGCTGGCCACCCAACCGGTGCCCACCACGCGCACCTCAGGCTTCACGAACTTGATCATGTCGTAGATCGTGTCGCCCGATTCGACGTGGCCGCCCTGGCTGTTGATGTAGATGGTGATCGGATCGTCGCCGGCCGACTGCAGCGCCAGCAACCTGGCCGAGACCTCCCGCGCCAGCTTCTGGTCGATGCCGCCATAGATCAGGACGGTGCGGGCCTTGAACAGGCGCTCCTCGATCGCGGCCGTCTTGTCGCGCGCCTCGCCGTGCTCGGCCATCTTCTTGTCGGGTTCGTCTTCGTCTTCGTCGTCGAAACGGATGTTGACGGGCAACATGTCGCTCTCTCTCGAAACAGGGGGATGACGCCCGGTATCACGCGGCCGGGCAGGGGGCAAGGCTCAGGCCGTGACCCCGCCATCGGCGACGAACTCGGCGCCGGTGCTGAACGAGGATTCATCGGAGACCAGGAACAGGATCATCCGGGCGATCTCCTCCGGCCGGCCCAGCCGGCCCATGGGATGCAGGCCTTCGAGGTATTGCCGGCCTGTCATGTTGTCGATGGTCATGGCCAGCCGGGGCGCGATCATCGGCGTGTCGATCCAGCCGGGGTGCACGGAATTGCAGCGGATCGGGTAGCCCATGGTGCCGCAGTGGATCGCCACGTTCTTGCTCAGCAGGCGCACCGCGCCCTTGCTGGCGGCGTAGGCCGGGGCGCGGCCCATGCCGCGCAGGCCCAGCACCGAGGAGATGTTGACGATCGAGCCCGGCCGGTCGGGCGGATTGCCCTTCATCGCCAGCACGCCGTGCTTGCAGCCCAGGAACACACCCAACCCGTTGATGCGATAGACGCGCCGGAAATCCTCGAGCGAGACCTCCTCGACATCGCCGCCGACACCGACGCCGGCGGCGTTGACGACGCCGTGCAGGCCGCCGAAGCGGGCCAGCGTGGCGGCGATGCAGGCTTCCCACTCGCGCTCGGCCGTGGTGTCGAGGCGGAAGAAGAGGGCGGCGTCGCCCAGCTCGGCGGCGAGCGCCTTGCCGGCGGCCTCGTTGAGGTCGGCGATCACGACCTTGCCGCCCTCGCGCACCAGCAGGCGCGCGGTTTCGGCGCCGATGCCCGACGCACCGCCGGTGACGATCACCGTCTTGTTGTCAACGCGGGGCATTGAGCGCGGTCCTCTGGATGCCGGAGGTGATGCCGCCATCGGCCACCAGCTCCGAGCCGGTGACGAAGCGCGAACGGTCGGAGGCGAGGTACAGCACCGCCTCGGCGATGTCGTTCGGCTCGCCCATGTGGCCGATGGGATGGCGCGCGCCGATGAAGGCCTTGCCCTGCTCGTGGCCCATCAGCTGCCACAGCGGATTGAAGATCGGCGTGTCGATGCCGCCGGGGTGCACGGAATTGCAGCGGATGGCGTAGCCCTTCTCGGCGCATTGCTGGGCCACGCTCTTGGTCAGCAGCCGCACCGCGCCCTTGCTGGCGGTATAGGCGCAGGGGCCGGCGGCGCCGACGATGCCGGCGATCGAGGAGATGTTGACGATCGAGCCCTTCGACGCCGGCTTGGCGGCGCTGGTGCGCTTCATCGCGCCGATGCCGTACTTGCAGCCCAGGAACACGCCGTCGAGGTTGATCGCGTGCACGCGCTCCCAGTTCTCGACCGTGGTGGTCTCGACATTGCCCATGCCGCCCGAGATGCCTGCGTTGTTGACCAGGATGTCGAGCCGGCCGCAGCGCTGCAGCGTGTCGTCGATCACCCGCTGCCAGTCGGCCTCGCTGGCCACGTCGAGATGGCGGTAGACCGCCCGGCCGCCGATGTCCCTGGCGAGCTTCTCGCCGAGATCGTCCTGCACGTCGGCCACCACGACGATGGCGCCTTCGCGCGCGAGCAGCCGGCAGCTCGCCGCGCCGATGCCCGAGGCGCCGCCGGTGACCACGGCGACGAGATTGTCCAGATCCGCCATCCTGCCCTCACATCGCCGTGCAGCCGCCGTCGACCACCATCTCGGCACCTGTCGTGAACTTCGATTCGTCGGACGCGAGATAGAGGATCATGTAACCGATGTCGTTGGGCTCGCCGATCTTGCCCATCGGCACCATGCGCAGCAGCCGCTTGCGCGCCTTCTCCGGGTCCTTGTCCTCGGCGATGCCCTGCTGGACCATCGGCGTGTCGATGAAGGCGGGGTGCACGGAGTTGCAGCGGATATCGTAGCCGGCGCGCGCGCAATGCAGCGCCACGCTCTTGGTCAGCAGCCGCACCGCACCCTTGGACGGCGAGTAGGCGGCCATCTGCCAGCCGCTCACCAGTCCGGCGACCGAGGAGATGTTGACGATCGAGCAGGGCTGGCCGTTTCCCTTCATCACGCGGATCGCGTTCTGGCAGCCGAGGAACGTTCCCTCGCAGTTCACGCCCATCATGCGCCGGAAATCGGCCAGGGTGATCTGCTCGATCGAGCCGTCCGGCCAGGCGATGCCGGCGGAGTTCACCAGCACGTTGAGCTTGCCGAAGCGCTTCACCGTCTCGTCGACGACCTCCTTCCAGCGCGTCTCGCTGGTGACGTCGTGCTCGAGGAAGACCGTGTCGCCGCCGATCTCGGCCGCCGCCTTCGGACCCTTGTCCTTCTGCACGTCGGTGATCACCACCTTCGCGCCCTCGCCGGCGAGCAGCTTGGCGGTCGCCAGACCCAGTCCCGACGCGCCGCCGGTGACGAGCGCGACCTTGCCTGCGACGCGACCTGCCATGTCGTTCCTCCCTGTGGGCCGCGCGGAGATTAGCCCCGCGGGCGCGGCATCGCGAAAAGAAAAGGCCCGGGACATGCCCGGGCCTCTCGCTTGATGGAACCGCGGCTCAGAAG
Organism: Reyranellaceae bacterium; assembly: GCA_050183765.1. GTDB lineage: Bacteria > Pseudomonadota > Alphaproteobacteria > Reyranellales > Reyranellaceae > JAFAZJ01. The sequence continues at coordinate 18,359 of JBFXAZ010000048.1, read as the reverse complement.
CCGAGCGGCTGGGTGACGCGCGTCCAGCGACCGCCCTTGACCACGGCGAGGAACGAGGAGTTCGCGCCCTGGCGGATCTTGTCGCTGAAGCTGACCTCGGGGCCGTTGAAGATGTCCTTGTAGCCCTTGATCGCGTCCATGCCCTTGATGAAGCTGTCCAGCGTCAGGTTGGCGCCGGCGTTCTTCAGGCCGGTGGCGGCGAGGTCGGCGGCGACGTAGCCGTAGACGGCGCCGATGTTGGGATCGATGTTGTACTTCTTCTTGTAGTCGGCGACGAACTTCTTCACCGACTCGACGTGGCTGTCGGCGTACGGCATCTCCGTCAGGCCCATGCCGTAGAAGCCTTCCATGCCCTGCGCGGCGCCGACGACGAGGTCGTAGGTCGCCGCCGAGCCGAGGAAGTCGACGTCGGTCCAGCCCATCTTGCGGGCCGTGTTGTAGGGGATGATCGTGTCGCGCACGATGGTGCCCATGGCGATCAGGTCGCAGCCCGCCGCCTTGAGCTTGGAGATCGGCGCGGTGAAGTCCTGGTCGGTCGGCTTGTGCGCCGCCGTCTCGACCACCTTGATGCCGAGCTTCTTGGTCTGCAGCTCGGCGCCCTCCAGGATCTCCTTGCCGAAGTCGGTGTCCTGGTACATCACGCATACGGCCTTCTTGCCCTTCGTCTTGACGAAGTGCTCGATGCCGGCGCGGATCTGATCGACGTAGGACGCCGCGCCATAGAACTTCAGGCGGTTGAACGGCTCGTACATCGAGCGCGCCGCCGACAGCGGGAACAGGTTCGGCACGTTGGCGGCGAACTGGTCCTTGAAGCAGGCGTTGTTCATCGGCGTGCCGAGCGGCGCCACGAAGGCGAAGACGTTGTCGCGGTTGATCAGCTTGTTGCAGGCCTGCACCGCCTTGGGCACCTGGTAGGCCTGGTCCTCGACGATCAGCTTGATCTTGCGGCCGTTGATGCCGCCGGCGTTGTTGATCTCCTCGAAGCGCATGCGCACGGCATTCGACGAGGACACGCCATATGTGGCCGCCACGCCGCTGAGGTCGGTGTGCATGCCGAGCACGATCTCGGTCTTGGTTACTCCGCGCTGCGCCGACGCGCCGGTCGCGATCGTCGCCGCCAGGGACGCGATCGCCGCTATTGCCAGTTTCCGATGCATCGTTCTTCCTCCCGTTGAAGAGACAGCCCTTGCGGGCGGGAATCTACGCGGCTTCCGCGTACATGCTCTCGATCAACCCCTTGTACTTCTCGTTCACGAACTTGCGCTTGAGCTTCATGGTCGGGGTGACTTCGTCGTCCTCGGCCGTGAGCTGGTGCTCGATCAGCCGGAACTTCTTGATCGTCTCGACCCGCGCGAATCCCTGGTTGACCCGCTCGATCTCCGACCAGATCAGGTCCTGCACCTCGCGCGCGCGGCAGAGCGAGGCGAAATCGGTGAACGGCACGTTGCTGTCCTGGGCGTGCTTGGACACGCTGTCGTAGTCGATCATCACCAGGCAGCTCAGGAACTTGCGCTTGTCGCCGATCACCACGGCGTCGGAGATGTAGGGCGAGAACTTCAGCTGGTTCTCGATCTCCGAGGGCGTGATGTTCTTGCCGCCGGCGGTGATGATGATGTCCTTCATCCGGTCGGTGATGCGGACATAGCCCTCGTTGTCGATGGTGCCGACGTCGCCGGTGTGCAGCCAGCCGTCGCGCAGGGTCTCGGCCGTCTTCTCGGGCTGGTTCAGGTAGCCCATGAAGATGTGCGGCCCGCGCAGCAGGATCTCGCCCTCGGGCGACAGCTTGAGCTCGGTGCGCGGCGCGCAGACGCCCACGGTGCCGAGCTTGATGCGGTCGGGCATGCCGGTGGCCAGGCCGCAATTCTCGGTCTGGCCGTAGACCTCGCGCATGTCGATGCCCAGCGCGCGGTACCAGCGGATCAGGTCGGGGGCGATCGGCGCGGCACCGGTGCCGGCGAAGCGCACGCGGTGCATGCCGATGGCGCGCTTGATGTTGTCGAGCACGCAATAGTCGGCGACGGCGTATTGCAGCTTCAGCCAGGCCGACGGCTCGGTCCCCTCGAGCTTGGCCTCGGCGATCTTCATGCCCACACCCAGCGCCCAGGCATAGGCCTTGCGGCCGATCCAGGTAGCCTCCTTCATACGCAGGGCGATGCTGGAGTAGAAGCGCTCCCAGATGCGCGGCACGGCGAAGAACGTCGTCGGCGCCACCTCGCGCACGTTGTCGGCCACCGTCTCGACGCTCTCGGCGAAATTGGCGATCGCGCCGGAGCGCAGCGGCAGGAAGGCGGTGAATGTGCGCTCCGCGACATGGCAGAGCGGCAGGAAGGCCAGCTGCTCCTCGTCCTCGCGCATCGGGATGAAGGCGTCGGCGTTGCCGAGCTGGAAGATCACGTTGCGGTGCGAGAGCATCGCGCCCTTGGGCGGACCGGTCGTGCCGGACGTATAGACCAGGATCGCCAGCTGCTCGGCGCGCGAGCCGTCGATCAGCTCCTCCCACTTGCCCGGATGGGCCTTGTCGTGCTCGCGGCCCAGCCGCATCAGCTCGTCGAAGGCCATCACCTGCGGATCGCTGAAGCCGCTCAGGCCCTCCATGTCGAGGATGAAGGCCTTCACCACGTCGGGCGTGCGCGCCCGGATCTCGAGAAACTTGTCGAGCTGCTCCTCGTTCTCGACGAACAGGAAGCGCGAGCGGCTGTCGTTGAGGATGTACTCGACCTGCTTGGCCGCGTCGGTCGGATAGATGCCGTTGGAGACGCCGCCGGCACCCAGGGTGCCCATGTCGGCGTAGAGCCACTCGGGGACGGTTTCGGCCAGGATCGACACCACGTCGCCGCGCCGCAGGCCCAGGCTGACCAGGCCCATGCCGACCGCGCGGGCACGATCGCCGTATTCGCGCCAGCTGGTCGAGCGCCAGATGCCGAGCGTCTTCTCGCGGAACGCGATCCGCGCGTCGCGCGCGCGCACCTGGTGCCAGAACAGCCTGGGGATGGTGTCGCAGCCCTCGATCTCGATCTTCCCGACCGAGCCCGCGTGGACATCCGCGTTCATGTCAGGCGGCCCTCCCTGATCGGCCTTGTTCCGTTCCGTCCTACCTAGCGCATCCCGGGCATCAGCGCCATGTCTTGCGCTTCTTCCAGCGCCGCTGGCCGCGCGCACCTTCGTCCTTGATGCCGAGATAGAACTCCTTGATGTCTTCCTTCTGCAGCAGGCGCTCGCAGGTGTCGGCCATGACGATGCGGCCGACCTCCAGCACGTAGCCGTAGTCCGCGACCTGCAGCGCCATGTTGGCGTTCTGCTCGACCAGCAGGATGGTGACTCCGCGCTCCTTGTTGATGCGCACGACGATGTCGAAGATCTCCTTCACCAGCTTCGGCGACAGCCCCAGCGACGGTTCGTCGAGCAGCATCATGCGCGGACGCGCCATCAGCGCGCGGCTGATCGCCAGCATCTGCTGCTCGCCGCCCGACAGCGAGCCGGCGCGCTGGTCGGCGCGCTCCCTGAGCGCCGGGAAGTAGCCGAACACCGTCTCGAGATCCTGGGCGACGCCGTCGGCGTCGCGGCGGATATAGGCGCCCATGCGCAAGTTCTCGCGCACGCTGAGGAAGGGAAAGACCTCGCGGCCTTCGGGCACGTGGCTCATGCCCAGCCGCATGACCTTGTCGGGATCCATGGCCTGGATCTCGCGGCCCTCGAAGACCACCGTGCCCTTCTGCGGGTCCATCACGCCGCTCACGGTCTTGAGCACCGTGGTCTTGCCGGCGCCGTTGGCGCCCAGGATGGCGACGATGTCGCCCTGGCGCACCTCGAAGGACACGCCGCGGATGGCCATGATCGGACCGTAGTAGGTCTCGATGTTGCTCACCTTGAGCTGGACCTCGGCCATGGCTCAGCCTCCGAGATAGGCGCGCACGACGTCGGGGTGGCTCTGCACCTCCGAGGGCGTGCCGGTGGCGATCGGCCGGCCGTAGTTCAGCGCCATCACGCGGTCGGAGACCGCGGAGACCAGCTTCATGTCGTGCTCGACCATCAGCACGGTGACGCCCAGCAGGTTCTTGATGTCCTGGATCCAGAACGCCATGTCCTCGGTCTCCTCGACGTTGAGACCGGACGAGGGCTCGTCGAGGAGCAGCAGCTTGGGATCGGTGCACAGCGCGCGCGCCAGCTCGGTCACCTTGCGCACGCCATAGGGCAGGTTGACGATGAAGCTGTCGCGGTATTGCTGCAGGTCGAGGAAGTCGATGACCTTCTCGACGGCCTCGCGGTGCTCCATCTCCATACGCCGCACCGAGGGCAGGAACAGCAGCTCGGCGAAGAAGCTGGATTTCTTGTGGGCGTGACGTGCCAGCAGCAGGTTCTGCAGCAGGGTCGCGTGCTCGAACAGCTCGATGTTCTGGAAGGTGCGCGCGATGCCCAGCGCGGCGATGCGGTGCGGCGGCACCCGCGTGATGTCGCTGCCCTCGAAGAGGAGGCGGCCGCCGCTGGGCTCGTAGATGCGGCTGACCAGGTTGAAGATCGTCGTCTTGCCGGCGCCGTTGGGGCCGATGATGGTGAAGACCTCGCCCTGGGCGACGTCGAAGGTGACGCCGTCGACGGCCTTGATGCCGCCGAAGTTGATCGAGAGGCCGTCGGCCTGGAACAGGCTCACCGGAGGCGCTCCGACTTCATGTAGCTCTTCTGGCGCTTGAAGGTGGCGCGCTTGTACATCGGGAAGGTCGAGAAGAAGACGCGGATCTTCACCCATCGGCCGTAGATGCCCAGCGGCTCGAGCAGGATCACCAGCACGAGGATCAGGCCGAGGATGCCCGCCTCGACGCCCGGCTTGCTGAGGAACGCGCCGAGCGTCCGGCCGACGGCGCCGATCGGCGCCAGACCCGTGGCGTCGGCGATGCTGGCGAAGGTCGCGGGAACGTCGTCGCGCAGGATCGAGATCACCGGCGGCAGCAGCACGACGAAGATCGCGCCGAAGACAGTGCCGTGCAGCGAGCCGAGTCCGCCGACGATCACCAGCAGCAGGAAGTTGATCGACAGCAGGATGTTGAAGATGTCGGGCGCGAGATAGGAGATCTTGTGCGCGAACAGCGCGCCCGCCAGCCCCATCAGCGCCGCCGAATAGGCGAAGGCGAAGGATTTGTAGATCGCCAGGTGCACGCCCATGGACTGCGCGGCGATCTCGCTGTCGCGGATCGCGATCCAGGCGCGGCCGGTCGGCGAGCGCAGCAGGTTGCGCGTCAGCCACAGGGCCAGCACCAGGAAGAAGAGGCAAAGGTAGTAGAAGGCCGTCTTGTCGAACGGGATGCCGAGAATCTGCGGCATGGCGACGGGCAGGCCGTCGAAGCCGTGCGTCACCGCGGTCCAGCGGTTGAAGACCTCCTGGATGATCAGCGAGAAGGCCAGAGTGGCGATGGTCAGGTAGATGCCGGTCATCCTGAGCGCCGGCAGGCCGACGATGAAGCCGCAGGCGGTGGTGATCACGACCGCCATCACGATGGACGGGATCCAGGGCACGCCGATCTTGAGGAAGTAGCCGTGGGCGTAGGCGCCGACTCCGAGGAACGCCGCGTGGCCCAGCGACACCAGCCCGGTGTAGCCGACCAGCACCATCATCGACACGCCGATGATGCCGTAGATCAGCACGAGGCTGATCTCGGTGACGTAATAGGTCGACATCAGCAGGGGCAGCGCCAGCACGATCACGCCGAGCAGGCCGTACCAGGTCATGTCGATACGGTCGCGGAACAGGCCGATGTCCTGGTTGTAGGACGTCTTGAACAGGAACCGCATCGTCGGCCCTACACTTTCTTGCGCCCGAGCGTGCCGAACAGGCCCTGCGGACGCACCGCGAGCATGATCAGCAGCACGACGTAGGGCGCCACGTCCTTGAAGCCGTCGGGCAGGAAGCGCCCGGCGAAGAGCTCGATCAGCCCGATGATGATGCCGCCGAGCAGCGCGCCGGGGATCGAGCCGAAGCCGCCCAGCACCGCCGCGGCGAAGGCCTTGAGCGCCACCGCCAGGCCCATGTTGATATCGATCAGCGTCACCGGCGCCAGCAGCACGCCGGCGACCGCCGCCGTCGCCGCCGAGATCGCCCAGATCAGCGAGAAGATCAGCTTGACCGGGATGCCCATATAGTAGGCAGCGAGCTGGTTCTGCGACGTCGCCTGCATGGCGACGCCGATGCGCGTGTAGTTGAAGAAGGCGTAGAGCGTGCCGCACAGCAGCAGGGTGCCGACGACGATCGACAGGTACTGGTCGCTGAAAGTGACGCCGCCGATCACCGTCACGCCGGAGAAGGGCGTCGGCATGGTGTAGAGTTCCGAGCCCCAGGTCACGCTGGCGAAGGTGCGGAACATGGCGCCCAGGCCGATGGTCAGCATGACCACGGCGAATTGCGGCTGGCCGATCACCCGCCGCAGCACCGTCCGGTCGAGCAGCGCGCCGAAGGCGGCGACCACCACGACCCCGAGCGCGAAGGCGTACCAGTAGCTCCAGCCCCACCAGGCGATCGCCATGTAGGCGACGAAGGCGCCCAGCATCAGCAGGTCGCCCTGGGCGAAGTTCACCAGCTCGGTCGCCTTGTAGATCAGCACGAAGCCGAGCGCGACCAAGCCGTAGATGCAGCCGACCGCGACGCCGTTCAGCAACAACTGCAGAAACGTGACCAGCTTCTGTCCTCCCGTGGGCGATCTGACGCCGCCATCACTGCATCGCCAATATCGGAGTCGCCCGGTGCTGTAAAGCCGTCGCGTCTCGCGGGGCGAGACATGTTTTGATGAATCCGTTTATGAATGAGACGACATCGGGAGACGACAGCCGACCATGAGTACCGCCATGCGGGAATCCATTCCGTCGCCGGCACCGGCGAGCCCGTTCTACACGGCCGATCACGAGGCCTTCCGCGACACCCTGCGCCGCTTCGTGGCCCGGGAGATCGCGCCCCATGTCGACGAATGGGACGAGGCCGGCGAGTTTCCCCGCGAGCTGTACCGCAAGGCCGCCGGCATCGGCCTGCTGCAGCTGGGCTATGCGGAGGAGTACGGCGGCGTGCCGACCGACCCGTTCTACCGGATCATCGTCAGCGAGGAGCTGGCGAAGGCCGGCAGCGGCGGCGTCAATGCCTCCCTCATGAGCCACTCCATCGGCGCGCCGCCGATCGCCGCGCTGGGGCCGGAATGGATGAAGCGCGAGGTGCTGCCGCGGATATTGGCCGGCGAGAAGATCAGCGCGCTCGCCATCACCGAGCCCAGCGGCGGCTCCGACGTCGCCAATTTGCGCACCACGGCGCGGCGCGAAGGCGATCACTATGTCGTCAACGGCCAGAAGATGTTCATCACCTCTGGCTTCCGGGCCGACTACTACACCGTGGCGGTGCGCACCGGCGGGCCGGGCGCCGGCGGGGTCTCGCTGCTGCTGATCGAGCGCGACCGGCCGGGCTTCTCGCGCACCAAGCTGCGCAAGATGGGCTGGTGGGCGTCGGACACGGCGCAGCTCTTCTTCGACGACTGCAAGGTTCCCGTCGAGAACCTGATCGGCGAGGAGAACCGCGGCTTCATCGGCATCATGCTGAACTTCAACCAGGAGCGCATCGGCCTGGCCGCCGGCGCGCACGGCTTCGCAAGGGTCTGCCTCGACGAGGCCATCGCCTACGCCCGCGAGCGCCACACCTTCGGCAAGCCGCTGATCGCCAACCAGGTGATCCGCCACAAGATCGTCGACATGGCGATGAAGGTGAACGCGGTGAAGGCCAACCTCGAGATGCTGGCATGGCGCGTGCACCACGGCGACCGCCCGGTGGCCGAGATCTGCATGCTGAAGAATTTCGCAACGACGACCCTGGAATACGTCGCCAACGAGGCGATGCAGATCTTCGGCGGCGCCGGCTACCTGCGTGGCACGAAGGTCGAGCGCATCTATCGCGAGACCAAGGTGATGACCATCGGCGGCGGCTCGCTGGAGATCATGAAGGATCTCGCGGCGCGCCAGATGGGACTGTGAGGCGCCGACCTTGTATTGGTCATATTTATTGTATATACGGTAAATAGTGGAGATCGAGTTCGATCCAGCCAAGCGGGCGCTGACAATGGAACGGCGCGGCTTGGACTTTGAGCGATGCGCCGAGTAGTTCGCGGAACCGCATCTGACGCGCGCCGACGACCGAATGGACTACGGCGAACCGCGCTTCATCAGCGTCGGCGCGCTAGCAGGGATGTAGTCGTCGTGGTTTGGACACCGCGGGGCGTTGCCCGGCGGATCATATCGATGAGGAAGGCAAATGGTCGCGAGAAAGCGCTCTTCCAGGCGTACGTGGCGCGATCCTGACGACGCGCCAGCACTCGGACGGGAGTGGTTCGAGGAGGCCGACGTCGCGGTCGGCGGCCGCGTGGTTCGCCGTGGCCGCCCTGTTGGGGCGGCCAAGAAGGAGGCGATCTCAATTCGTCTCGACAAGGATGTGCTGTCCCATTTCCGTGAGGAAGGGCCGGGCTGGCAGGCGCGTATCAACGAAACGCTGCGACGTTCGGTGGCACGCCGTCGTCGCGGCGCTGCGTAGCAGGCGGACATGGCGAACAAGCCGGAATCGATCTTCGAGAGCATGCCGGAGAAGGCGCTCGCCCTGTTTCAGTCGCTGTTTTCCGACACCATCCCGCAGAACAAGGCGCTGGGCCTGCAGGTGGTCGGCGTGCGCAAGGGCGTGGCGACGATGAGGCTGGAATGGCAGCCGCATCTCGTGGGCAATCCGGAGACCGGCGTGCTGTTCGGCGGCGCGCTGACGACCATGATCGACGCCTGCAGCGGCATGGCGGTCGCGACCATGCTGACCGAGCCGTCGCCCTTCGCCACGCTCGACCTGCGCATCGACTACATCAAGCCGGCGACGCCGCGTCAGGCGGTGATCGCCGAAGCTGAGTGCTTCAAGCTGACCCACAACGTCGCCTTCACCCGCGCGGTGGCGCATCATGGCGATCCGACCGATCCGATCGCGTCCTCGGCGGGCACCTTCATGATGGGCACCAAGGGCACGGTGCTGCAGGCGCAGACCGCGGGCGCGCGACTGGCGAAGGGAATGCCGTCGTGAGCCTGCCGCTCGACCGCCTGCGCAAGGCGCGCGACGAGGGCGATCTCGCGGCGCTAGCCGAGGCGATTCCCTACGCCGCATGGATGGGCATGGCGCCGGAGAACTCGACCGGCGAGCTGCTCACCCGCATGCGCTACAAGCCCGAGCTGATCGGCAACACGCACCTGCCGGCGCTGCACGGCGGCACGATCGGCGCGCTGATGGAGATGGCGGCGATCTTCCACCTGCTGTGGGAGCTCGACAACGAGGCGCTGCCCAAGATCGTCAACATCACCGTCGACTACCTGCGCTCCGGCCGCCCGATCGACACCATCGCCAAGGCCACGGTGACCAAGCAGGGCCGCCGCGTCGTCAATGTCTCGGTCGAAGCCTGGCAGGAGGATCGCGCCCGGCCGGTGGCCGCTGCGCAGATCCACTTCCTGGTCAGCGCGGCGGGATGATGCCGTTTGGGCCGCGCCGCACCAGCGGCGCACTCAATATGCGCCGCAGGAGCGGCGCGGCCCGAAGAAGGTAGATCACCCCCACACCCGGTTTGTGGCGATATACGCCCCCACGCGCGCCGCGGCGAGCTTGGCCCCGACCACCTCCGCGGCGACAAAGGCGGTGGCGGCGAAGGTGCCGAAGCCGCAATCGGTGCTGGCGATGACCCGCTCGCGGTCGCCGATCGCGGCGGCCGCCTCGCACAGCCGGTTGGCGATCAGCTCGGGGTGCTCGACGAAGTTGGTCGTGGTGTCGAGCACGCCAGCCATCAGCGCCATGTGCGCCGGCAGCGGATGCTGCTTGAACGCCGGGTATTCGTGCGCGTGGCGCGGGTTGGCGAACTCGAGGCTGAGCGCGCCGGCGTTGGCGCGGTAGAGCAGGGGCAGGATGTCGCCGAGCGGCACGTCGTGGATGTGCGGGCCCTCCCAGTTGCCCCAGCAGCAATGCAGCCGCACCTTCTCGCGCGGGATGTCGCCCAGCGCCACGTTGATCGCCGCGATGTGCAGCTCGACGATGGCGAGGAACTCAGGCAACGACTTGTCCTGGAACAGCATGGTGCGCTCCATCGCCAGGTCGGGCGCGTCGATCTGCAGGGTGAAGCCCTGGTCGACGACGAAGCGGTACTCGCGCTTCAATTCGCGCGCCAGCGCCATGACATAGGCCTCGTGGCTGTCGTAGTGCGCGTTGAGCATCGTCGTGGCGATGATGCCGGGCGAGGGCGCGGTCATGAAGCTCTCGAGCGGCGGCGTCTTCTGCGCCGCCAGCGCTGCCTTCATCATCCGCGCCTCGGCCTCGGCCTCGTCGAGCGTGCCGTAATGCACGTCGGCGACGGCTTGCGGCGCGTTGGCCACTTTGGGCCGGCGCGACAGGCGTTGCGCGAGCTGTCGCGCGTATATTCGGAACTCCTGCATGTCCCTGGCACGGGGACGCTTGGACTCGCCGCCGAAGCCGGACATGCGGCGCACGATATAGGTCTGGAAACCGACGCGCGGCTGCTCGCCGTCGTTGACGATGTCGATGCCGGCCTCGATCTGCCGGGTCACGACACTGCGCACCGCCTCGATGGCCTCGCGCTCCAGCAGCGCCTCGTCGACCGTCTCGCCGGCTTCCTGACGGATCAGCAGGTCGTCCAGCACCGGGGGACGCGGCAGGCTGCCGACATGGGTCACCAGGATTCGAGTGTTGCTGAGATGCATCGGGCGATCCTCCTGCCGTCACTTTCGGGCCGCGAGCGGCGCGGCGCAACGCCAGTTGACGACGACGCGCACGGCAGGGCATGGGGCTGCCATGACGATCGACCTTAGGACCTTTCCGCGCGACGACGTGGTGATGGACGGCACCGGCCCGGCCGACTGGCTGAAGCCGGGCGCGCTGGTCGACAGCGACCATCCCGGGGTCGCGGCCTGGGCCCGCGGCATCGTCGGTGCCGCCGATGACCCGCGCGACAAGGCGCTTCGGCTCTATCACGCGGTGCGCGACGACGTCCGCTACGACCCCTACACCACGCCGCTGCGGCCCGAGGCCTACAAGGCCAGTTCGACCCTGGCGGCGGGCCACGGCTATTGCATCAACAAGGCCGGGCTGATGGCGGCAGGCTGCCGGGCGGTGGGCGTGCCGGCCCGGGTCGGCTACGCCGACGTGCGGAACCACATGACGACCGCGCGCATGACCGAGTTCATGGGCACAGACATCTTCTATTTCCACGGCTATGTGGATGTCGGGCTGGACCGGCGCTGGATCAAGGCGACGCCGGCCTTCAACCGCCAGCTCACCGAGCGCTTCGGGCTGAAGCCGCTGGAATGGGACGGGCTGGGCGATTCGATCTACCATCCCTACGACATGGCCGGCCGCCGGCACATGGAGTACCTCGCCTATCGCGGCGTCTACGCCGATATTCCGTTCGACACCATCGCGGAGTGCTTCCGCCGCGAGTACCCGAGGATGCATGCGGCGATGAGCGGCGGAACCATCGACGGCGATTTCGGCGCCGAAGGCGAAGCGGAGACCCGGGCGGCGGCACACTCGTGAGGCTCGCCCTCGTTCCGCGCTCCACCAGCTACACCATCCTGCTGGTTGCGCTGGCCTCGTTCGGCCCGCTGTCGATGAGCATCTACACCCCTGTCATGCCCGTGGTGGGCGCCTCGCTGGGCGCCACACCCGACGGCGTCAAGCTGACGCTGACCACCTACATGCTGGGCTTCGCGGTCGGCCAGCTGTTCTTCGGGCCGCTCAGCGACCGCTTCGGCCGCCGGCCGGTGCTGCTGGTGGGGCTGTTCCTGTTCGCCGCCACCTCCGCCGGCTGCGCCTGGGCGGGATCGATCGGCCATCTGGCGGCGTTGCGCGTGCTGCAGGGCATGAGCGCCTGCGCCGGATCGGTGGTGGGCCGCGCGCTGGTGCGCGACATCTACGAATTCTCCGAGCTGCCGCGGGTGATGAGCTGGATCTCGATCGGCGTCAACGTGGCCCCCGCGCTGGCGCCGCTGATCGGCGGCCATCTCGGCGAATGGTTCGGCTGGCAGGCGACGTTCTGGGCGCTGGCCGTATTTTCGCTGGGCCTCTTCGTCGTCGTCGCGATGGGCGTGGGCGAAACCAACAGGAATCGCGCGCTGACCTTGAACCTGCTGGCCTTCGCCCGCGGCAGCGGCGAGATGCTGCGCGACCGCCGCTTCCTCGGCTTCGCGCTGACCATGGGCTTCGTCTTCGGCATCAATTTCGGCATGATCGCCGGCACGCCGTTCATCCTGCAGGACACGCTGGGCTTCACGCCGCGCACCGTCGGCTTCCTCAGCATCATCTCGGTCGCCGGCTTCGCCCTGGGCGGCTTCGCCAACAACCGGCTGATCGGCCGGGTACGGCCGGTGACGATCCTGCAGGTGGCGCCACTGTTCCACATCGTGGGCCTGTCGATCATCGCCGCGCTGTCGATCAGCGGCATCCTGGCCTGGTGGTCGATCATGGTGCCCTTCATGATCTGCTCCTTCGGCTCGGGCATGGTGGTGCCCAACGCCAATGCCGGTTCCGTCGGCCTCTACCCGCGCCTGGCCGGCACGGCTTCCTCGCTGGTCGGCCTGGCGCAGATGGGCATGGGCGCGATGGGCACGGTCGCTGTCGCCATCACCACCGGCCTGGGCGGCTACGACCGCGCCCTGCCGCTGGTCGGCGAATGGATCGGCTGCACGACCAAGGCCTGCGCCATCCCGATGCCGCTGATCCTGGCGCAGATGCCCTTTGCCATTGCCGCCTTCTTCGCCGCCCGGCTGCTTCGCACGCCGCGTTGACGCCGCGCGCGCTCCCCGGGGCCCGGCAGGAACTTGCCGCCGGACGTGACGTTGCCGAAGACCACGCACCAGCGGAGAGAGATCATGGCCTCTTCGGCGACACAGGCTCGAACCGCGCACCGTACGGCGGCGAAGCACCGGGCCCTGCAGCGTCGCGTCGACAACGCCGACCGGCGGCGGAGCAAGGGCAGAAAGGACGATTCGGCGATCCAGGCCGGCGCGCGCGCCTATCCCGAGCCGCCATTTCCCAAGCAGCATCAGAGCAAGCCGGGCGAGGAAGCGCGGCTCGATCCGGCGCCGCTGTTCGATGCGCCGTATTACAAGGGCTCGGGCAAGCTGCAAGACAAGGTGGCGCTGATCACCGGCGGGGATTCCGGCATTGGCCGCTCGATCGCCGTGCTGTTCGCGCGCGAGGGCGCCGACATCGCGATCGTGCATCTCGACGAGAAGCCGGACGCCGAGATCACGCGCAAGGCGGTCGAAGGCGAGGGCCGGCGGTGCCTGGTGATCGCTGGCGATGTCAGCAAGGCGAAATTCTGCGAGATGGCGGTGAAGCGCACCCTCGACAAGTTCGGCCGGCTCGACGTCTTGGTGAACAACGCGGCTTTCCAGCTGCACGAGACGAAGCTGGAGAGCCTGACCGACGAGCATTTCGACCGCACGCTGAAGACCAATCTCTACGGCTACTTCCAGATGGCGCGGGCCGCCGTGCCGCACCTGGGCAACGGCGCGGCGATCGTCAACAACGGCTCGGTGACCGGCCTGCGCGGCAGCAAGGCGCTGCTCGACTACTCGATGACGAAGGGCGGCATCCATGCCTTCACCCGCTCGCTGGCCGGGCAGCTCCTGCCGCGCGGCATCCGGGTCAATGCCGTGGCGCCGGGCCCGGTGTGGACGCCGCTCAACCCAGCGGACAGGAAGGCCGAGGACGTGGCCCAGTTCGGCGCACAGACGCCGATGAAGCGGCCGGCGCAGCCCGAGGAGATCGCGCCGGCTTTCGTCTTTCTCGCCTCGCCGCACTGCTCCAGCTACATCACCGGCGAGATCCTGCCGGTGATCGGCGGATACGAATAGCGAAACGGCCGGCACAACGCATACCTGACGTGCTTTCCATCGCCGCGCCAATCGGCCTAAATGGCCGCGGCGAATTCGATAGGAGAGGGAAGCCCGTCATGCCGAACATGCTGAAGGACAAGGTGGTGCTGGTGACCGGCTCGGGCGGCGGCATCGGGCGCGAGATGGCGATCCTGGCGGCCGCCGAGGGCGCCAAGGTCGTGGTCAACGACCTGGGCGGCGCGGTCGACGGCGAGGGTTCCGGCAGCGCCACCCCGGCGCAGAAGGTGTGCGACGAGATCAAGGCGGCGGGCGGCGTCGCGGTGCCGAACTTCGGCAGCGTGTCGGATCCGGCGGCGGCCGAGGCGATGATCAAGCAGGCGGTGGAGACCTTCGGCAAGATCGACGGCGTGATCAACAATGCCGGCATCCTGCGCGACCGCATCTTCCACCGCATGAGCCATCTCGACTGGAAGCAGGTCATCGACGTGCATCTCAACGGCTGCTTCAACGTCAGCCGCGCGGCCGCCAACTATTTCAAGGAGCAGAAGTCGGGCGCCTTCGTGCACTTCACCTCGACCTCGGGCCTGGTGGGCAATTTCGGCCAGGCGAACTACTCGGCGGCCAAGATGGGCATCGTCGGCCTGTCGCGCTCGATCGCGCTCGACATGGCGGCGTTCAACGTGCGCTCCAACTGCATCTCGCCCTTCGCCTGGACGCGCATGATCGGCACCATCCCCGCCGACACGCCGCAGCAGGTGGCGCGCCTGGAGCGCTCCAAGAAGATGACCGCGGCCAAGGTCGCGCCGATGGCGGTGTTCCTGCTGAGCGACGCGGCCGAGGGCGTGAGCTCGCAGATCTTCGGCGTGCGCATGAACGAGATCATGCTGTTCTCCGCCAACCGCCCGGTACGCTCCGTGCATATGTCGGACGGCTGGACCCTGGAGAAGATCGCCGAGACGGCGGTGCCGGCGCTGAAGCCGGCCTTCATCGACATGAAGCGCTCGCCCGAGTACTTCACCTGGGATCCGATCTGAACCGGGGCCGCCGGCGGTCCTATTGAGGGGGATGTGAGCAGATGGACGCGCCGCTGAAGAACGAACCGCGTATCGATGCCGACGAGGTGCTCGCTGGCATCGTCGAGTGGGTGGAGATCGAGAGCCCGAGCCACGACGCGGCCGCGGTCAACCGCGTGGTCGACAAGGTCGAGGGCCAGATGGCCGGGCTCGGCATGAAGATCGAGCGCACGCCCGGCCGCGACGGCTTCGGCGATATCCTGGAATGCAGGACGCCGTGGGGCGAGGGGCCGGGCATCCTGGTGCTGGCCCATCTCGACACCGTGCATCCCATCGGCATGATCGAGCGCGACCTGAAGGTCCGTCGCGAAGGCGACGCGATCTTCGGCCCCGGCATCTATGACATGAAGGCGGGCGGCTACATCGCCTACTACGCCATGCGTCACCTGATCCGGCAGGGCAAGAAGAGCAAGCTGCCGGTGACCTTCCTGTTCGTGCCCGAGGAGGAGGTCGGCAGCCCGACCTCGCGTGCGCGCATCGAGGCGGCGGCGAAGCACGCGAAATACTGCCTGGTGATGGAGCCGGGGCGCGACGGCGATCGCGTCGTGACCGCCCGCAAGGGCGTGGGCCGCTTCGTCATCACGGTGAAGGGCCGCGCCAGCCACGCCGGCGTGCGTCACCAGGACGGCCGCAGCGCCATCCTCGAGCTGGCGCGCCAGATCGTGCGCATCGAGGCGATGACCGATTATGGCCGCGACATCACGGTGAACGTCGGCCTGGTGAGCGGCGGCACCGGGGTCAATGTCGTCTCGGCGGAAGCCACCGCGGAAATCGATCTGCGCGTGCCCGATCCTGCGACGGCCGACGAGATGGTGGCGCGCCTGCTGGGCCTGAAGCCGATCGGCGAGGATGTCGAGGTCACGGTCGAGGGCGGCATGAACCGGCCGCCCTACCGCAAGGATGCCGGCATCCAGGCGCTGTTCGACAAGGCGCGCGCGATCTACGCCGAGGTCGGCAAGGAGCTCAATGACGTGCCGCTGACAGGCGGAGGCAGCGACGGCAACTTCACCGCCGCCCTGGGCATCCCCACGCTCGACGGCCTGGGCGCCGACGGCAAGGGCGCGCACGCGGCCTTCGAGCAGATCTACTACTCGTCGCTGATGTCGCGCACGTACCTGGCGGCGCGGCTGTTCGAGACCTTGGACTGATGCTCACCGTCTACCATGCGCGCAACACGCGCTCGCTGCGCGTCCTTTGGACGCTGGAGGAGCTCGGCATCAAGGCCGAGGTGAAGTCGCTACCGTTTCCGCCGCGCAGGCTGCAGCCGGACTATCTGACGATCAACCCGACCGGCGCCGTACCGGCGCTGGTCGACGGCGAGCTGGTGCTGACGGAATCGATGGCGATCTGCGAGTACATCGCAGCGAAGCACGGTCCGTCGCTTCTCGTCGGGCCGGACGAGGCTGAGCGCATCGCGTTCCTGCAATGGCTGTGGTACGGCGAGTCGACCCTGATGACGCCGCTATCGCGCATGGCGACGGTGAGCCGGCTGGAGCGCAAGGGGCCGGACATCGACGCGGTGATGGCCGATGCGCGCGACAACACCGGCGTCCGCCTGACCTCGCTGGAGAAGCATCTGGAAGGCCGCGAGTTCCTTGCCGCAGGCCGGTTCACGCTGGCCGACATCTCGCTGGGCTATCCGCTGCACCTCGTGGGCCTGTTCGGCCTCGACGCCCTGCTCGGGCCGCGCTCGGCGGCCTATCGCGCCCGGCTGTTCGCGCGTCCGGCGTTTCAGTCCGCGGTGGCGGTGCCGTAGCGTCGACTACGGCCGGTGCTCCTTCACGAGGTCGAGGATCGCGGCGGCGAAGTCGATCGGCGCTTCCTGCGGCACGTTGTGGCCGACGCGCGGCAGCAGGCGGCGCTGATAGGGGCCGGTGAAGAAGCGCTGGTGCGTCTCTGACTGCTCGGCCGGGCCGACGCCGTCGTGGCCGCCATGCAGCACCCGGGTCGGCACCGTGATCCCGGGCCGCGTCGCCAGCTTCGCCTCGATCGGCGCCAAAGCCGGATCGCCCGGTGCGTAGCCGAAGCGATGGCGATAGGACTGGATCACCACGTCGACGAAGTCCGGATTGTCGAACGAGGGCGCGGTCCGCTCGAAGGTCGCCTCGTCGAACTGCCATTCCGGCGACCACAAGCGCCACAGCAGGCGGCAGAGGTCGCGGCGGTTTCTGGTCAGCCCGGCGCGGCCGCGCTCGGTGTGGAAATAGTACTGGTACCAGAAGCGGTGTTCCTGCTCGGGCGGCGCCGGCTCGACCGAGGCGGCGATGTCCTGGATGTTGTAGCCGCCGCAGCTCACCAGGCCGGCGACGCGCTCGGGCCACAGGGCTGCGACAATGCAGGCGGCGCGACCGCCCCAGTCGTAGCCGGCCAATGTGGCGCGCGCGATGCGCAGCGCGTCCATGAACTGCAGCAGGTCGTGGCCCAGAGCGGCCTGCTCGCCCGAGCGCGGCGTACCTTCCGACAGGAAGCGGGTCGGACCGTAGCCCCGCAAATACGGCACCAGCACGCGCATGCCGGCGTTCGCCAGCCGCGGCGCGACCTCGCCATAGGCGCGCACATCGTAGGGAAAGCCGTGCAGCAGGATCACCGGCGCGCCCACCGCCGAGCCGTGATCCTCCCAGGCGATGTCGAGCACGTCGGTGCGGATGTGCTTGACGCTCATGTCGGCGATCCGCGCTCGGCGATCACCGCCACCGGGCCGCCGCCGTCCGGCCCCTGATGCTCCGCGCCGCCGCTGACGAAGATGTCGGTGCGGCCCACGGCGCCGGCGATCACGCCGCCGACCACGGCGCGCGCGTGGCGCGTGGCGTTGATGTCGCTGTCGTCCCACATGATATGGCGCTGGCCGCGCACGCGGCCGCTGCTCGACGGCTCGGCCTTGGCCAGCACGGCCAGCAGCCGCGCGGCCGCGCCGTCGCTGAGCTGGCCGTCGACCGTGTCGAGGCCGGCCTGCCGCAGGGCGCGGTGCACCGCCGATACGTCGATGGCATCGGCCATCACGTCGTGCGCGATCATGAGCGTGCCGCCCCACGTCGCGCTATTGCCCAGCACGACGATCTCGTTGCGCTGCAGTTCGACGCCGGCGGAGGCGCTGGCCCGACCCGAGAACAGTGACCAGTCGGCGCCGATCGCGCCATCGCTGGCGGCGGCGATCTCGCCCAGCGCCAGGCCAACGCCCAGCGCCGAGGCACCGCGCGACAGCGCCATCGAATGGTAGGTGTCCTCGGTCGATACGCTCTGGCCGCGCGACCTCGCATCGGCGACGCGCTCGCTGGTCAGCAGCGGGCACTTCACCTGCACGTAGTGTACGTCCGACGCGTCGGCGATGCCGGCATCTGCCATCGCCGCACGCACCGCCTTTGCCGTCGCTTCGACCTGCGCCATGCGGCCAACCTGCTC
>JBFXAZ010000047.1:0-38249 GCA_050183765.1 Reyranellaceae bacterium | reverse complement strand
GCCGCGCGCCGAACCAAAGACGCCCTCTGGCAAAACGGCCAGCTCATCAATGCCTTCGCCCCTGATGAATGCCTCAACTACATCAGACACGCCGGATACAATCCACTCTGATCACAACTCGCTCTAGCACCGATCAACGGCCCGATCCCTTCTTTGCGGGGGCGGCGGTGACCTGCCGCGGCGTTACCCGGGGCAGGGCGGAGACGTAGTTCAGCGTGCCCGGGCGCCAGGGTCCGAGCGTCCAGTCCACGGTGAGCAGCGCGGCGCCGCCCATGCGCGTCGTGTAGTCGAGCGCCTTCGCCAGACGTTCCAGATCGAAGTTCTGAAGACGGATGCAGCCGCGCGTCGTTTCCCACCCCTGGAAGTCGGCACGCGGGCTCGGCAGGTCGCTGCCGCCGCCGTGGATACCAAGCCCGGATCGCCCCGTTGCCACGTCCTTCTCGGGCTGCAGCGGCACGAACCACGGGCCGAACTTCTTGCTGTCCCGGTCGAGGGCACCGATCGGCACCGGCTCGCCGCACCAGTAGCGTCCGACGGGCGTGTTGCCGTTCTTGCGCGTCTGATCCGCGAACTCGCCCTCGCCGCGTGCCTCGGTGGACCAGTGGAATTCACCCGCGCCGCCATGCAGGCGCAGCTGCTTGTGGACCGCGTGGAAGACCAGATGAATGTCCTTGGCGTTGTTCAGCGTCATGACGTCCCCCCGAGACGCCGTTCACGCGGGCGCCGGCTACTCCTCCGCCCGCGACTCGCGAATTCGTCGCGTACCTTGGAACACCGGCTTGAGCGGGTCCATGACAAAACGGATACGCGGCAGGTCGGTGTCGACGGTGCAGCAGGTGCCGACGATCGGGTCGGCGAGCCGGATGCTGCCGGCATTCCACGCCGAAGGATCGAAGGCCGAGACCTGCGGCTTGCCGCGCTCGGCCTTGTAGAAGGTGTACTTGGGATCGACCTGGATCAGCAGCGGCGTCGTCTGGCCGTCGAGCGGCGCGTTGGCCGCCGTCACCCAGTTGATGTACTGCACGTCTGAGCCGGCGACCGGTTGCGGATCGACCAGCGCGCAGTCGAGCACCGTCCTGCCGTCCTTCTTCGCGGTGCCCATGACGCGATCGTGCCGGCGCACGAACTTCACCTCGCCCTGCTCCACCGGAATGCCCCAGCGGTCGCGCAGCTCCTTCGCCGCCGCCTCGGTGCTGGCCAGCGCGCCCAGCAGGAAGCCGCGCGGATGTGCGCCGGCCCGGCTGCCCAGGCGCAGCACCGCGAGGTTGAAGGCGCCCACCGGGCTCTCGGGGTAGCGGGTGAAAGCGGCGATCACGTAGGACGGCAGCGCCGGATGCATCGCCTTGGGCAGCAGCCCCTCGGTCGAGCTGCGCGGCACCTCGATCAGCAGCTGCATCATCTCGGCCTTGGGCAGGCTCCACGCCTCGGTGTCGAGATTGGCCACCGTGGGCAGGCGCCCGGGATCCTGCGTGATGTCGAGCGTTCCGTAGAGGGGCATGGCCTACTCCGCCGCCGCGACGTTCGAGGGCTTCTTGGCAAAGACCGGCATGACTTCCTTGGCGAACAGGCGAAGGCTCGCCATCACCTGCTCCTGCGGGATCGTCTCGTTGGCGTTGAGGATGAAGTTCACGCAATCGACGCCCAGCGACTCCCAATGCTTGATCGCGCGGATGATGCGCGCGGGATCGCCGTAGGCCATGCCCTCGGTCTGCTGCTCGGAGGCGTCGGGACCGGTGGCGGCTCGGCGCAGCGCAGGCAGCAGGCCCAGCGACTGGTACGACGGCGAGGAGAACACCTCGCGCGTCGAGATCAGCTGCGTGGCGAGGTAGTTGAAGGTGTTGCCCAGCCGCTTGCCGGTTTCGACACCGATCTTCTCGTCCTCGTGGCAGAACAGGAAGTTGGTGGTCGCGACCTGCTCGTTGACGAACGATCCGACCGGTTCGCAGAGCTGGATGCGCCGGCGGTACTCCTTGATCTTCTTCTCCTGCTCGGCGTAGCCGGCGAAGGACAGGCCGAGGCTGCCCATGCCGCGATCGGCGGCGTCGATCTCGGTGCCCGGGCTGGTGACCGCGACCCACATCGGCGGGTGCGGCTTCTGGTAGGGCTTGGGCAGGATGGTGCGCTCGGGCATCGACCAGAACTCGCCCTGGTAGGCGAAGGTCTCCTGCGTCCACATCTTCGGCAGGCAGCGCACGAACTCGTCCCAGCTCTTTTTCGTGGTGTCCGGATTGGCGCGGAAGCCACCCAGCTCGGTCCAGGTCGCCGAGCGTCCCGTGCCGACCTCCAGACGCCCGCCCGACAGGATGTCGAGCGTCGCCGTCTTCTCGGCGATCTTGATCGGGTGGTTGAACTCCGGCACGCAGACCACGATGCCGTGACCGACGCGGATGTTCCTCGTCAGCATGGCGCAGGCCGTCAGGAACAGCTCCGGCGCCGAGCAGTGCGAGTACTCCTCGAGGAAGTGGTGCTCGACCGCCCAGACGTTGGAGAAGCCCAGCTGGTCGGCCAGCTTCACCTGCTCCAGGCAGTTGTTATAGACCTCGCGCTCGCGCTCGGGCGTCCACGGTCGGGGGATGGAGATTTCATAGAAGAGGCCGAATTTCATGGCGTCCTCCCGGTCCGAATCCTTGTTCCACCGTCAACGATAGGCATCCGGGCCGTGCGGCGGCAACCTTCCGCTTTCGCGTGGCAGACGTGCTACGTTGCTGCGCTGTTGCCCCAAGAGAGTTCCATGCATCCGACCGATTCGCACCGCCTTCACGCCCACCTGATCGGCCAGCAGGGCTCGCGCGGCCTGCTCAACACGCCGTCGCTGTCGCTCGACCTGGAGATGCTGGAGCGCAACATCGCGGCCATGGCGGCCTTCGCCAAGCAGCACAACGTCGCGCTGCGCCCGCATTCCAAGACACACAAATGCCCGGAGATCTCGCGCCGCCAGATCGAGGCCGGAGCCTTGGGCAATTGCTGCGCCAAGCTGGGCGAGGCCGAGGCGCTCAGCGATGCCGGCATCGACGGTCTGCTGATCACCTCGCCGGTCGTCACCCAACCGGCGATCGAGCGGCTGATGGCGCTCAACGCGCGCGCCAAGGGGCTGATGGTCTGCGTCGATCACCCCGACAACGTCGATGCGCTGGCCAACGCGGCCAAGGCGGCGAAGCAGGTGCTGACGGTGATCATCGACATCGATCCCGGCATCCACCGCACCGGCGTCGCCTCGCCTGAGGGCGTCGTCGCCCTGGCGACGCGCGTGAGCGGCCTGCCCTCGCTGCGCTACGCCGGCGTGCAGTTCTATTGCGGCCGGCATCAGCACATCGAGGACTACGCCGAGCGGCGCAAGCAGATCATCGAGCGCACCGGGTACCTCAAGGGCATCCTCGACCTGCTGGCCAAGGCCAACCTCAAGCCCGGCATCATCACCGGCTCGGGCACCGGCACGCACCAGATCGACTGCGAGTTGGGCGTCTTCACCGAGCTGCAGGTCGGCAGCTACGTCTTCATGGACCACCAGTACAACATCTGCGACCTGCGCGGCGAGAACCGGCCGACCTTCGAGCAGTCGCTGCAGATCGACGCGCGCGTGGTGAGCCGCAACACCCAGGGCATGGCGACGATGGATTCCGGCCTGAAGGCGATGGCCACCGAGGCCGGCCCGCCCAAGATCCTGTCCGGCGCGGTGGACGGCAGCACGACCCGCTTCATGGGCGACGAGCACTGCGCGGTGATCGCGCCGGAGGGCCAGGAGGCGCCGGCGCTGGGCGCACGCGTCGTGCTGGTGCCGCCGCATTGCGACCCCACGGTCAACCTCTACGACGCCTATCACATCGTCAAAGGCGAGACCCTGGTCGACATCTGGACGATCGCCGGTCGCGGTCGATCGCGCTGATCAGTTGCGCGTGACGTGGGCGGAGACGCAGCGCCACGTGCCGTCCTGCCGCGCCCAGACATCGGTGTAGCGACCCCGACCCGGCTTGCCGTCCGGCAGCGTGTAGAGCGTGCGCGCGTGGATGATGGCGAAATCGCCCATCAGGCGGATCTCCACATCCTCGGTGCGCAATCCGCTGATCGTCACGGGCCTGGCGCTCTGCACGAGGAACCCGGCGCGATCGAGCAACGAGCCGTCGGGATTGGAGCAGCGGAAGTCGGCCGCCAGGATCTCGTCGAAGCGCTTCACGTCGGAGTGCTGCACTGAATGGATGTAGTCGTCGTTAAGCGCGACGAGAGCATCGTGGTCGGCCTTCGACATCGAATCCTCCCTAGACCAGCGCCTCGCCCTTCCAACGGCGCGCCAGGGCCAGCGTCGCGACCAGGCTGATGCCGCCGAGGACCGCCATGGCGAAGAAAGCGTTGCCGCCGAAGCGGGCATAGAGCGTGCCCGAGACCTGGAACACCACGGCGATCACCAGGCCGCTTGCCAGACCGTAGTACAGGCTTTGCGCCAGCGGCATCGCATGAGTCGGGATGGCTTGGCGCAGGAAAGCCATGGCGCCCAGATGCGTCGCACCGAAGGTCAGGGCATGGAAAGCCTGCAGCACGACGAGGGCTGCGACGTCGGCGCCGAGCCAGGGCATCGCCATCCAGCGGATCAGCGCGCCGCCGGCGCCCAATGCCAGCATGCCCACCGCGCCGAATCGGGCCGTGAGCATGCCGCCGATCATGAACAGGCCGATCTCGACCAGCACGCTCTCGCCCCATAGCAGGCTGATCACCAGGTCGTCGATGCCGGCGGCGCGCCAGGACAGCGTGCCGAAGCTGTAGAGCACCGCATGGCTGGCCTGGCAGAAGCCGCAGGCGAGGAGGAACAGCACGAAGGTCGGGTTGCGCAGCAGTTCGCCGGCGCGCGCGGCACCGCGATCCGCCGGCACGCCACGAGAAGCGGGCGTGGGCAGAAACAGCGCCGCCGGAATGGTCAGCACCACGCCAATGCCCAGCAGGTAGAGCACCCAGGGCGGTCCCCAGCGGTCGACCGCGGCGCCGGCGGCCAGCGCGCCGCCGATGAACGTGACCGACCCCCAGACACGCACCCGCGCGTAGTCGATGTTGCGCTCGCGCGTCACCGCCACGGCATTGCCGTCGCCCAGCGAGAGCAGCGGTTGCCACATCGCGCCCCAGATCATGGTGACGATCAGGTTGGGCCAGAAGCCGTAGGAGAACTCGTAGGCGATGGCCATCGCCGCGGCGCCGGACAGCAGCGCCAGCATCAGCCCGCGCGTGCCGGCCAGGCGCTGCGCGATCCAGCCCACGGCGATCGTCGCGGCCACCGTCACGAACTGGCGTGCCATGTAGATCGTGCCGATCTCGGCATCGCCCACGCCGCGATCGCGCAGCCACACCGCCCAGTAGCTCAGCGCCGCGCCGCCGGCGAAGAAGTAGGCGCCGAAGAAATACGCGAGACGTGCCGGGATCATCTGCCCCTACCTGCCCGCATCTTGCTTCTCCCCGCGCAGGCGGGGAGAACGTGCGCGAAGGGCGGATGAGGGGCTTCGCGGTGGTTCAGCGACCGCCGGCGTCGTCGCACGAGCAAGCCCCTCATCCGCCTCGCTGACGCTCGGCACCTTCTCCCCGCCTGCGCGGGGAGAAGGAAAAGCACGGGTAGGTGGATCACTTGAATTCGGCGCGGATCGCGTCGCTGTGCTCGCCGAGCGCCGGCACCTTGCCGAGCGGTCGCACCTCGTGGTCGAAGGTCGCCGCCAGCGCCGGCAGCGAGACCTCGCCCTTGTCGGTGCCGATCGTGGTGCGGCGCACCTGCGGATGGCCGCCGAGATCCTTGACCGAGCTCACGCGCGCGTAGGCGATCTGCGCCTTCTCCAGCTTCGCGGTGATGCCGTCCCAGGTGTGGCGCTTGAAGACCTCGGCGACGATGGCGTTGGTCTCGTCGCGCACGGCGTTGCGCGCGACTCCGGTGGCGAAGCGCGGATCGTCGGGCAGGTCGGGCCGGTCGAGCACGCCCTCGCACAGCCGGCGCCATTCGTTTTCGTTCTGGATCGAGATCAGCACCGGCACGTCGTCGCCGGTGGGATAGACGCCGTAGGGCGCGATGAAGGGATGCGTCAGCCCCAGCCGCGGCCAGTCGTAGTTGTTGTACTCCCAGGACATCAGCGGGATCGCCATCCACTCGGCCATGGCCGAGAACAGCGACACCTCGATGTGGCGGCCCTTGCCGTCGCGGCCGCGCGCGATCAGCGCCTCGAGCACGGCGGCGTGGGCGAACATGCCGGTGCCGATATCGGTGGCGGAAATGCCGACGCGGCCCGGTGCATGGTGCGAGCCGGTGATCGAGGCCAGTCCCGATTCGGCCTGGACCAGCAGGTCATAAGCGCGGCGGTCCTTGTACGGACCGAAATCGCCGTAGCCCGAGATGTCGACGGTGATCAGACGCGGATTGAGCTTGCGCATGTCCTCGGCGCCGAAGCCGGCGCGCTGGGCGGCGCCGGGGGCGAGGTTCTGGATCAGCACGTCGGCCTTGCCGATCATGCGATGCAGCAGCGCCAGATCCTCGGGCTTCTTGAAGTCGAGCGTCACCGACTGCTTGCCGCGATTCAGAAAGACGAAATAGGCGCTGTCGCCCCTGATGTGCCGGTCATAGGCGCGCGCGAAATCGCCCTCCGGCCGCTCGACCTTGATCACCCGCGCGCCCGCATCGGCCAGCCGCGCCGCGCAATAGGGAGCGGCCACCGCCTGCTCCACCGAGATCACCAGAATACCGTCGAGCGCGCCTGGCATGCCCGTTCCTCTTGTCCTGCTCCGCCTGAAGGCGGCGCACCTTACATGCTATGCTGCAGCCATGCAGCTTTCGATGGACGAGCGCGCCGCGCTCGACGGTCGCGACGGGCCGGCGGTGGCCCTGGCCATGCGCGTGGTGGCCGAGACCGCCCGGATGATGGGCGCCGAACGGCTGATTCCGATCGAGTCCGCACATATCGACGGCTGCCTGTACCACGGCGATTCCGGCACCTTGTTCGCCGAGCGGCTGGTACGCGACGGCGGCCGCACCGGCGTTCCGGCGACGCTCAATGTCGGCGCGCTCGACCTGCTGCATGCCGGCCGGGTCAAGCTCGACGCCCACAAGGCGGCGATGGCGCGCCGCATGATGGACGCCTACGTCGCGCTGGGCTGCCAGCCGACCTGGACCTGCGCGCCGTACCAGGCCGGCCACCGCCCGCGCACCGGCACGCATGTCGCCTGGGGCGAAAGCAACGCGGTGGCCTTCTGCAATTCGGTGCTGGGCGCGCGCACCGAGCGCTACGGCGATCTGCTCGACATCTGCGCCGCCATCGCCGCGCGCGCGCCGGACTACGGCCTGCACCGCGACGCAAACCGCCGCGCCACGCTGCTGGTCGACGGCTCCCCTCTCGATCCGCGCCTGCTGGCCGAGGACGCGCTCTATCCCGTGCTCGGCGCGTGGCTGGGCCGCGTTGCCCGTGGACGCGTCGCGGCCTTCGCCGCCCTGCCGCGCGACACGTCGGAAGATCGCCTGAAGGCATTGGGAGCGGCGGCGGCATCGAGCGGCGCGATCGGCCTGTTCCACGTCATCGGCGTCACGCCCGAGGCGTCCGATCTCGCGACGGCCTTCGGCGGCGCGCCGCCGACCGAGACGATCGCGCTCAGCGGCGCGATGCTGCGCGAGAGTTACGACGCGCTGTCCACGACATCGGCTTCGCGACTGGACGCCATCGCCATCGGCAGCCCGCACCTCTCGCTCGACGAAGTGCGTCATTTGCTGGCGCTGCTGAAGGGTCGCAGGAGCCGCCTGCCGTTCTACGCCTGCACCGGACGCCACACGCTCTCGGCGCTCGAACGCGAAGGCCTGCTGGACGCGCTGTCCGACGCCAACATCACCATCGTCGCCGATACCTGCGTCGTCGTCGCGCCGATTCTGCCCGACATCGAAGGCGCCACCCTGCTCACGAACTCCGGCAAGTTCGCGCACTACACGCGGCCCAACACCGGCTACGACGTTGTTTACGGCTCGCTGAGCGACGTAGCGGAGTCCGCCGCCGCCGGCCGCCTCGTGCGCGACGAGTCGCTATGGCGGTGACGCACCTCTCACTCATGCTCCCTCCCCCCTTGTGGGGGAGGGTTGGGGTGGGGGGTGGCCCCACAACGGGCGCTGGTGGCGTATCACCCGCCTCGCCGGCCCTCCCCCACAAGGAGGGAGGGGGAAAGACGTGGTGATGCGCGCGCGAGTCATCCTGCCCGGTGCCGCCTCTGGCCGTGCGCTGAAGGTCGAGGCGCTGAGCTTCTGGGGCGGCGTCGATCCCGACACCGGTACGCTGACCGACCCGTCGATCGCCCATCACGGCGAGCGCCTCGCCGGGCGCGTGCTGTTCGTCGCCGAGCCGCGCGGTTCGTCGTCCTCCAGTGCTGTCATGCTCGAGCTTCTGCGCAACGGCCAGGCGCCATCAGCCATCGTGCTGGGCCGCGTCGACGCCATCCTCGGTCTGGGCATCGTCGTGGCGCGCGAGATGGGCTGGCCCGCGATCCCGCTCTACGAGCTGGACGCGCGGGAGATGGCAGCGATCGATGACGGCGCCGAGATCGGCATCGACGCCGACGGCAGGCTCAGTCGCCTTCGAACTTGAAGGACAGCTTCACCTTGGCGCGGTAGGCCGAGACCTTGCCCTTCTCGATCGCCATGTCGAGCTCGACGATCTCGGCGACGCGCAGGTCGCGCAAGGTCTTGCTGGCGCGACTGACGGCGACGTTCGCCGCCTTCTCCCAGGACTCGGTGCTGGTGCCGATGACCTCGATCACCTTGTAGACGCTGTCCGCCATGGTTCCCTCCTTCGGCCAGCCAACGCGGTGCTCAACGCGACGCGCAAGCGAAGAAGAAGCGGGACGGGAGCGGCGGCGCTCCCGCCGAAATCAGTGCCGCCAGCCCGGATCGGTCTTGTCGATCTTGCGGATCAGCGCGGCGAATTCGAGATCGCCGACGCCGTTGGCGCTCTCGCGTTCCGAGAACGAATCCATGTCGGCGCCCGACCTGGCGGCGAGATTGTCGCCCATGACGTTGAGCGCGCCGGCGGCCGCGGCATCGACCTGGATCTGGCAGGCGCGCTCGAGCCGATAGAGGCGCAGGAAGGCCTCGGGCACCGAGCGGCCGGTGACCAGCAGACCGTGGTTGCGCAGCATCATCGCTTGGTTGTCGCCGAGGTTCTTCAGCAGCCGTCCCCGTTCGTCGAGATCGAGGCTCGGGCCCTCGTAGTCGTGCTGCGACAGCTTGCCGTGGAACGCGGTCGACACCATCGAGATCGGCAGCAGCCCGTCCTTCAGCGCACAGACAGCCATGCCCGCGCGGGTGTGCGTGTGCATCACCACGCGATGGCGCGAGGCGTGCGCCATGTGCACCGCCGAATGGATGACGAAGCCGGCATAGTTCACGGGATGCGGCGACGGCTCGACGATCCTGCCGTCGAGATCGATCTTCACCAGGTTCGAGGCGGTGACTTCGTCGTAGTTCAGGCCATACGGGTTGATCAGGAAGTGCGGCTCGTCGCCCGGCACGCGCGCGGTGAGATGGCCGTAGATCAGCTCGGTCCAGCCGAAATGGTCGACCAGGCGATAGGCGGCGGCGAGTTGCCGGCGCAGCACCCATTCGCCCTCTTCGCGCGGCATGGCATAGACATCGACCCCGGTGAGCGGCAGTTCGGTGATCGGCATGTCCATCGGACGACTCCCTCGGCGGCCTGATCGCACGACGGAGATTATCTCATGGGGCCGCGCCGCTCCAGCGGCGCATCATGAGCGTCGCTGGAGCGACGCGCCCCGAACGGCCCTATACGCGGCCGAACTTCACCAGCCCCTCGCGGCCCGCCGGACTGAGCGTATAGACCCCGCGCTCGATCCGCTCGAACCACCCATAGACATCGTCGAGGAGGATCTTGCCGGCATTCGGCACCTCGCTGCAGGCCTTCAGCGTTGCCACCTTCATCGGCCCGTGGCGGCCCAGCAGCTCGGCACAGCGCAAAGCCTGCTGGCGGTAGGCCGTCATGATCGGCACGCGGGTCGAGCCGCCCTTGGTCGGATCGCCGACGCGCCGCGCATGCTCGCCCAACAGCCGGCCCGCCTTGCGCGTGTTCTTGCGCGGCGCGTAGGGCACGGGATCGAGCAGGATTTCGACGCGCGCGTCCGTCACGACCATGAGGCCCAGTCCCAGGCGGCGGCAGAGCTTCTTCACCTCGCGCAGGCGCTTGGGCCAGGCGCCAACGGCGATGTAGACCGAGTCGGTCATGCCCAGACGCTCGACGCCCTGCAGCACGAGGCCCAGCCCGAAGCTGCGCTTGAGCTCGACGATCACCGGCGGCTCGTCGCCGCGCACGCCCACGACATCGCAGCCGCGGACCTCGCCCTTGACGACATAGCCCTGCCCTTCGAGCAGGGACTTCACCGGCGCATAGAGATCGGTTTCGAGGGGCATTTCTTTCGCCGTCATGATACCTCAGCCCGGCCGTCCTGCCCACGGACACGATGCCCAAGGACACCACAATGGACCTGCTCGATCGCCCCGCCGCCGAGATCGCCGCCGCCGTCCGGTCGGGCAAGGCCAAGGCCCGCGACATCGCCGAAGCCGCCATCGCCCGCGTCGAGGCGAAGAACCCCGGGCTGACCGCGATCGTCGATTTCGACCCCGCCGAGGCGCGCCGCGATGCCGACCGCGTCGACGCGCAGCGCAGCAACGGACTCGACGGGCCACTGCTGGGCGTGCCCTACACGGTGAAGGACACGACCTGGGTGGCAGGGCGGCGCGTCACCAACGGCTCGCTGCTCTACAAGGACTTTATCGCGCCGCGCGACGCAGTGTCGGTCGAGCGGCTGAAGGCGGCGGGCGGCGTGTTCCTGGGCATGACCAACACGCCGGAGATGGCCGCCAAGGGGCACACCGAGAACAAGGTCTACGGCCCCACGCGCCATCCGATGAACCCTGCGCTGACGCCCGGCGGCTCGTCGGGCGGCGCCGCGGCGGGGCTGGCTGCGGGGTTCTCGCCGATCGCGCTGGGCACCGATGGCGGCGGCTCGGGCCGGCGGCCGGCGTCGCATTGCGGCGTGGTCGGCCTGAAGACCTCGGCCGGCGCCATCCCCTCGCCCTTCGGCTTCGGCGGCGCCTATGGGCCGCTCTACGGCGTAACGGCGCCGATGGGCCGTACCGTGGCCGACGCGGCACTGATGTTCCAGGTGATGGCCGGCGCCGATCCGCGCGATCCGCATTCGGTTCCGACCTATGACGTGTCGCCGCCGGCCACGCCGCGCATCGCCTACAGCCCACGCCTGGGCCTCGACGTCGCGGTCGACGCCGATGTGCGCGGCGCAGTCGATGCCGCCGTTGAGACGCTGCGCGCCGCCGGCTGGGCCATCGAGAGCGCCGACATCACGTGGCCCGACGGTACGGGCGAGCTTGCCTTCGCCGCCGTGAACGCCGCCGCCAGCGCCCTGCTCTATGGCGAGAAGCACGCGGCCGAGCCGGACCTCTTCGGCGACAACGTCGCCAGCCTGATCGAGCGCGGCCGCACCATGAAGGGCACCGACGTGGTCGCGGCCTTCCGCTTCGCCGACGCCGCCGCGCGCGCCGTGGCCGAGTTCTTCACCCGCTACGACTACCTGCTGACGCCGACCACGGCCTGCGTGTCGTGGCCGGTCGAGATGGTCCACCCCGCGGTGATCGAGAACAAGCCGGCCGGCCCGCGCGGCCACGCGGTCTTCACGCCGCTGTTCAATCTGGCGCTGGTCCCGGGCATCTCGATTCCCTGCGGCAGCGGTCGCGATGGCCTGCCGGTCGGCCTGCAGATCGTGGCGCCGCGCCTGCACGACCGGCCGCTGCTGAAAATGGCGGCGCGCGCCGAGCTGGCGCTGGCGCGCTGACGCGTGGAGTGGTGATGTCCTTCGTCGTCTGCTCGTACAACATCCTCGCCAACGCATACATCGAGCCGCGCTTCTTCCCCTATGCGAAGCGTGTGCACCTTGACCCGGCCTGGCGGATGGGCGCGTTGTTCGACGCCATCGAGCGCCTGTCGGCACAGATCCTCTGCCTGCAGGAGATCGAGGAGGACACTTTCGCCGCCCTGAGCACGCGGCTCGAACCCGCCGGCTACAGCGGGCGGTACCTCAAGAAGAGCGGCGCCCGTCTCGACGGCTGCGCGACATTCTTCGACCGACGCCTGTTCTCGCTCGGCGACGTGCGCGAGCTGGTCTACGCGGATGGCACCGCGGATCGGCCGCCGTCGGGCAACATCGCTCTCCTCCTGCACTTGAAGAACGGCGGGCGAAGCCTTGGCGTCGCCAACACGCATCTCAAATGGGAGGCGCCGACGACGCCGCCCGATCAACGCATCGGCCTTCGCCAGGCGCGCCAGCTGGTTGGCGCGCTCGCACCGTGCGACGCCTGGATCGCCTGCGGCGACTTAAATCAAACATCGACAACACTGACGCTCGAGACATTCTGGGCAGCCGGCTTCTCGGACGCCTATGCCTCGCGGCCGCACGACTTCACTTGCAATTCCAACGAGATCGTCAAGCGCATCGACTATCTGCTATATCGCGGCCCGCTGAGCGCCGAACCCCGCGCGCTGCCGTCGATCGAGAACACTACACCGCTGCCGTCGATCGAGCAGCCTTCAGACCATCTGGCGATCGGCGCGACCTTCGAGTGGCGTTGAGGCGATGACCCAGAACATCTACGACCAGGAAGATTTCTTCGCCGGCTACAGCCGCCTGGCGCGCTCGACCGAGGGGCTCGACGGCGCCGCCGAATGGCCCTCGATCCTGGCACTGCTGCCGCCGATGGAAGGCCTGCGCGTGCTCGATCTTGGCTGCGGCTTCGGCTGGTTCGCGCGCTGGGCCCGTCAGCAGGGCGCCGCATCCGTCGCCGCCATGGACGTGTCGGCGAACATGCTGGCGCGCGCCGCCGAGATGACGAATGACCCGGCCATCACGTACATGCGCGGCGATCTGGAAACGCTCGATCTGCCCACGGCCTCGTTCGACCTCGCCTACAGCTCGCTCGCCTTCCACTACATCGCGAACCTCGAGCACACGTTCTCGGTCATCCGTCGGGCGCTGGTATCGGACGCCTCGTTCGTCTTCTCGGTCGAGCATCCGATCTACACCGCGCCATCCGCGCCGGGCTTCACGGAAGACTCGGCCGGTCACGCCGTCTGGCCGCTCGACCGCTATCTCGACGAGGGCGAGCGCCGGACCGACTGGCTGGCCAAGGGCGTGATCAAGCGTCACCGCACGATCGGAAGCTATGTCGGCCTGCTGCTCGGTTCCGGCTTCACGCTGACGCACCTCGAGGAATGGGGGCCGAGCGCCGAGCAGATCGCCCGGCACCCGCTATGGGCGGCCGAACGCGAGCGGCCGGCGTTCATGCTGGTGGCGGCGCGGGCTCGGTAGAGCTGAAGCTCGGCAGCTCGAGCAAGCGGCGGGTCAGGGCGCGCAGCTTCGGCATGCGCGAATCGGTGTCGATGCCCAGCCCACGCCCGAGGCGCTCGGCGACGAAGGCAGTGATGTCGGCCTGGGTCAGGCGGCCGAGCAGCAGGCAGGGCGCGTCGGGCCCGACCATCGCCTCGACCGCCGCCAGCGCATTGGCCATCTGCGCCATGCAGTCGTCGATCCACGGCTGATGCCACTTTTCCTTCGGCGTGTGGTTGCGATGATAGGCGGCCTGCAGGCCCTTGTCGCAGGCGCCCATCATCATCGCCGCGAGCTTCAGCACGGCGCGACGCTCGGCGCCGGATCGCGGCGTCAGCGGCTGCTCGCCGCCATAGGCCTCGTCGAGGTGGTCGACGATGGCGGCGCTGTCGATCAGCGTCTCGCCGCTGTCGAGCACCAGCGCCGGGATGCGGCCCAGCGGATTGGCCGCGCGCACCGCCTCGCGATGGCCGAAGCCATTGAGGTCGCGCTGCTCGTAGGCCACGCCATAGGCCCGGAGCGTGATCGCCACGCGGCGCGTATAGGGCGAGCGGTTGACGCCGATCAGCAGCATGTCAGGTCTCCCTCCGCAGCCGACGTCCCTCGGCGAGCAGCCAGATCCCACCGACGCTGGCCGCCGACACGACCAGCGCGAAGCCGGCGAGATACGATCCGCTGGCGCCGACCACGGCGCTGAACAGGCCGGGGCCGACGACGCCGCCGCTGAAGATCACCGCGGTGCTGGCCGCGGTGATCGCGCCCGCCTGGCCGGGCGGCGCCCAGCGCACGAACTCGCCGACCGAGAGCCCGTTCCAGCTCGCCCCCGTCGTGCCGCAGATCACGGCGGCAGCGGCGATAGCCAGGAATGGCCAGTCGGGCCGTGCCAACGCGACGGCGGTGCTGGCAACCGCCGTGATCAGCCCGACGATGCCCAGCAGGGTGAGCCGCTCGCGCAGCCTGTCGGCGAAAGTGCCGAGCACCAGGCGCAAGCCGGCGGCGCCGAACTGCGAGATCGATAGGACCTGCCCGGCAACCACCAGCGACAGGCCGCACGACTCGACGAGGTAGGTCACCATGACGAAGGTCACGGTGTGCTGGGCCACGACGTAGAGCAGCGAGCTCAACGCCAGCGCGCGCAATCGCCGGTCGGCGAAGAGCACGCGCATCGGCTCGAGCAGCGCCGGCCGCACGATCGCCGGCGCGCCGCCCTCCAGCGCGGCGGCGAGCAGTTGCAGCGCCACGATGGCGATGAGCAGCACCGCGGCGAGGCTCCAGGCTGCGCCCTGCCAGCCGAGCCACGACGCCAGCGGCGGCACGATGGCACCGGACAGCGCGAAGCCCAGGGGCACCCCGGTCTGCTTCACGGTGAAGGCGGCGCTGTACCAGTTCGGCGGTACGCGATGCGCGAGGATCGCCGCCGACGCGGCGTTGAGCGGGCCGTTGGAACCGCCGACCAGGAAGACGCCGAGGACCAGCGCCAGCGGCGTCGCCAAGGTCATCACCGCGAGCCCGACCGCGCCCGACAGCAACGCCGCCTGGCAGAGCCGCACGCCGCCGAAGCGGGCCAGCGGCTGCGCGCTGAGGAACGAGGAGGTCGCGGCGACGGCGTAGATGATCGCGGTGAAGGCACCGATCACCCAGCTCGGCACGCCGACATCGGGTCCGACCTTTGGCATCATGGTCGCCAGCGCCAGCACCGCCGCCGAGCACAGGGTCTGCACGAGAAACGTGGCGATCAGCGGGATCAGTGCGCGGCGCATGGCGCACTGTAGCGCGTCAATGGCCGCCGTAGACCAGATTGGGCAGCCAGAGCGAAACCTCGGGGATGTAGGTCACGAGCATCAGCAGGCCGACCATCAGGACGAGGAACGGATTGACGCCCTTGATGACCACGCCGATTGGCGTCTTCGACACCGAGGACAGCACATAGAGGTTGAGGCCCACCGGCGCGGTGATCAGCGCCAGCTCCATGTTGATCGTGATGACGATGGCGAAGTGCACCGGGTCGATACCCAGCGGCTTGAGCACCGGATAGAGGATCGGCACCGCGATCAGGATGATCGACGCGACCTCGAGGAACATCCCGAGCACGATCAGCATGATGTTGATCGCCAGCAGGAACTGCCAGGCGCTGAAGCCGTTGTCGGTGATGAAGCGCACCAGCGACGCCGGGATGCCGGACTCGGTGAGCCAGTGGCCGAAGGCCAGCGCGCAGGCGATGATGATGATGATCGTGCCGCCGCTCTTGATCGCGTCGCCGATGACGCTGAGCGTACGGCCCGGCGGAAAGCCCTTGTAGAAGAAGAGCGCGATCAGCAGCGCCACGACCGCCGCGAAGGCGGCGGCCTCGGTCGTGGTGACGATGCCGCCGTAGATGCCGACGGCGATGATCACCGGCAGGCTGAGCGCCGGCAGCGCGCGCAGGTTGACGCGCACGAACTCCCTGGAATCGCGCAGCGGCTCGCGCGCCAGGTCGTTGCGCCGGCCGTACCACAACACGTAGGCGATGAAGAGGCCGGCCTGCAGGATGCCGGGCACGACGCCGGCGAGGAACAGCCGCGGAACCGACTCGTCGACGATCACGGCGTAGAGGATCAGCGGCAGGCTGGGCGGAATCAGGATGCCCAGCGTGCCGGAGGCCGCGGTAACACCGAGCGCGAAGGTCCTCGGATAGCCGCGCGCGATCATCGCCGGGATCAGGATGGTGCCCATGGCCAGCGCCGTGGCGACGCTGGATCCGCAGATCGCGGCGAACATGGCGCAGGCGGCGACGCAGACCACGCCCAGTCCGCCGCGCGCCCAGCCGACCCAGGCGGCGGCGACGTCGACCAGCGCCTTGGCGATGCCGCCGTGCTGCATGAAGGCGGCGGCCATGACGAAGAACGGCACCGCCAGCAAGGTCGTCGAGTTCATCTCGTCGAGCATCTTCTGGGCGATGCCGACCAGCGGCTGGCCGCTGACGCCGAACATCAGCCCGGCGCTGCCGCCGAGCACGAGGAAGATCGGCAGCCCCATGCCGAGCAGGACGAAGAACAGCAGGCCGAACAGCTTGACGGACATCGCTCAGCTTTCCCGCCCGGAGTGGACTTCCATGCTCGCCGGATCGAAGCGGAAGGCGAATTCGTAGAGGCGGATGACGTAGCGCAGGGTCATCAGCCCGGCGCAGGCCGGCAGGCAGGCGTAGTAGAGCCACAGCGGGAAGCCGAGCGAGGTGTTGCTGCGCTCGCCCAGATCGAAGGAATCCCACGACAGATAGGCGCCGAACCACGTCAGCCCGGCGCAGAAGGCGATCGCGATGACGCAGTTGACGAGCTCGATCCAGCGCTGCCGCCAGGCCGGCAACATGCGCAGCAGCAGGTCGGCACGCACATGGCCGTCCTCGCGCACCAGCAGGCTGGCGCTCAGCATGGTTCCCCAGATCATGATGTAGACGGTCAGCTCCTCGCCCCACGCCGTGTCGACGCCGGGCATGAGGTAGCGGCCGGCGATCTGGACGAGATAGATCGCCAGGCCGAGCGCACCGAGCGCGCCGATCAGCCAGCGCTCGATGCGATCCCACCATTTGAGCATGCTTGGAGATCCCCCCTGCGGAACGGCGCGGTCAGCCGCGCCGTTCCGGCGGTTGCGCGACTCCCATGGAGGGCGTCAGGCCTTGCCGTCGATGCCCAGCGCGGCGCTCGCGCGCGCCACCAGCGCCGCCTCGAGACCGAGTTCCTTGCTGACTTCGTCCTGGGTCGCCATCAACCGCTTGCGCACGGCCTCGATGTCGGCCTTGGATGGCTGGGCGACCGTGATGCCCTTCTCCTTGATGACATCGACGGCGTGCGCCTGCGACTTGGCCATCTCGTCGCGGAAGCCGCCAACCATGTCGGCCCAGGTGGTGGTGACGTGCTTCTGCAGATCGGCCGGCATCTTCTTCCAGAATGACGCCGAGATCATCGGGATGTACTGGGCGAAGAAGTGGTTGTCCTGCACGTTGTACTTCACGCCGGACTCCCACAGCTTGGCCGACACGCAGCTCTCTGTCGTGGTCAGCAGCGCGTCGAAGGTGCCCTGGCTCAGCGCCAGTGGCACATCCGGCCAGGCGGTGAAGTTGGGAATGCCGCCGAAGAACTTCACGCGCACGAACTGTCCCTTGCCGCCCGAGGTGCGGACCTTGAGGCCCTTCATGTCGTCGGACGAATGCAGCGGCGTCTTGGTCGAGAATGTGTGGGCCGAGCCGAGGTCGAGCCACTTGCCCGGGACGTGCACGCCGATCTTCTTCTCCAGCCGGCCGTTGAGGTCCTTGCCGACATCGCCGTCCGAGACCTTGTAGATCTCCTCCCGCACGCGGCCGTAGAACGCCGGCGTCTGGAAAACATCGACGTTGGGCTCCAGGCCGGTGAGGTTCCACGGTCCGGGCACGCCCATCTCGGTGCCGCCCTGGCGCAAGGCCTTGGCGACGTCGCGGTCACGGAAGAGCTGGGCGGAGTGGAACACCTCGACATGCAGCTTGCCGCCGGCACGCTTGTTGAGCTCGGCGGCGAAGCGCGTCATCTGCACGGTGCGGGTATGCGTCGCCGACGTGTCCAGCGAGATGCGCATCTTCAGCGGGTCCTGCGCCATCGCGCCGCCGCGCATGATGGCCGGCATCGCGGTGGCGGCGACAGCGCCAGCAATCAGGTCTCTTCTCTTCATCGTCTCCTCCCAACGCTCCGGCACGGACTGTCCGGCTACTTGGCGCGATGCTAGCGTGCGGTCAGGCCATGCGCCATCGCCAACTCGGCGCTATAGTGGCCGCCAAGAAGACGATCGGAGGAACCCCATGCAGCTCGTCCCGCTCGGACCGGATTTCGGCGCCGAGGTGCGCGGCGTGACCATCCAGGACGTGGCCCGCGACGCCGCGGTCTATCGCCAGGTGCGCGCGGCATTCGAGGAGCACTCGGTGCTCCTGTTCCGCGGCCAGGAGCTCACCGACGAGGACCAGCTGGCCTTTTCGAGCCGGTTCGGGCCGCCCGAGCCCACCAAGGTCAACGCGATCGGGTCGGGCACGTTCTATGTCCACCTGCGCAACATCGACCCCGAGACCGGCAGGATCGTGCCGACCAGCCATCGCCTGTGGCTGACCAACAAGGCCAACCAGTTCTGGCACACCGACAGCTCGTTCAAGGCGGTGCCGGCGCTGACGTCGATCCTGTCGGGCCGCATCATCCCGCCATCGGGCGGCGAGACCGAGTTCGTCAGCACGCGTCGCGCCTTCGAGCGCCTGCCCGAAAGCCGCCGCGCCCGGCTGCGCGAGATGGTGGCGCTGCACAGCTTCGCCACCTCGCGCGACAGGATCTCGCCCACCCTGATGAACGACGAGGAGCGCCGCTCGCTGCCGCCGATCCGCTGGCGCCTCGTATGGCGAAACCCGGTGAACAACACCGAGTCGCTGTACATCGCCTCGCACATCTTCGCGATCGAAGGCCGCGAGTCCGAGGGCCGCGCGCTGATCGACGAGCTCGAGGCGCTGGCGACGGCACCGGGCCGCACCTGGGAGCACAGCTGGCGCGCCGGCGACGTGGTGATGTGGGACAACCGCGCCACCATGCATCGCGGCCGGCCGTGGCCCGAGGATATCGGGCGCTACATGGTCCGCGCGACGATCTCGGCCACCGCCGCCGACGGGCTGGAGCTGGTGCGGCCGATGGCGCTGGCGGCCTGACACCCTGCCCGGCGCTCGGGCGGCGACGAACTTCACGCAGAGGATGGATACGGCGCTTGCATTCGCCGCTTGACCTGCATCAAGGCATCCCGGGACCGGTGGTCTAGCGTTCAGCGGCACGCCCGTGCCTTGTGGCCGGGCACGGGAACCTGGCGATGGACGAAACCACCCTACTGGGCCTCGAGCGCAGCGTGCCGCGCTACACGAGCTATCCCACGGCCGCGCAGTTCGGTCCCGCCGTCGACGCCGCGCAGCACCGTGCCTGGCTGAACGCGCTGCCGCCGGGCGAGGACGTGGCGCTCTACGCGCACGTGCCGTACTGCCGCGCTCTGTGCTGGTATTGCGCCTGCCACACCACGGTGACGCGCAGCCCCGAGCAGATGGACGCCTACAGCGATCTTCTGGCCCGCGAGCTGGCGATGGTCGCGCGGGATGTCGGCGGCGGTCGCCGACTGGCGGCGCTGCAGCTCGGCGGCGGCACGCCGACCGAGCTCGGTGGCGACGGGCTCAAGCGTCTCGCCGACCAGATCGCCGCGCGCTTCACGATCGATCGCAAGACCGAGATCTCGATCGAGACCGATCCGCGCTACCTGACGCCCGCCCGCGCGGCGGCGCTCGGCGCCATCGGCGTCAACCGCGCCAGCCTCGGCGTGCAGGATTTCTCCCCGGCGGTGCAGCGCGCCATCAACCGCTGGCAACCGGTAGAGACCACCGCGCGCGCGATGGATGCGTTGCGCGATGCCGGCATCGAGCGCGTCAACATCGACCTCGTCTACGGGCTGCCGCTGCAGACGCCCGACATGCTGGCCGCGACGCTGAAGCAGACCGTGGCGCTCGGCCCGTCGCGCATCGCCGTGTTCGGCTATGCGCACGTGCCGTGGATGGCGCGGCGGCAACGCGCGATCGACGACGCCACCCTGCCTGACCTCGACACCCGCCAGGCCATGGCCCGGCTGACGGCACGCGAGCTTCTCGCGGCCGGCTACGTCGCCATCGGCATCGACCACTACGCCCGCCCCGAGGATCCGCTGGCGATCGCCGCCCGCGAAGGCCGGCTGCGCCGCAATTTCCAGGGCTATACCGACGTTCCCGCGGTCCCGCAGATCGGTCTGGGTGCCAGCGCCATCAGCCAGCTCCCCGGCGGCTTCAGCCAGAACGCGGTCGGCGTGAACCAGTACGCCGAGCGTCTCCACGAAGGCGTCTACGCCACCGCGCGCGGCTGCGCGCTGAGCGACGATGACCGGCTGGCCGGCGGCGTGATCGAACGGCTGATGTGCGACTTCGAGGTCGATCTCGACGCCGTCGCACGACGACAGGGTACGCCGGTCACGGTATTCGACGAAGATCTCGAGCGGCTGCAGCCCTATGTGCGGCAGGGCGCCGTCATCGTGGACGGCTATCGTCTCCGGATTCCGGCCGAAGCTCGCATCGCCACTCGCCTGGTCTGCGCCGCCTTCGACCACTATCTGCCGACATCGGGAGCGCGCCACTCCAGCGCGGTCTGAGCATGCACCGAGCGCTCGACATCATCCGCGACGAGCATCGCTCGCTGTCGGCCGTCCTGCACGCCCTGCGCCATGTCTCGGCCGAGTACGTCGCCAAAGGCGTCCAGCCGGATTTCAAGCTGCTGTCGGCGATGCTCGAGTACATCGAGCGATTCCCCGAACGCCTGCATCACCCCAAGGAGGACAGCCACCTCTTCCGGCTCCTGCGCGTGCGCGCGCCCGAGGTGCGGGCCACGCTCGACGCGCTGAGCGCCGAGCACGAGGAAGGCGCCAGGCGGATCGCCGCCCTTCATGAGACCCTGGCGCACCTGCAGGCCGGCCGCGTGGGCACCCGCGACTTCGCCTACCTGGTGCAGGACTATGCGGCGTTCCACTGGCGCCATATGCGCCGCGAGGAAGACGCCGTCCTGCCGCTGGCCGAGCGCAGGCTGAGCGCGCCCGACTGGATCGAGATCAACGCCGCCTTCGAGGCCAATGACGATCCGCTGAGCGGCGTCGATTCGAGGACGTCGTTCGACACGCTGTTCTCGCGTATCGTCGCCATGACGCCGGCACCCTATGGCCTGGGCGGTCCCGTAGCCTCGGCCGGGCGCTAGCCGGCCGCGACGTCGCCGACCACGCGCACGCGCACGCGCAGTGCGTTGCCCGGCAGATAGGCCAGCGGCATGTCCTCGGTCTCGATGGTCGCGAGCGTGCCGCGGTCGGCGCCGGCGGAGACCGCGCGATCGGCCGCCAGCTCGTTGGCCCGCGCGATGGCATCGACGCGGGCCATGTCGCGGAAGATCTGGTCGCATTCGCCGGAGACCTGGGCGATCGCCGCGCCGACCGCGTTGGCGCAGTCGCCGTGCTTCACCCGCACCACCTCGGATACGCCTTCGAGCTTGTCGGGCACGAGGAAGGCGCCGCCGCCCACGGCGATCAGCGGCACGTCGCCGGCCTCGGTCTTCATGCGATCGACCGTCTCCTCGACCATGCGCCGGGCCTCGTCGAAGACGCGCGCGCAGGTCGCGGCGTCGAGATGGGCGACCTTGCTCCTTTCGCCCAGCGACAGGCGGCCGGCGGCGATGGCGACATCGGTCGTCGTAAGCTGCCTGCCGCCGAAGGCGATGCCCTCGCGCAGCAGCCTGTAGCCGACCGAGAGCGGCCCGACCTTCAGCGGATCGAGCGAGACATGGCTGCCGCCGCCCAGTCCGATCGACATCAGGTCGGGCATGCGGAACAGGGTGCGCACGCCGCCGACCTTCACCACCGAGTTCGCCTCGCGCGGAAAGCCGTGCCGCAGCTGGCCGACATCGGTCGTGGTGCCGCCGACATCGATCACCATCGCGTCCTGCAGACCCGACAGATAGGCGCCGCCGCGCATGGAGTTGGTGGCGCCGGAGGCGAAGCTGTAGACCGGCAGGCGCCGCGCCTGCGCCGCCTCGACCACGGTGCCGTCGTTCTGCGTGATGTAGAGCGGCGCTTCGATGCCGCTGTCGCGGATCGCCTGCTCGAAGGCCGCGATGGTGTCGCGCGCCAGATCGGCTAGGCCGGCGTTGAGCAGCCCGGCATTCTCGCGCTCGAGCAGGCCGATGCGGCCGAGATCCGACGAGCAAGTGATCGAGGCGCCGGGCACCTCGCCGGCGACGATCTCCGCCGCGCGCTTCTCGTGCGAGGGATCGAGCGGCGAGAAGATCGCCGAGATCGCCACGGCCTTCAGGCCTTTGGCCTTCATCTCGCGCGCGGCGCTGGTGATCGCCGCCTCGTCCAGCGGCATGAAGGGCCGGCCGTCGAATTCATGGCCGCCTTCGACCATCCACACGCCGCCGCGCACAATGTCGGCGAGATCCTCCGGCCAGTCGCAGAACGGCGGCAGCGAGGCCGAAGCCGGCATGCCCAAGCGCAGCGCACCGACCTGGGTGAGGTGACGCCGCTGCACCACGGCGTTGATGAAGTGCGTGGTGCCGATCATGACGCCGTCGATGCGCTTGCCTTGCAGCACGCCGGTCGCGGCCAGCGCCTTCAGCGAGTCGAGAATGCCCGTGGTGACATCCTCGCTGGTCGGCGCCTTGACGGCACCGGAAACCCTGCCCTCCTCGATCAGCACCGCATCCGTGTTGGTGCCACCGACATCGATACCAATGCGTCTCATGGTCTCTCACTCAATATTACCTTCCCCCGGAGGGGGAAGGTGCCGAAGGCGGATGGGGGATGTCGAAGACGAACGCGGGAGTCCGTCTTCGACATCCCCCATCCGTCAGCGCTACGCGCTGCCACCTTCCCCCTCCGGGGGAAGGTAAGCGCTCCAGCCATCACGAAAACACGCTCCTGAAGTCGAGGTCGTAGCCGAAGGCGCGCGGGCCGACGTGCTGCAGGCCTCTTTCCGAAAGGAACACCGCCGGCGGCGGCAGCGCGATCACCGTGACGCGCTGGCCGTAGCGGATCGTCTCGCTGCCCACCGCCTCGCCCGACACCGAGTCGAGCACGCAGATCAGGTCGGGCGTCATCGCGACCGCCTGCTCGTCGCGATAGGCGACGATCCACTCGTTCTGGAAGTTGATGGTCATCGCCGAGCCGCGCCAGTCGTCGAGCCCGTCGAAGCGCACCACGCCGCGCAGAAAGCCCTCGGTGGTGCGGCGCGCGACGTCGATCACCTTGCCGGTGTAGAGCAACTTGCCCGGCTCGACGCCGAGGATCGCGGCGATCGGATCGTCATGCTTGCGCTGCGCTTCGCGCACGGCGGCGCCAATGGCGATGGCCTTGGTCGTGGTGCCGTGGATGCCCCATTTCTTGACCTCCGCGCCGGTGCGCGGCGGCTGGCAGGTGGCGGCGACCGAGCCGTACTCGACGCAGATCTTGCGGCCCACGCGCTCGGTCCATTTCCAGGTCGGCACCCTGTGCACGATGCTCTCGAAGCCGCGCACGTCGACCGCGGTCAACGGATAGGGCGTGAGACCGCCTACCGCCACCGAGGTCATCTGCGCCTCGGGATAGGCGCGGCCCATGGTGTCGCTGTCGACCACCGGCAGCCGGTGGTGCGCCGCCGCCATGAACGGGCGCACGCCGTTGGCGCCGCCGATCTCCATGCTCATCAGCGCGCGGAAGCGCTTGCCGATGTGCTTCTCCATCGCCGTCACAGCGCGCGCCAGGGTCAGGCTGTCGGTCAGCCGCTCCTGCCCGACCAGCGGCGCGCCCATGTTGGCGACGGTGCCGACCCAGTCGTCGTCGGCGAGGTCCTCGTGCGACATCAGCTGGCAGCGATAGCCCTCGCGGTACAGCGCGCGCATGTTGAGCAGGGGCAAATACGGGTTGCCGCCGCCGCCGGTGCCCAGCACCCAGGCGCCGACCGCCAGGGACTCGATGTCGTCGAGCGTGATGTCGCGCAGGCTCACGCGAAGACGCTCCGGAACTCGATGTCGTAGCCGAAGGCGCGCGGGCCGACATGCTGCAGGCCCTTGGGCGAGAGGAACACCTCCGGCGGCGGCAGCGCGATCACGGTGACGCGCTGGCCGTAGCGGATGGTCTCGGTGCCGACCGCCTCGCCCGAGACGCTGTCGAGCACGCAGATCAGGTCGGGCGACATGGCGACCGGCTGCTTGTCGCGCCAGGCCACGATCCACTCGTTCTGGAAGGCGATCTCCATCGAGGCGCCTCGATACTCGTCCATGCCCTCGAAGCGCGTGCGGCCGCGCAGAAAGCCCTCGGTCGTGCGCCGCTCGACGTCCATCACCTTGCCGCGATAGAGCACCTTGCCCGGCTCGACCGAGAGGATCGCCGCGATCGGATCCTCGTGGCGGCGCTGGGCCTCGCGCACGGCATGGCCGATCGCGATCGCCTTCGTGGTGGTGTACTTGATGCCCCACTTCTTCACTTCCGCGCCGGTGCGCGGCGCCTTGCAGGTCGAGGCGATCGAGCCGTACTCGACGCAGATCTTGCGGCTGACCCGCTCCATCCACTTCCAGGTCGGCACCTTCTCGACGATCGATTCGAGCCCGCGCACGTCGACTGTCGACAGCGGGCACGGCACCAGGTCGCCGACCGCGACCGACGTCATCTGCGCCTCGGGATAGGCGCGGCCCATCATGTCGGCATCGACAACCGGACGATTCAGGTGCGCCGCCGCCATCAGCGGCTGGATCGAGTTCCCGCCGCCGATCTCCAGCGACATGATCGCGCGGAAGCGCTGGCCGATATGCTCCTCCATCAGCGACACGGCGCGCGCGATGGTACGGCTGTCGGTCAGCCGCTCCTGCCCGACCAGCGGCGCGCCCATGTTCGACACGGCGGCGACCATGTCGTCGTCGGCGAGGTCGTCGGGGCTCATCAGGCGCACGCGCAGATTCTCCTCCTTGTAGAGGCGGCGCAT
The DNA here is from genome assembly GCA_050183765.1 of Reyranellaceae bacterium. Lineage (GTDB taxonomy): Bacteria > Pseudomonadota > Alphaproteobacteria > Reyranellales > Reyranellaceae > JAFAZJ01. Next base: position 13,312 of record JBFXAZ010000047.1, on the reverse strand, counting down.
GTTGAGCAGGCCAAGATACGGGCTGCCGCCGCCGCCGGTGCCCAGCACCCAGGCGCCGACGGCGAGCGATTCGATATCGTCGAGCGTGATCTCGCGGTCCATCTCTACTCCAGCAATTCGCGCAGCACGCGGGCGGTGGCGGTGACGCCCAGCAGGGTCGGCACGTCGGCGACGCGCTTGACGATGTCCTTGGTGGCGGGCGTGTAGCTCATGCAGTCCATGGCGATCAGGTCCGGCGCCTTTGCCTTCAGCCGCGACGCGGCCGCCTCGGCCTCGGCATCGCTCGCACTGGGCGCCAACGCCTCGACGACCACCTCGACGCCCGGCCGCTGCCATTTCTCGGTGAGCTTCGCCGCCTGCTCCGCCAGCGGCACCAGCAGACCCAGGCGCCCGCTCGGCAGCAGGCCCGCGCTCAGACCGGCCAACACGCGCGAGGGAAACAGCACGCCCGCATCACCAGGCATCGCCGGGAAGGCGCCGGTGCAGTTGAACACCAGCGCGTCGGCGCCCTCGTCGCGCAGCCTCGCGAGCGTCGCGGGTGCGCGCTCGACCACCGCCTTCTTCGAGATCTTCACGTCGCGATCGCCCGGCAGCCGCGTATAGAGCGTGTCGGCGCCGTCCCGGGGCGCGATCGCGGCGACCTCGTCGTCGCTCATGCCGTCGAGGCAGCCACGCAGGATCACCGTCGTGCCGGCCGGCGCCTGCGCCGCGAACAGCGCCGCGATGTCGTCACGCGGCGCCTGGCCGATGACGGCGATGCCGAGGGTTCGGGTCATGGCGTTACGCTCCTCAAACCGCTGGTCGTCCTGAGCGAAGCGAAGGACCCTGCGTTGGCTGCGTCGCGTGTGATGCGTGCATGTGACCGCGGTACCGCGAGGTCCTTCGCTGCGCTCAGGACGACACCAAGACTGATCATCCCTACGCCTCCAGGTTCACCGCGTCGGACGGCATCCAGGCGACGCCGACGCGGTCGCCGATCTTGCGGTCGCTCTCGCCGACATTCTGCTCCTTCGCCAGCACCGCGCGGCCCTCGTCGGTGACGACGCGGTACAGCACCTGCCCGCCGAGGAAGTTCGCGGTCTCGATCCGTCCGCCCAGCGCGCCGTCAATCTCGCCGACCAGGCGCGTCTTCTCGGGCCGCACAGCGATCATGCCCGCACCGTTGCGTGCGCCATTGACCACGGCCGGCAGCGTGCGGTCCTTGCCCATGACGAAGCGGCCGCCGTTCCAGGCGCCCTCGAACAGGTTGATCTCGCCGATGAAGTCGGCGACGAAGCGCGTGCGCGGCCGGTCGTAGATCTCGGACGGCGCCCCCACCTGCTCGACCTTGCCGGCGTTCATCACCGCGATGCGGTCCGACATCGCCAGCGCCTCCTCCTGGTCGTGGGTGACGAAGACCAGGGTGACGCCGAGCTCCTTCTGCAGCTGCTTGAGCTCGAACTGCATGGACTGGCGCAGCTTGCGGTCGAGCGCGCCCAGCGGCTCGTCGCACAGCAGCACCGCCGGACGGATGACGATGGCGCGGGCCAGCGCGACGCGCTGCTGCTGGCCGCCCGAGAGCTGCGAGGGCCGGCGCGCCTCGTAGCCGTCAAGCGCCACCTGCTTCAGCGCCGCCGCCACGCGCTCGGCGATCTCGGCCTTCGGCAGGCCGCGCATGCGCAGGCCGAAGGCCACGTTCTCGGCCACCGTGCGGTGCGGGAAGAGCGCGTAGGACTGGAACACCATGCCCATGTCGCGCTTGTGCACCGGCAGGTCGGTGATGTCCTGGCCGCCGACGACGATCCGGCCGATATCGGCCGTCTCGAAGCCGGCGATCAGGCGCAGGGTCGTGGTCTTGCCGCAGCCGGACGGCCCCAGCAGCGAGAAGAACTCGCCGGCCTCGATGTCGAGCGTGACGTCGTCGACGGCCCTGACCTGGCCGTCGAAGGTCTTGGTCACGCCGTCGATGCGGATCGATGCGTTAGTCGGCATGGCACACCTTTTCCTTCTCCCCGCAAAGGCGGGGAGAAGGTGCCGAGCGCAGCGAGGCGGATGAGGGGCTTCGCAGCCTCTCGACAACAGCGGTGCCGATTGAGAGGCCGCGAAGCCCCTCATCCGCCCTTCGGGCACCTTCTCCCCGCCTTCGCGGGGAGAAGGAAAGACGCGGCTTCATCATCAGCCCTTCAGCAGACGGGTGACCTTGGCGTCGATCTCGTCCTTGCGCGCGTTGTACCAGTTCCAGTCGGGCTGGATGAGCTGGGCCACCTTGGCCTCGGAGTTGAACAGCTTGGCGTCGTACCTGGCGTCCAGCTTCACCTTCTTGTTCGAGGGCGAGTACCAGACGCCCTCGGCGAGCTTCTTCTGGATGTCGGGACGCAGCATGAAGTCGATGTAGGCGAAGGCCAGCTCCTTGACCTTGCTGCCCGGCGTGACGTTCAGCACCTGCTCCAGCGCCAGCACGCCCTCGGAGGGAATGGCGAAGTCGACCGGCTGGTTCTGGCCGTCGTAGCGATAGATGCCGCTGTCGTGGATCACGCCCATGGTGACCTCGCCGCTCAGCAGCATCTTTTCCATCTGGCCGGTGAAGTCGACCATCTTGATCGGCTTGAGCTGCTCGAGCGCCTTGTAGGCGGCGTCGAGATCCTGCAGGCCCTTGCCGTAGACCTTGCCGAGCATCATCAGGTGCGCCTGGCCCAGGCTGTTGACCGGGATGATGTAGCCGCCGCGCGCGCCGGCGAGCTTGGCGTCGGCGAGATCCTTCCACGACTTGGGCGGCGTCAACCCCTTGTCGGTGCGATAGCCCAGGCCGATGGCCGACGTGAAAATCGACACGCCCACGATCTTGTCGCTGACCGCGTAGGGATAGACGTCGGCGATGTTCGGCACTTCCTTGGTGGTGAGCTTCTTCATCACCAGGCCTTCGTTGACCGCCATCCACTGCTCGTTGGAGTTGGTGTGGAGGACGTCATAGAGCGGATCGTTCTTGCCGCTGGCCTGCAGCTTGGGCAGGAAGGGGAAAGCCTGGTCGGCCGACACCGTGCACTTGAACTCCTTCTCGAAGGCCGGCAGCACCGCGGACTTCATGATATCGCCCCACTTGCCGCCCCAGGTGGTGATCTTCAGCGTCTTGACCTGCGCATGCAGGATGGACGGCGCCGCCAGGCCGGCGACGGTCGATGCGGCCGCCGCCTTCAGCGCGGCGCGACGGGATAGACGGATCATGGCTGCCTCCTTGGTCTGAATCACAGCTTCACATAGGCCTTCAGGCCGATCACACGCTCGAGCAAGATCACGACGCCCAGCGCCATCAGGATCGACACCATCGAGGCCGCGGCGATCGCGCCGTCGAGGTCGAACTTCATGTAGTTGAACAGCACGACCGGCAGCGTCTCGCCCTTGGGCAGCACCAGGAACAGCGAGATCGGAAACTGGTCGAAGGAAACGATGAAGGCGAAGATGCCGCCGGCGATCACGCCGGGACGGATCAGCGGCAAGGTCACCTCGAAGAACACGCGTGCCGGCGAGGCGCCGAGGCTGGCGGCGGCTTCCTCGATGCGTGTGTCGAAATTGGCCAGCACCGCCAGGGTCGTGCGCAGCACGTAGGGCACCGCGACCAGCGTGTGGCCCATGACGAGTCCCCAGACGGGCCTGCCGACGCCCGACAGCAGCAGCACCTGGAACAGCGCCAGGCCGGTCAGGATCGCCGGCAGCATCAGCGGCGACATGAAGAAGGCGGTCAGCACGCGCGCGCCGGGCAGCCGTCCGCGCGTCAGGGCCAGCGCGCACATCGCCCCCAGCACGGTCGACAGCGCCAGCACCATCGTCGCCACGCGCAGGCTGAGCCACAGCGAGCGCATGAAATCCTCGTTGGCGAAGAACTTAGCGAACCAGCGCGTGGTGACGCCCACCGGCGGGAAGGAGATGTACGGCGTCGGGTTGACCGCGAACACCGCGACGATCGCCAGCGGTGCCAGCAGGAAGGTCAGGATGGCGCCGTTCAGCGTGTAATAGGCCGCGCGGCCACCGTCGACGCGCCTGGCGTTGACCCGGGGCGCGCTCATGTCAGCCCCTTGTCACCGGAGAAGCGCGCCAGCACGCGGTTGTAGGCGATGATGATCACCAGCGAGACGGCGAGCAGCACCACGCCCAGAGCACCGGCGAAGCCGACGTTGAAGGACGAGCTGACCTGCTGGTAGATCAGCATCGGCAGGGTCAGCACATTGGTGCCGCCGCCCATCAGGAAGGGCGTGACATAGGCGCTGATCGACAGCGCGAATACCAGCAGCGAGCCGGCGAGGATGCCCGGCAGGCTAAGCGGCAGGGTGACCTCGAGGAAGGCGCGCAGGCGCGTGGCGCCGAGATTGCGCGCGGCCTGCTCCAGCCGTTCGTCGATGCGGCCGATCACGCCCGTCAGGGTCAGCACCATGAACGGCACGTAGATGTGCACCAGGGCCACGATCGTGCCGAACTCGTTGTACATCAGCGGCAGCGGCTTCTCGATCAGCCCGATGCCGATCAGCGCCTTGTTGATCACGCCCCTATCCTGCAGCAGCGTCATCCAGGCGAAGGTGCGCACGACGATGCCGGTCAGCATCGGCGCGATCACCGCCATCAAGAGCGCGGCGTGGCCGATGCGCGACTTCATGCGCGCCATCCAGTGCGCCAGCGGGTAGCCCACCAGCAGCGCCGCGACGGTGGTGATGAAGCCGATGCGCAGGGTCGCCCACAGCGCCTCGTAGTAGAGGTCGTCGCCGAAGAAGCGCTCGTAGTGGCGCGTGGTGAGGATGACGTTGGGATTGGTGGCGGGATTGCCGCTCAGCACCGAGAGCAGCGCCATCACGCCGAAGGGCAGCACGAAGAAGAAGACGAAGAGCAGCAGCGCCGGCGCGGCGAGCCAGGCGATCGGCGACACACCGGGCCGGCGGATCGCCGGTGCCGCGGCCATGTCGTCGAGCGCGACGCTAGCCATGGGCACGCCGAGGAACAGCGGCTGATTCGTCGCCGAAGCGGCCGACCAGGCCGGCCTTGACGTCGAGCAGCATGGTCGCGAGCTCGCGGCGGCGCTGGCGATTCACGTGCAGGCCGGAGAACGCAATGTAAAGAGACATCGCGTCGCCCGACTGCGGGTCGGTGACGGCCACCGACACCGCGGCGACGCCGGGCAGCGCCTCGTCGTCGGATTCGTCGTAGCCGCGCGCGCGGGCACGCGTGATGCGCTCCATCAGCTGCGCGAGGTCGGACGGCGCATTCGGACGATCGAGCGCGGGAAACGGCGTGAAGCGGCGCTCGATCTCGGCATCGGGCAGACGCGCCAGCAGGTTGCGGCCGGTGGAGTTGGCCCAGGCCGGCCCGCGCGTGCCCGGCGGCGTGACGACCTGCAGCGGATGGGTGCCCGGCCGCGAGCGCAGCACGACGATGTCGGCGCCGTCGAGCAGGCTGATGCCGGTGGCGTAGCCCGTGCGACGGGTGAGCTCGATCATGGCGCTGTCGGCCGCCTCGACTAGCGGCTGGCCGGCCCGGTACTGACGCCCGACCTCGAGCAGCAGCATGCCGACGCGATAGCGCTGCGTGGCGGCGTCGCGTTCGAGCAAGCCCTGCCGTGCCATGTCCTTGAGCAGGCGCGACGCCGTGCTCTTGGGCATGTCGAGCCCCAGCGCCACCTCGCCCACGCCGAAGTCGGGTTCCCGCCCGCGCGCCCAGCGCAGGATCGCCACGACATTCGTCAGCGCGCTCATCGAGTTGTCCCGAAAAATGGAACAAAGTTCCATATTTTGACAACGGTAAGTTCAAGCAGTGCGCGAGTCAATGCGGGCTCCGGATTTGGATGCCCGGTCCCGTGCAAGACTCGTGCTAGGTCGGATCAGGTGCCCGTCAGGTCAGTGCGCCCGGGCGCGCGAAACCACAGGACGCTAGGCGGCGGCCAACGCGGCCTCGACCCAGGCCGCGGCGTCGATCAGATCGTCGTCCGTTCCCGGCGCGCCGACGAGCTGCACGCCGATCGGCAGGCCCTTGGCCCCGGTGCCCGCCGGGATCGACATCAGCGGCCCGCCCAGCAGGGTCCACAGCCGGTTGAACAGCGGATCGCCGGTGCGCTCGATTCCCTTGGGTGCCTCATCCGGCGCCGCCGGCGTGAGCCAGATCTCGCCGCGTCCGATCATGCGGCCGAAATCACCGCGTCGATCGGCGATCTCCTGCGCGAGCACCGCCGAGTCCCGGGCGCTGATCGAAGCGCCTTCGGCGACCTGCGCCTTGAAGCCCTTGCTGATCTTGTCGCCGTGCTCGGCGACGATCCCCTCGAACACCGCCGGCATCTCGCGCAGCATGAATCGCCGGTGGGTCTCGACAAGCTGGTCCCAGGACGGCGGGCAGACGACCTCGAAGGTCGTCGCCCCGGCGGCGCGCAGCTTCTCGAATGCGTTCTCGACGACGCGCTTCGTGCCCGGGCCGGCCTGGTCCCATTGCGGTGTCCGGCAAAGGCCGACCATCGGCTTGCGCGCCATCGCATGGTCGCGCGCGCCCTCGGCCAGCGCCGCGCGCACCGGTGCGATGTCGGCGACCGCGCGGGCGTAGAAGCCCAGCGTGTCGAACGACGGCGCCAGAGGATGGATCCCGGTGGTGTCCGTCCAGCCATAGGAGCCCTTGTAGGCGACCACGCCGCAGAACGAGGCCGGACGGATCACCGATCCGGCGGTCTGCGTGCCCAAAGCCACCGGGACCATGCCGTCGGCGACCGCCGCGGCCGAGCCGCTGGAGGAGCCGCCGGGCGTATGCTTGGGATTGTGCGGGTTGCGCGTCTTGCCGGGATGCATCGAGGCGAACTCGGTGCTCACCGTCTTGCCCAGCACCACCGCCCCGGCGTAGCGCAGGGCCGCGACGCAGGCCGCGTCGGCCGCCGGTTGGTGGCCGACGAAGGCCCTGGAGCCGTATCCGGTCGGCAGGTCGACGGTATCGATGATGTCCTTCACGCCCACCGGCAGACCGGCCAGCGGTCCGACCAGATTCATCTCGGCGATGCGCCGTGCAGCTGCCTCGTCGATCACCTCCCAGGCGCCGACCACCTCCTCGCGTGCGTGGATACGGGCGAGGCAAGCGCCGAGCACGTCCTGCGCCGTCAGGTTTCCAGCGCGCAGGCCCGAGAGAGCCTCGCTCACGGTCGGACACATCGGCGTATCGGTCATGACAATTCCCCCACTGCGGTCGACCGAAGCATCGCCGGCCCGACACGAACGGATCAATCGGTGGATCTCAAGCCCAGCCAGCCCCCCAGCGCCAGCGCCAGCCAGCCGGCGATCAGCGCCAGACCGCCGACCGGCGCCACCATGCCCAACCAGCGCGGCGCGCCGAACGCCAGAAGATGCAGCGCACCACCGAATAAGACAGAGCCGCTGACAAATAGCCAAGTCGCGACCTCGATCCAGCGCGCCGCCAACGGCTTGCCGCCGAGATGGAATGAGAGTGCTACTGCAGTGCACACAGCCACGGCATGCACGAGCTGATAGCGCACCGCGGTCTCGACCAGCTCGACCGCGTGTCGGCCATGGCTGGCCTCCAGCCCGTGCGCCGCCCAGGCGCCCAGCGCGACGGCCGACGCACCGAGCACACCGGCCGGCATCAGCGCCGCGGAAATCGATTCCCGATTGAACACCCCCTCGACTCCGCACTGGTTTCTGTTCATTCTTTCGCACAGTTCGCGCCGTGCTGCATCCAGGAGAGGGAACAGCCAGCGGACTGTTACAGCATCGCAACGCCGATGCGCTACTAGTCGCCAGTGCGCTTCGCGCCGGGGGGATATGACCTATGGCCGTTGATCTCAAGTCGCTTGTTTCCAAGCTCAACGATCCCTGCCGCAAAGCGCTCGAAGCGGCAGCCGGCCTGACGATGTCCAGGACCAATTACAACGTTGAGATCGAGCATTGGCTGCTGAAGATCCTCGACGTGCCGGACAACGATATCGCCAAGATCATGGGCAAGTACGAGGCCGATGTCGGCCGGCTCAGCGCCGATCTCAATCGCGCCATCGATCGCTTCAAGACCGGCAACGGCCGTCCGCCGGCGCTGGCGCCGCAGATCGTCAAGCTGGCCAGCGAGGCCTACCTCTTCGCCTCGGTCAACAAGTCCGCGCCTCAGGTGCGCTCCGGCCACATCCTCGTCGCCATGCTGAACGACGAGACCATGGCGATCGCCGCGCGCAACGCGTCGAGCCAGTTCGCCAAGATCCCGGTCGAGGCGCTGGCGCGCGATTTCGATGCGGCGACCGAAGGCTCGTCCGAGGCGAAGGCCGCCGAGGTGGCGCAGGACGTCCAGTCCGGCGTCGGCACGCCGGGCGGTCCGCGGCCGACGGGCGCCAAGACCGGCGCGCTCGACCTTTACACCACCGACCTGACGGCGCGCGCCAAGTCCGGCAAGCTCGATCCGGTGCTGGGCCGCGACAACGAGATCCGGCAGTGCATCGACATCCTGCTGCGCCGCCGCCAGAACAACCCGATCCTCACCGGCGAGGCCGGCGTCGGCAAGACCTCGGTGGTCGACGGCCTGGCGCTGAAGATCGCCGACGGCGACGTGCCGGAGAAGCTGAAGAACTGTGCCATCCGCGTGCTTGACCTCGGCCTGCTGCAGGCCGGCGCCGGCATGAAGGGCGAGTTCGAGAACCGCCTCAACAGCGTGCTGCAGGACGTCAAGGCTTCGCCGCAGCCCATCATCATGTTCATCGACGAAGCCCACATGATGATCGGCGCCGGCGGCGCAGCCGGCCAGGGCGACGCGGCCAATCTGCTGAAGCCGGCCCTGGCGCGCGGCGAGCTGCGCACCATCGCGGCCACCACCTGGGCGGAATACAAGAAGTACTTCGAGCGCGACCCGGCGCTGACCCGGCGCTTCCAGGTGGTCAAGGTCGAGGAGCCCGACGAGAAGTCGGGCATCGACATGCTGCGCGGCATCGCCAACGTCATGGAGAAGCACCACCAGGTGCGCGTGCTCGACGAGGCGGTGCAGGAGGCGGTGCGGCTGAGCAACCGATACATCGCCGGCCGGCAATTGCCCGACAAGGCGATCAGCGTGCTCGACACGGCCTGCGCGCGCGTCGCCATGGGTCTCGCCTCGACGCCGCCGGCGGTCGAGGATCTGCGCCGCCGCATCGGCCTGCTCGACAACCTGATCAACATCCAGAAGCGCGAGCAGCAGGCGGGCACCGACCACCAGGAAGAGATCACCGAAGGCGAGGAGCTGCTGGCCAAGCTCAAGGAAGAGCTGGTGGCGATGGAAGAGCGCTGGAAGCAGGAGAAGGTGCTCGTCGACGAGGTCACCAAGCTGCGCGCCGAGCTCGAGGGCGAGACCAACGAGGCCGAGCGTCCGGCCAAGAAGGCGCTGCTCGACGAGAAGTGGGAAGCGCTGAAGAAGCTGCAGGGCGAGACGCCGCTGGTGCTGCCGCTGGTCGATGCGCAGGCGGCCGCCGCGATCGTCGGCGACTGGACCGGCATTCCGGTCGGCCGCATGCTGGGCGACCAGATCCGCACCGTGCTGAACCTCAAGGACAAGATGGCCGAGCGCGTCATCGGCCAGGATCACGCGCTGGAGATCATCGCCAAGGGCATGCGCACGGCGCGCGCGCGCATGCAGGATCCGCGCAAGCCGCTGGGCGTCTTCATGCTCGCCGGCACGTCGGGCACCGGCAAGACCGAGACCGCGCTGACGCTGGCCGAAGAGATGTACGGCGGCGACCAGGCGCTGACGATCATCAACATGTCGGAGTTCAAGGAAGAGCACAAAGTCTCGATGCTCGTGGGCTCGCCGCCGGGTTACGTCGGCTATGGCGAGGGCGGCGTGCTGACCGAGGCGGTGCGGCGCCACCCCTACTCGGTCGTGCTGCTCGACGAGGTCGAGAAGGCCCATCCCGGCGTGCAGGACGTGTTCTACCAGGTGTTCGACAAGGGCATGCTGCGCGACGGCGAGGGCCGCGACATCGATTTCAAGAACACGGTGATCATCCTGACGTCGAACGCCGGCACCGAACTGATCTCCAAACTGTGCTCCGATCCGGACACCCGCCCCAATCCCGAGGCGCTGGCCTCCGCGCTGCACCCGGAGCTGCTGAAGATCTTCAAACCGGCCTTCATCGGCCGCATCACGGTGGTGCCGTACTATCCGCTCGATGACGCGACGATCAAGAAGATCGTCCGCCTGCAGCTCGGCCGCGTGGTCAAGCGCGTGGCGGAAAACTACAAGGCGACAATGACTTACGCGGACGAAATGGTCGACGCCATCGCCGCGCGGTGCACCGAGGTCGAGTCCGGCGCGCGCAACATCGAGCAGATCATCCAGCGGACCATGCTGCCGGAACTCTCCGGCCACTTCCTGGCGGCCCTCGCCGATGGCCAAGTTATTAACAAGGTGCATGTGGGGGTAGACAAGGACGGGAAGTTCGAGTACAAGATTGAGTAATCACTCAGTCTGAGTGGGTGAGAGGTCGGGGGCGGCGGCGAGTGACCGCTCAGGGGCGAGATGGTCAGATCGCCCGAACGACAGGATCAATCGGACCGGATCTCGGTCCAGAAGGAGGAGCGAAATGGCGATCTACATGAAGTATGCTTCGATCAACGGCAGCGCCACGGCCCAGTCGCATGAGCAGTGGATCACCTGCGGTTCGATCCAGTGGGGTGGCGGCCGCGCGATCGGCACGCCGACCGGTTCGGCCAAGAACCGCGAAGCCTCGATGGTCTCGATCAGCGAGGTGGTGATCACCAAGAACCAGGACGACTCGTCCCCGGAGCTGCTGAAGCGGGCCTATGTCGGCGAGGACGGTGAGGAAGTCACCATCGACCTGACGACGACCAGCAACGAAGGCGTCAACACGATCATGCAGCTGATCCTGACCAACACGCTGGTCAGCGGCTTCTCGTGCAGCTCGGGCGGCGACCGTCCCATGGAGTCGGTGTCGCTGAACTTCACCAAGATCGAGTCGACGTTCCACAACCAGGCGCTGGAAGGCACCGAGGCCAGCACGCCGTTCAAGGTCACCTACGATCTCGCCACGGCTGTCGCCACCTGAGGCGCACCACGGATCGGACAACTGAACTGGGGCCTGACGGCCCACATGGAGGACTTCAATGGCTGTCTATATGGAATACCAGGGCATCAAGGGCGACTCGACGGCGGAGTCGCACACCGACTGGATCACCCTGCAGTCGGTGCAGTTCGGCATCGGCCGCGGCATCTCCACGCCGACCGGCAGCGCCGACAACCGCGAAGCCTCGACCTGCTCGGTGAGCGAGATCACGGTCACCAAGGTGCTCGACGCGTCCTCGGGCCCGCTCTGGAACGAGCTGGTCAAGAACACCGACGGCAAGGACGTCACGATCGACTTCACGTCGACCAGCGCCGGCGCCGACAACACCTACATGTACGTCAAGCTGACGAACACGCTGGTGAGCGGCATGTCCTTCTCCTCGGGCGGCGACCGTCCGTCGGAGTCGGTGTCGCTGAACTTCACCAAGATCGAGACCAAGTACCTCGAGCAGGCGTTCTCCGGCACGTCGGCGACCGGCGGCAGCGTGATCACCTACGACATCGCGCTGTCGAAGTCGACCTGATCGCCGCGGCCGACCACTGACATCACAATCGGCGCGGCGTGCGAACGCCGCGCCGTTTTGCTGGCAGACCGACCGTTCGTGGCCAAGGAGCCATTCCATGCCGATTTACATGAATTACGACGGCGTCGACGGCGACGTCACCGCGGAATCGCACGAAGGGTGGATCGCCCTGCATTCCGTGCAGTGGGGTTCCTCGCGCAATCTCACGACGTCGGGCGAGGCCAGCCACCGCACCAAGAGCGCCGTGCAGATGCGCGAGGTCGTGGTCACCAAGGACCGCGACACCTCGAGCGGCAAGCTGTGGCGCGAGCACCTGATGGGCGATCCCAAGACCGTGGAGATCGTCTGGACCAAGACGTCCCAGGGCGGCGAGACAATCTACCAGAAGCTGAAGCTGACCAATTCTCTGGTCAGCTCGTTCGGCGCCGCGGGCCATGCCGACGCCGCGCCGGTGGAGCAGCTTTCGCTCAACTTCACCGAGATCGAGGGCACCTTCTACGCCATGGAAGAGAAGGGCACGAAGACCAGCAAGCCGTTCGTGCAGTCGTACAACCTGTCGAAGGGCTGAGGTCTCAGAACTGCCCGGGCTGGATCCGCTGGATGTCGGAGTTGCCCGGCGACAGGACGTAGAGCAGGCGCAACTGGGCGGAGCCAGGCCGCGGGTCGACAGGTTTGCCCGGTGCCTGGGGCCGGGCCGCGACGACCATCACCAGCTCGATGGCGCGGCCCTTGTCGTCGGCGCCCTGGAACAGCAGGATACGGCCATCCGCCAGTTGGACGTTGGTCTTCACCTGCTCCTTCACGAAGCGGGTGGTCTGGCTGACGAAGTAGTCGCGCAGGGCGTTGCCGGTGCCGATGACGATCTCAGCGCCGGCGGGATCTGAGGCATTCCACAGAACATTGACCTGGATGAGAGTCTTGGAGCGAAACCCGAAGACATACGCGATCTGCGCATCGCCGGCGTTGGCGACCAGATCGCGCACGGTGATCGACAGGCTGCGCGTGCGCTCAAGCGGATGCGTCGCAGCCTTGATCGCGTGGTCGGCGAGCTTGAAGTCCTCTTTGATGGCGGCACGCACCTGGGCCTCTGTCTGGCCGAACTTCGCCGAGCGGAAGCCATCGATGCCGGCGGATGCCGTCGCGGCGGGCGGCGGCGGCGCCGGCTTGGGGGCGGCCTGGCCGACGCCGGCTGCGCACAGCAGAGCCAGCACGCAAGCACTCATCAAGACCGGCAGGGTGCTTCGACCTTTTGACACGGGCATGTTATCAATCTCTAAAGTGAGCGAATGATCGCTTTTTTCTTGACCCGGACACGAGCCTGTCAGACACTTTGTCATAGAGTGGCCGCGCGATATGTTCGCGGCCATCGGGAGCGCGGCCATGGCCTTAATCTCTGACGCAGAACGCTGGCTGCAGCTCAAGACGCCGCTGGGCAAGGATCAGGTGATCCTGACCGGCTTTTCCGGCGAAGAGGCGGTCAACGGCTTCTTCTCCTTCCGCCTCGACGTCATATCGCCGAAGGACAACATCCAGCCGACCGATCTGCTCGGCAAGGAGGTCACCTTCAGCGTCCTTTCCGGCGAGACGAACCGTCGCTACTTCCACGGCTTCGTCAGCCGCATGAGTTCCGGCGGCACCATCGACCACTGGGGTGACGGCACCAGCTACTACGTCTATCACCTCGAGCTCGTGCCCGAGTACTGGTTCCTCACCCATCGCGTCGATTGTCGCATATTCCAGGAAAAGAC
>JBFXAZ010000046.1:0-38339 GCA_050183765.1 Reyranellaceae bacterium | reverse complement strand
GCAGGCTCTTGAGATGGGCGAGATCGTGGACGCCGACGGCAAGCTTGATCAGGTGCAGGGGCATGGCCGGCAGATTCATCACCAATTGCGCGACCGCAACACATTTCAAACATTTTCCACCCATACCCAGTAAGATGTTGCGTGATCGATCCGCGTCGGGTCGAATCGCAGCGAATGGGCAGGGTCATGCAGGCGTCCATGTACGCGCGACCGATCGTCGGCTTGGCTGACATCCTTGCCCTGTTCCCGCGATTTTCCACAGGTCACGGTCGCCGGCGTTCTGCCGGCGGCGTGAGCGCGTTCGCCAGGTGAAACCATGAATCGCTCCACCCTCGTCGCCCTGTTCGCCGCCGTCGCGCTGGGAGCCGGTGTGCTCGGCTATACCATCGGCAACGAGAAGCCGCCGCTCGATCACCCCACGCTGCCGACGGTCGCGGCGCCCGCTACGCCCCCGGCGCCCGCTCCGGCGCCGACGCCGGCGCCAGCCCAACCGCCGCAGCAGCAGGCGGCACCCAAGCCGGCAACGCCGCCGACCGCCACAGCCCAGGCGCCCGCGCCTCAACCGGCTCCGGCCGCCAAGCCAGCCCCCGCTCCCGCCCCGCAACAGCAGGCGGCGCCCAAGCCGCCCGCCGCGCCGCCGGGCCCGCCGCCCTTCGGCCACACGCGCACGACGATCGCCGCCGATCGCGGCGCGCCGGAAGCCTGTCTGCATTTCAGCCAGATGCTCGACGACACCGGTCGCGTGAAATACGCCGACTTCGTCGCCATCGAACCCGAGACCAAGGCCGCGGTCACCGTCACCCGCGAGCGCCTCTGCCTGGGCGGCCTGTCCTACGGCGTCGACTACACCGTCACCATCAAGGCCGGCTTGCCGGCCGCCAACGGCAGCAAGATCCTCGCCGAGGACAAGGTCGACGTGTCCTTCGGCGAGCGCCCGCCCGTCGTGTCGTTCGCCGGCAAGGGCTACATCCTGCCGCGCCAGTCGAGCGCCGGCCTGCCGGTCACGACCGTCAACGTCTCCAAGCTCAACCTTGCGCTCTACCGCATCGGCGAGCGCCTGCTGCCGCGCCTGAGCAAGAGCGCCTTCTCGGATTCCTACGAGGACGAGGATGTCAGCGAGCGCAAGGTGATGACGCCGTGGAACCTCAGCACCTTCCGCGACTCGCAGGGCGCGCTGGTGTGGACCGGCAGCATGGAGGTGAGCAACGTCCAGAACACCGCGGTCACCACCGCGATTCCGATCCGCGAGATGGTCAAGGAGTACAAGCCGGGCGCCTATGTCGTGGTCGCCTGGAACGCCGCCGACGGCTCGCTCGAGCAGTTGCTGTCCGACGACAACGAGCAACGCTACGACCAGCGCTTCGCCGCCCAGTGGCTGTTCGACTCCGACATCGGCATCACCACCTTCAGCGCCCGCGACGGCCTGACCGTCTTCGTGCGCTCGCTGCACACCGCCATGCCGCTGGCCGGCATCGAGCTGTCGCTGATCGCGCGCAACAACGACGAGCTGGCGCGCATGACCACGGATGCGTCGGGCAAGGTCGTGTTCCCCGGCGGCCTGCTCGCCGGTGCCGGCGCCATCGAGCCGATCTCGCTGATGGCCTTCGACAAGGCGCATTCCGACTTCAACCACCTCGACCTGACCAAGGCCGCCTTCGACTTCTCCGATCGCGGCGTCGAGGGCCGCGCCACGCCGGGCCCGGTCGATGGCTTCATCTACACCGATCGCGGCATCTATCGCCCCGGCGAGACGGTCAATGTCATGACCCTGCTGCGCGATCGTGCCGGCAACGCCGTCGAGGGCGTGCCGGTCACCATGATCGTGCGCCGCCCTGATGGCGTGGAATTCCGCCGCCGGGCCATGCAGGCCCAGGGGGCCGGCGGGCTGCATTTCCCGGTCGAGCTCACGCGCACGGCGCGGCGCGGCAAGTGGTCGGTCGCGGCCTATCTCGATCCCAAGGCCGAGCCGGTCAGCCGCGGCGAGTTCAGTGTCGAGGACTTCATCCCGCAGAAGCTCAAGGTGCAGATCTCGACCAGCAACACCGTGCTGAAGGCGGCGACGACGTTCCAGGTCGACGTCGCCGCCGACTTCCTCTACGGCGCGCCCGCCGCCGGCCTCGAAGGCGAGGCCGAGCTGACGGTGAAGGCCGATCCCAACCCCTTCCCCAAGGAGCCGGGCTTCCGCTTCGGCGATGTCGACGAGCGCATCAACCCCGATCTCGAGAAGCTCGAGATGGCGGCGATGGACGAGCGCGGGCGCGCGCAGATCCGCACCACGGTGAGCCTGAAGGAAGTGCCGATGGCGCCGATGATCGGCGAGCTGCGCGTGTCGGTGCTCGAGCCCGGCGGCCGCGCCACCGGCGATCAGCTCACCATCCCGGTGCGCCTGCGCAGCCTCTATGTCGGCGTAAAGCCGCTGTTCGCCGGCGCCAGCGCCGAGGAAGGCCGCGAAGCGGCGTTCGAGGTCATCACGCTCAATCCCGACGGCGTCCGCGTCGCCACCAAGGGCCTGGAGTGGCGCCTGGTGAAGGAGAACCGGCGCTTCCAGTGGTACCGCGACGACAACAACAACTGGCGCTGGCGCGAATACGCCACCGACGCCGTCGTCGCCCAGGGCACGCTCGATGTCGAGGAGGGCAAGGTCGCGACGATCCGCCATCCGGTGCGGTGGGGCGGCTATCGCCTGATCTTCACCGACGGCGAGAACCGCACGGTCTACCGCTTCTACGCCGGCTGGGGCGCCGAGGTGTCGAAGAAGGACACGCCCGACACCGCCGCCGTCAGCGCCGACAAGCAGGCCTATGTCGCGGGCGAGGTCGCCAAGCTGCGCGTCGAGGCGCCGTTCGACGGCGAGGCGCTGCTCGTCGTCGCCAACGACCGCATCGTCGAGTCGCGCCTGATCCGGGTCGCCGCCGCCGGCACGACCGTGGAGGTGCCGGTCTCGGCCGACTGGGGCGCCGGCGCCTACGCGCTGGTCACCGCCTATCGGCCGCTCAGCCGCGCCGAGCGCGCGCCGGTGCGCGCCGTCGGCCTGGCCTGGCTGGGCATCGACCCGGCGACGCGCTCGCTGCAGGTCTCGATCGACGCGCCGGAACGCATCCGGCCGCGCACCGAGGTGAGCCTGCCGGTGAAGGTCGCCAATGCCGGCGGCAGCGACGTCTATGTGACGCTCGCCGCCGTCGACGAGGGCATCCTCCAGCTCACGCGCTTCCGCTCGCCCAAGCCGGTCGACTACTACTTCGGCAAGCGCATGCTGGGCATCTTCATGCGCGACGACTACGGCAAGCTGCTCGACGACAAGGCCGATGCGGTGGGCCGGCTGCGCGAGGGCGGCGACGCGGCGGGCGGCGTCGGCCTGGACGTCGTGCCGATCAAGATCGTCTCGCTGTTTTCCGGCATCGTGAAGCTCGGCGCCGACGGCGCGGCGCAGATCAAGCTCGACGTGCCGGACTTCAGCGGGCAGCTGCGTCTGATGGCCGTCGCCTACGACAAGACGCGCGTCGGCTCGGCCGAGGGCCGCATGTTCGTGCGCGACGCGCTGACCAGCGATCTCGTGCTGCCGCGCTTCCTCGCCCCCGGCGATCGCAGCCAGGCGACGATCTCGCTGCACAACGTCGAGGGCCAGCCCGGCGACTACACGGTGAAGATCACCACCACGGGCTCGGTGAGCCTCACCGGCGACGGCACGCGCGTCGTGACGCTCGCCGCCGGCCGCCGCGAGCAGTTCGTGGTGCCGATCGCCGGCGACGAGGTCGGCCTCGGCTCGGTCACCATGGCGATTACCGGCCCGGGCGACTTCTCGGTCAGCCGCACCTGGGACATCCAGACCCGCGCGCCGCAGGCGCCGGTGACCCGTCAGTCGATGGAGCAGATCGCCTCCGGCAGCGAGCTGCGCATCGATCGCGAGCTGCTGAGCGGCTTCCTGCCGGGCACCGCCTCGGCGTCGGTGGCGCTGTCCAGCACCCGCACCTTCGACGTCGCGGCGCTGCTGCAGTCGCTCGACCGCTACCCCTATGGCTGCCTCGAGCAGACCACCAGCCGCGCCCTGCCGCTGCTGTACTTCAACGATGTCGCCTTCCTCGGCGGCGTGAAAGAGGACCGCGCGATTCCGCGGCGGATCCAGGACGCGGTCTACAGCGTGCTCGACCGTCAGATGTTCGACGGCGGCTTCGGCATGTGGAGCGTCTACAGCGGGCCGGCCGATCAGTGGCTGCAGATCTTCAGCGTCGACTTCCTGCTGCGCGCGCGCGACAAGAACTACGTCGTGCCCGAAGCCCAGCTGCGTCGCTCGCTGCAGTGGGTGCAGCGCTACGCGCCGCAGATGGCGCCCAACGCCCAGGCCTATGCCTGGTACCTGCTGGGCCGCGCCGGGCTCTCCGACGCCGGCCGCGTGCGCTACTTCCAGGACACGTCGACGGACAAGATGACCGGCGCGCTCTCGCACGCCCATCTCGCCGCCGCGCTGTCGCTGGTCGGCGAGCGCGGCCGCTCCGAGACGGCGTTTCGCGTCGCGCTCGAGAAGGTCGGCACGCGGCCGGACCACGACTACTACGGCACGGCGCTGCGCGACATCGCCGCCCTGGTGGCGCTGGCGCCGGAGATCCACCAGCTCGCCGCGACGCAGCGCCTGTCGATGCAGCTTGCCGCGCAGACCCGCATCGACGTGCGCCGCACGACGACGCAGGAAAAGGCGTGGATGTTGCTGGCCAGCGCCACCGAGCTTCAGGGTGCCAGCCCGCTCGACCTGATCGTCGACGGCAAGGAGGTCAAGCCGGGCACCGGCACCGTCGCCTACAACGTCGATGCCGCCGGCCTGGCGCGCGGCTTCACCATCAAGAACGCCGCGCCGGGCAACGCCTGGGCGATGGTTTCGGCGCGCGGCGTGCCGGCGCAGCCGCTGCCGGCCGACTTCCAGGGCGTCATCGTCGAGCGCGAGTTCCGCACACTCGACGGCGGCATCGCCGATCTCTCGCGCGTGCGTCAGAACGACCGAATCGTGGTGATGATCGACGTCACCTCGACGACGCAGCTCTATCACGAGATGGCGCTGCTCGACCTGCTGCCCGCGGGCTTCGAGATCGAGAGCGTGCTGAGCGAGGAGTACAAGTGGATGGCGCGGCTGGGCAAGCCGTCCTCGACCGAGGCGCGCGACGATCGCTTCTTCGCCGCCTTCGAGTTCGGCTCGCGCGACTGGCCGATGGGCTGGCGTCCGTGGTGGTCCGACGAGTCGCCCAAGCGCGGCCGCCTGATGCGCCTCGCCTACGTCGTGCGCGCGGTGACGCCGGGCAGCTACGTCCTGCCGGCCAGCCAGGTCGAGGACATGTACAACCCCGAAGTCTTCGCCCGCACCAGCGCGCAGCGGGTGACGATCCTCAGCCGGTAGGGCACGGACGTGCGCATTCGCCGCCTCTTCCCTTCTCCCCGCGCAGGCGGGGAGAAGGTGCCGAGCGCCAGCGAGGCGGATGAGGGGCTTCGCGTCGTTGCAACATCGCGAAGCCCCTCATCCGGCGCTTCGCGCCACCTTCTCCCCACCTTCGTGGGGAGAAGGCTTAAGGGCGCCGTCGTTGTCGCTCTGGTCGGTGCCCTCGCCACCGTTGCGTCGCTGCTCGCGCTCGACCGCATCTACCCGCCCGACCTCTCGCGCTACGAGGCGCGCTCGCGCGAGATCCGCGACGCCGACGGCCGCCTGCTGCGTGCCTTCATCACGTCGGACGGCAAGTGGCGGCTGAAGACCACGGTCGACGATGTGGACCCGCTCTACCTCGCGCTGCTGAAGGCCTACGAGGACAAGCGCTTCGACAGCCATAGCGGCGTCGATCCCATCGCCGTGCTGCGCGCCGCCGGGCAGTGGATCAGCCACGGCCGCATCGTGTCGGGCGCCTCGACGCTGTCGATGCAGGCCGCGCGCCTGCTCGAGCCGGACAATGGACGGCGCCGGAACATCGCCACCAAGCTGCGCCAGACGGCGCGCGCCCTGCAGCTCGAATGGCGCTACTCCAAGGTCGAGATCCTCTCGATCTACCTCACGCTGGCGCCGTTCGGCGGCAACATCGAGGGCGTGCGCGCCGCTTCGCTGTCGTATTTCGGCAAGGAGCCCCAGCGCCTGACCGCCGCCGAGGCCGCGTTGCTGGTGGCCCTGCCGCAATCGCCTGAGCGCCGCCGGCCCGACCGCCGCCCGGTGCAGGCGCGCGCCGCCCGCGACGTGGTGCTGGCGCGCGCGGTGGAACGCGGCGTCATCGCCGATTCGGTCGCACATTTCGCCATGGGGGCCGACTCGCCGGACCGTCGTTTGGCGATGCCCTTCGTGGCGCCGCATGTCGCGCAGTATCTCGTCGCGCGCTCGCCGTCGGGCAGCGTCGTCACCACAACCCTGCGGCGCGAGATCCAGGATTCCGCCGCGCGGCTGGCCGCCGACGAGCGTGCCCGCCTGCGCGACGGCGCCGACATCGCCATCGTCATCATCGACAACAAGCGCCACAGCATCGCCGCCTGGCACGGCGGCGACTTCTTCGGCCGCCAGGGCCAGGTCGACCTCGTGCGCGCGCGCCGCTCGCCCGGCTCGACCTTGAAGCCGCTGATCTACGGCATCGCCTTCGACGACCGCGTGGCGCATCCCGACACCCTGATCGACGACGTGCCGATCCGCTTCGGCGAATGGATGCCGCGCAATTTCGATCGCACGCATCAGGGCACGGTGAGCATGCGCTACGCCCTGCAGCAGTCGCTCAACGTGCCGGCGGTGCAGGTGCTCGATCGCATCGGCGCGCAGCGCTTCCTGGCGCTGCTGCGCCAGGCCGGCGTGTCGCCCGCCCTGCCCAAGACCGGCGATCTCGGCGGCTCGCTGGCGATCGGCCTGGGCGGCGTGGCGATCTCGCCGCTGGAGCTTGCGACGCTCTATTCCGGTCTCGCCAACGACGGGCTCGTCGTGACGCCACGGCTGACCGCGGACCAGCACGAAGAGCCCGGCATGCGCCTGATCGGCGCGGCGGCGGCGTGGCAGATCACCGATGCGCTGGCCAATGCGCCGATGCCCGATGGCTGGGCCTCGCTGCCGCGATCCTATGACGGCCGCCGCACCGGGAGCCGCCAGATCGCCTTCAAGACCGGCACGTCGTACGGTTTCCGCGATGCCTGGGCCGCCGGCTACAGCGGCGCCTACACCGTGGTGGTCTGGGTCGGCCTGGCCGACGGCACGCCGCGGCCCGGCCATTTCGGCCGCGAGACGGCGCTGCCCATCCTGCTGAAGATGTTCGACCGACTGCCCGGCGAGCTGGCGAAGCGGCCCAAGCCGCCGGCCGACACGCTGCTGGTGGCGCGCAACGCCGACCTGCCGCCGGCGCTCCGTCGGTTCCGCGGTCAGGCCGCGCGCCTCGCCGCCGCGAGCGCGCCGCCGCCGCAGGCGGTCGCCGGTACGATCGCCGCACCGGCCAGCAAGCCGCCGCGCATCCTCTATCCGCCCGCTTCCGCGGTGATCGACCTCGGCGCGGACGACGCGGTCTTACCGCTGCAGGCCGATGGCGGGGCGGGCCAGCTGCGCTGGCTGATCGACGGCAAGCCCCTGCCCGTCGACAAATTCTCCAAGGATCAGGCCTGGCGCCCCAACGGGCCGGGCGTGACCCAAGTCACCGTGGTCGACTCTGAAGGCCGCAGCGCGTCGGCCCAGGTGCGCATCCTCAGGCGATGACCCGGCGCGGCAACGCTCCCGCGTCATTCCAATACGGCATAACCGCGAATTCTTTTCGGTAGGAGGCGCTATCGCCTCCCACTAGTTGTTGCAGGAGACGTGCGGGCAAGGGCAGTGCGCGCGCGACCAACCACCTGACGGAGGTGTGCATGATTGTCGGCATCGAAGGGACTGGCTCGCAGGGGTGGCCGGATCTCCATTTGCGGCGGTCCTTTGTAAGACGGATCGTGCATACCTCGCCGCACAAGCCCGCCAGCTATTTCATCGGTCCGAACGACCCGGGCACCGACGGCCGGACCATCATGGACGGGGCGTTCCAGACGCTGTCCAACGGCGCGCACAACAAGCCGATCGTCCTCGTCGGCTACAGCCGCGGCGCGGCCTATTGTCTTGAGCTCTGCAGACGCTGGAAGGGCACGATCGATGTCCTCGTGATGTTCGACGCCGTGGCCCGGCAGGCCGACACCGACATCCCGGACAAGGTCCCGGGCAATGTCGCGCTTTGCTTCCACGCCTATCGCGACCCGCGCGCCGGCTCGCGATACTTCTTCGGAAATGTCGGCTTGTCGGTGGAGTCGCGCTCCACGGAGTTCCACAAGAAGATGTTCTACGGGTCGCATGGCGCGATCGGCGGCACCTGGTACGACGCCGCGGCCGACGAGGGGACGGTCGGCAACTTCGTCGGCAAGGGCGTCACCAATCTTGCCGGCGCCGGCGTCGATGATCGCCAGCACCTCAATGCCGCACCCTATGCCATGACGGGCATGAAGGAGGACCAGCAGGCCTCCAAGGAAGTCGCCGACTGGATGTGGCCGCTGCTGATCAAGGCAGGCGTGCTGCCGGCAAAGGCGGACCGGTATCACACGGCGCCGCCGTTCACCGGCAGCAAGACGGCCGGCGTGCGCAACATGGTGCGCTGAGCGCGGATCAGGCCGCCAGCTTCGCCTTCAGCGCCTGCGCCACCTTCGACGCCGGCTGCCGGCCCAGCGCGTCGCAGATGAAGCGGCCGGTGGCGGCGATAGCGTCGAGGTCGACGCCGTGCTCGATGCCCAGCCCGTTGAGCAGGTAGAGCACGTCCTCGGTGCCGACGTTGCCCGAGGCGCCCTTGGCGTAGGGGCAGCCGCCGAGCCCGCCGACGGCGGTGTCGAACACGGTGATGCCGCGCTCCATCACCGCCAGGATGTTGGCCAGCGACTGGCCGTAGGTGTCGTGGAAATGCGCCGCGATCTTCTCGCGCGGCATGCGCTCGGCCACGGCCTCGATCATCGCCACGCACTTGGCCGGCGTGCCGACGCCGATCGAGTCGCCCAGCGACACCTCGTAGCAGCCCATCCTGAACAGCCGCTCCGAGACATCGGCGACGATCCTGGGATCGACGTCGCCCGAATAGGGGCAGCCGGCGACCACCGAGACATAGCCGCGCACGCGGATGTTGTGCCGCTGCGCCGCCTCGACCACCGGCGCGAAGCGCTCGAAGCTCTCGTCGATGGTGCAGTTGGTGTTGGCCTTGCAGAAGGCCTCGGAGGCGGCGGTGAAGACCGCGACCTCGTCGCACTTGGCCTCGATCGCGCCATTCATGCCCAGCTTGTTGGGCACCAGCACGGGATAGGACACGCCCGGCTTGCGTTTGATCTTGGCCATGACCTCGTCGGTGCTGGCCATCTGCGGCACCCATTTGGGCGACACGAAGCTGCCGGCCTCGACCGTGGTGTGGCCGGCCGCGGTGAGACGGTCGATCAGCTCGACCTTGACGTCGACCGGCACCGGCCTGGCCTCGTTCTGCAGGCCGTCGCGGGGGCCGACTTCGACCAGTCGCACGCGCTTGGGCAGGTTCATGGCGCTCCTCCGAATTGCGTGTGCAGCATGGCGAGGCGGCAGGCTTTCCGCTAGCCTGCATCGCGAAGCCCTGATGTGAGGACTGCAATGACCGCGCTGTCGAATTCCCGCGTTGCCTGGTTCAATGGACAGTGGATGCCCGAGGGCCAGGTGGTGATCCCGTTCCGCGACCGCAGCTGGAAGTACGGCGACGGCGCCTTCGACATGACGCGCACCTTCGACGGCCGCATCTTCCGCATCAAGGAGCACATCGACCGCTTCTACCGCTCGCTGCGCTACCTGCAGATCGACCCCGGCATGGCCCCGAAGGAGATGGTGGCGCTGAGCGAGGAGATCGTGCAGCGCAACGAGCACCTGCGCGAGAAGGATGGCGACTGGTGGGTCGGCCAGCGCGTGAGCCGCGGCGTCGACGCTATCGGCGACGAGGGCTGGGACCATACCGGCCCCAACGTCGTGATCGAGGTGCTGCCGCTGCCGCTGGCCAAGCGCGCGAAGTACTTCCGCGACGGCGCCGACGTGATGACCACGGCGATGCGCCGCACCTCGCCGACCATGCTCAGCCCGCGCGCCAAGACGCACAACTACCTGAACATGATCGTCGCCGAGAAGCCGGTGAAGGCGATGAACCCCGACGCCTGGGCGATCCTGCTCGACGAGCACGGCAACCTCGCCGAGGGCCTGGGCAGCAACATCTTCATCGTGCGCGACGGCGTGCTGCTCACCCCCAGCGAACGCTACGTGCTGCCCGGCGTCTCCAGGCAGATGACCATGGACATGGCCAGGAAGCTGGGCATCCGCTGCGAGCAGGCCGACATCGACATGTTCGACGCGGCCAATGCCGAGGAGATGTTCCTTACATCGACGTCGCTGTGCATCCTGCCGGTGCGCACCTTCAACGGCGAGAAGGTCGCCGATGGCAAGGTGCCCGGCCCGATCACCAAGCGGCTCACAGACGCCTACATCGCCGAGGTGAAGTGCGACTTCGTGCAGCAGTACCTCAGCAAGCTCGCGGCCTGAGATGCTGACGCTGTACCACGCGCCGCAATCGCGCTCCTCCCGCATCGTCTGGCTGCTGGAGGAGCTCGAGGCACCGTACGAGCTGAAGATCGTCAACATCTCGCGCATGGACGGGTCAGGCAAGGCCGATCCCGACAATCCGCACCCCGACAAGAAGGCACCGGCGCTCGTCGACGACGGCGCGCTGGTCACCGAGTCGGCGGCGATCTGCCTGTATCTGACGGACAAGTTCCCGGCCAAGGGTATCGGCCCGGTGGTCGGCGATCCCCTGCGCGGCCCCTATCTGACGTGGCTCGCCTACAACGCCGGCGTGATCGAGATGATCATGCACATGGAGTTCGCCGGGCTGATGGACAATCAGGCGCTCCGCCGGACCTTTCGCGGTCGTGAAGAGTATGACGCGCGCATCCTCGGCGCGTTGAGCGCCGGTCCGTATCTGCTGGGCGAGCGCTTCTCGGGGGCCGACGTGCTGATCGGCAGCACCGGGATGTGGATGCGGACCATGATGCCAAAGGGCAAGATGGTCGACGACTATCTCGCGCGTCTGGCGGCGCGCCCGGCGCTGGCCCGCGCCAACGCCAAGGACGGCGCGATTCCCAAGTAGGCATGGAGGCCAAACCATGGACGGCGCAAGTCGCGTCAACATCGACCTGGCGTCGGCTCTGGCCGAGGTCGAACGCGAGTACGTCGCGGCGCGGCCGAAGAGCCAGACCCAGGCCGAGCGCGCCGGCAAGTCGATGCCCGGCGGCAACACGCGCACGGTGCTGTTCTACGGCCCGTTCCCGTCGGTGATCGATCGCGGCGAGGGGCCGGCGCTGATCGACATCGACGGCAACCGCTATATCGACTTCCTCGGCGAGTACACCGCCGGGCTCTACGGCCATTCGCACCCCATCATCATGAAAGTGCTGCACGAGACGCTGGACAAGGGCGTCTCGTTCGGCGGCCCCAACGTCAACGAGGCCGAGCTGTCGCTGCTGGTCTGCGAGCGCTTCCCCTCGGTCGAGCTGGTGCGTTTCACCAATTCCGGCACCGAGGGCAACATCATGGCGCTGGGCACCGCGCGCGCCTTCACCGGCCGGCAGAAGGTGCTGGGCATCGCCGGCGGCTATCACGGCGGCGTGCTCTATTTCGGCAGCGGTGCGCCGTCGCCGATCAACGCGCCCTACCCCTTCGTACTGGCGCCCTACAACGACATCGAGGGCACCCGCGCGCTGATCCGGCAGAATGCCGGCGATCTTGCCGCGATCATCGTCGAGCCGATGATCGGAAACTCGGGCATCCCCGCCGACATCGAGTATCTCAAGATGCTGCGCGAGGAGGCCACGGCGCACGGTATCGTGCTGATCTTCGACGAGGTGATGACCTCGCGCCTGTCGCCCGGCGGCCTGCAGCTCAAGCACGGCATCACCCCCGACATGACCACCTTCGGCAAGTACATCGGCGGCGGCATGTCGTTTGGCGCCTTCGGCGGGCGCGCCGACATCATGCGCCGCTACGATCCGCGCCAGGCCGACGCCTGGCCGCATGCCGGCACCTTCAACAACAACGTGCTGACCATGGCCGCGGGCGTCGCCGGCCTGACGAAGATCTACACGCCGGAACGCTCGATCGAGCTCAGCGCCCAGGGCGATGCGTTCCGCGCGCGCCTCAACGCGATCGGCGAGAAGGCGGGCGTGCCGCTGCTGTGCACCGGCATGGGCTCGATCAACGTCGTGCACTTTCAGCGCACCAAGCTGCGCCGCCCCGCCGACGCCGCGAAGACTCCGATCGAAGTGCGCGCCCTGTTCCAGCTCTCGATGCTGGGACGCGGTTACTATATCGCCCGGCGCGGCTTCAGCAGCCTCTCGGTCGTGCTTGAGCCGGCGCACTACGAAGGCTTCTACGCCGCGGTCGAGGCCTTCTGCGAGGAATACCGCACGGTACTGCAGGCACTGGAGGGCTAGGCCAGACCGTTAAGCTTGGCATGCTGCAACAGGACGATCGTCTTGGCGTCGAGGATCTCGCCCCGTGCCACCATGGCCAGCGCCTCGTCGAGGGTGGTCTCGATGAGCTCGATATCCTCGCCTTCGCTCTCCGCGCCGCCGCCGGCGGAAACCCGCGCGGAGGCGTCGTAGTCGCCGACGAAGAGATGGAGACGCTCGGTCACCGAGCCGGGGCTGGGAAAGATCTGCAGCACCTCGGTCAGCGCCGTCACGGCGTAGCCGGTCTCCTCCTCGATCTCGTGACGAATCCCCGTGACGGGATCGGCGCCATCAAGTTTCCCGGCACAGACCTCGATCATCATGCCGTGATGGCCGTTGACGAAGGTCGGATAGCGGAACTGCCGCGTCAGCAGGATCGTGCCGCGCGAACGATCGCGCAGCAGGACGGCGGCACCGTCGCCACGATCGTAGGTCTCGCGCTTGAGCTCCTGCCACCGTCCGTCGCGCCGCAGCCAGTCGAAGGTGGCGCGCCTGAGCTTCGACCAACCTTCATGCAGCGTCTCGACACCCCTGAGGCGCAGGCGCGCCGCGACCGCGTCCTTCACGCGTCGATCGTGACCTTGGGCACGAAGGGTCTGGCGGCGAAATGCTCCTGGCCGGAGCCGTCGGCGAATCTCAGGCCGGCGCGGCGGATCGCGTCGTCGCCGACCCGCTCGAGCGGCACGTAGTAGCGATCGTCGTCGCGGGTGACGGTGTCGTTGTCGACGCGGTTGTAGCAGATCAGCAGGGTCCAGCGTCGGTTGGTCGAGCGGTTGGCGTCGCTGCGGTGGATGGCGTTGCTGTGAAAGATCAACACGTCGCCCGGATCGAGCTCGCAATACTCGACCGGATAGCGCGCGAGGATGTGCTCCATGCGCTTCGGGTCGACCTCGTTCTGGCCTTGCGTCAGCGGCGTGTGGTCGATGCGGCCGAGCTTGTGCGAGCCGCGCACGATCTGCAGGCAGCCATTGCTGCGATCGGAGCGGTCGAGCGCGATCATGCATGACAGCAAGTCGGGCCGCAGGCAGCCGTTGTGGTACCAGTAGCCATAGTCCTGGTGCCATTCCCAGGCGCCGCCGACACGCGGCTCCTTGGCGGTGAGCTTGGACTGGTAGTGATAGACCTCGCCGCCGAGCAGGCGGGTCACCGTGTCGACCATGCGATCGCAGCGCGCGGCGAGGCCGTAGACGCTGTCGCCGGCGCGGTTCCACAGCGAGATGCGCGTGGCACGACCTTCGCCGTCGAGACGGTCGAGCATGTGGTCGCGCACCGACGGATCCTGCTCCATCGCGCCGCGCAGCAGCTCGACTTCCGTCGCATCGAAGAGCCCGCGGGCGACCACCAGCCCGTCTTCCTCGTAGGCGCGAATCTGCGCCTCGCTCAGCGCGCAGGCCATGCGACATCCTCCCGGCCGTTGGAGCCGGCAGAACTATCGCGCCGCCGGCCCTGTCCCGTCCAGTGGGGCCGGCCTAATGCGCGATCAGGGTGGGCACCGTCATGTGGCCGAGCATGGTCCTGCTGGCACCACCGAAGAAGGTCTCGCGCAGCTTCGAATGGCCGTAGATGCCCATGACCACCAGGTCGATGCCGAGATCCGACACCCGCGACAGGATGATGCTGCCGACGTCCAGGCCATCCGACACGTCGTTGATCACTTCGGCGTTCACGCCGTGCCGCGCCAGCCAGCCGGCTGCCCGACTGCCCGGCGGATCGTCCTGGCCATTGGCCGCGTCGATCTCGACATCGCGCTTGTGGGCATCGATCACCAGCAGCGTGACCTTTTCCGCCGCCTGGAGCAGCGGCATCGCCTCGGTCGCCGCCCGCATCGACTCGGGGCTGTCGTTCCAGGCCAGCAGCACCTTGCGCCCGACCGGGCCGGCGTAGCCGATATGCGGCACCACGACCACCGGCCGGCGCGATTCCATCGCCACCGATTCCGGCAGGGTCGCATACATGTCGCCGATGGTCTGCTCGGGATCGCGCTGGCCGACCACGCCGATATCGGCATATCGCAGCTCGTCGTTCATCGCGCCGGCCGCGTCGGCGACCACACCGTGGTATTCGGCCTCGACGCCGGCGCCGCGCACGGTCTGCTCGAACAGCCGCCGGGCGACGGTGAGCCGCTCCTTGTTCGTGGTCTCCTGGATGGCCAGCACGTCGGCGCTGCCCGCCATGACGCCGATATCGGCCGGCATCTGCGGCCGAGGCATCACCGCCAATCCGATCAGCCGCGCCTTGCAGGCCTTGGCCAGCTCCAGGGCGAGCCGGATGCGCGGCGCCGACTCCGCGTGATCATCGACGTGGACGACGATCGTCTTGTAGGTCATGACGGCCTCCTGCCGCAGCGGATGGTTGACACGCCGGCTGAACGCCGCGCGTTGTCCTTCGCCGCCGCCACCGCGGAGCGAGTGTCCATCTTCAAACGCGGCATGTCCGCACTCGTTGCCGTCGGCGGGCTCAGGCGACGGGCATTGGCTGCGGATCAGTGCCGGCCGTAGCTGCGATCCTCGATGTCCAGCCGGCCTTCCTCGATGGCGTGGCAGGCCACGAGGCCGCCTTCGATCGGCAGCGACGCCGGCCGCTCGCGCTTGCAGCGTTCGTTGGCGAAGGGGCAGCGCGGATGGAAGGCGCAGCCCGAAGGCGGGTTGATCGGGCTGGGCACCTCGCCCGCCACCGGCGCGCGCTGGCGGCCGGTCATGTCGAGGTCGGGAATCGTGTCCAGCAGCATGCGCGTATACGGATGCTTCGGCCGCTTGAACAGCGCGTCGGTATCGGCGACCTCGACCAGCCGGCCGAGATACATCACGCCCACCCGCGTGCTGATGTGATAGACGACCGCGAGGTTGTGGCTGATGAACAGATAGGTCAGCCCGTGCTCGCGCTGCAGCTCCACCATCAGGTTGAGGATCTGCGCCTGCACCGAGACGTCGAGCGCCGAAGTGGGTTCGTCGCAGACGAGGAATTCCGGCCGGCTGGCGAGGGCGCGGGCGATCGAGATGCGCTGGCGCTGGCCGCCGGAGAATTCATGCGGGAACTTTGCGCCATCGGCCGGCGTCAGCCTGACCTGGCGCAACAGGTCATCGACGCGCTGGCGGATCTCGCGTGCCGAGTCCGCCAGCTTGAAGGCGCGGATCGGCTCGGCGATGATGTCGAACACGCGCCAGCGCGGATTGAGGCTGGCGAACGGGTCCTGGAAGATCATCTGCATGCGCCGGCGGATCGCCGCCATCTCGGCGGCGCTGCGCCTCTGCGCCATGTTGTTGCCGTCGAACTCGATCGAGCCTTCGGTCGGCGGATAGAGACCGACGACGAGCCGCGCCACCGTCGACTTGCCGCAGCCGGACTCGCCGACCAGAGAAAAGGTCTCGCCCTTCCTGATCTCGATGTCGATGCCGTCGACCGCCTGCACGATGGCGCGCGGCTTGTGCTCCAGCACGCGCGCCAGCCATGGCGGCGAGACGTCGAAATAGCGCTTCAGCGCCGAGAGCCGCACCAGCGGCGCGCCACCGGCGGACGGCGGTCGGGCCACGGCGACGCCGCTGTCAGGCATCCGCCGCCTCCCTTGCCAGGGCCGGCCCGACGCCGCCGGGCGCGTAAAGCCAGCACGCCGCGCGCGTCACGCCGGCGGGCATCAGGTCGGGGCGCTCGACGGTGCAGCGCTGGCCGGCCTCGGGGCAGCGCGGATTGAAGGCGCAGCCCGAGGGGATCGCGGTCAGGCGCGGCATCGCGCCGTCGATCTGGGTGAGCCGCTCGGTGCGCACGCCCAGGTTCGGAATCGAGCCCATCAGGCCGCGCGTATAGGGATGACTGGCGTTCTTCACCACATCGCGCACCGGGCCGATCTCGGCCAGGCGGCCGGCATACATCACCGCGACGCGATCGGCGGTCTCGGCGATCACGCCCATGTCGTGCGTCACCAGCATCACCGCCGTGCCGTGCTCGCGGCACAGCCGCTTCAGCAACGCGATGATCTGCGCCTGGATCGAGACGTCGAGCGCCGTGGTCGGTTCGTCGGCGACGATCAGGCGCGGGTTGGCGCAGAGCGCCAGCGCGATCACCACGCGCTGGCGCATGCCGCCGGAGAATTGGTGCGGGTAGTGATCGACCCGTGTCTCCGCGCCGGGAATGCCGACCTCCTTGAGGAGCTCGATCGCGCGTTTGCGCGCATCGGCGGCCGACAACGGCAAGTGGGTCCGGATGGTCTCGACCAGCTGCCGGCCGATCGAGTAGAGCGGGTTGAGGCTGGTCAGCGGGTCCTGGAAGATCGCGCCGATGCGCGCGCCGCGAATCCGGCGCATGCGCTCGTACGGCAGGTTGTCGATGCGCTCGCCCTCGAGGATGACCTCGCCGGCGGCGATGCGGCCCGGCGGCTCGAGCAGGCCGATGATGGCCGCGCCGGTCAGCGACTTGCCGGCGCCGGACTCGCCCACGACACCCAGCACCTCGCCGGGCGCGATGGTGAACGAGACGTCGTCGACCGCCACCAGGGTGCCGCGCCGCGTCGGAAACTCGACGCGCAGGTTCTTCACCTCCAGCAGGGGCACCTGGTTGGAACCGGGGGTCATCCTCGCGGCCTCATCGCAGCTTGGGATTGAGGGCGTCGCGCAGCCAGTCGCCCAGCAGGTTGACGGCCAGCACCAGCGCCGCCAGCGTCGCGCCGGGAAAGTTGGTGATCCACCACTCGCCGGAGTTCAGGTACTCGTTGCCGATACGGATCAAGGTGCCCAGCGACGGCTGCGTCGAGGGCAGGCCGACGCCGAGGAACGACAGGGTCGCCTCGGTGATGATCGCCAGGCCGAGATTGATGGTGGCGATCACCAGCACCGGGCCCATGACGTTGGGCAGCACGTGGCGGATCATGATCAGCCAGCGCGGCAGGCCGATGACACGCGCCGCCTGCACGTACTCCTTGTTGCGCTCGACCATCACCGAGCCCCGCACGGTGCGCGCGTACTGCACCCAGAAGGCCAATGCGATTGATGAGACGATGACGAAGATCGCGATCTCGTCGTGGCGCTTCACCGAGATGACGCCGCGTACCACGCCGTCTATGAGCAGCGCGATCAGGATCGCCGGAAAAGTGAGCTGCACGTCGGCGATGCGCATGATCACCGCGTCGACCGTGCCGCCGACATACCCCGCGACCAGCCCGAGGCCGATGCCGAGGATCATGGAGACGAAGACCACGGCGAGACCGACCTCGAGCGACAGGCGCGTGCCGTAGAGGATCGCCGAGTACATGTCGCGGCCCTGATCGTCGCTGCCCATCGGGAAGTTCCATTCGCCGCCGAACAGGATGGGCGGCAGCATGGCATCGCTGAGGTTGAGATTGGCCGGGTCGAACGGATCCTGTAGTGCGATCAGCGGCGCCAGGAAAGACGCGAGAATGATGAAGAGCGCGACCGCGCCGGCCGCCATGGTCATCGGCGAGGAGCGGAAGCTGTGCCAGATATCGCTGTCGGCCGCGCGGCGCAGGCTGTCGATCAGCACCATGTCAGTGCCTCCCGGCGGCCGCGGCGCCCATGCCGCGCAGGCGCGGATCGACGACGAAGTACAGCAGGTCGACGATCATGTTGATGACCACGAAGAAGAAGCTGACCAGCATCAGGTAGGCGGCCATCACGGGAATGTCGGCGAACTGCACCGACTGCACGAAAAGCTGTCCCATGCCCGGCCACGCGAACACGGTCTCGGTGACGATGGCAAAGGCGATGATGGCGCCCAGCTGCAGGCCGGTGATGGTGATGACCGGCACCAGCGTGTTCTTCAGCGCATGGCCGAAATTGATCGCCCGGTTGCTGAGCCCGCGCGCGCGCGCGAACTTGATGTAGTCGGTGCGCATCACCTCGAGCATCTCGGAACGGACCAAGCGCATGATCAGCGTGAGCTGGAACAGGCCCAACGTGATCGACGGCAAGATCAGCGCCTTGAGGCCGGACACGGTGAAAAAGCCCGACGACCACCAGCCGATCTGCACCGTGTCGCCGCGGCCGAACGCCGGCAGCACATTGAGGACGACCGCGAAAAAGAGAATCAGCATGATGCCGATCAGGAAGGTCGGCAGTGAAATACCCACCAGCGAGACCGCCTGGAATATTCGGCTCGTCCAGTGTCGTGGGTACAGTCCGGTATAGACGCCCATCGGTACACCGACACCCACGGCGAACAGCGCTGCGCACAGTGACAGTTCGAGCGTGGCCGGCAGGCGCTCGAGGATCAGCCGGCCCACGGGATCGGAGGTCCGGTAGCTCAAGCCGAAACTGCCGGTGGCGGCCCGGCCAATGAAGCGCAGGAACTGCAGCGGTGCGGGATCGTCCAGCCCGAGCTTGCGGCGCAGCTCCTGGCGGTCCTCCATCGACGTGTCCTGTCCGACCATCGCGTTGATCGGATCGCCGATGTAGGTGAACAGCGAGAAGGCGATGAAGCCCACGGCCAGCAGGACGCCGACCGCCTGGGCGAGCCGCCGCAGAATGAACGCGATCATGAGGGTCGATGTACCATGAATCAAACCGCCCCCGCACCAGCCCGGGGGCCGATGCGGGGGCGGATTTCCGGTCGCAGGGCTACTTCAGCGTGACGAAGCGCAGCGGGAAGCGGTTGTCGGCCGGCTGGTGCAGGCTGACGTTCTTACGCGCCGCCCAGACCACCGCCTGCTGGTGCAGCGGGATATAGGCGTAGTCCTGGGTGTAGAGCTTGGTGGCTTCAACGATCATGGCGTTGCGCTTGGCGACGTCCGTCTCGCCCTCGATCTTGTCGGCCAGGGCGTCGAACGCCTTGTTGGAATAGCCGCCGACGTTGAAGGCGCCTTTCTTGGTCGCGGCGCTGGGAGTCTGGATCAGCGCCTCGAAAACGTTGTGCACGTCGTAGGTCGCCGCCGGCGACCAGCCGAGCATGAAAAAGCTGGTCTCGCCCGGCTTGAAGTCCGACTTGCGCAGGATCTTCGAGAAGTACTTGCTGCGGGTCTGCGCCAGCAGGTTCACCTTGATGCCGATGCGCGCCAGCATGCCGACGACCGCCTGGCAGATCTTCTCGTCGTTGACGTAGCGATCGTTCGGGCAGTCGAAGCCGACCTCGAAGCCGTTGGGATACCCCGCCGCGGCGAGCAGCTTCTTGGCTTCGTCCGGCTTCATCAGGGCCGGCCGCTTGTCGAGCTCCTTGACGTAGCCGTTGATGCCCGGCGCCACCATCAGCGCGCTCGGGAACGACTGGCCGCGCATGACCGTGCGCTTGATCGCCTGGACGTCGATCGAGCGGTAAAAGGCCTCGCGCACCCGCTTGTCCTTGAACGGGTTCTTTCCCTTGACGTTGGACTCGAGCAGCTCGTCGCGCTCCTGATCGAAGCCGAGATAGACGATGCGGGTCTCAGGTCCCTCGATGACGTTGATGTTGGCGTCGCGCTTGAGGTTGTCGGTATCCTGCGGCGGTACCTCGTACATCATGTCGATGTCGCCGGCCTTGAGCGCGGCCACGCGGGTCGCGGCGTTGGCCACTGGCGTGAAGATCACCTCGTCGAGGTTGTGGGTCGCCTTGTCCCACCAGGTCGGGTTCTTGACCAGAACGGTCTTCTCGCCCGCCTTGCGCTCGCGCAGCATGAAGGGCCCGGTGCCATTGGCGTTGCGGGTGGCGAAATTCTCCTCGTTCTTCGTCGCGTCGGAGGCCACCGCCGCATTGTTCTTCTCAGCCCAGGCCTTGGACATGATGAAGATCTGCGCCCATTTCGAGGCCAGCAGCGGATCGGGGTACTTGGTTTCGACCTCGATACGGTAGTCGTTGACCTTGCGCACTTCCTTCAACGACGCGAAGTAGGCCTTCATGTTCGAGCCGCCGCTGTTGGCGCGGTTGAGCGAGAAGACTACGTCGTCGGCGTTGAACGGCGTGCCGTCGTGGAACTTCACGCCCTGACGCAGGTCGAAGAACCACACGGTGGGCGAGGACTGGCCCCACTTGACGGCGAGCGCCGGTTCCAGGCCGAGCTTCTGGTCGCGCCGCATCAGCGGCTCGTAGATGTTCTCCAGGAAGGCCAGCAGGAACGTCTCATTGCGATAGTACGGATCCATCGAGCTGACGTCGCCGGCGTTGGCCCATTTGAAGGTCTTGGCCGAGGCCTGCGACAGCGGCGCGATGGCCAGCGCCCCCGCCAGCGCGAACGCCGCCGCGCCCGCGAGGCTCCAGCGCGAGATCTTGCCCATCGGTAAACTCCCTCTCTTGTAGGCGCCGGCGCGATTCACCCCTGAACGAGCGGCCGCCGACACATGTGCTGGCAAGCATACAAGCAAAGCCCGGCGGATATCACGCCTGAACATCAGCAGCCGCTCTGCCGATTTTTTCGCGTGAAATTCACGATCGAGTTGATTTCGGCACGGTGGGTGTGTATAAGAGAGAGGTCTAGCGCAAATTAATATAAGCAATTGATTTTTGGGGAATATCAAGATGACAAGCGACTTTAAGTCGGCCTTTGCGGCCGTCCGGGGGAATTCGTTCGCCTTCTTCCGCTCCGAAACCGTGCTGTCGTCCGCCGCGGCCCGTCGCCGAGGCTGATTTCACCCATTCGTCGGCCTCGCCCGGCAGGGCAGGTCCCGGTTTCACGAGATCGTCGGCACGGCCGGCGGGAAGGATCGAACCATGTCCGTTACCACGCATGTTGCGCCGGCCGAGGCGCCCGCGAATCGCGACACACTGCATGTCGCCGTCATCGCCGGCTTCGCGCTGGCCTGCGCGTCCACTCTGCTCCTGACCTATGGCTCCTTTGCCCGGATGCTGGCCGCCTTCGGCCTGGCGCCGGCCGGTTGAGCGGTGGAGGCTCCAATGTGGAACACCGCTCGGGCGATCATCGGCGACCTCTGCCGCGACGAATCCGGCACGGTCGTCATCGAATACGCGATGCTGGCCATGACCATTGCCATGGCCATCGTGGGCGTGGTGCACGTGATGGCCGACAGGCTCGGCGATATGCTGATGGATACCGCCAACAAGTTCGCGCAGTAGGGACCATCCACCGCTCGGCCTGGGCCGCATGGACAGCGTCGCCGACGCGACGCTAGAGTGCGCCCCGACGATCGACCGGAGGGGTCCCCATGAATCAGATCACGCGCTCGCTGCGCGGCAATTCCAACGCCGCGCGCGACATCGCCTATCACCTTCATCCCTATACGAACTTCAAGAAGCACGAGAGCGAAGGCCCGCTCACGATCGTGCGCGGCCGCGGCGTCCATGTGATCGACGACGACGGCAAGGAATACATCGAAGGCATGGCGGGTCTGTGGTCGGCGTCGCTG
The DNA here is from genome assembly GCA_050183765.1 of Reyranellaceae bacterium. Classification (GTDB taxonomy): domain Bacteria; phylum Pseudomonadota; class Alphaproteobacteria; order Reyranellales; family Reyranellaceae; genus JAFAZJ01. The sequence goes on along the minus strand of JBFXAZ010000046.1, from coordinate 16,563 downwards.
GGATTCGACAACGAGCGCCTGGCCAAGGTCGCCTACGAGCAGCTGCGCCAGTTGCCATTCTACCACTCGTTCAACCATCGCAGCCACGAGCCGGCCATCAACCTCGCCGAGAAGCTGCTCGAGATGGCGCCGGTGCCGATGTCGAAGGTGTTCTTCGCCAATTCCGGCTCGGAGGCGAACGACAGCGTCATCAAGATGGTCTGGTACATGAACAATGCGCTGGGCCGGCCGCAGAAGAAGAAGATCATCAGCCGCATCAAGGGCTATCACGGCGTCACCGTGGCCTCGGCCAGCCTCACCGGCCTGCCGACCAACCACAAATCGTTCGACCTGCCGATCGCCGGCATCCTGCACACCAGCTGCCCGCACCACTACCGCTTCGCCAAGGACGGCGAGACCGAGGAGCAGTTCGCGACGCGCTGCGCCGAGGAGCTCGACGCGCTGATCCAGAAGGAAGGCCCCGACACGGTCGCGGCGATGATCTGCGAGCCGGTGATGGGCGCCGGCGGCGTCATCGTGCCGCCCAAGGGCTACTACCAGAAGATCCAGGCCGTGCTGAAGAAGCACGACGTGCTGCTGATCGCCGACGAGGTGATCTGCGGCTTCGGTCGTACCGGCAACACCTGGGGCAGCCAGACCATGGGGCTGCAGCCGGACATCCTGAGCTGCGCCAAGGCGCTGTCGGCCTCGTTCCTGCCGATCTCGGCGGTGATGGTGAACGAGCGCGTCTACCAGGCGCTGATGACCGAGAGCGACAAGATCGGCGTGTGGGGCCACGGCTTCACCTACTCCGGCCACCCGGTCGCCGCCGCCGTCGCGCTCGAGGCGCAGAAGATCTACGAGGAGACCGACCTGTTCGGTCACGCCGCGCGTCTGGCGCCGCACTTCCAGCAGCGCCTGCATGCGTTCAGGGATCACCCGCTGACCGGCGAGACCATGGGCGTGGGCCTGATGGGCGCCATCGAGGTCGTCGCCGACAAGAAGACGAAGGCGGCCTTCGAACCCGCGGGCGCGGCCGGCACCAAGATCGCCAAGCACGCGATGGAGGCGGGCCTGATCGTGCGCAACATGGCCGACCGCATCGCCATCTGCCCGCCCCTGGTGATCACCCAAGCAGAGACCGACGAGCTGTTCGACCGCCTGCACAATGCCTTCGACGCCACGCTCGCCGAGATGCGCGCCGACGGCTCGTTCAAGGGCTGAGATCCGGGTGGCCGCTTCGCCTCGCCTTACCTTCCCCCGGAGGGGGAAGGTGGCGGCGCGAAGCGCCGACGGAAGGGGGATGTCGAAGCCGGACTCCTGCGTTCGTCCTCGACATCCCCCTTCCGCCCTTCGGGCACCTTCCCCCTCCGGGGAAAGATAGGTTGGCGGCTGCACCCGACATCGCGGCGGTCTCCCGTCGGTTGCGCCTACGCTCGATCTGGGCGTGGGCGTTCTTCGCCTCGGCGGTGCCCGCGGTCGTTGTCGGCTACGGCCAGGTCGGCAGCAGCGAGAAGCTGCGCGACGTCGGCGCCGTCATGGCGCTGGTCTTCTGGCTGATCGGCATGATTCCCGCCATCGCCGCCACCGTCGGCGCGTTCCGTCACTGGGACGCGCTGCCCGATCGCACCCGCTTCCTGGCCGTCTCGCCGCTGCTGGCGGTGTCGTTCAGCTTTTCGCTCGGCGTGCTCGCGGTCGTGCTGGCCTGACCGCCGCCGCGGTGATCCAGCCGCGGAACGCCCTGAAGCCCTCTTCCACCGCGCGATGCGGCCGGTAGACCAGATACCAGCTCGTCCCCTTGGGCAAGGTCAGCGCGAAGGGCGCCACCAGCCGGCCGGCGGCCAGATCGTCGTCGATATAGGGCCGGATGCCCATTGCCACGCCCAGGCCATCGGCCGCCGCCTGGAGCGCGTGACCGTAGTACTCGAACACCGGTCCGTCGACGCGCAGCTCGGCGACGCCCGCGGCCTTCAGCCAGCTCCGCCAGTCGTCACGCGCATGGGCGACGCGCAGCAGCGTGGCGCGCCTGAGATCCTCCGGCTTGCGCAGACGTGCCGCGGCATGCGGCGCGCAGACCGGCGACAGATCTGCGGCGAACAGCTTCTCGGCGACGAAGCCCGGCCAGTCGCCGTCACCCAGCCGGATGCCGCAGGTCCAGTCCTCGGAGAACGGCACGGTGGCGCCGCCGGTGGTGATGCGGACCTCGACGTCGGGCGCCTCGGCGTGGAACGCCGCCAGGCGCGGGATCAGCCAGCGGATCGCGAAGGTGGGCCCGACTCCAAGGGTCAGCACGCGGCCGCGCCCGGCGTCGCAGACCTGCGCCGTCAGGGTGGCGAGCGAATCGAGGATCGGCGTCAGGCCGTCGCGATAGGCGATGCCGGCCGGTGTCAGTCGCAGGCCGTTGGCGCGGCGCTCGAACAGCGGCACCGCCAGACGCGCCTCGAGCAGGCGCACCAGCCGGCTGATCGCCGCCGGCGTGACGTTGAGCTCTTCCGCCGCGCCGGCGAATCCGCCGCGCCGCGCCGCCGCCTCGAACGCCTTCACGCCGTTGAGCGACGGCAGCGCGCGCATGAATACCCTCAGCAAAAGTAAGCCTATGCCAACTTAACGCCGTTTGCGGCACGCCATCAAGCGGCGCATGAGACATCCATGACACCGCTGCTCATGGCCATGCTGTTCGCGATCATGGTCGCGACCGCCTTCCTCTCGGGCATCTTCGGCATGGCCGGCGGCCTGATCCTGATGGGCGTTCTCCTGGCCCTGATGCCCGTGCCGGCGGCGATGATGCTGCATGGCGTGACGCAGCTGGCCTCGAACGGCTGGCGCGCCTTCCTCTGGCGCGACCACATCGTCTGGAAGCCGGTGGGCTACTACATGACCGGCTGCGCCGCCGCGCTCGCGCTGTGGTCGCTGGTCGACTTCGTGCCGACCCGGCCGATGGCCCTGCTTTTCCTCGGCCTGTCGCCCTTCGCCGTGCGCCTGCTGCCGGCGTCGCTGAAGCCCGATCCGGGCAAGCTGCTGCACGGCACGATCTTCGGCGGCGCCTGCACCAGCCTGATGCTGCTGACCGGCGTGTCGGGCCCACTGCTCGACACCTACTTCCTCGGCGGCGCGATGGACCGGCGCCAGCTGGTGGCTACCAAGGCGACCTGCCAGGTGCTCGGCCACGCCATCAAGCTGGTCTACTTCGGTGGCATCGTCACAGCGGCGGCCAACATCGACCCGGTGCTTGCCGTCCTCGCCGTCGCCGCGTCGATGATCGGCACCAGCCTGGCGCGGCGCATTCTCGAGGCGATGTCGGACAAGCAGTTCCGTGTCTGGGCAAACCGTATCATCATGGTGATCGCGACCTACTATGTCGGTCACGCCGCCTGGCTGTTCGCAACCTCATAGGAGACATCGGCATGAGCGATCCGATCGATCCGCTGATCGTCGACCTCGTCGAATGGGTCGGCAAGGCGCCGCGCGCCTACGATGACTTGATCGACGCCTGGCGCACCTCCTGCCCGCGCCTGACGGTGTGGGAGGAAGCCTGCTCGCGCGGCTTCGTCGCCCGGCGCTCGATAGCCGGCACCGGCACGATCATCGAGATCACCGACGAAGGCCGCGCGCTGCTCGCCAGCCGGCACTAGCGGCCGGAGACGCTCTTCAGGAAGGCGATGATGTCGGCGCGGTCGTCGGCATCGCCGACCGAGAAGCCCATGCGGCTGCCGGGCACGAAGCGCGCCGGCCCGCTCAGCCATTTGTCGAGCGTGGTCTCGTTCCAGGTCTGGCCGAAATTCCTCAGCGCCGTGGAGTAGCTGAAGCCTGGCGCCGTGCCGGCCTTGCGGCCGAAGACGCCACGATGCAGCGGGCCGACACGGTTGGCTTCCAGCGAGTGGCAGCCGGTGCAGCGCGCTTCCCACAGTTCTTTGCCGCGGTTGGCGTCGACGGCCGCGAGCTGCGGGCCGACGCAGAGCTGGCCCGCCACCAGCGCGCAGGCGATGAGCGTATCCATGATGGGTCACCTCGTTCGCCGGAATCCCGCCGCGTCGGCGCGGCGGGAAGCGGCGGATGCAGGGTTCAGCCGACGTAGAACGCCTTGGGCGACAGCGCGTCGCCCAGCGCCTGGCTCAGCACGATCCAGTGACCGGTCTCGTCGGAGGCGAGCTTGGCCGAGACCTGCGACAGGCCCTTGTCCGAGAACGACGGGATCACGCCGAGATAGGCGTTGGCCGCGCCGCGCTCGAGCCTCTGCGCCAGGCGCAGCACGTCGGTCTGGTTCTTCAGCGAGGCGGCGTTGAGCGCCCTGGCGACCTCGGCGTCGGGCTTGGCCGCGACCGGCGTGCCGCCGAGCTTGCGGATGGTCGCGACCAGCGCGTCGCGATGCTGCTTGTGGTGGCTCTGGAAGGTCACGGCGACCGGCAGCACGGCCTTGGTCACCAGGCCGCTGCCCGCGGCGATCGAATAGGCGCTGATCGCCTCGTGCTCGAGGCCGAGCGCGACATTGAGGATCTGCACGTCGCCGGCCGGGTTGGTCTGGGCCTTCGCCTGGCTCGCCATGCGCTCGCAGCCTGCGATCAGCGCGACCGCAGTGGCCGACAGGAACGAGGCGCCGGAGACGCGCAGCAGCTTGCGGCGGCCGCCGTTCACAGTGGTGTCCATGATGAATTCTCCCTTCGTGGTCGACGAGGTCATGTCGTGTCGACCTCGTGCCCTGTTACGGGCACCACGTGCGGGAGGATGCGATCAGCCGATCACGAGACCGCGCGCCGACGATGAGGGTGTTTTGATCGAGGATCGGGCGCGCCGCTGCATCCGCTCACGGATAGCCGTCGTAGATCGGTCCGCGGATGAAGATCACACCGCCATTGCGGCTGGTCAGCGGCGGATGCTTCACGCCGGCGATCGCGGCGTGGAAGTCGCCGGGATAGAAGACGGTGTCGCCGATCACCATGTCGCCCGACAGCACCATGCACTCCTCGGTCGTGGGATGGTCGTGCGCCGGCACATGGCCACCCGGCGCCAGCCGCAGCAGGAACGAGCGCTCGCGCCTGGCCTGGTCGACCAGCAGGATCTTGATCTCGGAGCCGCGCGCCAGCGGCACCCACTCGCCCTCGTGCGCCCGTACCGTGACGCCGCCGAAATCGATCTGCTGGCGCGCGTCGATCGCGCGCTCGATTCTCGCCAGCAGATCGGGCGGCGGGTCCACCGGCCGGACAGCGGCCAGCACGGCCGGCGCCAGGCGGCGCTCCCAGGCGTCGACACGTGCGCGCAGGTCGGCGTCGCGCTTCATCCGCGCCTCCAGCGCCTGGCGCTCCCCGCCCGCGAGGGTGCCGAGAACGTATTCGCCGGCCAACGCGTCGAGGTCCTGTTCCGTCATGACTCCAGGCACCCTTTCAACTCGATCAACCCCCGCCTGATCCAGCTCTTCACCGTTCCCAGCGGCCGCCCCATGCGCGCCGAGATTTCCTCGTGCGTCAGGCCCTCGCGCATCGCCAGCCAGATCGCGCGCCGCGGGCCGGGAGCCAGCCGCTCCAGGCACCGCATCACGTCCTTCGCCCGGCTGTCGAACACGGTTTCGGGCGATACCGGTACGTCGGCGAAGTCGTCCTCGGATGCAGCCATATCCTCGAGCCGCCGGGCCTCGCGCCGCAGGCGGTCGATGGCACGGTGACGCACGATCATGGCCATCCAGCTCATGGGCGCGCCGCGCTCGGGGCGGTACTGGCCGGCCTTGTCCCAGATGGCGACGAAGGCTTCCTGCAGCACGTCCTCGGCCGCGTCGCGGCGTCGCAGCACCTTCAGCGCCACGCCCATCAGCGCGGGCGCAGCCGCCCGGTACAGCGCCGCGAACGCCTCGCGGTCACCGCGCGCCGTACCCGCCAGCGCCTCGACCAGCGGATCGTCCAGGGGCCCATGCATGCGGGCCGCAGCCTGTGCCCGGGCTTGACGTGCGTCAATGCGGCCTTGTCCCCCTACGGGAATTCTGTTTCGTATGATGTGTTCGATCACTAGGTTCCCGCGCACGCCCGCCCGCGAAAGGTCCCGAGGCATGTCGTTCGACTACGATGGTTTCTTCGCCGATCAGCTGGCGACGCTGAAGGCCGAGGGACGCTATCGGGTCTTCGCCAACCTGGAGCGCTTGGCCGGGCGCTTCCCGCTGGCGCTCTACCGGGACGAGAAAGGCGGCGCGCGCGAAGTCACGGTCTGGTGCAGCAACGACTACCTGGCGATGGGCAGCCACCCCGTCGTCACCGAGGCGATGGCGGCGACGATCGCCAGCCAGGGCGCCGGCGCCGGCGGCACGCGCAACATCTCCGGCACCAACCACCTGCACGTCGAGCTCGAGCGCGAGCTCGCCGACCTGCACGGCAAGGAGTCGGCGCTCGTCTTCACCTCGGGCTACGTCGCCAACGAGACGACGCTCGGCACGCTGGCCTCGCGCCTGCCCGGCTGCGTGGTGTTCTCGGACGCCTTCAACCACGCCTCGATGATCGCCGGCATCCGCAACAGCCGCGCGCCCTATCACATCTTCCGCCACAACGATCCCGACCATCTGCGCGAGAAGCTGGCGGCGGCCGATCCCTGCGCGCCCAAGCTGGTGGCTTTCGAGTCGGTCTACTCGATGGACGGCGACATCGCGCCGATCGCCGAGTTGTGCGACGTGGCGCGGGAGTTCGGCGCGCTGACCTATCTCGACGAGGTGCACGCCGTGGGCATGTACGGCGCGCGCGGCGGCGGCGTCGCCGAGCGCGACGGCGTGATGCACCGCCTCGACGTGATCCAGGGCACCCTGGCCAAGGGCTTCGGCGTGGTCGGCGGCTACGTCGCGGCCGATGCGCGACTGATCGACTTCGTGCGCAGCAACGGCAACGGCTTCATCTTCAGCACCTCGATGCCACCCTCGATCGCCGCCGGCGCGCTGGCCGCCGTGCGCTACCTGAAGAGCGAGGGCGGCGAGCGCCGCGCCCAGCACCAGGAGCGCGCCGCGACGCTGAAGGCCCGGCTCACGGCGGTCGGCCTGCCGGTGATGCCCTCGGTCAGCCATATCGTACCGGTGTTCGTCGGCGACGCCGCGCTGTGCAAGGCCGCCAGCGACCTGCTGATGGACCGCCACGATATCTACGTGCAGCCGATCAACTACCCGACCGTGGCGCGCGGCGCCGAGCGGCTGCGCATCACGCCGACGCCGGCGCACGACGATCAGGCGATGGATCGCCTCGTGGCGGCGCTGGTCGATGTCTGGACGACCCTGATGCCCGAGCGGCGCCAGGCGGCCGAATAGCCCGTCACAGCGTCCGCTCGCGCCAGATCGTCGACGTCGCCACCACGATGGCGAGCACGACGATCATGCCGACGACCGCCGCGAGCATCGAGCTCGTCTGGCCGTGGTCGCTGGCGATCACGCCGACGATGGGTGCGCCAATCGGCGCGCCGCCCATGAAGCCCAGCTGAAACAGCGCCAGCACGCGGCCGCGATGGCTGGCGGGCACGGCCATCTGCACGATCGTGCGCCCCTGGGTCATGGTCACGCCGGCGCCGGTGCCCCAGATGAAGATCAGCGCCAGCACCACCTCGAACGGCGGCAGCAAGGCGATCAGCGCCAGCACGACGAAGCCCAGCGACAGCGCCAGCACCATCGCCCGGCCGCGCCGCACCAGGCGCGCACCGAAGCGCGCCATGGCGAAGCTCGCGGCGATCGTGCCGGCCCAGAACATCAGGTTGAGCAGCGCCAGCCGCGCCGAGCCGCCGCCATAGATGTCGCGCACCGCGACCGGCAGGACGACCATGAAGGGCGCGACGTAGAACAGGCCGATGGCGAAGATCAGCGCGATCACCGGCCAGATGCGCCGCTCGCGCGCTGCGACACGCAGACCGTCGACCAGGCCGCTGGCCACCGAGCCGGCAGCCGCCGCCGGCCGTGCCAGGGCCTGGGGCTGCAGGCGCGCGACGGCCAGCGTGCCCATCAGGACCACGAACGCCTGCAGGAAAAGCAGCGGCGCCGCGCCGGTGCGATCCGCCGCCATCGCGGCGGCGATGCCCAGCAGCTGGGTCAGGAACTGCATGCCGGTCGCCAGCGCCACGGCACGAGGCATCGGCAGCCGCGTCACCCGCGGCAGCAGGCCGTCGCGCGCGGGAATGGCAAAGGCGGCGATGGTGCCGGCGGCCACGCCGTAGAGCATCATCGCGACGAACCCAAGTCGCCCAGTCAGAGCCAGCGTCGCCAGCACGACCGGCGGCACGGCCATGAGCAGGTGGCAGATGATCAACTGGCGGCGCGCATCGCCGCGGTCCGCGACCGCCCCGCCATACAGCATGAAGAGCAGCGACGGGCCCATGGCGCACATCTGCACGAGGCCGAGGTCGCCGGCCGGACGGTGCAGCACATCGGTCACCAGCCACTGCACCATGACCATGCCGATGCCCTGGGCGATGAACCAGGAACTCAGGCCGCCGAGATAGGCGCGGAAACCGGGATCGGGGGTCGGGTCGGCTGCGGACATGGGCCGCATGTTTGGCATGTCCGGGGCGCCCCTGACGCAATCGATTGTTCCGCTATCGGGACAAACCACACCTTGCTTGCTTTCGGTGGGGATAACCCATATCTTGTGTCGTAAGCCAAGAAAATTGGCGCAGTCCGTTGTTTCTCAAGATCAATGCCGGCCCTCCGCCCCCCGGAACCGGCTAGGGAAAGGGTCCCCAATGACCCAGTTCAGCAAGGCGACGCTTGCCAAGGTTCTGGAGATACTTGGCAGTGAACACGCCGGAGAGGTGGTCGCAGCCGCAAGGCTGGCCTCGACCATGGTCCGCGAGGCAGGATTCTCCTGGGAAGAGGTCCTGCGTCCCGATCTGCTCCCCAAGGGGCAGGTTGGCAGGCCAGCCTCCGCTTTCAGCGATGCCGGGCTCGCCGCTCTGACCTCGTCGGCGACGGCAGCCGGGTCGGGCCCCATGGGCATGCGGCGCGAGCGTGACCTGTCGCCCTACGAACAGTTCTTCATGCTGTTGCTGAGCCCGCGCACGCCGAGCCATGTGAAGAAGGAGCTGCGCGCCTGGGAAGCGCGCGTGCTCGATGGCGAGATCACGCCGCAGGAGAAACAGGACCTGCGCCACCTATTCCGCCAGTTCGTCGCCTAGGCCGGATCGCGCTCCGGCACCTCGAGCCCGAACGGATCATGGTGCAGGAGCACCTCGGCGTCGGGGAAGACGACCTTGATCGCGGCCTCGATCTCGTCGCCATAGCGATGTGCGACGGCCAGCGGCAGATCGGGATCGAAGGCGACGTGCATCTCGACGAAGCGGGTCATTCCCGAGGTGCGCGTGCGCAGCCCGTGCAGGTCGCGCGCCGCGGGGTGGGCACGCACGATCGCCTCGATCCGCAGGCGATCGTCCTGCGGCAGCTCCCGATCCATCAGGATGTCGAGCGCCTGCATGAGGATCGCGCGCACGCCGGTCAGCAGGTAGAGCGCGATGGCGATGGCCATCGCCGAATCGATCCACATGATGCCGAAGTGCATCGTGACGCCCAGCGCGGCGGCCACGGCGAGGTTGATCAGCAGATCGGAGCGGTAGTGCAGCGCATCGGCGGTGATCGCCACCGACCCGGTCTGGCGCACGACGTGACGCTGAAACAGCGCCAAGGCGCCGGTCACGACGATGGAGAACAGGCTGACCGCGATGCCGACCTCTTCGAGGGCGAGGGCATGCGGCAGCAACAGGCGTTCGCCAGCCGCGAAGATCAGCGCGACCGTCGACGCCAGGATGAAGCCGGCCTGCGCCAGGGCGGACAGCGCCTCGGCCTTGCCGTGGCCGAAGCGGTGCTCGTGATCAGCGGGATCGGCGGCGTGACGCACGGCAAACCAGGTGATGGCCGAGGCCAGCAGATCGAGCGACGAGTCGATCAGCGATGACAGCAGGCTCACCGAGCCGGTCAGCATCCAGGCGACGAATTTCGCGGCGATCAGGGTCAGCGCCGCCGCCATCGAGGCATAGCTGGCCGCCCGGACCAGGCGGGCGCGCCTATCGCCGCCCATCGATCAGCCTCAGGGATAGAGCTTTTCGGTCTGCCATGTCGTGGCCGCGGCATCGGCTCGTCTGAACACGGTCCGATCATGCAGCCGGAAAGGCATGTCGCGCCAGAACTCGAACATCAGCGGCGCGACCCGGAAGCCCGACCAGTGGGGCGGCCGCGGCACGGTGCCGATCAGGTACTTCGCACCGAACTCGGCGACACGCTTCTCCAGCGCGAAGCGGCTTTCCAGCGGCCGCGACTGGGCCGAGGCCCAGGCGCCGATCTGGCTGCCGCGCGCGCGGGTGGCGAAATAGGCGTCGGCCTCCTCCGGCGTCGTCCTGCTGACCGGTCCTTCGATGCGCACCTGGCGGCGCAGCGACTTCCAGTGGAACAGCAGCGCCGCCTTGGGATGGCCCAGCAGCTGCTCGCCCTTGCGACTCTCGTAGTTCGTATAGAAGACGAAGCCGTCGCGGTCCCAGCCCTTCAGCAGCACCATGCGCAGCGACGGCATGCCGTCGGGGCCGACGCTGGCCACGGCCAAGGCGTTGGGATCGTTGGGTTCGCTCTTCTCGGCTTCGGCGAACCAGGCGCCAAAGCTCTGCCACGGATCGTCGCTAGGCTCGCTCATGGCGCGGACTATGGCCGCTGACGGTATCGGGAAACCAGTGGCCGATTGTCCCTGTTGGCGGAGCGATCCCCTTGCGGGCGATGAGCCTGCCCGCTACAAGCGGGGGTCAACCTGTTGAAAACGCGTCGCAATCGACGACGCCAACGATCTGATACGCAACGACTCCAGAGGTTTCCGTATGACCGCGCCGACGCAGCTCATGGCCGGCAAGAAGGGCCTGATCATGGGCGTCGCCAACGACCGCTCCATCGGTTGGGGTATCGCCAAGATGCTCCACGACCACGGCGCCGAGCTTGCCTTCACCTATCAGGTCGATGCGCTGAAGCGCCGGCTCGATCCGCTGGCGGCGTCGATCGACTGCGATTTCGTCGTGCATTGCGATGTCGCCGACAAGCCCAGCATCGACGCGGCCTTCGCCGAGATCGACAAGCGCTGGGGCGGCGAGCTGGACTTCGTGGTCCACAGCATCGGGTTCTCGAACAAGGACGAGCTCAGGGGGCGCTATCTCGACACCTCGTTCGACAATTTCGCGATGACCATGGACATCAGCTGCTACTCGTTCACCGCGGTCGCGCAGCGCGCCGTGCCGCGGATGAAGAAGGGCGGCAGCCTGCTGACCATGACCTATTACGGCGCCGAGCGCGTGATGCCGCACTACAACGTCATGGGCGTCGCCAAGGCCGCGCTTGAAGCCAGCGTGCGGTACCTGGCCGCCGACGTGGGCGACCTCGGCATCCGCGTCAACGCGATCTCGGCCGGCCCGATCAAGACCCTGGCCGCGTCGGGCATCGGCGACTTCCGCTACATCCTGAAGTGGAACGAGCTGAACTCGCCGCTGAAGCGCAACGTCACGACGGAAGAGGTCGGCGGCGCCGCCCTGTTCCTGCTGTCGGATCTCGGCAGCGGCGTCACCGGCGAGGTGATGCATGTCGATTCCGGCTACCACGTCGTCGGCATGATCAAGACCTCCGCGGCACCGCAGCTCGGCGAGCTGCTCGCCGACTTCAAGGACTGAGTGTGGCTGGCAACACCTTCGGGCATCTCTTCCGGTTCACCAGCTGGGGCGAAAGCCACGGCCCGGCGATCGGCTGCGTCGTCGACGGCGCGCCACCGCGCATCCCCTTGAGCGAAGCCGACATCCAGGCCCATCTCGACAAGCGCCGCCCCGGCACCTCGCGCTTCGTCACCCAGCGCCAGGAGCCCGACGCGGTGAAGATCCTGTCGGGCGTGTTCGAGGGCGTCACCACGGGCACGCCGATCTCGCTGCTGATCGAGAACGTCGACCAGCGCTCGAAGGACTACGGCGCGATCAAGGACCAGTTCCGCCCGGCGCACGCGGACTACACCTACCTGCAGAAATACGGCGTGCGCGACTATCGCGGCGGCGGCAGGCAGTCGGCGCGCGAGACCGCCGTGCGCGTCGCCGCCGGCGCGATCGCGCGCAAGGTCCTCGGGGCGACGATCGCCATCCGCGGCGCCGTCGTGCAGATGGGCGAGCAGAAGATCGACCGCTCGAAGTGGGACTGGGATGCCGTCGGCGACAATCCCTTCTGGTGTCCCGACCGGCAGGCGGCGCAGGTCTGGGAAGGCTATCTCGACGACGTGCGCAAGCGCGGCTCCTCGGTCGGCGCGGTGATCGAGGTCGTCGCGTCGGGCGTGCCCGCGGGCCTCGGCGCGCCGATCTACGACAAGCTCGACAGCGACATCGCGCGCGCGCTGATGAGCATCAACGCGGTCAAGGGCGTGGAGATCGGCGACGGCTTCGCCGCCGCGGCCCATCATGGCGAGGAGAACGCCGACGAGATGCGCATGCGGGACGGCAAGGTGACCTTCCTGGCCAACCATGCCGGCGGCATCCTGGGCGGCATCTCCTCGGGCCAGGACATCGTCGCGCGCATGGCGGTGAAGCCCACCTCCTCGATCCTGACGCCGGTGCGCAGCGTCGACCGGCACGGCAACGACATCGAGATCCGCACCACCGGCCGTCACGACCCCTGCGTCGGCATCCGCGCCACGCCGGTGGCCGAGGCGATGATCGCCTGCGTTCTCGCCGACCATCTGTTGCGCCACCGCGCGCAGTGTGGCTGATGGCCAAGCGCGAACGCCTCGAGATCCGTTTCAGCCAGACCTTTCATATCAGCCTGGCGGCGATCGGCATCACCTTACCGGCGATCGTCGGGATCTGGCTGTTCGCCAACTCCGACAGGCTGGTCGTCCAGGGCTCCGGCAGCCGGCTGATCTGGCTCGGCCTGGGCGCCGCGGCGATGCTCTACTATGCCGGCCGTTCCCTGGTGAAGCTGCGCGAGACCCGGCCCCAGCTCGTCATCGACAACAGGGGCGTCTGGCTGGGATTCGGCCGTGACGTGCTGCTGCCCTGGTCGGACATCCAGCTGGCCCGCCCGCGCGGCACCCGCCGCACCCTGCAGATCGGCATCACGCCGGAATTGTACAGCCGCCTCAATCTCTCCCTGTTCAACCTCGATGATCACCTGACGGCCGTCCCGGGCGGCGGAACCTCGGTGGGCGTGCGCTTCAGTGGCCTCGACCGGCCGATGCGCGAGGTGTACGAGGCGATCCGCACCTGGAAACCCGGCTTGCCGACACAGTGAGGAGCCCATGCCGCAGCCCGCCCACCTCTGGAAGCTCGACATCCCCTCCACGGAGCCGACCGAGGAGGATCTCAGGAAATACTGGGCGAAGTGCGTCGAGAAGCTTGGCATGGTGCCCAACGTCATCCGCGCCGTCTCGACCAATCCGAAGAAGGCCCGCGCCTTCATCTCCATGTACAACGAGCTGATGCTGGGCGAGTCGGGCCTGAGCAAGCTCGAGCGCGAGATGGTGGCCGTCGTCGTGTCGAGCGCCAACCGCTGCTATTACTGCCTCGTCGCCCATGGCCAGGCGGTGCGGCAGTACTCCGGCGATCCGCAGTTGGGCGAGATGATGGCGCTGAACTACCGCGTCGCCGACCTGCCGGCCCGCCAGCGCGCCATGCTCGATTTCGCCTGGAAGCTCACGCTCACGCCGTTCGATGTGGGCGATGCCGACCGCGAGGATCTGCGCAAGCTGGGCTTCAGCGAGCGCGACCTGTACGATCTGTGCGACGTGGTGGCGTTCTTCAACATGTCCAACCGCATGGCGCATGGCGTCGAGATGATGCCCAACGCCGAGTACCACGGACAGAGCCGCTGATGCCCGATACCACCCTCCCGATCGACAGCACGACGACACCCGCCAGATTGAGGGTCGAGGCCTCCTCGTTCTGCCAGCTGCGCTGCCCGTCCTGCCCGACCACCGAGCGGGCGATCGACGCCCATGTCGGCAAGGGCTTCCTCACGCCCGAGGACTTCGCCGCCCTGCTCGACGCCAACCCCGCCGTGCGCGAGATCGAGCTGTCGAACTACGGCGAGGCGCTGATGAATCCGCGCATGCCGGACATCCTGCGCATCGCCCATGAGCGCGGCGTGACGACCATGATCGCCAACGGCGCCAACCTGAACACCGCCTCGCCGGCGACGCTAGAGGCGCTGGTGCGCTATCGGGTGGAGTCGATCATGTGCTCGATCGACGGCGCCACGCAGGAGACCTACGAGAAGTACCGGGTGCGCGGCAATCTCGAGAAGGTCCTGGCCAACATCCGTGCCATCAACGACTGGAAGGCGAAGCTCGGCATCGACGAGCCCCTGCTGGTCTGGCGCATGATTCTGTTCGAGCACAACAAGCACGAGGTCGAGATCGCGCACGCCATGGCGACGCAGCTAGGCATGCGCTTCAAGCTCAAGCTGTCGTGGGACGAGGACATCGCGCCGACCGAGGTCTCGCCCGAGGTGATGCGCTGGCTCGACACGCCGGCGGTGCGTCGCTCCGAATGGGAGGCGCAGACCGGCGAGGCCTATCTCGCCAGCATGTGCGAGCAGCTCTGGGACGAGCCGCAGATCAACTGGGACGGCAAGGTTCTGGGCTGCTGCCGCAACTTCTGGGGCGATTTCGGCGGCAACGTCTTCCGGCAGGGCATGGACGAGGCGCTCGGCCACGAGAAGATGCGCTACGCCAAGGCGATGCTGCGCGGCGAGGCCGGCGTGCGCGCCGACATCCCCTGCTCCACCTGCGATATCTATTTCAAGCGCCGCGCCGCCGGGCAGTGGATCGACCGGGCCTGACTGACGGGCTCGCCTTCCTCCGGCCTCCGATTGCCGCATAGGCGGCAACTACGCCGGGCGTAATTGAAGACGCCCTCTGCGTGGGCGACGCTTCGGCCGACGCATCGGCGAGGCGATCATGGCGACCCGGATCTACTTCGAAGATCTCGCGATCGGCGATTCATTCGAGAGCGACGAGGTCGCCGTCGATTCCGCGGAGATGCTGGCGTACAGCCGACAGAACGATCCGTGGCCATTCCACGTCGACGAGTCGTCCGCGGCGCACAATCCCTACGGCGGCCTGATCGCCAGCGGCGGCTACACCATCAGCTTGATGTATCGCCTGGGACACCTGGTCTACAACACGCCGGAGCGCCAATGGGCGGTCCTGGGCGCATCGCGCTGGGAGCTGGCGTTTCCGGCGCCGGTCCGAGGCGGCGATCGCATTCGCCTCAGGCTCACCGTCAAGGACAAGCGCGAGTCTGGCAACCCCGGCCGCGGACATTTCAGCCTGCTCTATGAGCTGGCGAAGCAGGATGGTTCGATCGCGCTGTCGGTCCTGGTGGCGGGCCTGATCGCGCGGCGACCCCGGCCGCCACGGGACTAGGCTGTGGCCTTCGCCGACTTTCCCGGCGGCGAGCTGGCCGGCTTCTTCCGCATATCCATGAGGCTGCCCAGGATGCCCTTGGGCAGGAAGATGATGAAGACCACCAGCAGCGCGCCGTAGATCAGGTTGTCCCAGCCGACCGCCGCGGTGCCGAAGCCGATGCGCAGGGACTCTGCCAGCACGATGGTGATGATCGCGCCGACCGTCGGCCCGAGCGACATGTAAATGCCGCCGACGACCACGGCGAACACCATCTGCAGCGAGATCGAGATGCCGCTCACCGTGTCGGGCGAAACGAACATCTGGTACTGGCAGAACAGCGCGCCGGCCAGAGCGGTCATCATGGCGCTCAGGATCGTCACCTTCAGCTTTTCCCAGGTGACATTGACGCCGGCCGCCGCCGCCGCGTCCTCGTCCTCGGAGATCGCCTCGAGCGCGTAGCGCATCATGCTGCGGTCGACGAGGTGCCAGATCACCAGCCCGACCGCCCAGACGCCGAGCACGATCAGGTACCAGGTTTCCTTGCTGTTGAACTGGAAGGCGAGGAACGCCGACTGGCCCTCCTTGATGCGCTCCGGCGTGTAGCCCAGCGAGCCGCCGGTCCAGTCGCGCGTGGCGGTGATCACCTGCAGCACGATGGCGCTCAGCGCCAAGGTCACCAGCGCGAAATAGTGGCCGGTGATGCGGAATCGGAAGCAGGGCCAGGCGACCACCAGGGCCAGCAGCGCGGCGCAGACCAATCCCGCCGGGATGCCGATCCACGGCGATATGCCGAGATGGTTCCAGGCCAGCGCCGTGATGTAGGCGCCGACGCCCATGAAGCCGCCGTGACCCAGCGAGGTCAGCCCGAATCGGCCCATGATCGACCATGAGGTATAGGCGAACGACCAGATCAGGATGACGATCAGGATGTGCAGCGGATAGGGCTGGTGATAGACGAACGGCAGCGCCAGCAGAACGATGCCGCCGATCGCCCAGGGTATCGCAGTCCTGCCGTTCATGACCGCCTCGCGAACAGGCCCTGCGGGCGGACGAACATGGTGACGATGAACAGCACGAAGGCGAGCACGTAGCCCCACTCCAGGTCGGAGTAGAAGCCGCCCAGCGAGATGATCTCGGCGAAGATGAACGAGGCGATGAAGCCGCCGACCATGTTGCCGAGCCCGCCCATGACGCAGATCATGAAGGTGATCGGTCCGAACGACAGGCCGATGAAGGGATG